>NZ_JOID01000004.1 GCF_000719865.1 Streptomyces albus subsp. albus
CTGCAGGGGGGACCCTGTGGGAGAGTAGGACGCCGCCGAACAATTTTTAAGTGAAAGCCCTGTCGGGAACTTCGGTTCCCGGCAGGGCTTTCTCGCGTTGTTCTCCGGGCCACTCGGCGTTCATGTTGGACCCGGATCATCTGCAGCTATGGGACGTGCAGCGGAGAGACTTGAGCGGGCTCTGAGGGACTCGGGTGTGGGCGTCGGCGACGAGGTCGTCATGCCGTCGTTCGCGACCCAGGATGTGGCGCACGCCGTCCGGTCGGCCGGTGCCATACCGGTGTTCGCCGACATCGACGCCGACTCCTTCTGCCTCTCGGCCGAAGCGGCGGCGGGCGCGGTCACCCCGCGCACTGCCGCGATCGTGCCGGTCCATCAGTTCGGGCACCGCGCGGATCTGGCCGGGATCGGTGAAACGGCCCGCCGCCATGGGCTGTTGCTCCTCGACCACGAGGAGGACGAAAGCCCGGCCGCGGAGATCCTGCGGCGCCAGGCGCATGCCGCCTATCTGAGCGCCCGGCTCCGGGGCGTGCGCACCCCGCGCGTCGCCACGGGCGCCGGCCACACCTATCAGCAGTACGTGGTGCGCGTACCGGGGAACGGCCGACCCGACCGGGATGCGTTCGCGATGGTGCTGCGGAACAAGGGCATAGCCTGCCGGGTGCCCGTGCAGACACCCGTCCACCGGACGCCCGGTTTCCGGCGGGATCTCTGGCTGCCGGAGACGGAGCGGGCCGCGGACGACTCCCTGGCGCTGCCGTCCGGCGCGTCGCTCTCCCGCCGCGAACTGCAGCGGGTGGTGTCCGCCTGCAACGCTCTGGGCGGACTGCTGCGTCCGAGGTCCCGGCAGGGGAGTGGTCGGGAGCGCTCCGCGGCTCGGGTATGATCTATCCCGTTGCCGCGCCCCAATAGCTCAGTCGGCAGAGCGTCTCCATGGTAAGGAGAAGGTCTACGGTTCGATTCCGTATTGGGGCTCAGAACAGGAAGCCCCCGCCGTGAGGCGGGGGCTTCCGCATGTCCGGGCTCAGACGGCCGGGTCGGTGGGCGGCTCCGGGACCCGCATGGCGAGGATCGCCATGTCGTCCGAGGCGGGTTCGGCGGCGAAGCGCTCCACGGCGCGGAGTACGCGGGCGGCGACCGCGCCGGCCGTCAGACCCGTGCACGTCGTGAGCACCTCGGCCAGGCCCTCGTCGCCGAGCATCCGGGTGCCCTCGCGGCGCTCGGTGACCCCGTCCGTGACGCACAGAAGGACGTCGCCGGGGGCCAGGGTGACCTCTTCCTCGTAGAGTTCGAGGTCCTCCATGACACCCAGCAGCGGCTGCGGCTCCGCTGCCGGCGCCACGCTGCCGTCCTGCCGCAGGCGCAGGGGTTGCGGATGCCCCGCACAGACGACCTTGAGGAGAGCGCTGCCGTCGGGCTGCGGCCACAACTCGCCGTAGAGCAGGGTGAGGAAGCGGCTGCGGGCACCCTCGTCCAGGATGGCGTCGTTGAGCCGCCCCAGTACGGCAGGGCCGCCCAGGCCCTCGCGGGCGAGGAGCCGCAGCGCGTGCCGCGCGAGGCCGGTGACGGCGGCGGCCTCGGGGCCGGTGCCGCAGACGTCACCGATGGCGAAGCCGTAGGCGCCGTCGCGGATCGGGAAGAGGTCGTAGAAGTCGCCGCCGACCTCATTGCCCTCTCCTGCCGCGCGGTAGATCACCTCGACCTCGACGCCGGGCACATCGGGCAGCTCCGGCGGCAGCAGGCTGCGCTGGAGGGACTGGCTGATGGCGGTGCGCTCGGAGTAGAGGCGGGCGTTGTCCAGGGCGAGAGCGGCCCGCCGGGACAAGTCCTCGGCCAGCTCCAGGATTTCCTGGCGGAAGTGTTCATCGGACGGCTTGCCGAGGGTGAGCATGCCGATGACGCGGTTACGGGCCACCAAGGGCAGGACGACCGTTTCGCCGCCAACGGCGGACGCCGTGGCGAGCGACGGTCCGGGGCCGTGGGCGGCGCCGGAGTCGTCACCGAGGCCGAGGTTCCGCAGTGAACTGCGCAGGGCCGCGGAGTGGGCCGCGTCGCTGGGGGCGGTCCAGACACGGGCGCCGGGGGTCGGTACCGGATCCGGCGGCGGGACCTTGCCGAGCAGGGTCTTGAGGCCGTCGATCCGGTCCTCGTCCTCGTGCAGCACGTAGGAGAGCCCGGGCTCGGAGGACTGGTCGGCCACCGTGTAGACGGCGCACCAGGTGGCGAGGGTCGGGACCGTCATCTGCGCCATCAGGGCCAGCGTCTGGTCCCGGTCGAGGGTGCCCGCGAGCAGATCGGAGGCCTCGACGAGGAAGGAGAGCGAGCCGCGGCGGAGCCGTTCCAGCTCGGTGAGGCGGGCCCGTTCCACCGCGAGGGCGATGCGGTCGGCCGCGAACTGCAGGCGCAGGGCCTCCTCGTTGCTGTAGCGGCCGGCGGCCTCCGCGGCCACGCCCAGGGAGCCGGTGAGCCGGCCCTCGACCTTGAGAGGGACGGTGACGACGGAGCGCATGCCCGTACCGGCGAGGAGCGGGACGGCGCCGGGGACGACGGTGAGGTCTTCGTGGACGGCGGGCATCCGGGCGGAACCGTACCGTCCGGTGCCGGCCTCGACGGGAACCCGGGCGAAGCGCTGGCGGGCCGAGGGGAGGCCGGTGGAGGCGCGGACCTCCAGTTCGGTCTCGTCATCCGTGGCGAGCAGCAGGTAGGCCGCGTCGCCGTCGAGCATGTCGCGGGCGCGCTCGACGGTGCGCTGGAGGAGGCCGTCGAGGTCGTCGGGGGCGGGAGATCCGATGAAGACCTCGAAGGGGTCCGCGGCCGTGCCCTGGCGGTCCCCGGAGGCGGTGGAGCCGTCCGCCGAGGCGGGGGCGCGCAGGGTCGTCTGCAGCACTGCGCGCTCGTGGTCGCGTACGAGCAGGCAGACGGTGGAGGGGTCGCCGTCGGCGTCCCGGACGCGCAGATGGGAGGCGTAGACCGGGACGACGCGGCCGTCCGCCGCGCGAATGCCGTAGGAGCCCTCCCACCGGGAGAGCTGGAGGGCTTCGGCGATCCCGGTGCCGGTGCCGGGGGTGTGCGGCCAGGCGGCGAAGTCGGTGAGGGGTCTGCCGAGGACCTTCCCGGTCTCGTGGCCGAAGAGGACTTCCGCGTCCTCGTTCCAGGAGCTGACGGCACCGTCGCGGTCGATCTGGACGACGGCGACCCGGACCCGGGAGTCGGCCACGGGGAGGGCGTCGGTGGGCAGGGCGGGGCCGGCCGACCGGGTGCCCGCGGGCCGCTCGGGGAGGGTGAGCTCGAACCAGACCTGCTTGTGGGTCGAGCTGTACTCCACGCCCCAGCCGGCGGCGATCGCTCCGCAGAGCATCAGTCCGCGGCCGCCCTCCCGGTCGGGGTTGGCGGCCTGCGCGGCGTTGTGCTGCAGAGGGACGTCGCGCTCCGGGTAGCGGTCGGCGACCTCGACGCGGACCCTGTCGTCGGAGCGCAGGCAGAGGACGTCGGCGGCGGTGCCGGCGTGGACCACGGCGTTGGTGACGAGCTCGCTGGTGAGGACGACCGCGTCGTCGACGATGTCGGAGCAGCCCCAGCCCTGGAGGGTGTCGCGGACGAAGGCACGGGCGCTGGCGACCGAGCGCCCGACCGGCTCGAAGGTGGCCGTAGCCCGCGCGCTGATCACTGGTCTCCTCGGAAAGGTCTCGGTGCCGGGGGAGCGCATCCCGGGAAGGGCGGGGGTGTCGGGGTGCGGGCCGCCGGCGCCGTCGGGCAGACGGCCGGTGCCGCGGTCCGTGTCGTCCTGCCGGACCAGGCTCTCGCCCCGCTCCTTCATCCCACTCCCTCTGGCCGGGCGGCTGACAGCCGTGCCTCTCCGGCCTCCCCAGTCACATGCTTCACCACCGGTGCTTTGGCCGGAGGTGGACAGCCGCATGCAAGGTTACTTACCTTCGCCGTCCGCGAGGATGCCGGTCGCGGGTGATTCCCCCCGGAGAGTGCCGTCGGACGGTGTGCGATGCTGCCGAACTGTTATGGCCTGGTTGGGACGGGGTGAAACACTGGGCGGGTTCAGGAGTCCGGGGAGAACGGTCAACCCTGCAGGAGGACACGGTGGAGTCGGGCGCAGCGGCGCGAAGCACCAAGACGCGCGCGAAGAGCGGGCGCTCTCGTGGCGGCGGGACGACCGAGGTGGACACGGCGGCGCTCAACCGGCTGCTCACCGCGTTGTCGGCGATGCGGGACGGTAATTTCCGCAAGCGGCTGACCGTCTCGGGTGACGGCACCATGGCGGAGATCGCTGCCGTTTTCAACGAGGTGGCGGACCGCAACCAGCAGCTGACCGGGGAGATCGCCCGGGTCCGCCGGGTCGTGGGCCGTGAGGGCAAGCTCACCGAGCGGCTGGAGACGGGCCCGTGCGAGGGCTCGTGGGCGTCGGCGATCGACGCGACGAACGCGCTGGTGGACGACCTGGTGCGCCCGGTCTCCGAGGTCGGCCGGGTGCTGTCGGCGGTGTCCGAGGGCGATCTCGAGCAGCGCATGGACCTGCGCTCGCAGAACCCGGACGGAGCGGCGCACCCGCTGCGCGGTGAGTTCCTGAAGGTCGGGCGCACGGTCAACGGGCTCGTCGACCAGCTGTCGGCGTTCACCGACGAGGTGACGCGGGTGGCCAGCGAGGTGGGCACCGAGGGCAAGCTCGGGGGCCAGGCCAAGGTCCGGGGGATGTCGGGTTCGTGGAAGGACCTGACGGATTCCGTGAACACGATGGCGTACCGGCTGACGGCGCAGGTGCGGGACATCGCGCTGGTCACCACGGCGGTGGCCAAGGGTGATCTGTCGCGCAAGGTCACGGTGCACGTGGCCGGCGAGATGCTGGAGCTCAAGAACACCGTCAACACGATGGTCGACCAGCTCTCCTCCTTCTCCTCCGAGGTGACGCGCGTGGCGCGGGAGGTGGGCACCGAGGGCGAGCTCGGCGGCCAGGCGCAGGTGCCCGGGGTGGCGGGTGTCTGGAAGGACCTGACGGACTCCGTCAACATCATGGCGGGCAATCTGACCGCTCAGGTGCGCGGGATCGCCCAGGTGACGACGGCCGTGGCGAACGGCGACCTGTCGCAGAAGGTGACGGTGAGCGCGCGCGGCGAGGTGGCGCAGCTCGCCGAGACGATCAACACCATGACCGAGACCCTGCGGACGTTCGCGGGTGAGGTGACGCGTGTGGCGCGGGAGGTCGGCGCCGAGGGTGAGCTGGGCGGTCAGGCGCAGGTGCCGGGTGCGGCGGGCACGTGGAAGGACCTGACGGATTCGGTGAACACGGCGTTCCGCAATCTGACGGGTCAGGTGCGGGATATCGCGCAGGTGACGACGGCGGTGGCCAATGGCGATCTGTCGCAGAAGGTCACGGTCGACGTCTCGGGCGAGATGCTGGAGCTGAAGAACACCGTCAACACGATGGTGGACCAGTTGTCGTCCTTCGGTGCCGAAGTGACCCGGGTGGCGCGGGAGATCGGTGTCGAGGGTGAGCTGGGCGGTCAGGCGCAGGTGCCGGGTGCGGCGGGCACGTGGAAGGACCTGACGGATTCGGTGAACACGGCGTTCCGCAACCTGACGGGTCAGGTGCGGAACATCGCGCAGGTGACGACGGCGGTGGCCAATGGCGATCTGTCGCAGAAGGTCACGGTCGACGTCTCCGGCGAGATGCTCCAGCTGAAGAACACCGTCAACACGATGGTCGACCAGCTCTCCTCCTTCGCCGACCAGGTCACCAGGATGGCCAGGGACGTGGGCACGGAGGGGCGGCTGGGCGGCCAGGCCCGGGTCGACGGGGTGTCCGGCACCTGGAAGGACCTGACGGACTCCGTCAACTTCATGGCCGGCAATCTGACCTCGCAGGTGCGCCAGATCGCGCAGGTGACGACGGCCGTCGCCCGGGGTGACCTCTCGCAGAAGATCGAGGTGGACGCGCGCGGCGAGATCCTCGAACTCAAGAACACGATCAACACGATGGTGGACCAGCTGTCCGCGTTCGCCGACCAGGTGACGCGGGTGGCGCGCGAGGTCGGCACGGAGGGCCGGCTGGGCGGTCAGGCGCAGGTGCCGGGCGTGGCCGGGGTCTGGCGGGATCTGACCGACTCCGTGAACGGCATGGCGGGCAACCTGACCGCTCAGGTCCGCAACATCGCGCAGGTCGCCACGGCGGTCGCCCGGGGTGATCTCTCGCAGAAGATCGACGTGGACGCGCGCGGGGAGATCCTGGAGCTCAAGAACACCCTCAACACGATGGTGGACCAGCTCTCCTCGTTCGCGGAGCAGGTGACGCGGGTCGCCCGCGAGGTGGGCACCGAGGGCATCCTCGGCGGCCAGGCGGAGGTGCAGGGCGTCTCCGGCACCTGGAAGGACCTCACGCAGTCCGTCAACTTCATGGCCAACAATCTGACGACCCAGGTGCGGAACATCGCGCAGGTGACGACGGCGGTGGCCAACGGCGATCTGTCGCAGAAGGTGACCGTCGACGCGAAGGGCGAGATCCTCGCCCTCGTCACCACCGTCAACACCATGGTCGACACCCTCTCCTCGTTCGCGGAGCAGGTGACGCGGGTGGCGCGCGAGGTGGGCACCGAGGGGCAGCTGGGCGGCCAGGCCCGCGTACGCGACGTGTCGGGCATCTGGAAGGACCTGACGGACAACGTCAACCTGATGGCGAACAACCTCACCATCCAGGTGCGGAACATCGCCCAGGTCTCGTCCGCGGTCGCCAACGGCGACCTCACCAAGAAGGTGACGGTGGAGGCGCGCGGTGAGGTCGCGCAGCTCGCCGACACCGTCAACACGATGGTGACCACGCTCTCGTCCTTCGCCGACGAGGTGACGCGCGTGGCCCGCGAAGTGGGCACGGAGGGCATCCTCGGCGGCCAGGCCCGGGTGCCGGGCGTCGCCGGCACCTGGAAGGACCTCACCGAGTCGGTGAACTCGATGGCGTCCAACCTGACGGGGCAGGTGCGCAACATCGCGATGGTGACCACCGCGGTCGCCAAGGGCGATCTGACCAAGAAGATCGACGTGGACGCGCGCGGGGAGATCCTGGAGCTCAAGACGACCATCAACACGATGGTGGACCAGCTCTCGTCCTTCGCGGACCAGGTGACGCGGGTGGCGCGCGAGGTGGGCACCGAGGGGCAGCTCGGCGGCCAGGCCCGGGTGCGCGACGTGGACGGCACCTGGCGCGACCTGACCGAGTCGGTGAACGAGATGGCCGGGAACCTCACCCGGCAGGTGCGGGCCATCGCCGCGGTCGCCGCCGCGGTGACCCGGGGCGACCTCAACCTCAAGATCGACGTGGACGCCGCGGGTGAGATCCTGGAGCTCCAGGACAACATCAACACGATGATCGCGACCCTGCGCGAGACCACGCTCGCCAACAAGGAGCAGGACTGGCTCAAGGGCAACCTCGCGCGGATCTCCGGTCTGATGCAGGGCCGCCGCGACCTCGCCGACGTGGCCCGGCTGATCATGAGCGAGCTGACCCCGGTCGTCTCCGCGCAGCACGGGGCCTTCTTCCTCGCGGCCCCGGCCGACTCGGAGAGCACCGAGGTCGCCGCCATAGACGACGCGGGCTCCTACGAGCTGCGTCTGATCGGCTCGTACGGATACTCGATGGGGGCGATGCCCACCGCCTTCCGGCCGGGTGAGTCGCTCATCGGTACGGCCGCGGAGGAGAAGCGCGCGATTCTGGTCGAGAACGCGCCGCCCGGCTACCTCAAGATCTCCTCGGGGCTCGGGGAGGCCCCGCCGGCCCATGTGATCGTCCTGCCGGTGCTCTTCGAGGGCCAGGTCCTCGGCGTGATCGAGCTGGCCTCCTTCCAGCCCTTCACACAGATCCAGAAGGACTTCCTCAACCAGATCGCCGAGATGATCGCCACGAGCGTCAACACCATCAGCGTCAACACCAAGACGGAGGTGCTGCTCAAGCAGTCGCAGGAGCTGACGGAGCAACTCCAGGACCGGTCGGAGGAGTTGGAGAACCGCCAGAAGGCTCTCCAGGCGTCCAACGCCGAACTGGAGGAGAAGGCCGAGCTGCTGGCCCGGCAGAACCGCGACATCGAGGTGAAGAACACCGAGATCGAGGAGGCACGGCAGGTGCTGGAGGAGCGGGCCGAACAGCTCGCCGTCTCCATGCGCTACAAGTCCGAGTTCCTGGCCAACATGTCGCACGAGCTGCGGACCCCGCTGAACTCGCTGCTCATCCTGGCCAAGCTGCTCGCCGACAACGCGGACGGCAATCTCTCCCCGAAGCAGGTGGAGTTCGCCGAGACGATCCACGGCGCGGGGTCCGATCTGCTTCAGCTGATCAACGACATCCTCGATCTGTCGAAGGTCGAGGCGGGCAAGATGGACATCAGCCCGTCCCGGATCGCCCTGGTCCAGCTCGTCGACTACGTCGAGGCGACCTTCCGTCCGCTGACCGCGGAGAAGGGCCTGGACTTCTCCGTGCGGGTCTCCCCGGAGCTGCCGGGCACGCTGCACACCGACGAGCAGCGGCTCCTGCAGGTGCTGCGGAACCTGCTGTCGAACGCGGTGAAGTTCACCGACGGCGGCGCGGTGGAACTCGTCATCCGCCCGGCCGGAAACGATGTGCCGGACGCCATCCGCGAGCAGCTCCTGGAGCACGGTTCGCTGCAGGAGATGGACGCCCCGATGATCGCGTTCTCGGTCACCGACACCGGTATCGGCATCGCGGCCAGCAAGATGCGGGTGATCTTCGAGGCGTTCAAGCAGGCCGACGGAACCACCAGCCGCAAGTACGGCGGCACGGGCCTCGGCCTCTCCATCAGCCGGGAGATCGCCCGGCTGCTGGGCGGCGAGATCCACGCCGCGAGCGAACCGGGCCGCGGCTCGACCTTCACGCTGTACCTGCCGCTCAATCCCGGCGAACTCCCGCCGCAGGGCTACCCGCAGCTCGCTCCCGCCGCCGCCGACCGCGGCCGGGGCCGGCGCGGCGCCGACGGGATGCCCGAGGGGACGGCCGGGGCGACGGACGTCGCGGAGATCGGTGAGGGCACGCCGGTGGAGCGGCCCGCGCCCCGCCGCGCCGCCGCCGGACGGGCTCTGGGGCGCCGCCGCGCGGCGGAGTCGCGGGCCGAACTCCCGCCGGTGCCAACGGCGGAGGGGATCTCCGCGGAGCCGCAGTCGGCTCCCCCGGAGGCGTGGCTCGGCAACGGCCAGGACCTGGTGGTCCCCCGCTCGGGGGGCGGCGGCTTCCACGGGGAGAAGGTGCTGATCGTCGACGACGACATCCGCAACGTGTTCGCGCTGACGAGTGTGCTCGAACAGCACGGGCTCTCCGTGCTGTACGCCGAGAACGGGCGCGAGGGCATCGAGGTCCTGGAGCAGCACGACGACGTGGCGCTGGTGCTGATGGACATCATGATGCCCGAGATGGACGGGTACGCCACGACGGCCGCGATCCGCAGGATGCCCCAGTTCGCCGGGCTTCCCATCATCGCGCTCACCGCGAAGGCGATGAAGGGGGACCGGGAGAAGAGCATTGACGCCGGGGCCTCGGACTACGTGACCAAACCGGTCGACACCGACCATCTGCTGACGGTCATGGAACAGTGGATGCGGCCGCGTGCCGACTGACCGGTGCGGGCAGGTGTGGGAACGCTCCAACCGGGGAACCTTCTGGTCTTCCGTGGCGTTTTCGCTGTGTGCACAGTGACATCGCGGTGACAGGGTGTGGTGACAGGCGGGGTGCGGTTACGATGACCGGCACAAGGACGGGCGGCGCAAGGGAGTCGTCCCCTGGGGCGGCCTCCGGTGCTTCCCCGCGCTCATCGAGCAGGGGAGGCCCCGCGCCGGGGCGAGGAGGACGGGCCATGGTGCAGAAGGCCAAGATCCTCCTGGTCGATGACCGGCCGGAGAATCTGCTGGCGCTGGAGGCCATTCTCTCCGCGCTCGATCAGACACTGGTACGGGCATCGTCAGGGGAGGAAGCGCTCAAGGCGCTGCTGACGGACGACTTCGCGGTCATCCTGCTGGACGTCCAGATGCCGGGCATGGACGGTTTCGAGACCGCGGCGCACATCAAGCGGCGGGAGCGGACCCGCGACATTCCGATCATTTTTCTGACGGCCATCAACCACGGCCCCCATCACACCTTCCGCGGGTACGCGGCGGGCGCCGTGGACTACATCTCCAAGCCCTTCGACCCGTGGGTCCTGCGGGCCAAGGTGTCGGTCTTCGTCGAGCTGTACATGAAGAACTGCCAACTGCGCGAGCAGGCGGCGCTGTTGCGGGCGCAACTGGAGGGCAGCCGTCCCGAACCCGGCGAGTCGACGGAGCCGGCCGGGCTGCTCGCCGAACTCTCCGCGCGGCTCGCCGCGGTGGAGGAACAGGCGGAGGCCCTGTCCAAGCAGTTGGACGACTCCGCGGACGCGGCCGCCGTGGCCACGGCCGCGCATCTGGAACGCAAACTCACCGGTCTGCGGCGGGCACTGGACGCCCTGGAGCCCGGCACGGCCGGCACCGGAACGGTTCCCCCGCAGGGCTGAGCGGGCTTGACGCCACGTCACCCACGACGTCCGTAGCGCGACACGAACGGGTCAACCAGTGGCCACACGTGTACCGTCCGCCCGGCACCGGTAACCTCGCCCCATGGCCTCACGTACGTCCGGCAAGGGTTCCCAGGGCGCAGCGGGCACCTCTCAGGCGCGCGGTGGCCGTGCCGGGGGCGCCGCGAAGAAGGCTCCCGCGAAGAAGACCCCGGCAAGGAAGGCGCCGGCGAAGCGGGCCCCCGTTAAGAAGGCGGCGGCCAAACCCGCTCCCTCACCGACCGGGGGTGTCCTCCGCCTGGTGCGGGCGGTGTGGCTCGGCCTCGCCCACCTGGTCGGCGCACTGTTCCGCGGCGTCGGGCGCGGCGCCAGGAACCTCGACCCGGCCCACCGCAAGGACGGGCTGGCGCTGCTGCTGCTCGGCCTGGCCCTCGTCGTGGCGGCCGGCACCTGGTCCAGCCTCGAGGGACCGGTCGGCGATCTGGTGGAGATGCTCGTCACCGGAGCGTTCGGCCGGCTGGATCTGCTGGCGCCGCTGCTGCTGGGCACCGTCGCCGTGCGGCTCATCCGGCATCCGGAGAAGCCGGAGGCCAACGGGCGGATCGTGATCGGCCTCTCCGCCCTCGTCATCGGGGTGCTCGGGCAGGTCCACATGGCGTGCGGCTCGCCCGGGCGCGGAGAGGGCACCGAGGCCATCCAGGACGCCGGCGGACTGATCGGCTGGGCCGCCTCCAAGCCGCTGATCTTCACGGTCGGCGAGGTGCTGGCCGTCCCTCTGCTGGTGCTGGTCACGGTCTTCGGGCTGCTGGTCGTCACGGCGACTCCCGTCAACGCCATTCCGCAGCGGCTGCGGCTGCTCGGTGTGCGGCTCGGGATCCTGGAAGCCGCCGCCGCGGCACAGGCACCGGCGCCCGACGACGTGGCGTACGAGCAGGAGTGGCGCCGGACGCTCGACCACGAGCCGCGCCGCGGGGCCTCCCGGGCAGGCGCGGCGGCCGCCGACCCGGACGGTGCCGAGGAGGAGGCGCTCTCGCGGCGGCGGAAGTCCCGTCGCGCGCGCGGAGCGCACACCGCGGGTCGGTCGTCGGAGGCCGTGGACGCGGCGGCCGCCGGCGCGGCCTCCGTGGACGGTGCCGTGCTGCACGGGGTGCAGCCCTCGCCGGTGGTCGCCGGGCTGAGCCACGGTGTCGCGTCCGAGCGCACGGCCGAGGTCCCGGGAGCCCGGGAGGCGGAGGAGGCGGCGACCGCCGCGGTGTCCGCCGCTCCGGCGGCCGGACGGATGCGGAAGGAGCCGGCCGCGGGGCAGGACGGCCCCGGGACCGTACCGGACCTGACGCGCAAGGCGCCCGAGCCGGCCGACGCGCTGCCCCCGCGCGCCGAGCAGCTCCAGCTCTCCGGGGACATCACGTATGCGCTGCCCTCCCTCGACCTGCTGGAGCGCGGTGGGCCGGGCAAGACGCGGAGTGCCGCGAACGACGCCGTGGTGGCCTCGCTGACCACGGTGTTCACGGAGTTCAAGGTGGACGCCGCCGTCACCGGCTTCACCCGCGGACCGACGGTGACCCGCTACGAGGTCGAACTCGGCCCGGCGGTCAAGGTCGAGCGGATCACCGCGCTCACCAAGAACATCGCCTACGCCGTGGCCAGCCCCGACGTGCGGATCATCAGCCCCATCCCCGGCAAGTCCGCCGTCGGCATCGAGATCCCCAACACGGACCGGGAGATGGTCAATCTCGGGGACGTCCTGCGGCTGGCCGACGCCGCGGGCGACGAGCATCCCATGCTGGTGGCCCTGGGCAAGGACGTCGAGGGCGGCTATGTGATGGCCAACCTCGCGAAGATGCCGCACATCCTGGTGGCCGGCGCCACCGGTTCCGGCAAGTCCTCCTGCATCAACTGCCTGATCACGTCCATCATGGTCCGGGCCACGCCGGAGGACGTGCGGATGGTGCTGGTCGACCCCAAGCGGGTGGAGCTGACCGCGTACGAGGGCATCCCGCACCTGATCACGCCGATCATCACCAATCCGAAGCGTGCGGCCGAGGCGCTCCAGTGGGTCGTCCGGGAGATGGACCTGCGCTACGACGACCTGGCGGCCTACGGCTACCGGCACATCGACGACTTCAACGCCGCGGTGCGCAGCGGCAAGGCGAAGGCGCCGGAGGGCAGCGAGCGGGAGCTGCAGCCGTATCCGTATCTGCTGGTGATCGTGGACGAGCTGGCGGATTTGATGATGGTCGCGCCGCGGGACGTCGAGGACGCGATCGTGCGGATCACCCAGCTCGCCCGCGCCGCCGGTATCCACCTGGTGCTGGCCACCCAGCGGCCGAGCGTGGACGTGGTCACCGGCCTGATCAAGGCCAATGTCCCGTCGCGGCTGGCGTTCGCGACGTCCTCCCTCGCCGACAGCCGGGTCATCCTGGACCAGCCCGGGGCGGACAAGCTGATCGGCAAGGGCGACGGGCTGTTCCTGCCGATGGGCGCGGGGAAGCCGACCCGGATGCAGGGCGCCTTCGTCACCGAGGACGAGATCAAGGCCGTCGTCGCGCACTGCAAGCAGCAGATGGCGCCGGTCTTCCGGGACGACGTCACGGTCGGCTCCTCGAAGAAGAAGGAGATCGACGAGGAGATCGGCGACGATCTCGACCTGCTGTGCCAGGCGGCGGAACTGGTGGTCTCCACCCAGTTCGGCTCCACCTCGATGCTCCAGCGCAAGCTGCGGGTGGGATTCGCCAAGGCGGGCCGGCTGATGGACCTCATGGAGTCGCGCGGGGTGGTGGGGCCGAGCGAGGGGTCCAAAGCGCGGGATGTCCTGGTGAAGGCGGATGAATTGGACGGAGTGCTGGCAACGATTCGTGGGGAGAATCCTTCGTAAGGGTGGAGCGGTACAACCGTTTCGCCTGTTGCGGCGTCACATGGGATGAGACGACAGGGGTATGTGTGGATCATCGGAGGGGCCCGCCCGTCCGATGGCGTACACACCCGGCCCTCCCGGTTGCCGCGCCCTTTCGCACCCCCCGTAGACTGAACTTCCAGCAGGTGGCTACACGCTCGAAAGGCCTCCCCGTGTCCTTGGGTAACTCCCCCGCAGACGACCGGCCTTCCGTCGGGCGCGCGCTCCAGCAGGCCCGCATCGACGCCGGACTGACCGTCGACTCGGTCAGTACGGTCACGCGCGTGCGCATCCCGATCATCCATGCGATCGAGCAGGACGACTTCTCCCGCTGCGGCGGCGACGTGTACGCGCGCGGCCACATCCGCGCCCTGGCCCGTGCCGTCGGAGTGGACGCCGCCGTTCTCATCGAGCAGTACGACGCCGAGCACGGCGGGCGGCCCCAGCCGACCCCGGCCGCTCCGCTCTTCGAAGCGGAACGCATCCGTCCCGAGCCGTCCCGGCCGAACTGGACGGCCGCGATGGTCGCCGCCATCGTCGCCGTCGTCGGTTTCGTGGGATTCACCCTGTTCAACGGTGACGACGAGGACGCCGGCGGCACCGTCGCGAACAACACCACCCCCGAGTCCCCGGCCGCGAAGCCCGGGGGCGGCAAGCCGTCCGACCCGAAACCGGAACCGACCGACAGCGCCATCGCCGCCGCGCCCGCGGACAAGGTGACGGTCAAGCTGACCGCCGCGGAGGGCGCCAGCTGGATTCTGGCGAAGAACCACAACGGCAAGGTGCTGCACCAGGGCGTGATCAAGGAAGGCGCCTCCAAGACCTTCACCGACAAGGAACGCATCGACCTGATCCTCGGCAACGCCGGCGCGGTGCAGCTCTTCGTCAACGGCAAGGAGGTCGAGGACGAGTTCGCGCCCGGGGAGGTCCAGCGGCTCACCTACACCAAGGGCGACCCGCAGGCCGGCTGATCCGGCGGCGGTGGAGCGGCACCCGCGGCGAGGGGCGGGCCGCCGGGTCCGGAGACCTGGGGCAGGGCTGTCCGCGGGACAAAGTAGGCTGAGCACATGCCCGAACGCCGTACCGTCGCACTTGTCACCCTAGGCTGCGCTCGCAACGAGGTGGACTCGGAGGAGCTCGCAGGCCGTCTGGCGGCGGATGGCTGGGAGCTCGTCCCGGAGGCCGCCGACGCGGATGTGGCCGTCGTCAACACCTGCGGCTTCGTCGAGGCCGCCAAGAAGGACTCCGTGGACGCCCTGCTGGAGGCGAACGACCTCAAGACGGCGGCGTCCGAGGGCGGTGCCCGCACCCAGGCCGTCGTCGCCGTGGGCTGCATGGCCGAGCGGTACGGCAAGGAGCTCGCCGCGGCCCTCCCGGAGGCCGACGGCGTCCTCGGCTTCGACGACTACGCCGACATCTCCGACCGCCTGCAGACCATCCTCTCCGGCGGCGTCCACGCCTCGCACACCCCCCGGGACCGGCGCAAGCTGCTGCCCATCAGCCCCGCGGAGCGGCAGGGCGCCGAGGTGGCGCTCCCCGGCCACGGAACGGTCCCCGCCCCGGCGGCCGCGGCGGATGACCTGCCCGAGGGAATCGCGCCCGCCTCCGGCCCGCGCGCACCGCTCCGCCGCCGCCTGGACGACAGCCCCGTCGCCTCGGTCAAGCTGGCCTCCGGCTGCGACCGGCGCTGCTCGTTCTGCGCCATCCCCGCCTTCCGCGGCTCCTTCATCTCCCGCCGTCCCGCGGATGTGCTGGGGGAGACCCGGTGGCTGGCCGGTCAGGGCGTGAAGGAGATCATGCTGGTCTCCGAGAACAACACCTCCTACGGCAAGGACCTGGGCGACATCCGGCTGCTGGAGACGCTGCTGCCGGAGCTCGCGGAGGTCGACGGCATCGAGCGGATCCGGGTCAGCTATCTGCAGCCCGCCGAGATGCGTCCCGGTCTCATCGACGTCCTCACCTCCACCCCGAAGGTCGCGCCCTACTTCGACCTGTCCTTCCAGCACTCGGCGCCCGGCGTGCTGCGGGCGATGCGCCGCTTCGGGGACACCGACCGCTTCCTGGAACTCCTCGGCACGATCCGCTCCCGGGCCCCGCAGGCCGGCGTCCGCTCCAACTTCATCGTCGGCTTCCCCGGCGAGACCGAGGACGACCTCGCCGAACTGGAGCGCTTCCTCACCGGGGCGCGGCTGGACGCCATCGGCGTCTTCGGATACTCCGACGAGGAGGGCACCGAGGCGGCGGCCTACGAGGGCAAGCTGGACGAGGACACCGTCGCCGAACGCCTCGCGCACATCTCCCGGCTCGCCGAGGAGCTGACGGCCCAGCGCGCCGAGGAGCGGCTCGGCGAGACGGTGCGGGTTCTCGTCGAATCCGTGGACGAGGAGGAGGGGGCGGTCGGCCGCGGTGCGCACCAGGCGCCGGAGACCGACGGGCAGATCCTCCTCACGGACTCCCGCGGGCTGGCGCCCGGACGTATGGTCGAAGCGAAGGTGGTGGCGACCGAGGGCGTGGACCTCGTCGCCGAACCGTCCCCCGCTCTCGGCGGGGAGGCGCCGTCCGGCGCTGCACGCCGTACCGAGGAGGCGGGCACATGACCGGAGTACCCGCCTCCGCGGCGGGAGGTCAGGGGCGGGCCCAGGCCCGCGCCGGAGTCGCGGCGGGCGCCACGGCGGTGGCCGTGCGCCAGGCCGGGCTCTGGAACATCGCCAACGTCCTGACCATGGTGCGGCTGCTGCTGGTCCCCGGCTTCGTGCTCCTCCTGCTGCACAACGGCGGCTACGACCCGGTCTGGCGCTCCTTCGCCTGGGCGGCGTTCGCCGTCGCCATGATCACCGATCTCTTCGACGGCCAGCTGGCCCGGCGCTACAACCTCGTCACCGACTTCGGCAAGATCGCCGACCCGATTGCCGACAAGGCGATCATGGGTGCGGCGCTGATCTGCCTTTCCGCCCTCTCCGACCTGCCCTGGTGGGTGACCGGTCTGATCCTTTTCCGCGAGCTGGGCATCACGGTCCTGCGGTTCTGGGTGATCCGGCACGGTGTCATCCCGGCCAGCCGGGGCGGCAAGCTGAAGACTCTCGCCCAGGGCACGGCCGTCGGGATGTACGTCCTCGTGCTCACCGGGCCGCTCGCCACGCTCCGCTTCTGGATGATGGCGGTGGCGGTGCTGCTCACCGTCGTCACCGGGCTCGACTACGTCCGGCAGGCGGTCGTTCTGCGCCGCGCCGGGCTGGCGCGGGAGCGCGGGGACGCCGCCGCCCGGGCGGCGGCCGGGGGCCCGGGCCGGTGAACGCCACCGCCGCCGCCGACGTACTGGAAACGATGGCAGCGCGCGGTGAGACGCTGGCCGTGGCGGAGTCGCTCACGGGCGGCCTCGTGGCGGCTGAGCTGACCGGAGTACCGGGGGCCTCGCGGGTCCTCAGGGGGGCGGTGACCGCTTATGCGACCGATCTCAAGCACACCCTGCTGGGCGTGGACGGAGCGCTGCTGGCCGAGCGCGGGGCGGTGGACGCGGAGGTCGCCCGGCAGATGGCCGGGGGCGTACGGCGGCTGCTGGGCGCCGACTGGGGGATCGCGACCACCGGCGTCGCCGGGCCGGACCCGCAGGACGGGCAGCCGGTCGGCACGGTGTACGTGGCGGTCGCCGGCCCCGCCGGGACGGTCCGGTCCCGGCTGCTGCGGCCGGCGGGGGACCGTGCGGGGATCCGCCGGGAGAGCGTCGGCGGAGTCCTCGGAATGCTGCGAGAAGAACTGGTCGGAAATGCGCGGGCACAGAATACGGAACACCGCGGGGGGAATTGATGTTTGCAGCCCTGAGTGAACACGTCATCGCTCCCCGCACGGCTGCCGTCCGAGGCGGTACGGTGGGGCGAGAAGGATCCGGATCCGAGGTCCGAGGAGGGAGCCACCGATGATTCTGCTCCGTCGCCTGCTGGGTGACGTGCTGCGTCGGCAGCGCCAGCGCCAGGGCCGAACCCTGCGTGAGGTCTCCTCGTCGGCGCGGGTCTCCCTCGGCTATCTCTCAGAGGTCGAGCGGGGGCAGAAGGAGGCTTCCTCCGAGCTGCTCTCCGCCATCTGCGATGCGCTGGACGTGCGAATGTCGCAGGTCATGCGTGAGGTGAGTGACGAGCTGTCGCTCGCCGAGCTGGCGCAGTCGGCGGCGGACGAGACCGTGCCGGCGCCGATGCGGCCCATGCTCAATTCGGTTTCGGTGACGTCCGTGACGGGCGTACCGGAGGAGCGCGTAACGATCAAGGCGCCGACGGAGGCCGTGGACGTCGTCGCTGCCTGACGGCCCAGTCGGCCACCCCTTGTCGCAGGCCCCGGACGGTTCGCCGTCCGGGGCCCGGCGCGTTCCGGGCGGCTTTTCCGCGGCTTTTCGCACCCCACCCGCTCATGTGTGACCCGTGTCACTTGACAGGGGCGGGTTTCCCGGACATGCCTCCGGCCCGGAGGGTATGCGATGGTGGAGAAGGGTTGATCGGACAAAGCAGGAGGAAACATGTCTGTCGTCAAGAGCCCGCTGGCCGACGAGGGCGACCGCCGGGCGGTTGCCGAGGCACTCCAGGGCGCTCTGGTCGATCTGGTCGATCTCTCGCTGGTGGCCAAGCAGGTGCACTGGAACGTGGTCGGCCCCCGGTTCCGCTCCGTACACCTCCAGCTCGACGAGGTCGTGGACACCGCCCGGGAGCACGCGGACATCGTGGCCGAGCGCGCAGCGGCGCTGGGCATCTCCCCGGACGGCCGTGCCGAGACCGTGGCCAAGACCAGCGGCCTCAACACCGTCAAGGAGACCTGGATCCGGGACACCGACGCGGTCCAGACGCTCGTGGAGGCCCTCGGCTCCGTCATCACGCGGATGCGGGAGCGGATCGAGGCCACGGACAAGCCGGACCCCGTCACCCAGGACATGATCATCGCTGTGACCGGCGAGCTCGAGAAGCACCGCTGGATGTTCCAGGCCGAGGACGCGGAGGGCCTGGGAGCCTGACCGGCCCCGGTCGCCCGCTCCGCCTCGGGGCGAGGAGCGGTGCCGTCCGTGCCGGCCGGCCGGAGGAGGCGGTCACTGTGGAGCGAGAGCCCTGGATAGCCGCGCCGGGTGCGATACCCGGCGCCATACGCACCCCCCGGCTCGTTGCCGTGCCCGGCGCGCTCCGGGCCCTGCCGGGCGCCGTACCCGGCGCGGTGCGTGCCCTTCCGGCCGCCGTGCGCTGGACGCTGGTGCTGGCCCTGGCCGGGGTGTGGTGGTGGGCCGTGCTCCGGCTGGCGCTGTCACCGGGCCGGGCCGGTGTCGTCGAGGCGGCCGTCGCGGCGAGCGGCTGGGGCCTCGGGCTGCTGCCGGTCCACTGCGCCCCGCCGGGAACGGGGGTCGCGGAGGGCCGACGCCATGCCGCTGGAGCCCCCGCCGCGGGCGGCCGCTGAGCCGGCGTACTGGGTCGGCGGATCCGCACAGCACGCGGGAGTGGGGTGGGGAACACGACCGGGAGGGGAACCGGGCATCTCCGACGGGGGATGATCACGGATATGGCCCGGGCTGGCAGCGCGGGCACCAGTAGGTGTCGCGTTCCCGTCCCGGCTCGCCCTGTTCCGCCATGCGGACGGGGGTGCCGCAGCGCCGGCAGGGCCGCCCTGCGCGGCCGTACACCCACAGCTTGCGGTCCCCGCGCGGATCGGCCGTGGTGACGCGGGAGGCGCGGGCCTTGTTGAGGTCCAGGAGCTTCGCGGCGAGCGCGACGAGACGGTCGGGCGACGGGACGTCCCCGGCCGGCAGCCAGGGGGAGAGGCGGAGCATGAAGCACAGCTCCGACTTGTAGACATTGCCCAGGCCGGCGAGATTGCGCTGGTCGAGCAGGGCCTCGCCGACCGGGCGGGCCGGGTCGGCGAGCAGCCGCCGGCGGGCCTCCCGCGGATCCCAGTCGGGGCCGAGCGGGTCCGGGCCGAGATGGCCCACCACGGTGTCCTCGTCGGCGGTGCGGAGCAGGTCGAGTACCGGCAGCCGGTAGCCGACGGCCGTCCGCGCCGCCGTGCCGAGGATCGCGCGGATCTGGTGCTCCGGGCCGCCGCGCGGGCGCTCACCGGCGGCGTAGACCCGCCAGGCTCCGTCCATCCGCAGATGGGAGTGGAGCGTCAGACCGCCCTCGAAGCGGGCCAGCAGATGCTTTCCGCGCGGTACGACCTCCAGCACGCTCCGGCCGGAGAGATCGGCGGTGGCGAGTTTCGGCACCCGGAGATCGCAGCGGACGAGCCTGTCACCGGCCAGGGCTTCGTGCAGGCGCCGGGCGGTCCGCCAGACGGTGTCTCCTTCGGGCATACGGCCATGATGCCCCGGGGCGGACGGGCCGGAGCGCCGTTGCCGGGGAGCCGCCGACCGGGGGTCTCAGCGAGGGCGGAGCCGCAGTCCTCGCGGGGAGGCGTGGAAGCCCGCCGTCTCCAGGGCCCGGCCCACGGGGGACCCCAGTGCCGGGGCGCCGTTGGCCCGCTCCACGGTGACCGTGCCGAGGGCGCCCCGCAGGGCCGCTTCCGCGAGGGTCTCCGCCGCCAGATGGAGCCGGGCGTCGCCCTCCGCGTCGCCGTCCTCCCCGCCGGGCCAGGCGAGCAGCGTCTTGCCGCCGCGCTCCACATAGAGCACCAGCCGCCCGTCGACCAGCACCACCAGGGCGCCCGCCTTCCGGCCCGGCCGGTGGCCGGCGCCGGCGGGCGGTTCGGGCCAGGGCAGGGCGGCTCCGTAGGCGTTGGCCGGGTCGGCGGCCGCCAGCAGAACGGCTCGGCCGCGGCCGCCCTGCGGCTCGCCGGGGACGCCGGGGGCGCCGGGGAAGGCCGGGTTCTCCGCGGCGTCCCGCTCCCGGGCCGTGGCGATGGCGCGCAGCCGGTCCACCGCGCCGTCCATGGCGAACTGCGCGGCCCCCAGCCCTTCGACCACATAGCCGCGCCGCGCCTTGCCGGTGTCCTCGAAGGCGGCCAGCACGCGGTAGGCCGCGGAGAAGCCGCCCTCGACGCCCTCGGCGGCGACCGCGCCGCGGGTGACCACACCGTGCCGGTCCAGCAGGGTCTGCGCGAGGGCGTGGGCCCGGTGCGTCGTGTCGTGCTCCCGCTCCGGCAGCAGCGACCAGCGGCCGGCGACGGTCGGCGGGCCGCCCGGCGAGGCCGGCCGCCCGGTGCGGCCGGGGAGACCGCCGTACCGGCCGCGGGGCACGGGCCGCCTGGCGCGGTGGGCGGTGGCGCCGGCGGTGCGGCCCGAGCCGAGTAGCGAGCGCAGCGGTGCCAGGGTGTCGTTGGTGAGCCGTCCGGACCAGGCGAGATCCCATACGGCGTCGGCCAGTTCGGCCTCCGTGGCCTCGGAGTGGCCGGCTGACCGCACCCGGTCGGCGAGCTGGCGGAAGAACAGCCCGTAACCCCCGGACAGGGCCTGCAGGACGGCCTCGTGGAGCGGGCCCGCCTCGAAGGGCAGCGGGGCGGGGAGGAGCAGCGGGGCCACGTCGGCGAGGTACAGCGAGAGCCAGCCGTCCTTGCCGGGCAGCGCCCCGGCGCCCGCCCAGACGATCTCGCCGGCGGCCGTCAGCTCGTCGAGCATTCCCGGGGTGTAGCCGGCCACCCGGGACGGCAGGACGAGCTTCTCCAGGGCGGAGGCGGGGACGGGTGCGCCCTGCAACTGCTCGACGGCGCGCACCAGTCCGTCGATGCCGCGCAGACCGCGGGTGCCGACCTGCTGCCACTGGGGCAGGAAGGAGCCGAGCGCGGGCGGCGGCACCGGCTCCAGCTCCCGGCGCAGCGCGGCCAGGGAACGGCGGCGCAGCCGCCGCAGCACTCCGCTGTCGCACCACTCCTGGCCGGCGCCCGCCGGGTGGAACTCGCCCTGGACGACCCGGCCGTCGGCGGCGAGCCGGCGCAGGGCACCCTCGGTGACGGCCACGCCGAGGCCGAAGCGCTCCGCGGCCGCGGCGGAGGTGAAGGGGCCGTGGGTCCGGGCGTAGCGGGCGAGGAGGTCGCCGAGCGGGTCCTTGACCGGCTCCGTGAAGGCTTCCGGTACGCCGACGGGCAGCGCCGTGCCCAGGGCGTCGCGGAGCCGTCCGGCGTCCTCCACCGCCGCCCAGTGCTCCCGCCCGGCGATCCGTACGCGGATGGCGCGCCGGGCGTCGGCCAGCTCCCCGGCCCAGCCGGGTTCGGCGCCGCGCGCGGCCAGCTCGGCGTCGGTGACCGGGCCGAGGAGGCGGAGCAGGTCGGCGACGCTCTCCGGGTCCTTCGCGCGGCGGTCCTCCGTCAGCCACTGCAGCTCGCGCTCCAGGCTCTCCAGCACCTCGGCGTCGAGGAGTTCGCGCAGCTCGGCCTGGCCCAGCAGCTCCGCCAGCAGCCGGGAGTCCAGGGAGAGCGCGGCGGCCCGGCGCTCGGCGAGCGGGGAGTCGCCCTCGTAGAGGTACTGCGCGACATAGCCGAAGAGGAGGGAGCGGGCGAAGGGGGAGGGCTCCGGGGTGGTGATCTCGACCAGGCGGACCCGGCGGGCCTCGATGTCGCCCATGAGTTCGGTGAGGCCCGGGACGTCGAAGACGTCCTGCAGGCATTCGCGCACGGCCTCCAGCACGATCGGGAAGGAGCCGAACTCGGATGCCACCTGGAGCAGTTGGGCGGCTCGCTGGCGCTGCTGCCAGAGCGGGGTGCGCTTCCCGGGGTCGCGGCGCGGCAGCAGCAGGGCGCGGGCGGCGCACTCGCGGAAGCGGGCGGCGAACAGCGCCGAGCCGCCGACCTGGTCGGTGACGATCTGCCCGATGTCCTCCCGGTCGAAGACGACGTCGGCCGCCCCGGCCGGCGGCTGCTCGGGGTCGGACCAGGCGGGAACAGGCGGCGCGCTGTCCGGGCCGCTGCCTCCCCCGGGGCCGGGCTCCATGTCCAGCAGGTCCAGGCCCATCATGTCGGCGTCGGGCAGCCGCAGCACGATGCCGTCGTCGGCGTGCATCACCTGGGCGTCCATGCCGAACCGCTCCGCCAGCCGGGCGCCGAGCGCCAGCGCCCACGGGGCGTGCACCTGGGCGCCGAAGGGGGAGTGCACGACGACGCGCCAGTCGCCCAGCTCGTCGCGGAAGCGTTCCACGACGACGGTGCGGTCGTCGGGGACGTGCCCGCACGCCTTCCGCTGCTCCTCCAGATAGGCCAGCAGGTTCTCCGCCGCCAGCGCGTCCAGCCCGGCGGACGTCAGCCGCGCCCGGGCCTCCGCGGGGGCCAGGGAAGCGATCTCGCGGAGGAACGCGCCCAGCGCCCGGCCGAGTTCGAGCGGACGGCCGAGCTGGTCGCCCTTCCAGAACGGCAGCCGCCCGGGCACACCCGGCGCGGGGGAGACGAGGACGCGGTCGCGGGTGATGTCCTCGATGCGCCAGGTGGTGGTGCCCAGCGTGAAGACATCGCCCACCCGCGACTCGTACACCATCTCCTCGTCCAGCTCGCCCACCCGCCCGCCGCCCTTCTTCGGGTCGGCGCCGGCGAGGAAGACGCCGAAGAGGCCGCGGTCCGGGATGGTGCCGCCGGAGGTCACCGCGAGGCGCTGGGCGCCCGGCCGGCCGCTGACCGTCCCGGCCACCCGGTCCCAGACCAGGCGGGGCCGCAACTCGGCGAAGGCGTCGGACGGATAGCGGCCCGCGAGCATGTCGAGGACGGAGGTGTACGCGGACTCCGGGAGCGACGCGAAGGGCGCGGCGCGCCGGACCACGGCGAGCAGCTCCTCGACGTCCCAGGCGTCCATGGACGTCATGGCCACGATCTGCTGGGCCAGCACGTCCAGCGGGTTCGCCGGGACGCGCAGCGCCTCGATGGCGCCCGAGCGCATCCGCTCCGTCACCACCGCCGACTGGACCAGATCGCCGCGGTACTTGGGGAAGACGACCCCGGTGGAGACCGCGCCCACCTGGTGCCCGGCCCGCCCGACGCGCTGGAGCCCGGAGGCCACCGACGGCGGGGACTCGACCTGGACGACCAGGTCCACCGCGCCCATGTCGATGCCCAGTTCGAGACTGGAGGTGGCGACGACGGCGGGCAGCCGGCCCGCCTTGAGATCCTCCTCCACCTGCGCCCGCTGCTCCTTGGAGACCGAGCCGTGGTGGGCGCGGGCCAGCACCGCCGGCGCGCCCCGGGCGGCTCCGGAGCCGCCCATCAGCTCGGCGGGGGAGTGGTCCTCGGGCACCGGCTCGCCCGTGGCCCGCTCGTACGCGATCTCGTTGAGCCGGTTGCAGAGCCGCTCGGCGAGCCGCCGGGAGTTGACGAAGACGATCGTGGACCGGTGGGCCTGGACCAGATCGGCGATCCGCTCCTCGACATGCGGCCAGATCGACGGCCGCTCCGCCGCCCCGCCGTCCGGGCCTTCCGCGGCGTCCCGCGCCGGGGCGCCGCCGAGCTCGCCGAGATCCTCGACGGGCACGACCACCGAGAGGTCGAACCGCTTCTCGGAGGGCGGCTGGACGATCTCCACCCGGCGCCGCGGCGACAGATAGCGCGCCACCTCCTCGACCGGGCGGACGGTGGCGGACAGGCCGATCCGGCGGGCGGGGCGGGGCAGCAGCTCGTCCAGCCGCTCCAGGGAGAGCGCGAGGTGCGCGCCGCGCTTGGTGCCCGCGACGGCGTGCACCTCGTCGAGGATGACCGTCTCGACCCCGGACAGGGCCTCCCGCGCGGAGGAGGTCAGCATCAGGAAGAGCGACTCGGGGGTGGTGATCAGGATGTCCGGCGGGCGGTTGGCGAGGGAGCGGCGCTCGGCGGCCGGGGTGTCCCCGGAGCGGATGCCGACCCGGACCTCGGGCTCCGGCAGCCCCAGCCGGACCGCCTCGTGCCGGATGCCGGTGAGCGGGCTGCGGAGGTTGCGCTCCACGTCGACCGCGAGGGCCTTCAGGGGTGAGATGTACAACACCCGGCAGCGCTTCTTCGCCTCGGCGGGCGGGGGCGTGCTCGCCAGCCGGTCCAGGGAGGCCAGGAAGGCGGCGAGCGTCTTGCCGGAGCCGGTCGGCGCGACCACCAGGACGTCCGACCCCGCGCCGATCGCCCGCCAGGCGCCCGCCTGGGCGGCGGTGGGCGCGGTGAAGGCCCCCGAGAACCAGGCGCGGGTGGCGGGCGAGAAGGCGTCGAGGGCCGGGGCGGCCGGGTCGTGCGGCATGTCCCCATCGTGCACCCCGGTACCGACAAACGCGGCGTCACCGCTGGTGGGGGCCGTCCCCCGGGTCGTCCTCCGGGGGAACGGCCCCCCGGCCGGCGGAGGCGCGGCGGAGGCACAATGGCCGGTATGCGGGAGATACGGGAGAAGCGGGCGAAAGAGCACGCCCGGTACTGGCAGCATCCACGGCTGCCCGGTGTCGATCTGCTGCACGCCCGCTACGTCCGGCACACCTTCTCCCGCCACGCCCACGACGGCTTCGTCATCGGCGCGGTGACCGGCGGGGTGGAGGGCGTCGGGCTGCCCCGCGGGGCGGAGCACGTCGGCAGCGGCGGAGTCGTCCTGATCAACCCGGAGACTCCCCACACCGCGTACGCCGGGGTCAGCGAGGGCTGGAGCTACCGCGTCCTGTACCCCTCGGTCGACGTGGTCGCGGAGGTGGCGGCCGAGACGGCTGCGGTGCGGGGCACCCCGTCGTTCGGCGAGACGGTGCTCGACGACCCGGAGAGCGGCCGGCTGATCGCCGCCGTGCACCGGGCGGCCGAGGAGGACAACGCCCTGGCCGCCGGCACCCTGCTGCGCACCGCGGTCGCCCGCCTGCTGGAGCGCTGCGGCAGCACGGCCGGTCCCGGTCCGGCCGGCCCGCCCGGTGCCGGGGCGCGGGCCGCCGCACGGGCCCGGGACCTGCTGATGGAGCACATGGCGGACCCGCCGCCGCTCGAACAGCTCGCCGCGGCGGTCGGCACCGGTCCGTTCGCCCTGCTGCGCGCCTTCCGCGACGCCTACGGACTCCCGCCGCACGCCTGGCTCACCGGCGCCCGGGTCCGCCGGGCCAGGGCCCTGCTCGACGAGGGGGCCGCGCCGGCCGAGGCGGCCGCCGCCGTCGGTTTCACCGACCAGCCGCATCTGAACCGGCACTTCACCCGGATCGTCGGGGTGCCGCCCGGCGCGTACCGGCGGGAGCGGCAGCGCGCCCGTGCCCTCGGTGCCGCAAGAACGTCCAAGACGGGGAGCGGCGCCGCTCCGTAGCGTGCGGGCGTGGACGGCGCGGACGGTGTGGACGGCGCGAACGACGGTGGACGAGACGGACGGACGAGGCAACCGGTGGACATGAGGGAGACCGCGGGAACCCCGGACGCGGGGCGCGGAACGGAACCGGGGCGCGGGACGGAGCCGGGGGCCGGTGCCCCGGTGCGGGTGGAGACCCTGCCGCGCTCCGACGCGGCGGTGGTGCGGGACGCGCTCGGCGTGGGCGTCGCCGTGGGGCTGTCGGGCTTCGCCTTCGGGGTGACCTCCGCGGGAGCCGGTCTCACCCTGCTCCAGACCTGCGCGCTCAGCCTGCTGGTGTTCACGGGCGCCTCGCAGTTCGCGCTCGTCGGCGCGCTCGCGGCGGGCGGCAACCCGTACACGGCCGCGGCCGGGGCGTTCTTCCTCGGGGTGCGCAACGCCTTCTACGGGCTGCGGCTGTCGCAGCTGCTGCGCGTCCCCCGCGCCCTGCGCCCGTTCGCCGCCCAGTGGGTCATCGACGAGACCGCCGCGGTCGCCCTCGCCCAGCCCGGGCGGCGCGCGGCGCGGATCGGCTTCGCCGTCACCGGCGCGACCCTCTACGTGCTGTGGAACCTGACCACGCTGCTCGGCGCGCTCGGTGCCTCGGCGCTGGGCGATCCGCGGGTGTGGGGCCTGGACGCCGCAGGCCCGGCGGTGTTCCTGGCCCTGCTCGCGCCGATGCTGAGGACGGCGACCGAACGCGCGGTGGCCGGTGTGGCGGTGGTGCTCGTGCTCGTCGGCGTGCCCGTGCTGCCCGCCGGGGTGCCGGTGCTCGTCGCGGCGCTGGCCGCGCCGGTCGTCCTGGCGCTGCGCGGCCGGGGCGCGGCCCGTCCGGTCCGTCCCGGGAAGGGGCGCGGCCGGTGAGCGTCTGGATCGCCATCGGCCTCACCACGGCCGGCTGCTACCTCGTCAAACTGTTCGGGCTGTCGGTGCCCGCCGGCGCGCTGGAACGGCCCGCCGTCAAGCGGCTGGCCGCCCTGCTGCCCATCGCGCTGCTGGCCGCGCTCACCGCCCAGCAGACCTTCGGCGAGGGCTCCGCCCTGGTCCTCGACGCCAGGGCGGCGGGGGTCGCCGCCGCGGCGCTGGCGCTGCTGCTGCGGGCCCCGTTCCTGGTGGTCGTGGGGGCCGCCGTCCTGGTGACCGCGGCGGTGCGCGCGCTGACCGGCTGACGGCCGGCCGGGACCGCACCGCCGAGGCGGGATACTGGACCTCATGCGGTTGACGGACTTCTGGCAGCGGATGGCGGATCACTTCGGTGCGGCGTACGCCGACTCCTTCGCGCGCGATCATGTGATGTCCGAGCTCGGCGGGAGGACGGTGTACGAGGCGCTGGAGGCCGGCTGGAACGCCAAGGACGTGTGGCGGGCCGTCTGCGCCGCCATGGACGTCCCCGCCGACCGCCGCTGACCCCGGTGGCCGGGTGAGCCGTGACCCCGGGCGCCGGACGGGCCGCCCCGGGGGGAGCGGGCCGCACCCCGGATGGGTCAAACTGGCACCGTGGCAGCGAACGACGACGAACCCGGTGGCGCCCCGGAACCCGGACCGCGCCCTGTCCCCGCCGAGCGGGCCCCCGTGCGCGGTGGTGAGCGGATGCCTGCCTGGCTGCCACGCGCCATCGCCCTGGTGTTCGCCGCCTATGCGGTCTTCCTGCTCGCGAGCTGGGCCTTCCAGCAGCTCACCGGACTGCTGATCAACATCCTGATCGCGTTCTTCCTGGGGCTGGCGATCGAACCGGCGGTGGACCGCATGGCGGACCGCGGGATGCGCCGAGGCCTGGCAACCGCCCTGGTGTTCCTGGGTCTCGTCGTGGCCGTGGCCGGGTTCGTCACCCTGCTCGGCTCGATGCTCGCCGGCCAGATCGTCACCATGGTCGAGAACTTCCCGGCCTATCTCGACTCGGTGATCCGCTGGAGCAACAAGACCTTCGGCACCAGCGTCTCGCGCCTGGAGATGCAGGACAGCCTGCTCAAGTCCGCCTGGCTGCAGAAGTACGTGCAGAACAGCGCGGGCGGGGTGCTGGACGTGTCGGCGCAGGTGATCGGCGGCCTGTTCATGACCCTCACCGTGGCGCTGTTCTCCTTCTACTTCGCGGCCGACGGTCCGCGGCTGCGCCGGGCCCTGTGCTCCATGCTGCCGCCGGCCAAGCAGGCCGAGGTGCTGCGGGCCTGGGACATCGCGGTCGCCAAGACCGGTGGCTACCTCTACTCGCGCGGCCTGATGGCGCTGGTCTCCGGTGGCGCGCACTACGTGCTGCTGGAGATCCTCGGGGTGCCGTACGCCCCGGCCCTGGCGATCTGGGTGGGGCTGGTCTCGCAGTTCATTCCGGCGATCGGCACCTATCTGGCGGGCGCGCTGCCGATCCTGCTGGCGTTCACCGTCAACCCCTGGTACGCGCTGTGGGTGCTCGTCTTCGTCGTGATCTACCAGCAGCTGGAGAACTACATCCTGCAGCCGCGGATCACGGCCCGGACCGTGGACATCCACCCCGCCGTCGCCTTCGGCTCGGTCATCGGGGGCGCCGCGCTGCTCGGTGCCGTCGGCGCGCTGATCGCGATCCCGGCGACGGCCACGCTGCAGGCGTTCCTGTCGGCCTATGTGAAGCGGTACGACGTCACCGACCATCCGCGGGTGCGCAGCCGGCGGCCGGTGCGGGAGCGGGGGGCCTCGACGCTCTCCCGGGTGCGCCGGGCGCTGCTCGGCCGCCGGCCGCCGGAGAGCGGGGACGGGGACGGAGACGGGGACAGGGACAGGGACAGGGACAGCTGAGGGGGCGGCGCGGGCCCTGTCCCGGGGCGCGGCGCGCGGGCGGGTGATCGGCTTGACACCAAAATCGAACATCCATTCAGATGGATGGCCCGGCCGGGTTTTCCACAGCCCGGCCGGCGACGGGGCGCGTTGTCAGTGCCAGGCGTTAGCGTCATGGACGTGAAGCGATCGACTCAAGCAAACCGGGTGGAACCCATGGCAGCAGGATCCGACCGCGAGAAGGCGCTCGACGCCGCGCTCGCGCAGATTGAACGGCAATTCGGCAAGGGCGCCGTCATGCGCCTCGGTGACCGGCCGAACGACCCCATCGAGGTCATCCCCACCGGGTCGACCGCTCTCGACGTGGCGCTGGGAGTCGGCGGTCTGCCGCGCGGCCGGGTCGTCGAGGTGTACGGCCCGGAGTCCTCCGGTAAGACGACCCTCACGCTCCACGCGGTGGCCAACGCCCAGAAGGCGGGCGGCACCGTCGCCTTCGTCGACGCGGAGCACGCGCTCGACCCCGAGTACGCCAAGGCCCTGGGCGTCGACACGGACAACCTCATCCTCTCCCAGCCGGACACCGGCGAGCAGGCGCTGGAGATCGTGGACATGCTGGTCCGCTCCGGCGCCCTCGACCTGATCGTCATCGACTCCGTGGCGGCCCTGGTGCCGCGCGCGGAGATCGAGGGCGAGATGGGGGACTCGCACGTCGGTCTCCAGGCCCGGCTGATGAGCCAGGCGCTCCGCAAGATCACCAGCGCCCTGAACCAGTCCAAGACCACGGCGATCTTCATCAACCAGCTCCGCGAGAAGATCGGTGTGATGTTCGGCTCACCCGAGACCACCACCGGTGGCCGGGCGCTGAAGTTCTACGCCTCGGTGCGGATCGACATCCGCCGGATCGAGACCCTCAAGGACGGCACCGACGCGGTTGGCAACCGCACCCGCTGCAAGGTCGTGAAGAACAAGGTCGCGCCGCCCTTCAAGCAGGCCGAGTTCGACATCCTCTACGGCGAGGGCATCAGCCGTGAGGGCGGACTGATCGACATGGGCGTCGAGCACGGCTTCATCCGCAAGTCCGGTGCCTGGTACACCTACGAGGGCGACCAGTTGGGACAGGGCAAGGAGAACGCCCGCAAGTTCCTCAAGGACAACCCGGACCTGGGCAACGAGATCGAGAAGAAGATCAAGGAAAAGCTGGGGATCGGGGTGCGCCCGGAGGCTCCGGCCGCAGAGCCGGGAGCGGACGCGGCGGGAGCGCCCGCCGAGCCGGCGAAGGCGGTGCCCGCCCCGGCCGCCAAGGCGACCAGGGCCTCCAAGGCCGCTGCCGCCAAGAGCTAGCCCATGACGCGGCGAACCGGCCGGCCGCAGGGGCGGCGGAAGGACGGCGGCGAGGACGACAGGGACGGCGGTGGCCCCTCTCCGTCGAGGGCCGGACAGGGGACACCGCGTCCGGGCGCGGGTACGGCCGCGTCCCGGACCGACGACCCCGGTGAGCGGGCACGGGCCATCTGCCTGCGCCTGCTCACCGGGACGCCGCGCACCCGCAAGCAGCTCGCCGACGCCTTGCGCAAGCGGGACATTCCCGAGGACGTGGCCGAGGAGGTCCTCTCCCGCTTCGAGGAGGTCGGTCTGATCGACGACGCCTCCTTCGCCGGTGCCTGGGTCGAGTCCCGCCACCACGGGCGGGGGCTGGCCCGCCGCGCCCTCGCTCGGGAACTGCGCACCCGCGGAGTGGAATCGACGGTCATCGACGAGGCCGTGGGCCGGCTCGACTCCGAACAGGAGGAGGAGACGGCCCGGGCGCTGGTGGAGCGCAGACTGCGGTCCACCCGGGGGCTGGACCGGGAGAAGCGGATCCGCCGCCTCGCCGGGATGCTGGCCCGCAAGGGCTACTCGGAGGGGCTCGCCCTGCGGGTGGTCCGGCGCGCGCTGGAGGAGGAGGGCGAGGACCCGGAGGCCCTGGAGTGGTTCCTCCCCGGGGACTGAACCCTTGTCCCGCCTCCGTCCGTTCGCCGGCCCGGTGTCCGGACCCTCTGACGTGCTCCGGGGAGCGTGGACTCCCCACCTCATGGCCCTGTGACCTGGGACGGCGGGGTGGTGACCGTCGGGCCGGCTCCCTCGGCGCACCGGCGCCGTGACGCGCGCATCCACGCTGCCGGGGGACGGCGGCCCGATGAGCCGGTGCGTCAGCGTGCCCCGCGGTGCCTTGAACCGAACCGGTCCCAGCAGGGCCTAGGCCGCTCCGGCCTCAGCGGCGTATGCCGGTCGCGGAGGAGACGCCGTCCGCGGACGCCGGCGTCACCGCGTTCGCGTCCCCGGCCCCGGCGGGATGCCCGTCTCCGGCGGTCGTCCGGGCCGTGCCTGCTGTGCCGACCCCCTGCGCTCCGCCTTTCTCCGCCGTTCCGTTCTCCCCGGTTCCGGCCCTTCCCGGTACGGCACCGCCGCCCGCCGGGGCCGCCCCGCCTCCGCCCCGCACGGTCTCCGCGCAGGCGTGGAGCTCCGCCGGATCCACGCCCGTCAGCGCGGCGACCAGATGGCCGTCCGGCCGGACCATCAGCACCGTGTGCGCCGCCGCGCCCGGATAGCCCTCCGTCACCAGCAGTTCGGCCGGTACCGGCAGCGCGGCCACGGCCGCGGCCAGCCGCGGCATCAGCCCCGCGCCCATCCAGTGCCTGCGGTCCCAGACACCGGTCCCCGGAGCCACCAGCAGCACCAGCAGATCACCGCCGAGCCGCTCCCGCAGCCGCGCCACGGCGCCGTCCGGCGCGGTCACCGCCACATCCTCCACCGGCTCGCCCGGCAGGGTGCCGACCTCGGCCGCCGCCTCCGTCGGGGGAGGCGCGAGCGGGGAGTGCGCGTACCCGGGTGGCGCTCCCAGCGGGCCCCGCCCCAGATGACCGTCCGTCAACAGGCTCTCCTCCCCGCGTCCGGCCCCGGGCAGCAGCGACCGGCGTACGGCGGGCCAGGCGCCCGCGGCCCGGACCAGCGGCAGTGCCTGGTCGGCCGCGCGCAGCCGGGCGCCGACGGACCGGCGCCGCTCCGCCTGATAGCTGTCGAGCAGCGTCTCGGAGGCGCCGTGGTGCCGCGCCAGCGCCAGCTTCCAGGAGAGGTTCGCCGCGTCCCGCAGCCCTTCGTCGAGTTCCTGGGTGCCGAGGCTGCCCAGCAGGTGCGCCGCGTCCCCGGCCAGGAAGACCCGGCCCGACCGCCACCGGCGCGCGAGCCGGTGGTGGACGGTGTGCACCCCGGTGTCCAGCAGGTCGTACGGGGGGATGTCGCCGCACCAGGTGGTGAGGGTGTCGCGGATCCGGGCGACGAGAGCCTCGGGCGTTACGAGGTCCCCCCGGGGCGGCAGCAGCCAGTCGATCCGCCAGACCTTGTCCGGCAGCGGGCGCGCCAGCACCTCCTCGGCGCGCGGGCCCCGGTACAGCACGGCCTCGCCGGGCCAGGGGAGTTCGGTGCGGAGCGCGGCGACCGCGTGCCGTTCGACGGCCGTCCGGCCGGGGAAGCGCACGTCGAGGAGCTTGCGCACGGTGGACCGCGCCCCGTCGCAGCCGACCAGATGGCTGCCGCGCCACGGGCGGCTGCCCGCGCCGCCCCCCGGCTGCGAGCCCGCCGGCCCCGTCGGCCCCGCCGGCCCCGCCGGCTCCCGGGTGTACGCGGTGACGCCGTCCGCGTCCTGCTCCAGGGCGTGGAGGCGGCAGCCGGTGACGATCCGGGCGAGGCCCCCGGCCTCCAGCGCGGACCGCAGCCCGTGGACGAGTTCGTGCTGCGGCAGATGGAGCGGGGCGTCGTCCCCCAGCTCCTCCCGCCGTGGCGACTGCCTCCGCCGCAGCGTCCGCCAGGCCGTCCACCGCGTGCCGGTGCCGGAAAGGGAGGTGCCGAGGAGGCGGCCGGCGAAGGCGGCGCTGTCGGGGCTCAGCACGGTGGTCCGGGCGGGCCGCGGCTCGTACGCGCCGGAGCTCTCGTCCAGGACGAGGACGGGGACGTCGTGCCGGGTGAGCGCCAGGGCGAGCGCGAGACCGACGGGCCCCGCGCCGACGACGATCACCGGGTCCACGGGGCGGCTCCTTCGACCCGGAGGGTCGGGGAAGGGATGGTGCAGGGGGCCCGGTGCGTGATCACAGAAGGAATGCAACCCACTGGGATTGCCCACGTCAAGCGAGAGGGACAGCGGCTGACCACCGCTGTCCCTCTCGTCGCTTCCGTCCCCGCCGGCGCGGCTCAGCGCGTCTTGCGCACACCGCCGTCGCCGGGCCCGTGCCCGGGGCCTCCCGGGCCGTCCGTGCGGTCGTCGCCGGGCGCCGAGACCACGGCGACGTCGCTGCCGATGTCCTCGGTCACCACGGCTCCGGTTCCCTTGCGGGAGCGCCGGGCCCGGCCTTCCAGCCAGCTGGCGAAGCTGGTGAGCAGGAAGTTGAGCAGGATGAAGAGGAGAGCGACCACGGTGAAGGCGGCGATGGTGTTCGCGCCGTAGTTGGCGGTGATGCTCCGGACGCGGCTCAGCAGTTCGGCGAAACCGAGCAGCGCGCCGCCCAGCGCCGTGTCCTTCACGATCACCACGAGCTGGCTGACCAGGGCCGGCAGCATCGCGGTCACGGCCTGCGGCAGCAGCACATAGGACATGATCTGTCCCTTGCGCATGCCGATGGCCTTGGCGGCGTCCGTCTGCCCGTGCGGCAGGGAGAGGATGCCGGCGCGGACCACCTCGGCGATGACGGAGGCGTTGTAGAGCACCAGTCCGGTCACCACCGCGTAGAGCGGGCGGATCTCCGACTCCACATCGGTGAGCTGGGCGTACGCCTCGTTCGCGAACAGCATCAGCAGCAGCACCGGGATGGCCCGGAAGAACTCGACCACCGCACCGACCGGCACGCTGATCCACCGGTGATCGGACAGCCGCCCGATGCCGAGCAGGGCGCCGAACGGCAGCGCGATGACGATGGCCAGGGCCGCCGCCTTCAGGGTGTTCAGCAGACCGGGCAGCAGGAAGGTGGTCCAGATCCGGGAGTCCTCCACGAACGGGAGCCACTTCTCGCCGGCGAGCTGGTTCTTGTCCGCCATGGTGTCCAGGACCCACCAGGACACCAGCCCCAGAACGACGAGGAACAGGACGGTGTAGAGCCAGTTGCGCCGCTTGGCGCGGGGCCCCGGAACGTCGTACAGAACGGAGAGGTCACTCATCGCTTCACCGCCACACGCTTGCTGACCCAGCCGAGTAGAAGCCCTGTGGGAAGGGTCAGGACAATGAACCCGAAGGCGAACACGGAGAAGACGAGGAAGATGACGTCGCTCTCGTTCTCGATCATCTCCTTCATCAGCAGTGCCGCTTCGGAGACTCCGATGGTGGCCGCCACCGTCGTGTTCTTGGTGAGGGCGATGAGGACGTTCGCCAGCGGGGCCACCACCGACCGGAAGGCCTGTGGCAGGACGATGAGTGTCAGCACCTGCGTGAAGCCGAGCCCCAGTGCCCGCGCCGCCTCGGCCTGGCCGACGGGCACCGTGTTGATGCCGGAGCGCAGCGCCTCGCAGACGAAGGTGGCGGTGTAGGCCACCAGGCCGAGCACGGCCAGCCGGAAGCCGATCTGGTCGGAGTCCCGGCCGCCCAGGGTGACGCTCAGGGTCTGGTAGAGCCCCAGCGAGGCGGCGACGAGGACGACTGTGAGCGGAGTGTTCCGCATGATGTTGACGTATGCGGTGCCGAAGCCGCGCATCAGCGGAACGGGGCTCACGCGCATCCCGGCGAGGATCGTTCCCCAGATGAGGGATCCCACGGCCGAGTAGACGGTGAGCTGCACCGTCACCCAGAACGCCCCGAGCAGGTCGTACCGCTCTAGATCAAGAAAGTCGAACACGTGGATCCGCGCTCTCCCCTGGTGGTCGGATGGTGCGGCGCGCCGCCCGGGCGGACGGCGCGCCGACGGGTCCTCAGCTGGTCTCGGTGATCTCCGGCGCCGGCTCGTTCTTGTAGCCGGCCGGGCCGAAGTTGTCCTTGACCGCCTTGTCCCAGGAGCCGTCCTCGACCATCTTCTTCAGAGCGTCGTTGATCTTCTTCTGGAGCTCGGTGTCGCCCTTCTTGAGGCCGATGCCGTAGTTCTCGTCGCTGAGGCTGAGCCCGGCGAGCTTGAACTTGCCCTTGTGCTCGTCCTGCGCGGCGTAGCCGGCGAGGATGGCGTCGTCCGTGGTCAGGGCGTCAACGACCTTGTTCTCCAGACCGGTCAGGCACTGGGAGTAGCCGCCCTGCTCATCGAGGTCGGCCTTGGGCGCGAGCTCGTTCTTGACGTTCTGCGCGGAGGTCGAGCCGGTGACCGAGCAGAGCTTCTTGGAGTTGAGGTCCCCGGCTTCCTTGATCGACGTTTCGTCGGCCCGGATCAGCAGGTCCTGGTGGGCGAGGAAGTACGGGCCGGCGAAGCTGACCTTCTCCTTGCGCTCATCGGTGATCGAGTAGCTGGCGACGATGAAGTCGACGTCCCCGCGCGAGATCAGGTTCTCCCGCTCGGCGCTGGGGGCTTCCTTCCACTCGATGTCCTTCTCGTCGTAGCCGAGCTCCTTGGCGACGTACGTGGCGACGTCGACGTCGAAGCCCGTGTAGTCGCCGTCCGGGGTCTTCAGACCGAGACCCGGCTGGTCGAACTTGATGCCGACGGTGATCTTCTCGTCGTCACCGCTGTCACTGCCGCCGCCACAGGCGGTGGCAGTGAGGGCGAGGACGACTGCGGCGGCGGCAGCGGTGCCGGCCTTGCGGAGTTTCATGAGCGAACTTCCTCACGGTGATCGGTAACGGGATGTTCTGCCGGGCCGGGCCCGGGGGAGACGGGCCGGCTCAGTGGTGGAGGATCTTCGACAGGAAGTCCTTGGCGCGGTCGCTGCGCGGATTGCTGAAGAACTGCTCCGGCTGGGCTTCCTCGACGATGCGGCCGTCCGCCATGAAGACGACGCGGTTGGCGGCGGAGCGGGCGAAGCCCATCTCGTGGGTGACGACGACCATCGTCATGCCGTCCCGGGCGAGCTGCTGCATGACCTCCAGCACCTCGTTGATCATTTCCGGGTCGAGCGCGGAGGTCGGCTCGTCGAAGAGCATGACCTTGGGGCCCATCGCCAGGGCCCGTGCGATGGCCACGCGCTGCTGCTGGCCTCCGGACAGCTGGGCGGGGTACTTGTCCGCCTGGTTGGCCACGCCCACCCGGTCGAGCAGCGCACGGGCCTTGTCCAGGGCGGCCTTCTTGTCCGCCTTCCGGACCTTGAGCTGGCCCAGCATGACGTTCTCCAGCACGGTCTTGTGCGAGAAGAGGTTGAAGGACTGGAACACCATGCCGACGTCGGCCCGCAGCCGGGCCAGCTCCCGGCCCTCGGCGGGCAGGGGCTTGCCGTCGATCGTGATCGAGCCGGAGTCGATCGTCTCCAGCCGGTTGATCGTGCGGCACAGCGTCGACTTGCCGGACCCCGACGGCCCGATTACGACGACCACCTCGCCGCGCGCGATGGTCAGGTCGATGTCCTGGAGCACGTGCAGGGCGCCGAAATGCTTGTTGACGTTGTCCAGCACGACCAGTTTGTCCGTAGTGGCCACGGCGTCCTTGGTCACCGGTACTTCGGTCATCGGCTTCTTGCTCCATCCTCCTCGGTTGCAGAGGACCCTAGTGAGCGCTGCCGACCTGCGTCATTACATCTGAGGGGAAATTGAGGATAACGAAACGGCTACGCGCGACAGCGGAGAGTAGTCGCCCGGCGACTCCTGCCGCACTATGCGCATGGCCCGCTACCGGCTCCGTAACGATGTCCGCGGGAGAACCCGTCCCGTCCCGGCCATCGGGTACGAATCGGTCTGTGCGCGCGAGGGCCGCAACACGCCGCAGCGGCACCCGAACCGGAAGGGGGACCTTGTGAGACTGCTCCTCGTCGAGGACGACGACCACGTCGCGGCCGCCCTGTCCGCGGTGCTCGCCCGGCACGGATTCAGCGTGACGCACGCCCGCAGCGGCGCGGAGGCGCTGGAGGCGCTGCTCCCCGACGCCGGCGCCCCCTTCGGGGTGGTACTGCTCGACCTCGGGCTGCCCGACCAGGACGGCTTCGAGGTCTGCGGCAGGATCCGCAAGCTCACCACCACCCCCGTGATCATGGTGACGGCGCGCGCCGATGTGCGCTCCCGGATCCACGGCCTGAACCTCGGCGCCGACGACTACGTCGTCAAGCCGTACGACACCGGGGAGCTGCTGGCCCGGATCCACGCGGTGTTCCGGCGGACCGTCCCCGGCGAGAAGGCCGAGCCGGCCCCCGCGGCGGGCTCGGAGCCGGACGCGCTGCGGCTCGGGCCGGTGCTCATCGAGCTGCCCACCCGGCGGGTCGCGGTGGACGGCGTGACCGTCTCCCTGACCCGCAAGGAGTTCGATCTGCTGGCCCTGCTCGCGCAGCGCCCCGGCGTCGTCTTCCGCCGGGAACAGATCATCAGCGAGGTCTGGCGCACCAGCTGGGAGGGGACCGGCCGCACGCTGGAGGTGCACATCGCCTCGCTCCGCTCCAAGCTGGGGATGCCCGCCCTGATCGAGACGGTGCGCGGCGTCGGGTACCGGCTCGTCGAGCCGGCGGCCTGAGGACTCACGGGGCCGGGCCCGGTGCGTACACGACTCCTTCCGCTTCTCATCGTCCTCATGGCCGGTGTGCTGCTGGCGCTCGGTTTCCCGCTGGCGGCGAGCCAGGCCGCGGCCGAGCAGCAGCGGGTCGTCGTGGACCGGATCGACGACACCGCGCGCTTCGCCGCCCTCGCCCAGTTCGTGGCGGCCCGCCCGGAGGAGACGGGGGCGTCGGAGGGGCAGGCGGACGCGGGCGGCCGGCGGGCGGCGCTGGCCTCCCGGCTGCAGCGGTATCACGAGCTGTACGGGATCAGGGCCGGGGTCTTCTTCCGTGACCGCGAGGCCATGGCGGTGGCCCCGGCCGGCTGGAAGGTGGCCCGGGACGGCGAGGGCGGCCAGGCGTTCCGCGAGGCCCTCGCCGGGCGCCGCAGCCACAATCCGGCGCAGGTCTGGCCCTGGCAGCGGGACCGGCTCACCATCGCCTCCCCGGTGGTGCACGAGGGCGATGTGATCGCCGTCGTTGTCACCGACTCGCCGACCGGGCAGATGCGCTCCCGCATCCTGCGCGGCTGGCTGCTCATCGGCGCCGGGGAGTCGGCGGCGATGCTCCTGGCGATCGGCGCCGCCATCCGGCTCACCGGCTGGGTGCTGAGACCCGTACGCGTGCTCGACGCGGCCACCCACGACATCGCCACCGGCCGGATGCACTCCCGCGTCGCCGTCTCGGGCGGCCCGCCGGAACTGCGGCGGCTCGCACGGTCGTTCAACGAGATGGCCGACACCATGGAGGACGTTCTCGAACAGCAGCGCGCCTTCGTCGCCGACGCCTCGCACCAGTTGCGCAACCCGCTCGCGGCTCTGCTCCTCCGCATCGAACTGCTGGCGCTCGAACTTCCGGACGACAACGAGGAGATCGCCTCCGTCCGCACGGAGGGCAAGCGGCTGGCCCGGGTCCTCGACGACCTGCTCGGCCTCGCTCTCGCCGAGCACGCCGACCCCGACCTGCAGCTCACGGATGTCGCCGGCCTGGTGACGGAACGGGTGGGCTCCTGGCGCCCGGTGGCCGACCGCGCGGAGGTCGGCCTCCGCTACGAGGGCCCCGCAGGAGCCACCGGCTGGGCCGATCCGGTGGCGCTCTCCAGCGCGCTGGACGCCGTGGTGGACAACGCCCTGAAGTTCACGCCCGGCGGCGGGGACGTCACCGTCGGCGTGGAGGGGCCGTCGGGAACACCGTCCGCATCACCGTCGCCGACGCCGGCCCCGGTCTCGACCAGGAGGAACTGGACCGGATCGGCGACCGCTTCTGGCGCAGCGGCCGGCACCAGAACGTCTCCGGCTCGGGTCTCGGCCTGTCGATCTCCCGCGCGCTGCTGGCCGCGGGGGGAGCCTCGATCGGCTTCGCGCCCAACGAGCCGCGGGGCCTGCTGGTGACGATCACCCTGCCGCGGACCGCGCCGCCGGAGCCTCCCCGGCTGCACAGGGCGTAGCACGCGCGGTGCCCGGCGGCGCCGCGGTGCTCGGGACTGGCTCGGGACTGGCCCAGGACTTCACAGGGCTTCCGGGGCTTTTCGGGGCTTCTCAGGACTTCACGGAGCGGTAGTAGCGGCTGGCGCCCTCGTGGAGGTCCAGTGGGTCGGTGAAGACCGCCGTGCGGAGGTCCACCAGCTGCGCCGCGTGGACGTCCCGCCCGATTTCGTCCCGGCTGTCGATGACGGTGCGCGTGATGGCCTCGGTGAGGCCGGGATCCGTGCGCTCGGTGGTGACCAGCAGATTCGCCACCGCGAGCGTCTTCACCGGCCGGCCGCGCTGCACGTCGGGGTAGGCGTCGGCCGGCATCAGCGCGGACCGGTACTGCCAGGTGTCCGGTCCCTGCCGGTGCAGTTCGTCCACGAGGTCGCCGAGCTGTACCAGCCGGATGTCGAAGCCGTCCGCGAGATCGGCCACCGCCGTCGTGGGCAGTCCTCCGGACCAGAAGAAGGCGTCGATCCTCCCCTCGCGCAGCATGCCGGGCATCTTGTCGATCCCCACCCGCACCGCGGTGATGTCCTCGTCGGGGTCGAGCCCCGCCGCCCGCAGCAGCCGGTGCGTGATCAGGCTGACGCCGGAGCCGGGCTGGCCGATCGCCACCCGCTTGCCGCGCAGCTCCCGCGCGCTGCCGATGTCCGAACCCCGGGGAACCACGAGCTGCATGTAGTCGTCGTAGAGCCGCGCGCAGGCCCGCAGCGAGGCGGCGTCCCCCGGGTTCACCTCCTCGTACGCGGCCACGGCGTCGGCCGCGGCGATGGTGAAGTTGGCCCGGCCGGACACCAGCCGCTGGAGGTTCTGCACGGAACCCTCGCTGGCCCGCAGCCGGACGTCCACCTCCGGGAGGTCCTCCGCCAGCCGTTCCTTGAGCAGCTTCCCGTAGAGCGAGTAGACGCCCGTGGGAACCCCGGTGCTGAACGTCATCGTTCCCCGCGCCGGCGGCTCGTCGCGCAGCGGCAGCAGCCACCACGCCAGCAGCGCCAGCGCCGCGCAGCCGGCGAGCGCGGTCAGGACGGCGCGGCGCTTGCCGATACGGGGCAGTGCGGGAGCCATGCGGGCAATCCTGCCAGGGACGCCCCCGCCGGGACCAGGGGCGTCCCGGACCGGGGCCCCGGGCTCCCGGAAGCCGGGGGCGGACCGGGAGCCCGACCCCGTACCCTGGTGGGCGAGATGAGCGCGAAGACCTACGAGGTGCGCACCTACGGGTGCCAGATGAATGTCCACGATTCCGAGCGGCTCTCCGGACTCCTGGAGGACGCCGGATACGTCCGCGCGCCCGAGGGCCGTGCCGAGGGCGAGGCCGACATCGTCGTCTTCAACACCTGCGCGGTGCGGGAGAACGCCGACAACCGGCTGTACGGGAATCTCGGCCGGCTGGCCCCGCTGAAGGCGAAACGGCCGGGCATGCAGATCGCCGTCGGCGGCTGTCTGGCCCAGAAGGACCGGGACACCATCGTCAGGAAGGCCCCCTGGGTCGACGTGGTCTTCGGCACCCACAACATCGGCAGTCTGCCGGTGCTGCTGGAACGCGCCCGCGTGCAGGAGGAGGCGCAGGTCGAGATCGCCGAATCGCTGGAGGCGTTCCCCTCGACGCTGCCCACCCGCCGCGAGTCCGCCTACGCGGCCTGGGTCTCCATCTCCGTCGGCTGCAACAACACCTGCACCTTCTGCATCGTCCCCGCGCTGCGCGGCAAGGAGAAGGACCGCCGGCCCGGCGACATCCTCGCCGAGGTTGAGGCACTGGTGGCCGAGGGCGTCACCGAGATCACCCTGCTCGGCCAGAACGTCAACGCCTACGGCTCCGACATCGGCGACCGCGAGGCGTTCTCCAAGCTGCTGCGCGCCTGCGGGTCCGTCGAGGGCCTGGAGCGGGTCCGCTTCACCTCGCCGCACCCCCGCGACTTCACCGACGACGTCATCGCCGCCATGGCGGAGACGCCCAACGTCATGCCGCAGCTCCACATGCCGCTGCAGTCCGGCTCCGACCGGGTGCTCAAGGCCATGCGCCGCTCCTACCGCCAGGAGCGCTACCTCGGCATCATCGAGAAGGTGCGCGCCGCCATGCCCGACGCCGCCATCTCCACGGACATCATCGTCGGCTTCCCCGGCGAGACGGAGGAGGACTTCGAGCAGACCCTGCACGTCGTCCGAGCCTCCCGCTTCGCCCAGGCGTTCACCTTCCAGTACTCCAAGCGTCCCGGCACCCCGGCGGCCGAGATGCCGGACCAGATCCCCAAGGCCGTGGTCCAGGAACGCTACGAGCGGCTGGTCGCCCTCCAGGAGGAGATCTCCTGGGAGGAGAACAAGAAGCAGACCGGCCGCGTGCTGGAGGTCCTGGTCGCGGAGGGCGAGGGCCGCAAGGACGGCGCCACCCGCCGCCTCTCCGGCCGTGCCCCGGACAACCGCCTGGTGCACTTCACCCGCCCGGAGGAGCCGGTCCGCCCCGGTGACATGGTCACCGTCGAGATCACCTACGCGGCCCCGCACCACCTCCTCGCCGAAGGGGCGCCGAAGGCGGTACGGCGCACCCGTGCGGGCGACGCCTGGGAGCGCCGCAACGCCGCGCCGGCGACCCCGTCCGGCGTGATGCTCGGCCTCCCCACGGTCGGCGCTCCGCCGCCCGCGCCCGCCCCCGTCGCGGGCTGCGCGCGCGACTGACGTACGGAGCGGTGACCGGGCCGCACCGCGAGGTGACGGCCCGGTCACGCCTGCTCGCCGTCCGGCGTGACGGCCGGATCCCGGCACGCCGCCCGCCGGCCGGTTCCCCTCGTCTCCCCGGCGCGGGCCGGCCCGCTTGCTAGGGTTCCGGCCATGCTCGTCGCCGCCGCCGTGTGCCCGTGCCCGCCACTGCTCGTCCCCGAGGTCGCGGCCGGCGCCGCCGCCGAACTCGACGGACTGCGGGCCGCCTGCTACGACGCCGTCGCCGTCCTGGCCGCCGCCCGGCCGGACCGCCTGGTGGTGATCGGCCCCGCCGAGCAGGCGGGCCGCGGGCCCCACCCGCAGGGCGCCCCGGGCTCCTTCCGCGAGGTCGGGGTCGACCTCGGGGTGCGGCTCGGCCCGGCGGACGGCCCACCCGCCCCCGAGCGCGCCCTCCCGCTCTCCCTGGCTGTCGCCGGCTGGCTCCTGGAACGCACCCGCTGGGCCGCGGCCCCGGTGGAAGGGCTCGGTGTCGGCGAACCGCTGTCGGCGGACCGGTGCGCCCAGGTCGGCGGGGAGATCGCCACGGGTGCCGAGCGCGTCGCGCTGCTCGTGATGGGCGACGGCAGCGCCTGCCGCTCCGTACGGGCCCCCGGCTATCTCGACGAGCGTGCCACCGCGTTCGACGCCGGAGTCGCCCGCGCGCTCGCCGGGGTGGACACCAAGGCGCTGATGGCCGTCGACGAGGAGCTCGCCCACGACCTCAAGGCGGCGGGCCGCGCCCCCTGGCAGGTGCTCGCCGGCGCGGCGGACGGCGCCGACCTCAACGGGGAACTGCTGTACGACGACGCCCCCTACGGGGTCGGCTACCTCGTCGCCACCTGGTCCTAGCCCTCCCCGGTCGGCGGCCCCGCTCCGCCGAACGCCGCGCGCACCCGAGGCGTTTGGGAGACTGGAACGGTGAAGAGCACAGAAGGCGCCCCCCGAGTGATCGCTGTCGTCGGCCCCACGGCGGCCGGGAAATCCGATCTGGGCGTCGGTCTCGCCCTGCGGCTCGGCGGTGAGGTCGTGAACGCCGACTCGATGCAGCTGTACCGCGGCATGGACATCGGCACCGCCAAGCTCACCCTCGCCGAGCGCCGCGGCGTACCCCACCACCTCCTCGACATCTGGGACGTGACCGAGGCCGCGAGCGTCGCGGAGTATCAGCGGCTGGCCCGCGCGGAGATCGACCGGCTCCTCGCCGAGGGTCGCACCCCCGTGCTGGTGGGCGGTTCGGGTCTGTATGTGCGCGGAGCTCTCGACGCCCTGGAGTTCCCGGGGACGGACCCCGCCGTACGGGCCCGTCTGGAGGGCGAGTTGGCGGAATCGGGCCCCGGCGCCCTGCACGCCCGGCTCGCCGTCGCCGACCCCGCGGCCGCCCGGGCGATCCTGCCCGGCAACGGGCGGCGCATCGTCCGCGCGCTGGAGGTCATCGAGATCACCGGGCGGCCCTTCACGGCCAGCCTCCCGGGACCCGAACCGGTCTACGACACGGTCCAGATCGGCGTGGACGTGGAGCGGCCCGAGCTGGACGCCCGGATCGCCGCCCGCGTCGACCGGATGTGGGAGGACGGGCTGGTCGCGGAGGTGCGGGAGCTGGAGGCCGCCGGGCTGCGCGAGGGCCGCACCGCCTCCCGGGCGCTCGGCTACCAGCAGGTGCTGGCCCATCTGGCGGGGGAGTGCACCGAGGACGAGGCGCGCGCCGAGACGGTGCGCGCGACCAAGCGCTTCGCGCGCCGCCAGGACTCCTGGTTCCGCCGCGACCCCCGGGTGCACTGGCTGAGCGGAGCGGCCGATCGCCGCGGGGAACTCCTGGGTCAGGCGTTGACGTTGGTCGAACGAGCGGTCACAGCCTGATCACGTGATGGCATCGGGACGCTCCGCACGCCCTCAGCGGCCCGGCGGGCGTGCCATCATCAAGCTCTGATCGCATGATGACGTCGAGTTGGGAGGGCGCGTGGCGATGGAGGCCGGCCCTCGTGACAGATCGCATTCCGTCGACGGGCCCCCGGGGCTGGACGGGCTCCCGGCGTCACTGGCCCCCGACGGACCGGAGGACGACGGGACCGTCCCGGAGGGCGGCGAGTCCTTCCGCGAGATCCGCCCGCAGCGGCGGCTGCGCATCTGGCAGCTCGCGCCGATCGTGGTGCTGGCGGCCGTCGGCTCCCTGATGTTCGCCTTCCCGCTGGCCTTCGCCTTCGGCGACGGCGGCGCGGTCGTCGCCATGCTCGGTCTGCTCATCAGCTGCTGCGCCGCCGGCTGGAGCGTGATGGCGGCCCGCCGGGCGGGGCTGACCTGGCCCGGTCTGCCGGCCCCCGGCTCGGGCGGCCGGCCGGATTGGCGGGTCGCGGCCCTCTACACCCTCTTCGTCGTCACGGTGGCCCTGCTCTGCCTGTGGCGCGTCGCGCGGCTCCGCTGACGGGTTTCCCATCGGCCCGTCCGCCGCCCGGCCCCGCGGGCCCGTAGAATCGGAAGGGTGAGCACCGCACCCCTCGCCTTTCTCAAGGGCCACGGCACCGAGAACGACTTCGTGATCCTGCCCGACCCGGAGAACCGTCTCGACCTCCCCCCGGCGGCCGTCGCCCGGCTGTGCGACCGCCGGGCCGGCATCGGCGGTGACGGGCTGCTGCACGTCGTGCGCTCCGCCGCCCACCCCGAGGCGGCCGGCATGGCCGATGCCGCCGAGTGGTTCATGGACTACCGCAACAGCGACGGCAGCGTCGCGGAAATGTGCGGCAACGGCGTCCGGGTGTTCGCCCGGTATCTGCAGCGCGCGGGGCTCGTTTCCGAGGGCGATCTCGCACTGGCCACCCGCGCCGGTGTGCGCCGGGTGCACATCGCCAAGACCGCGGAGGACGGCACGCCGGGCGACATCACCGTCGGCATGGGCAACGCGCTGCTGCCCGGGGGCGAGGTGTCGGTGACGGTGGACGCGCGCCGCTGGCCCGCCCGCCACGTCAACATGGGCAATCCGCACGCCGTCGCGTTCGTCGAGGACCTGGCCCACGCCGGGCGGCTGCTCGACCCGCCGCCGGTGACGCCCGCGGCCGCCTACCCCGACGGCGTGAACGTCGAGTTCGTCGTCGACCGCGGCCCGCGCCACGTGGCGATGCGCGTCCACGAGCGCGGGTCCGGCGAGACCCGGTCCTGCGGCACCGGCGCCTGCGCGGTGATGGTCGCGGCGGCCCGCCGGGACGGCGCCGATCCGGCGGTCACGGGACGCCCCGAGACCTACACCGTGGACGTCCCCGGCGGACGGCTCGTGATCACCGAACACCCCGACGGCGCCGTCGAGATGACCGGTCCCGCCGAGATCGTGGCCGAGGGCACTCTCGACGCCCGCTGGCTCGCGGCCGTTCTGCACTGACCTTCGCTCGATCGGGTGGCCTGAGCCACGGAGGGCGACGGCCGGACGACAGTTCGTGATGGGGTCGGTAGCATCAAGCACCGGCCCGGGCGCCCGCCGGCCTCCGGGGGCACGCGGCGCCGCCCCGGCCGGCCGAGTCGCCGGAGGTGCCCATGTGCGCAGAGGCCACGAGCCCCGTCCCTCCCGTCCGCAGGCGCGGCCGCCCCCGTATCGATCTGCGCAGGCTCGGGCACGCGGCGCTCCGCGGCCCGGCGCCCCGGCATCCGCTGCCGGACGCGATCGAGCACGTGGCCAAGGTCCACCGCGCCCACCACCCCGGGGCCGACCTCGACCCGCTGCGCCGCGCCTACCTCCTGGCCGAGTCCTCGCACCGGGGGCAGACCCGCAAGAGCGGCGAGCCGTACATCACGCACCCGCTCGCCGTCACCCTGATCCTCGCCGAGCTCGGCGCCGAGACCACGACGCTGACCGCCTCGCTTCTGCACGACACCGTCGAGGACACCGAGGTCACCCTGGAACAGGTGGGCGAGGAGTTCGGCGAGGAGGTCCGCTATCTCGTCGACGGCGTCACCAAGCTGGAGAAGGTCGACTACGGCGCCGCGGCCGAACCCGAGACCTTCCGCAAGATGCTGGTAGCCACCGGCAACGACGTCCGGGTGATGTCGGTGAAGCTCGCCGACCGGCTGCACAACATGCGCACCCTCGGCGTCATGCGCCCCGAGAAACAGGCCCGGACCGCCCGCGTCACCCGGGACGTCCTCATCCCGCTCGCCGAGCGCCTCGGCGTGCATGCCCTCAAGACCGAGCTGGAGGACCTGGTCTTCGCGGTGCTGCACCCCGAGGCCTACGAGCGCACCCGGCGCCTCGTCCGGGACCGCACGGCCCGCCCCGGCCCGCTGGAGGCCACCGCGGAGCGGGTGCGCGCGGTGCTGCGCGAGGCGGACATCGCCGCCGAGGTCCACATCCGCCCGCGGCACCTGGTCTCGGTCCACCGGGTGCGGCTGGGGCGCGGTGAGCTGACCGCGGCCGACTTCGGCAGACTGCTGGTGCTCGTCGCCGAGGACGCCGACTGCTACGCGGTCCTCGGCGAGCTGCACACCTGCTTCACTCCGGTGGTCTCCCAGTTCAAGGACTTCATCGCGGCGCCCAAGTTCAACCTCTACCAGTCCCTGCACACGGCCGTGGTCGCCCGGCAGGAGGGCGGCGAGGTCACCGAGGTCCTGGTGCGCACCCACCGGATGCACCGGGTGGCCGAGGCGGGCGTGGTGGCGCTGGGCAGTCCGTACACGGCGGACGGCCAGGACGGCGCCGAGGCCCCGGACGGCGAACGCACCGACCCGACCCGGCCGGGCTGGCTCTCCCGGCTGCTCGACTGGCAGCGGGACACCCCGGACCCCGACACCTTCTGGGACTCGCTCCGCGAGGAACTGGCCGAGGACCGCGAGATCACGGTCTGCGAGGCGGGCGGGGCCACGGTGGTCCTCCCCGCCGGCGCCAGCTGCGTGGACGCCGCCTACGCGCTGCACGGCGGCGGTGCCCACTCCTGCATCGGCGCCCGGGTCAATGGCCGGCTCGTATCGCTGGCCAGCTTGCTGCGCGACGGGGACACGCTCCAGCTCCTCATGGCGCAGGACGGTGCCTCGGGCCCGTCCCCCGAGTGGCTGGACTGCGCCCGGACCCCCGCCGCGCGCATCGCCATCAGCGGCTGGCTGGCGGCGCACCCGGCGGCCGCCGCCCGGGAGACGGCGCGGAGCCGTCCGGCGGGGCCCGCGGAGCCGGACCCGGCCGGGCCGGCACCGGGACCGCCGGGCGGCGGGCCCGCCGACGGCTGCCGGGTCACCCTGCTCGCCGAGGCCTTCGGCCGGCCCCGGCTGCTCGCGGAACTCACCGAGGCCATCGCCCAGCAGGGCGCCGCCGTCGTCTCGGCCCGCGTCGAACCCCCGCATGAACAGCGCGTCCAGCACACCTACACGCTGCGGCTCGCCGGCCCGGCCGGACTGCCGGCTCTGGTGCGGGCGATGCGGAGGGTACCGGGGGTGTACGACGTCAGCCGGGTCGGAGCGCCGGGGGAGAGGACGCCGGACGCGGACGAGGACGAGGACGAGGACGAGGGGGCGCCGGGGGCGGACCGGGCGCCCCGGGCGGACGGGGCGCCCCGGGCGGACGGGGCGCCGCCGTGCCGGCCCGCCGCGGGGGCCTCAGCCGTCCCCGCGGTCCCCGAGGGCCCGGCGGCCCGACCGACCGCCGGGAACGCGGCCCCCGCCGGGCAGCCGGGCCGGGAGAGCCGCGCGCGGGCCGGTAAACCGGGGTGACGGGCCGCCCGGCCCGTGGGACGATCGTCGCACCGGCACGGCCGCGGCCCGGGGAATCCCCCGGGTGCACCGGGCGTTGTTCCCGGCAGGAACTCCCATCGACGTAAGGATCAAATGACCCCCTCTTCCTCTCCTTCCCAGGACACCGAGCGCTTCGCGCGTACCTCCTCGGCCAGTCTCCGTGCCGACGCCCTGATGGAAGAGGACGTCGCCTGGGGTGACGAGTTCGACGAGCAGCGTGACGGCGAGCAGTACGACCGCAGCGAGCGCGCGGCCCTGCGCCGGATCGCGGGCCTGTCCACCGAGCTGGAAGACGTCACCGAGGTCGAGTACCGGCAGCTGCGCCTGGAGCGCGTGGTGCTGGTCGGCGTCTGGACGTCCGGTACGGCGCAGGACGCCGAGAACAGCCTGGCCGAGCTGGCGGCCCTCGCCGAGACCGCGGGCGCCCTGGTGCTGGACGGTGTGATCCAGCGCCGCGACAAGCCGGACCCGGCCACGTACATCGGCTCCGGCAAAGCCGCGGAACTCCGCGACGTCGTGCTGGAGACCGGGGCGGACACCGTCGTCTGCGACGGTGAGCTCACCCCCGGCCAGCTCATCCACCTCGAGGACGTCGTCAAGGTCAAGGTCGTCGACCGGACCGCGCTGATCCTCGACATCTTCGCCCAGCACGCCAAGTCCCGCGAGGGCAAGGCGCAGGTCTCGCTGGCGCAGATGCAGTACATGCTGCCCAGGCTGCGCGGCTGGGGCCAGTCGCTCTCGCGTCAGATGGGCGGTGGCGGCTCCGGTTCCTCCGGTGGCGGCATGGCCACCCGCGGTCCCGGTGAGACCAAGATCGAGACGGACCGGCGGCGGATCCGCGAGAAGATGGCGAAGATGCGCCGGGAGATCGCGGAGATGAAGACCGGCCGCGATGTGAAGCGGCAGGAGCGCAAGCGCAACAAGGTGCCCTCGGTCGCCATCGCCGGCTACACCAACGCCGGCAAGTCCTCGCTGCTCAACCGTCTCACCGGGGCGGGAGTCCTGGTGGAGAACGCCCTGTTCGCCACCCTCGACCCCACCGTGCGCCGGGCGGAGACGCCCAGCGGGCGGGCCTACACCCTGGCCGACACCGTCGGATTCGTCCGGCATCTGCCGCACCACCTGGTCGAGGCGTTCCGCTCCACCATGGAGGAGGTCGGCGACGCCGATCTCATCCTGCACGTGGTGGACGGCGCGCACCCGGTCCCGGAGGAGCAACTGGCCGCCGTCCGCGAGGTGATCCGCGACGTGGGCGCGCAGGATGTGCCGGAGATCGTGGTCGTCAACAAGGCGGACGCGGCGGATCCCCTCGTCCTCCAGCGGCTGCTGCGGACGGAGAAGGGCGCCATCGCCGTGTCGGCCCGTACCGGTCAGGGCATCGATGAACTGCTCGCGCTGCTCGACGAGAAGCTGCCCCGGCCCCGGGTCGGTATCGAGGCCCTGGTGCCGTACACGCAGGGCGGTCTCATCTCCCGGGCGCACGCCGACGGCGAGGTGATCTCCGAGGAGCACACCGGGGAGGGCACCCTCCTCAAGGCGCGGGTCCACGAGGAACTGGCCGCCGAACTGGCGCCCTACGCCCTCGCCGGACAGCGGTAGCGGTCGGCGCGCGGCGGCACAGCGGCCGGCGCACAGAGGTACATGGCGGAAGGCCCGCCCCCCGGACAACCGGGGGGCGGGCCTTCCGCCATCTGCTGTCTCCGCGTCCGTCAGGAGGCGAACTTCCGGCTGACCGAGTCGAAGACCGCCTTGGCGCCGGGACCGAGCTGCGGACCGGCGAGCCAGCCACCCGTCACCGGCCCGATGGAGGTGTTCGACACCAGCGCCGTCTCGTTGTTCACCGAGGCGAACCAGCCGCCGCCGGAGGAGCCGCCCGTCATGGTGCAGCCGATCCGGTACATGGTGGGCTGGTCCTGGAAGAGCGAGAGCCGGCCCGGCGCGTCCACGCAGGAGAACATCCGTACGCCGTCGAAGGGCGGCGCGGCCGGGTAGCCCCAGGCGCCCATGGAACGGATGTCCTGCACCGAGGGGGTCTCGAAGGCGACCGGGAGGGCCGCGCCGACGGTCTCCTCCAGCGACTTGCCGCTGCCCTCCTCGGGCTTCACGTGCAGCACCGCGTAGTCGTGCGGGGCTCCGGCGCCGCCCTCCTGGGCGCCCTGGGAGATCCACTCCTGCGAGGTCGAGGCCCAGTCCGACCACCAGATGCCGTACGGGGCGACCTGCTCGCGCGGGGTGTTGGCGATCTGCTCCGCCGGCACCTCGTTGTCGTTGTACGAGGGCACGAAGACGATGTTGCGGTACCAGCCGCCCTGCTTCCCGGCGTGCACGCAGTGGCCGGCGGTCCACACCATGTTCGACTTGCCGGGGTTGGCCGGGTCCTTCACCACGGTGCCCGAGCAGACCATGGAACCCTCGGGTCCGTCGAAGAACACCTTGCCGACCGGGGCCGCGTTCCGGTGGTACGGGGTCTCCACCCGCTGTGCCTGCACCGGTTCGGGCGTCGGGTCGGTGACGCCCTGCTCCTCGGCCACGTCGGTGGGGACGGTCTTCTCCGGGACGTCGGCGTCCTTCATCCGGTCCGGCTTCCACAGGTCGTCGATGACCGGGTTGATGAACTCGTTGGCCTCGCGCAGCCAGTCGTCCTTCTTCCAGTTCTTCCAGTCGCCGTTCCGCCATTTGTCGAGGTCGAGACCGAGCTCCTTGAGCCGGGAGTTCAGGTCGTCGGGCAGGGCGAGGTCGTTCTCGCCGCCGCCCTGTCCGGCGGTGGCGGCGGCCGGGTCACTCGTGTTGTCCTCCGTGGGTCCGCACGCTGTCGCGGTGACCGCCAGCACTGCGGCCAGCGCGGCCGCGGCGAGCGCCGGCCTGCGTATCGATGCCATGGGTGGAACTCCCCGTTGAAGTCCGGAAGATGGAAGGGTCATGGACGCCGACAAGGCTGTCGGACCCCCACTATGCCGTGCCGGTGAGGACGCCCCCGGCCGGGGCTCCGGTTCCCGCACGGGGACCGCCAAGGATCTTCGCAGCAACCGTGATCTCCGCCCTTCGCCCTCGTTGTCCATACGGGGAAACGCCGGGCGGCGTTCACGGAGGAACGATCACCGTGGCCGTCGCACACGCTCCGCGGGCGGTGCCGGGCACCATCGCGCGGCAGGGCGTCCACCGCCGGTGCCGGTGCCCACCGGCGGGCGCGGCCTCCGTCCCCCCGCTTGCCGACGGGAGCCTTCCCCGGCGGTTCCGCGTCAACCCGGGGCGGTGCGCTCCGCGGCCCGCCCGGCGGCCGCGTCGCCCAGCTCCCCAGCGACCCTGCGACGAAGGAGACAGGCGCTCCCGCCCGCGGACCGACCGGGACGGGGCGCGCCGACCGGACATGAACCCCACCACCAGCGGGCCCGAGACGCCCGCCGACACCGACCGCCCCGCGCCCGCCGGCCGGGCGCCCGTCACCACCGCGCACCTCACCCCGGCCCCCGGCACCCGTACGAGCCCGGCCCTCCCGCCCGCCGCCCTCCCGGCCCAGGGCCCGGCCGGTCCCCGTCCCGCGCGCCACCGCCTCGAACCGCTGGGCCGTCCCGAACCGCTGGACCACCCCGATCCCGGCACCGCCGCCGACACGGCCACCGCCGAGAACCTGCTGCGCTGCTGGGTCCGGGAGACAGGCACCCCGGCCCCGGCGGGTGACACCCTCCGCGTTCCGCTCACGGCCTGCGGCACCGCGCTCCGCGTACCGGTCCACCACTGGTCGCCCTGCGGCTGGCACCGGTTCGGCACCCCCGTCCTCCTCGGCGCGCCCGAGGACTCCCCGCCCCTCGACGCCGTGACGCTCGCCGCGCTGCTGGTCCGGGAGGCGCGGTACGGCGCGCGGGGGCGGTCCGCCCGGAGCGACGGCGCCGAACTCGTGGGGCGCGTCGCCGACTCCGTACGCCGCACCGCCGCGTTCCTCACCGGCCGGCGGACGCGCCCGGCCGCCCCGCCCGGCACCCCGCCCTTCCTCGACGGTGAGCAGTCCCTGCTGCTCGGCCACCCGCTCCACCCCACCCCCAAGAGCCGTGAAGGACTCTCCGACGCCGAGGCGGACGCGTACTCGCCCGAACTGCGCGGAGCCTTCCCGCTGCACTGGCTCGCCGCCGACCCCTCCGTGCTGGCCGCCGACTCGGCGTGGACCGAACGCGGCCGGACCGTCCCGGCCGAACAGCTCGCCGAACGCCTGGCCGGTCCCGGAGCCGGTCTCCGCCCCGGTCCGCGCACCGGACTCCCGGACGGCACCGTGCCGCTGCCTCTGCACCCCTGGCAGGCGCACGCCGTCCGGCATCTCCCGGCCGTCGCCGAACTGTTCGACAGCGGACTGCTCCACGACCTCGGCGCGCACGGCCCCCTCTGGTACCCGACCTCCTCCCTGCGGACCGTGTACCGGCCGGACGCCCCCGCGATGCTCAAACTCTCCCTCGGCCTGCGGATCACCAACTCCCGCCGGGAGAACCTGCCCAAGGAACTGCGGCGCGGCGTCGAGGTGCACCGGCTGCTCCGCACCGGTCTGGGCGCGCGGTGGCAGAGTGCCCACCCGTCCTTCGACATCGTCCGCGACCCCGCGTGGCTGGCCGTGCGCGCTCCGGACGGTGCGCCGGTCCCCGGCCTCGACGCGGTGATCCGGCACAACCCCTTCCGTCCCGGTGACGACGCCGTGTGCGTCGCCGGGCTGGTCTCCCCGCGCCCCTGGCCGGGCCGCGCCTCCCCGTCCGTCCGCTCCCGCCTCGCCCACGTGCTCGGCACCCTGGCGGCCCGCACGGGCCGCCCGCCCGCGGCCGTCGCCACCGAGTGGTTCCTGCGCTATCTGGAGACCGTCGTCCGCCCCGTCCTGTGGCTGGACGGGGCGGCCGGGATCGCGCTGGAGGCACACCAGCAGAACACCCTTGTCCTGCTGGACGCCGAGGGCTGGCCCGCGGGCGGCCGGTACCGCGACAACCAGGGCTACTACTTCCGGGATTCCCGCCGCGCGGAGCTCGACGGCCGCCTCCCCGGCATCGGCACCGCGAGCGACACCTTCGTTCCCGACGAGGTCGCCGACGAGCGCTTCGCCTACTACCTGGGCATCAACAACGTGTTCGGGCTCATCGGGGCGTTCGGCTCCCAGCGGCTCGCCGACGAGCGGGTGCTGCTGGCGGCGTTCCGCCGCTTCCTCGGCGACGCGGCGCTCCACGGCACCGGCCCCGGCGGAGCGGTCTCCCCGCTGCCCCGCCTGCTGCTGGAGTCCGCCACCCTGCGCTGCAAGGCCAACCTCCTCACCCGGCTGCACGGACTGGACGAACTGGTCGGCCCGGTCGACACCCAGTCCGTGTACGTGTCCGTCCCCAATCCCCTGACAACGTCGGGGTCATGACGGGCGAGCACGGCCGCGCCGCCGCCGGGTCCGGCGGCGCGGCGCACCCGTCCGTCTCCAGCACCGCCGACACGGTCGACCTGCGCCTGCCGGACGGCGCGGGGGACGGCGGCGAGGACGGCGCGGGAGACGGCCGCGCGGCGGCCGCGCACGGCTTCCTCAGGGGGAGTACCGGCGGGCCACCGGGCGCGGAGAACGCCCCGGGTCCGGCGGCCGGCCGGGAACTGCTCGGGGACATCGCGGCCTGGGGACCGGCCGCCGTGCGGGCCGGCACCTTCCGGCTGCTCCCGGCCCGCGCCGACCGCGATCTGCCGCTGGTGTCCCGCTGGCTCCGCGACTCCGCCGCCGTCCTCCGGGACGGCCCTGACCCGGTGGAGGCCGCCGGCCGCCGTCTCCGCCTCCGGCACGGCGGCGACGGCCGCCTCGTCCCCTGCCTGGGCCTCCTCGACGGCGTGCCGATGAGCTACTGGGAGATCTACCGCGCCGATCTGGCCCCGCTCGCCCGCCACTTCCCGACCCGCCCGCACGACACCGGCGTCCGCCTCCTCATCGGCGCCCCCGCCGACCGCGGACGAGGGCTGGGCAGCGCCCTGCTGCGTGCGGTTTCCGGCCTCGTCCTCGACAATCGGCCATCCTGCACCCGAGTCGTCGGCGAACCCGACCTGTGTGACACGCCGTCCGTGGCAGCCTTTCTTCGTGCGGATTTCCGTTTCTCGGCGGAGGTGGACCTCCCCGGCGGACGCGCCGCCGTGCTGATCCGCGACCGTTCCCCGCACGGCCCCCGGTGACGCGCGCCCGTGCCCGCCCCGCCCCGTCCCGCACACCGCCCCGTTCGCCCCGTCCGGCGCACCACCCCGCCCCGCACCGCATCCCGCTACCACTCGGCCCGTCCCCGTTCCGCCGTCCGAGGAGCAAGATTGCGTTCCACACCCCAGCAGCGCCAGGCCGTCTGGCAGCGCGCCGCCCGCCGCATGTTCGCCAAGATGCTCGGTGAACTCGCCTACGAAGAAGTCCTCGTCCCCGAACCCGACGGCCATGACCCGCTCGCTCACCGGCTCACCGTCGCCCCCGGCCTCACCTACCGCTTCCGGGCCCGCCGCGGCGCGTACGGGCACTGGCGGGTGGATCCCGCGTCCATCGCGCCCTGCGCCGACCCGCTGCTCTTCCTCGCCCGCGCTCACCGCACCGTCCTCGGTCTCTCCGGTGACACCACCGGCCACCTCATCCGGGAGCTCACCACCACGCTCGCCGCCGACACCCGTCTCGACGAGGGAGCGCTCAGCGCCGCCGAACTCGCCGACCTCGGCTACGCCGAGCTGGAGGGCCACCAGACCGGCCACCCCTGGCTCGTCGCCAACAAGGGCCGGGTCGGCTTCTCCGCCCGCGACACCGAGCGCTGGGCGCCCGAGGCCCGCCGGCCGCAGCGGCTGCCCTGGATAGCCGTCCACCGCGACCTCGCGGCCTACCGGGGCGTGCCCCGCCTCGACCGGCCGGACCGCCTCTACGCGGAGGAACTCGCCCCGGAGACCCGGGCGGACTTCGCCCGCGCCGTCGCCGAGCAGGGCCGCGACCCGGAGGACTACCTGTGGCTGCCGGTCCACCCCTGGCAGTGGGACGAGAGCATCGCACCGCTGTTCGCCCCGTACATCGCCGACGCCCGGATCATCCCGCTCGCCGAGGACGGCGACCTCCGGCTGCCCCAGCAGTCCATCCGCACCTTCCTCAACATCAGCCGCCCGGAGGCCCGGACGGTCAAACTGCCGCTGTCGGTGCTCAACACCCTGGTCTGGCGCGGCCTGCCGACCGAGCGCACCCTGGCCGCCCCGGCCGTCACCGAGTGGGTGCACGCCCTGCGCGACGACGACCCCTTCCTGCGCGACGAGACCCGCGTCATCCTGCTCGGCGAGACCGCCTCCGTCACGGTCGAACACCCCGTCTACGACCGGCTGCCGGAGGTGCCCTACCAGTACCGCGAACTGCTGGGCTGCATCTGGCGCGAATCCCTCCCGCCGCAGCTCGACCCGGGGGAGCGGGCCCGCACCCTGGCCGCCCTGCTCCACACCGACCCGCACGGGCGCTCCTTCACGGCCGAACTCGTGTCCCGCTCCGGCCTCGCACCCGAAGCCTGGCTGCGCCGGCTCTTCGCCGCGCTGTTGCCGCCCCTGCTGCACTTCCTGTACCGCTACGGCACCGTCTTCTCACCGCACGGGGAGAACGCCATCGTCGTCTTCGACGAACGCGACGTTCCCGTGCGGCTGGCAGTGAAGGACTTCGTCGACGACGTGAACGTCAGCGCCGAGCCGCTGCCGGAGCACGAGGGCATGCCCGAGGCGGCGCGGGACGTCCTGCTCACGGAGGAGCCCTCGTTCCTCACCCAGTTCATCCACTCCGGGCTGTTCATCGGCGTCTTCCGCTATCTGGCACCGCTGTGCGAGGAGCATCTCGGCGTGCCGGAGGACGAGTTCTGGTCCCTGGTGCGCCAGGAGATCCTGCGGCACCACGCCCGCTTCCCGGAGGACAAGGAGCGGTTCGAGACCTTCGATCTGCTCAGTCCCCGCATCGACCGGCTCTGCCTCAACCGCAACCGGCTTCATCTGGACGGCTACCGCGACCGGGCCGACCGCCCCCACGCGGCGGTCCACGGCACCGTCCCCAATCCGCTGGCCCGGACGTGAGGCGGGCGATGTCAGTCCCTGCCCGTAGGGTGGTCACGCTATGACGAAGCCCTCTCTCCCCGAGCTGCTGCACGCCGCCGTCGCCGCCGTCGGCGGCACCGAGCGCCCCGGCCAGGTCACCATGGCCGAATCGGTCGCCGCGGCGATCGACGACGGCTCGCACCTGCTCGTGCAGGCCGGCACCGGAACCGGCAAGTCCCTGGGCTATCTGGTGCCCGCTCTCGCGCACGGGGAGCGGGTGGTCGTGGCGACGGCGACTCTGGCCCTCCAGCGCCAGCTGGTGCAGCGCGACCTGCCCCGCACGGTCGACGCCCTCCACCCCCTGCTGCGCCGCCGCCCCGAGTTCGCCATGCTCAAGGGCCGCTCCAACTACCTCTGCCTGCACCGGCTGCACGAAGGCGTGCCGCAGGAAGAGGAGGACGGCCTCTTCGACGTCTTCGAATCGGCCGCCCCCAGCAGCAAGCTCGGCAAGGACCTCCTGCGGATGCGGGACTGGGCCGACGAGACGGAGACCGGCGACCGGGACGCCCTCTCACCCGGAGTCTCCGACCGCGCCTGGGCCCAGGTCTCCGTCTCCTCCCGCGAGTGCCTCGGCGCCTCCCGCTGCGCCTACGGCGCCGAGTGCTTCGCGGAGGCGGCCCGCGAGCGCGCCAAGCTGGCCGATGTCGTGATCACCAACCACGCCCTGCTCGCGATCGACGCCCTGGAGGGCGCGCCCGTGCTGCCGGGTCATGAGGTGCTGATCGTCGACGAGGCCCATGAACTGGTCTCCCGTGTCACGGGGGCGGCCACCGGCGAGCTGACCCCCGGATCGGTCAACCGCGCGGTGCGCCGTGCCGCCAAGCTCGTCAACGAGAAGGCGGCCGACGCGCTGCAGACCGCCGCCGAGGGCTTCGAACGGCTGATGGAACTGGCCCTCCCGGGCCGTTTGGAGGAGATCCCGGAGGATCTCGGGTACGCCCTGATGGCGCTGCGCGACGCCGCGCGCACGGTCATCACGGCCCTCGGCAACACCCGCGACAAGTCCGTGCAGGACGAGGACGCCGTCCGCAAACAGGCGCTGGCCTCGATCGAGAACGTCCACGCGGTGGCGGAGCGCATCGTGGAGGGCTCCGAGTACGACGTCGTCTGGTACGAGCGGCACGACCGGTTCGGTGCCTCCCTGCGCGTGGCGCCGCTGTCGGTCTCCGGACTGCTGCGCGACAAGCTCTTCACCGACCGCTCGGTGATCCTCACCTCCGCCACCCTCCGGCTCGGCGGCGACTTCAACGGCGTCGCCGCCTCGCTGGGCCTGCCTCCGGAGGGCACGGCTCCCGCCGCGGGGGAGGATGCCGAGCCGGTGCCGCAGTGGAAGGGAGTCGACGTCGGCTCCCCCTTCGACTATCCCCGGCAGGGCATCCTGTACGTCGCCCAGCATCTGTCCCAGCCCGGACGGGAGGGCGACCGCGGTGACATGCTCGACGAACTGGCGGAGCTGGTGGAGGCCGCCGGCGGGCGGACTCTCGGCCTCTTCTCCTCCATGCGCGGAGCACGGGCGGCGGCGGAGAACCTGCGGGGCCGGCTGGACCTGCCGGTCCTGCTGCAGGGCGAGGAGACGCTGGGCGAGCTCATCCGGGCCTTCGCCGAGGACGACCGCACCTGCCTCTTCGGCACCCTCTCGCTGTGGCAGGGCGTCGATGTCCCCGGTCCGAGCTGCCAGTTGGTGGTGATGGACCGCATCCCGTTCCCGCGACCGGACGACCCGCTGATGAGCGCGCGGCAGAAGGCGGTCGAGGAGAACGGAGGCAACGGCTTCATGGCCGTCGCCGCCACCCACGCGGCCCTGCTGATGGCCCAGGGCGCCGGCCGGCTGGTCCGCGCCACGGGAGACCGGGGGGTGGTCGCCGTCCTGGATCCACGGCTGGCGCGAGCCCGGTACGGCAGCTTCCTCCGTGCCTCGATGCCGGACTTCTGGTACACCACGGACCGCAACCAGGTGCGCCGCTCGCTGGCGGCCATCGACGCGGCGGCTCGCACCGAGGAGCGCTGACCGGCGCCGGACGCGGGCGGGCAAAGGAGGAGCCCCGGAACCGGCGCAGTGGTTCCGGGGCCCAGCCGTGGGGGCGTGGCTCAGACTCGGCGGAGCACCGCGACGACCTTGCCCAGGATGGTGGCCTCGTCACCCGGGATCGGCTGGTAGGAGGCGTTGTGCGGCAGCAGCCACACGTGGCCGTCCTCGCGCTTGAAGCGCTTGACCGTGGCCTCGCCGTCGAGCATGGCCGCCACGATGTCGCCGTTCTCGGCGACGGGCTGGCGGCGTACGGTGACCCAGTCGCCGTCGCAGATGGCCGCCTCGATCATCGAGTCACCGACGACCTTGAGGACGAACAGCTCGCCGTCACCCACCAGTTGACGGGGGAGCGGGAAGACGTCCTCGACCGACTCCTCGGCCAGGATCGGACCGCCGGCCGCGATCCGGCCGACCAGCGGGACGTACGAGGCGGCGGGCTTGCCGGCGGTGTCGGCGGGCACGGGGCTGGGGGTGTCCGAGCCGCGTACCTCGTAGGCGCGGGGGCGGTGCGGGTCGCGCCGGAGGAAGCCCTTGCGTTCCAGGGCCATGAGCTGGTGTGCCACCGAGGAGGTGCTGGACAGCCCCACCGCCTGTCCGATCTCCCGCATGGACGGTGGGTATCCCCGCCGCTGGACGGAGTCCCGGATGACCTCGATGACCCGGCGCTGCCGGTCCGTGAGCCCGGAGCTGTCCGCGCGGATTCCCGGGGGCCGTCCGGGCAGCGAGCGCGTGGGCTTCTGGTCCTCCGGGCTCAGGGCCGGTGTTCCGTCGGCCGGGCGGCTCTGCTCCAGCCCGTGCGGGACCCGGTCCTGGGCGGTGATGGTCGCGCTGTCTGCGGTGGTGGTCACGTCGGCCCCTCTCTCAAGTGTCTCCCTCTAGCTGGACAACGGTAGTTGCTTTCGAAAGGTTGCGCCAAACACACGTTCGAGTGAAAATTCGCAGTTCAATCGGCTTGATCATGAGATCAGGTGTATATGCCGAGGGTTCCTCCGAGTGAGGAGCCGCGCGCGGGGTACGCGTGCCACGGTGTGCCGGCGCGGGGTGTGCGCCGTCCGGCCGTGTGGCGCGCCCCAGTCTGACACCCCCGCCCCGGGAGGCGCGGCGCGGCCCGGCTCCCGTAGTCTTCGGAAGCCGGCCGGGGCCGCCACGCCCGGTCACCGTGTCTGACGGTCAGCCACCAGATCTAGTGGTCCCATAATCGGCGCGGTCCCAGAAGTTGTGGTTTCGGGTGCGGCGGGGGCTCGGTCATCACCTATGCTGGTGCCTGCTCCGAACGGCCCACGCGGCCGTGCCGGGGCGGTGCGGCCGTGCCGTGCCGTAGACGCGATACGAGGGTCCGAGGAGGGTGAGGAACGATGCACTGCCCCTTCTGCAGGCACCCCGACAGTCGCGTGGTCGACAGCCGGACGACGGACGACGGGACGTCCATCCGCAGGCGCCGGCAGTGCCCGCACTGCTCCCGCCGGTTCACCACGGTGGAGACCGCCTCGCTCATGGTGATCAAGCGGAGCGGGGTCACCGAGCCCTTCAGCCGCGACAAGGTTATCTCCGGGGTGCGCAAGGCATGCCAGGGGCGGCCGGTCACCGAGGACGCCCTGGCGAAGCTGGGCCAGCGGGTGGAAGAGGCCGTGCGCGCCACCGGCAGCGCCGAACTCTCCACCCACGACGTCGGTCTGGCGATACTGGGGCCGCTCAAGGAGCTGGACCTCGTCGCCTATCTGCGCTTCGCGTCCGTCTACCGGGCGTTCGACTCTCTCGAGGACTTCGAGGCCGCCATCGCCGAGTTGCGCGAGGAGCGGCCTCCCGCGGAAGTGGATGACCCCCCGGCCGGGGCTCCGGCCGGACCGGCGGTCCCCGCGCCGGCCGTCACCGGATCCGGGCGTGGGGGTTCCCACGCCGGCTGAGCGGCGGCCGGTCCACCCGGGGCGCGACGCGTCCGGGTATCAGAACAGACACCGTGCCGGGGGAAGATTCCGGGCACATCAGGGCGTTTCAGCCCGTATCAGGGAGGCGGCATGACAGAGACGGCGAGCGGTCCCGCACGAGGTTCCCGTTCCAGGGGGAGCAAGGCGAGCAAGGGCCTGCGCATCGAGCGGATCCACACCACTCCCGGTGTGCATCCGTACGACGAGGTGGTCTGGGAGCGCCGTGACGTCGTCATGACCAACTGGCGCGACGGTTCGGTCAACTTCGAGCAGCGCGGCGTCGAGTTCCCCGACTTCTGGTCGGTGAACGCGGTCAACATCGTGACCAGCAAGTACTTCCGCGGCGCGGTGGGCGCGCCCGACCGCGAGCACAGCCTGAAGCAGCTCATCGACCGCGTGGTCCGGACGTACCGCAAGGCCGGTGAGGAGCACGGCTACTTCGCCTCCCCCGCCGATGCCGAGATCTTCGAGCACGAGCTGGCCCACGCCCTGCTCCACCAGATCTTCAGCTTCAACTCGCCGGTGTGGTTCAACGTCGGGACGAAGCAGCCCCAGCAGGTCTCCGCCTGCTTCATCCTCTCCGTCGACGACTCCATGGAGTCGATCCTCGACTGGTACAAGGAAGAGGGGATGATCTTCAAGGGCGGTTCCGGCGCGGGCCTGAACCTCTCCCGCATCCGTTCCTCCAAGGAGCTGCTCTCCTCCGGCGGCAACGCCTCCGGCCCGGTCTCCTTCATGCGCGGCGCCGACGCCTCCGCCGGCACCATCAAGTCCGGTGGCGCCACCCGCCGCGCGGCCAAGATGGTCGTCCTCGACGTGGACCACCCGGACGTCGAGGCCTTCATCGAGACCAAGGTGAAGGAGGAGGAGAAGGTCCGCGCGCTGCGCGACGCGGGCTTCGACATGGACCTGGGCGGCGACGACATCACGTCCGTCCAGTACCAGAACGCCAACAACTCGGTCCGGGTGAACGACGAGTTCATGAAGGCCGTGGAGGCGGGCGGGAAGTTCGGCCTGCGCGCCCGGATGACCGGAGAGGTCATCGAAGAGGTCGACGCCAAGGGGCTGTTCCGCAAGATGGCCGAGGCCGCCTGGGCGTGCGCCGACCCCGGCATCCAGTACGACGACACCATCAACCACTGGCACACCTCACCGGAGTCGGGCCGGATCACCGCCTCCAACCCCTGCAGCGAGTACATGCACCTGGACAACTCCTCGTGCAATCTGGCCTCGCTGAACCTGATGAAGTTCCTGCGCGACGACGACCGGGGCAACCAGTCGTTCGACGCCGAGCGCTTCGGCAAGGTCGTCGAACTGGTCATCACCGCGATGGACATCTCCATCTGCTTCGCGGACTTCCCGACCCACAAGATCGGGGAGACCACCCGCGCCTTCCGCCAGCTGGGCATCGGCTACGCCAACCTCGGCGCCCTGCTGATGGCCACCGGCCACGCCTATGACTCGGACGGCGGCCGCGCCCTCGCCGGCGCCATCACCTCCCTGATGACCGGCACCTCGTACAAGCGCTCGGCCGAACTCGCCGCGGTCGTCGGCCCGTACGAGGGGTACGCCCGCAACGCCGACGCCCACAACCGCGTCATGAAGCAGCACGCCGACGCCAACGCCGCCGCGAAGCGCATGGACGACCTCGACACCCCGGTCTGGGCCGCGGCGACCGAGGCCTGGCAGGACGTCGTCCGCGTCGGCGCCAAGAACGGGTTCCGCAACGCGCAGGCGTCCGTGCTCGCGCCGACCGGCACCATCGGCCTGATGATGGACTGCGACACCACCGGCGTCGAGCCCGACCTGGCGCTCGTGAAGTACAAGAAGCTCGTCGGCGGCGGCTCCATGCAGATCGTGAACAACACGGTCCCCAAGGCGCTCAAGCGCCTCGGCTATCAGCAGGAGCAGATCGAGGCGATCGTCGCCCACATCGCCGAGCACGGCAATGTGATCGACGCTCCCGGCCTGCGGCCCGAGCACTACGAGGTCTTCGACTGCGCCATGGGCGAGCGCTCCATCTCGCCGATGGGCCACGTCCGGATGATGGCGGCCGCCCAGCCGTTCCTCTCCGGCGCCATCTCCAAGACCGTCAACATGCCGGAGTCGGCCTCGGTCGAGGAGATCGAGGAGATCTACTACGAGGGCTGGAAGCTCGGCCTCAAGGCGCTCGCCATCTACCGCGACAACTGCAAGGTGGGCCAGCCGCTCTCCACGAAGAAGTGGGAGGAGAAGGGCAAGGGCGCTGCCGAGGAGGAGCCGGCGGCCGCCAAGGTCGTCGAGTACCGTCCGGTCCGCAAGCGGCTGCCCAAGGGCCGTCCCGGCATCACCACCTCCTTCACGGTCGGCGGCGCCGAGGGCTACATGACGGCCAACTCCTACCCGGACGACGGCCTGGGCGAGGTCTTCCTGAAGATGTCCAAGCAGGGCTCGACCCTCGCGGGCATGATGGACGCCTTCTCGATCGCCGTCTCGGTCGGCCTGCAGTACGGCGTGCCGCTGGAGACCTACGTCTCCAAGTTCACCAACATGCGGTTCGAGCCGGCGGGCATGACGGACGACCCGGACGTGCGGATGGCGCAGTCGATCGTCGACTACATCTTCCGCAGGCTGGCGCTCGACTTCCTGCCGTTCGAGACCCGTTCGGCGCTGGGCATCCACTCGGCCGAGGAGCGCCAGCGCCACCTCGAGACGGGCTCGTACGAGCCCTCCGACGAGGAAATGGACGTCGAGAGCCTCGCGCAGTCCGCCCCCCGCCGGGCCGAGAGCTCCCCGGCCCCGGCGGCGCAGCCGTCGAAGGCCGCCGAGGCGCCGGCGCCCAAGGAGGCGCACAGCTCCACCGAGCTGGTGGAGATGCAGCTCGGCCTGAATGCCGACGCCCCGCTCTGCTTCTCCTGCGGTACGAAGATGCGCAGGGCCGGCAGCTGCTACCTCTGCGAGGGCTGCGGCTCGACCAGCGGCTGCAGCTGACGGGCGCCGCCTGCCGGGCGGCCCGCGGGGCCGCGGCCCGGCGGGAGCCGGCGCGGACATGACGGAGCAGAGGCGGAGGGGACCGGTCGCCGGCCGGTCCCCTCCGCCGCGTCCCGGGTGCGGAGGGCGCACGCGTCACGCGGGGGCGCACTCCGTGATCACCGGGGTCCGGCGGGCGCGCGGGGCCGTACGATGGCGCGGTGCTGGTCAAGTGGATTCGCTGCACCGTGGTGGACCGCCGCGGTTTCGAGCGCGGGCAGCGGAAGTGGGCGGGGCTGCTCGGCGAGCCCGGCTTCCGGGGGCAGGGCGGCGGCTGGAGCCGTATCCGTCCCGGTGTGGCCCATCTCTTCGGGTTCTGGGAGAGCCGCGCCTTCTACGATTCCTTCATGGCCCGCTCGCACCACCGGCTCGCCGCGGCGCAGGCCGGCACCTACACCGACGCCCGGGTCAGGCTCTTCGAGCACCGGTTCGACGTCAAGGTGGGTTTCCGGCCGACCTTCGCCGACGCGGACGTGGCGCGGGTCGCGCACTGCCGGGTCCACGAACCCCGGGTGGAGCACTTCACGCTGATGCAGGAGAAGGTCTGGAACCCGGCGATGGCCGGATCCCCGGGCATGCTGCGCGGCGTCTTCGGCGAGGCGCCCGGGAACGAGTTCCTGGTGCTCTCCCTGTGGGCGTCGGCGGCGGAGCACGGGAAGTACCGGGAGGAACGCGTGGAGCGGCTCGCCCTGCGGGCCCAGCTGGAGGCCGACGTGGCGGCGATCACCGGTGACGTGGTCGACCTCGAGCCCTCCTGGACCGTCTGACCGGCCGCGGCGCCGAGGCGACGGGTCCCCCGCCGTTGCGCCGGACGTCGCCCACGGGCCGGCCGCGCGGCTGTTCCGCACGCGCCGGCTGACGGGAGCACACTCGACCGGCCCTCCGGGGCGCCGGGGTGTCCCGACGCGTACGGTGCCAGAGGTTAGAGTGCCTGGACGATGACCGCTGATCCCGACCTCGCGCGCCGCTGCGCCCGTGCCCTCGCCGGCCTCCGTGGTCTGACGGTGGGCGACGCGCTCGGTGCCCGGTTCACCGACCCCGCGCACCATGCCGCACTGCGGCGGCGCGAGCTGCCCGCGGGAGTGGCGCGGTGGACCGACGACACCGAGATGGCCTGCTCGGTGGTCGGCGTGCTGTCCGAATACGGCTCCATCGACCAGGACGCACTGGCGCGCTCCTTCGCACGCCACCACGACCCGGACCGTGCCTACGGCTCCACCGTCAACCGGATCCTGCGGGCGATGGGCGAGGGCGGCGACTGGCGCGAACTCGCCTCCGCCCTCTTCAACGGCACGGGGTCCTGGGGCAACGGCGCCGCGATGCGGATCGCCCCCCTGGGCGCCTGGTACGCGGGCGAACCGGAGCGGGCGGTGCGTGAGGCCGAGCTCTCCGCCTACGTCACCCATCAGCACCGGGAGGCCGTCGCCGGAACCATGGCCGTGGCGGCCGCGGCGGCCCTGGTGGCGGCTCCCGGCAGCGGCGGCGGCCCGGAGGGCCTTCTCGGCGCCGTGACCGAGCTCGTGCCGCGCAGCGCCGTCCGGGCCGGTCTGCGGCGGGCCCGTGACCTGCTCGACTACGCCGATCCGGGCACGGTCGCCGCGGTGCTCGGCTGCGGGCGCCGCAACAGCGCGCATGACACCGTGCCCTTCGCCCTCTGGGCCGCGGCCCGCCATCTCGGCGACTTCCGGGCGGCGTTCTGGACCACGGCCCAGGCCGGCGGGGACGTGGACACCACCTGCGCGATCGTGGGCGGAGTGGTCGCCGCCGCCGAGGACGGGGCACCGCCCGCGGCCTGGCTGGAGCGCACGGAGCCGCTGCCGGAGTGGGCGCCCGCCTGCGCGGGCTGACCGGTGCGGCCCGTACGGGTGCCCGCCCGCCGGCCGTCCGACCCGGCCGCGTAACCTGTCTGGCGCCATGCCGTACGAACCACCGACCCACAGCGTCGAGCGCTCGATCCGCGCCACCACCGGCGCGCGCGTCGTCGCCGGCGTCGACGAGGTCGGCCGCGGTGCCTGGGCAGGGCCGGTCACGGTGTGTGCCGCCGTCACGGGACTGCGCCGGCCGCCGGAGGGCCTGACCGACTCGAAGCTGCTCACCCCCAAGCGCCGTACGGAGCTGGCCGCCCGGCTGGAGGGATGGGTCACGGCGCACGCTCTGGGGCACGCCACGCCCCAGGAGATCGACGAGCTCGGCATGACCGCGGCCCTGCGCCTGGCGGCGGTACGGGCCCTGGAGGCGCTTCCGGTCCGCCCCGACGCCGTCATCCTCGACGGCAAGCACGACTACCTCGGAGCGCCGTGGCGGGTCCGCACGGTCATCAAGGGCGACCAGTCCTGTGTGGCCGTGGCGGCCGCCTCCGTGCTCGCCAAGGTGCGGCGGGACGCGCTGATGGCCGATCTCGGCCGGGAATACGAGGAGTTCGCGTTCGCCACCAACGCCGGCTACCCCTCGCCGGCGCACCGGGCCGCGCTGGCCGAGCGGGGGCCGACCGCCCACCACCGGGTGTCCTGGGCCTATATGGACGCGCTGCCCCGGTGGAGGCACCTCAAAAAGGCGCGGACCCACGGGCCGGAGGAGACCGCGGAGTGCGGGGGGCAGCTCGGCTTCGATTTCTGAACGGTTCCCGTTCCCTCCCCGCCCCACCGGTGCGGATCGCACCGGTGTTTGATAGACATCAGCTCATGCCTCTCATCCCCGAGGAGCCTCAGATTCACGCGAGTGTCCCGGGTCCCCGCGCAACTCCGGCCGCCGGCCGTACCGCGCAGACCCCCCGCCCTGTCCCCGGTCCCCGTCCCACGCCGCCGCGGCCGTCCCGGCCCGGCACCGCCCGCGGCGCAGCCGTGCCGGCGCAGCGCGGTCCCCGCGACCGGACCGCGCCCGCGGCCCCCACCGCGGCCGGACCGCAGATCCAGCTGATCCCCGCCCCCGCGGACGGCGCGCTGGACGCCGCGGAGGAGGCCGTCGACCTGCTCCTGGACTCCGGCCGCGCCCCCGGTGACGTCCTCGTCCTGACCACGGGTGAGGAGCACCCGTGGGCCGCGCACGAACTGTCCTTCGGAGAGAAGGCCTACTGGGCGCAGCACGATGCGCGCGAGGACGTCTTCTACGCGGCCGCCTCGGCGGCCGGGCGCACGACGGCACGCCCCGTCGTGGTCGTCGCGGTCAACGGCGGTGCGGACGACGATGCCGTCCAAGCCCTGCCGGCCGCCATGGCGAAGGCCGGTTCGCTGCTCATCGTGTGCGGTGACCCCGAGCGGATCAACTCCCTCATCGGCACCGGAGCCTGACCGCGCGGTGCGCTCCGTCCGTCAGCGGGCGGCCGTACGGCGCCGGGCTTCCGGTGCCCCGCCGGCCGTCCGCCGGGGCGTGACCGCGCCGCGGGTCCGTCCCGCCGGGCGTGCGGCGCCGCCGGGTGCCGCCCCGGCGTGCGGATGGCGGCCGCCCCGGCCCTCGCCGAGCACCCGCCAGCCGCCGGGAGTCAGCACGATGTAGGCGCCACAGCGCAGCCCGTGCAAGGTGCAGGCGTCGCGCAGTCCCCACATCCAGGCTCCGTCGAGGGGCGTCCACTCCTCGCCCCCGTCCCGGCAGTGGAGGAGCACGGCCGTCCGGACGGGACTCCGGCGCCGCAGGTCGTGCGGGACGATCCGGCGCAGCCGGTCGAGCAGGGCGTTGCGGAGCACCCAGCCGTCGGCGACGGTTTGGCCACCGGGGAACGACGCGCTGGCGATGACGCGTTGTTCCGCGTCGAGGACGGCGGCGACGACGATCCCCGGCGCGGGCCGGTGGCGGGTGTGCAGCCCGGTGACGATCTCCCGGGGGTCCCGCAGCAGCGGGATGCCCGCGGCCGCCCACTCCGCGGGTTCCAGGGCCCGCCCGAGCCGGGCGGCGGGCACGGTGGCCGAGGGCGGGACCGCCGCCGGAGAGATCATGGAACCGGAGGTCACGGTCCTCCCTTCGGGGTGCGCGCAGCCGCCATCGGGCGGAGGCGGGGCGCGGGGGCACACCGGACCGGCCTCCGGCCCGTGTGCGAACGAAGCTGTGGTTATCCGATTCTCCCTGGCGGGAGGGCTCCCCGGCAATGAGCAGCCGGGGAGAGCGGCCCGCGAGAACGGCCCGCGAGAACGGCCGGGACAACGGGCCCGCCCGGAACCGGGCCCGTGGGGCGGGGCCGGGTCCGTCCGGTGTCGGCGTGGTCCTCCACGAGGTGGTTGCATGGGGGCATGGACGATCTGGAGCTCCGCACCGAAGCCGACGCCATCCTCGCCGAGCTCGTCGGCGACCCGGAGGGCTCGGCGCGGCTGCGGGAGGACCAGTGGCAGGCGGTGGCGGCTCTGGTGGAGGAACGCCGGCGCGCCCTGGTGGTGCAGCGCACCGGCTGGGGCAAATCGGCCGTGTACTTCGTCGCCACCGCGCTGCTGCGCCGGCGCGGCTCCGGCCCCACGGTGATCGTCTCCCCGCTGCTGGCGCTGATGCGCAACCAGGTCGACGCGGCCGCACGGGCCGGCATCCGGGCGCGCACCATCAACTCGGCCAACCCGGAGGAGTGGGACACCATCCACGAGGAGGTCGAGCGGGGTGAGACGGACGTTCTCCTCGTCAGCCCGGAGCGTCTCAACTCGGTGGATTTCCGCGACCGGGTGCTGCCCAAGCTGGCGGCCACGACGGGTCTGCTGGTGGTCGACGAGGCGCACTGCATCTCCGACTGGGGGCACGACTTCCGCCCCGACTACCGCCGGCTGCGGGCGATGCTCACGGAACTCGCCCCCGGCGTACCGGTACTGGCCACCACCGCCACCGCCAACGCGCGGGTGACCGCGGACGTGGCCGAGCAGTTGGGCACCGGTGCCGGCGAGGCCCTGGTGCTGCGCGGTCCGCTGGAGCGGGAGAGCCTGCGGCTGGGGGTGGTCCGGCTGCCGGACGCCGCGCACCGCCTGGCCTGGCTTGCCGAGCACCTGGACGAGCTGCGGGGCTCCGGGATCGTCTACGCCCTGACCGTCGCCGCGGCCGAGGAGGCCACCGCCTTCCTGCGGCAGCGCGGCTTCCGGGTGGCCTCCTACACGGGGCGCACGGAGAACGCCGACCGGCTGCAGGCCGAGGCCGACCTGCAGGAGAACCGCGTCAAGGCGCTGGTGGCGACCTCGGCGCTGGGCATGGGCTTCGACAAGCCGGACCTGGGCTTCGTGGTCCATCTCGGCTCGCCCTCCTCGCCGATCGCCTACTACCAGCAGGTGGGGCGGGCGGGCCGCGGCGTGGACCACGCCGATGTGCTGCTGCTGCCCGGCAAGGAGGACGAGGCCATCTGGCGCTACTTCGCCGACACGGCCTTCCCGCCCGAGGCGCAGGTCCGCCAGACCCTCTCCGCCCTGGCCGAGGCGGGGAGGCCGCTGTCCGTGCCGGCCCTGGAGGCCCTGGTCGACCTCCGACGCACCCGCCTGGAGACCATGCTGAAGGTGCTCGACGTGGACGGGGCGGTCAAGCGAGTCAAGGGCGGCTGGATCTCCACCGGCGAGCCGTGGGTCTACGACGCCGAGCGGTACGCCTGGGTCGCCCGGCAGCGGGCGGCCGAACAGCAGGCCATGCGGGACTACGTGAACACCTCGCAGTGCCGGATGGAGTTCCTGCGCCGGCAACTCGACGACGAGGGGGCGGCTCCGTGCGGCCGGTGCGACAACTGCGCCGGGGCCTGGGCCGACTCCGCCGTTTCGGCCGAGACGCTGACGGGGGCGGCGAGGGAACTGGAGCGCCCGGGGGTGGAGATCGAGCCGCGCCGGATGTGGCCGACGGGGCTGCCCGCCCTGGGCATCGACCTCAAGGGGCGCATCCCGGCCAAGGACCAGTGCTCCACCGGGCGCGCCCTGGGGCGGCTCTCGGACATCGGCTGGGGCAACCGGCTGCGCCCGCTGCTGGCGGAGAACGCGCCCGACGGGCCGGTCCCCGAGGACGTCCTGCGGGCCGCGGTGGCCGTCCTCGCCGACTGGGCGCGCTCTCCCGGTGGCTGGGCACCAGGGGTCCCGGACGCCTCGGCCCGGCCGGTGGGGGTGGTCGCCGTACCGTCCCTCTCCCGCCCGCAGTTGGTCGGCTCCCTCGCCCGGGGCATCGCGGAGATCGGCCGCCTCCCCTTCCTGGGCGCCCTCACGTACACCGGTCCGGACGGCGCGCACGTGGCGCGCCGCAGCAACTCCGCCCAGCGCGTCAGGGCGCTGTCCGGCGCCTTCACCGTCTCCGGGGAACTGGCGGGCTCCCTGGCGGGCGCGCCGGGTCCCGTCCTGCTCGTGGACGACTACACGGACTCCGGGTGGACCCTGGCGGTCGCCGCGCGCCTGCTCCGCCGGGCGGGCAGTGAAGAAGTTCTTCCGCTGGTCCTCGCCGCCGCGGCCTGAACCACCCCGCCGGGCGGGGGGAGGAAGTACGGGCCTTCTTCCGCTGTCACAACGCCGGTTCGGGCCGGTCCTCCACAGGACGGTGAAGAAATAGGACAAGACCCTTTATTTATCCACAGGGCTGGCGAATCGGGGCGGTGAGGCGCCAGGCTCGCAGCATGACGAAGCACAGCGAACCGCGTCCGCCGTCCGCGGGCGAGCAGGTCATCCTCCGCGGCCCCGCCGAGCTGGCGGACGCCCTTCCGTATCTCGTGGGCGGTTTCCATCCGGACGACAGTGTCGTGATGGTGGCCGTGCACGGCGATCGCGGCCGTTTCGGCGCCCGACTGCGCCTCGGGATCCCGGGCGATCCCGCCGAATGGGGGGCCGTGTCGGGCCAGTTGGCCCGGTGCCTGGTCTCGGGCAGCGCCGAGCGGGACGGCCGGCCCGACGGGATCATCGTGTTCCTCTGCCAGGACCCGGGCGAGGGGGAGAGCGCCCGCGAGGTCGTGGAGCGGCTGCGGCCGCTCTCCCAGGCGCTGCGGCTGGCCTGCGGAGGGCTCGACGTCCCGGTGCTGGAGGCGCTGTGTGTCTCCGGGGGCCGGTTCTGGTCCTACTGCTGCCCCGACCCGCGCTGCTGCCCGGAGGACGGCACCCCGCTCGCCCTCCCCGGCACCTCGGTGATGGCCGCGGCCGCCGCCTACGCGGGTATCCGGGCGCGCGGCTCACTGCGGGAGCTGGAAGCCGGGTTCGCCCCGCTGACGAGCCCGGCCGCCGCGGGACAGGAGAGCGCGCTCGACGCGGCCGCGGCGGAGTTGGTGCCGCGCGTTCTCGAGGAGGCCGGCCGGGAGGCCGTCCGGAAGGAGACCATCGCCCTCGCCGGCCTGCTCATCGACCGCCTCGCCGACGGCCCGCCGCCGCCCCCGGACCGCGTCGCGGCCGATGCCCGCGACGACGCGATGCTGGCTCACGACGAGGCGGCGGCCGTGATTCTCGGCCTGCAGGACCGGACGACCCGGGACCGGGCCGCGGAATGGATGGAGGGGCCCGAGGCGGGGCCCGCGCTGCGCCTCTGGCGGGCCCTGGCCCGCCGCTGTGTCGGAGCCTACGCGGAGCACGCCGCGGCCCCGCTCACCCTCGCGGGCTGGGTCGCCTGGTCCACCGGTGACGAACCGGAGGCCCGTGTGGCGCTGGGGCTCGCGCTGCGCGCCGACCCGGAGTACGTCTTCGCCCGGCTTCTGCACCAGGGGGCGAACGAGGGGGTCGATCCGGAAGTGCTGCGAGGCTGCCTGCGCCGGGAGCGCGCCGCGCGCCTCGCCGCCGCGGCCCTGGAGGTGCGGGCCGGCGCCTCCGTCACCGGGCCCGGGCGGGGGAGCAGGCCAGCGGGGCGGCCGCGTGCGGGCACCGGGCCGTCCGGCACCGTCCGGCGCCGGGGCGGCGAGCGGCGGGCCGGGCGAACCGGCGGGACGGGGCGGTCGTGACGTCCGGGAGCGTGCGGGGAGCCCGGCCGCGACGACCCGTGCCCGGGCAGGACGGTGGGGGAGGGGCGCGGTCCGCCTCTCTGCCCCGGGGCTCTTTCCGCGGTGCCCGGCACGGCTCCGGGGCCCGCCCTCGCCTCTGCGGTGACCGTGTCCGGCGGCCGGTCCACCTCGCCGCGTGGCGGCCGTGGCGACGGAGAGCCGGCGAACTCCTGTTTATCGTCAGGGAGACGCCTATGATCGCGGCATGTCGCCCTACGACCCGTCGGCTTTCCCGCCCTTCGCCGTCACCGTGGATCTGGTCGTGCTCACCGTCAAGCGCGATGCGCTCTGCGCCCTGGCCGTCCGGCGCGGTGAGCCTCCTTTCCAGGGCCGGTGGGCCCTGCCCGGCGGTTTCGTGCGGGCGGACGAGGACCTGGCGGCCGCCGCCGCCAGAGAACTCGCCGAGGAGACAGGGCTGTTGGCACTCGACCCGGCCGGCCCCGGCCCCGTCGACGGCGGTGCTCACCTCGAACAGTTGGCGACCTACGGGGACCCGCGCCGTGATCCCCGGATGCGCGTCGTCAGCGTCGCTCACCTCGTGCTGGCCCCCGATCTCCCCGCGCCGCGGGCGGGAGGGGACGCCCACAGCGCGCGCTGGGCGCCGGTGGACTCATTGCTGGGGAAGGACGGCTTCGGGCGGGAGGGAGAGCAGCCCGCTCCGCTCGCCTTCGACCACGACCGGATTCTGTCCGACGGAGTGGAACGGGCCCGATCCAAGATCGAATATTCGTCCCTGGCCACCGCTTTCTGCCCGCCGGAGTTCACCGTGGGGGAGCTGCGCCGGGTCTACGAGGCCGTCTGGGGTGTGGCGCTCGACCCCCGCAACTTCCACCGGAAGGTCACGGGCACCCCCGGCTTCCTGGTTCCCACCGGCGGCACGACCACGCGTCAGGGCGGGCGGCCCGCACAGCTGTTCCGGGCGGGCGGCGCCACGCTCCTCAACCCGCCGATGCTGCGCCCGGAGGTCTGAGGCGGTTCCGAGGGGGATGTTCGTGCCATCCCAACGGGGGCGCACACTTCGCTGGTTGTGTTCGCCGACGTGGCGTCCGCCGCTGGTCGCGCGCGTGTTGCGGCCGGGATCCGAGGAGCTGCCGTACCGCTCCGGGCTGTTCGGCCGGGGGCAGCGGGCGACATGCGGCGCGTCATCCGGCTGCTTCCGAAAAGGCGTCAATTGTGAGGTAATGGGCGATCACCCTTTCGTGTGCTTTTCACCAAAGACCTCAAGGGTGTCCGAGGGCTCGCCGACAAAGGATGCGTGAGTACCCTTGCGCACACCACGATGACCGCGGCTCGCCCCGTCGACTCCGGCCTCTCCGGTCCGGGCGAGCTTGACCGTTACCCCTACGCGGAGGGCCCGGTGGGGGAACGTGCCGTCGGCCGCTCCTGGGAGGGAGGCGACTCCGAGGCGGGCCGGGTCGGCCGCCGCACAGCCGGGAACCGGGGCCGCGGACTCCACGGCCAGCTCGTCCAGCAGCTCGGGCAGATGATCGTCTCCGGTGACCTCGGCGCGGACCGCCCGCTCGTCCCCGAGGAGATCGGGCAGCGCTTCGAGGTCTCCCGCACGGTGGTGCGGGAGTCGCTGCGCGTCCTCGAGGCCAAGGGTCTGGTGAGCGCCCGGCCGAACGTCGGCACGCGCGTCCGCCCCGTGAGTGACTGGAACCTCCTGGACCCGGACATCATCGAGTGGCGCGCCTTCGGGCCGCAGCGCGATGACCAGCGCCGGGAGTTGTTCGAGCTGCGCTGGACCATCGAACCGCTCGCGGCGCGGCTGGCGGCCGGGCACGACCGGGAGGAGGCGCAGCAGCGGCTCACCGACATGACCGACATCATGGGCCGTGCCCTCGCCCAGGGCGATGCCCTGACCTTCGGCCGTGCCGACGCCGAGTTCCACTCCCTGCTCCTCCAGCTCGGCGGGAATCGCATGCTGGAGCACCTGGCGGGCATCGTGTCCTCCGCGCTCCATGTCTCCGGCGGGCCCGCGACCGGCTGCGACCGCCCCACCGAGAGTTCCGTCGGCCATCACGTCCGCATCGTGGAGGCCGTCGGCGCGGGTGACGCGGCCGGGGCCGAGGCCGCCATGCGCCAGCTGCTCACCATCCATCCCGATGTCGAGCATGTGGTGCCCGCTCCGCGCGAGCACTGACCGGACGGAGCAGTGGTGCCGCGGAGCCCCGCCGCCGGATTCCGGCGGCGGGGCTCGGGTTTTCGGATTCAGGCGGTCTGCCCCGCTTTCGGAGGTTTGGAATCCTCGTCGAGTGTGACCCGGGCCACGCGGATCGGGCGTAACGCTCTTTGTGGATGCGCGATGACCTAAGAGGTGATGGCCGGTGGAGGAATACGGATGTCGTTCGCGACGCTGAATTGCTCCGCGGTCCGCTCGCGCCGCCGGTCCACCCCGCCGGCGGTCGTCGGTTCCCGTCGCAGACGGGGCCGGAAGCCGTTCCCATCGTTCCGAGAGGTTGTTCGTGTCGGCCAGCACATCCCGTACGCTCCCGCCGGAGATCGCCGAATCCGAGTCTGTCATGGCGCTCATCGAGCGGGGAAAGGCTGATGGGCAGATCGCCGGCGACGACGTGCGTCGGGCCTTCGAGGCTGACCAGATTCCGCCAACCCAGTGGAAGAACGTTCTGCGCAGCCTCAACCAGGTCCTCGACGAGGAGGGTGTGACGCTGATGGTCAGTGCCGCAGAGGCGCCCAAGCGCACCCGCAAGAGCGTCGCAGCGAAGAGCCCGGCGAAGCGCACTGCCACCAAGACCGTCGCGGCCAAGACAGCCACGACCAGGAAGGCCGCAGCCCCCGCCGCGGCTGCCCCGGGCGCGGACGAGGACGTGGACGGCACGGCCGCCGAGGCCCCGGCGGCGCCCGCCAGGAAGGCGGCCCCGAAGAAGGCCGCCGCCAAGAAGACCACCGCGAAGAAGACCGCGGCCAAGAAGACCACCGCGAAGAAGACCGCCTCCAAGAAGGACGCCGACGAGCTGCTCGAGGGCGCGGACGGCGTGGCGGAGGAGGCCGGTCCTGCGTCCGGGAAGCCGGGCGAGGCCGCCGAGGGCGAGCAGCCGGAGAACCAGGGCTTCGTCCTCTCCGACGACGACGAGGACGACGCGCCCGCGCAGCAGGTGGCGGCCGCCGGGGCCACCGCCGACCCGGTGAAGGACTACCTCAAGCAGATCGGCAAGGTGCCGCTGCTCAACGCCGAGCAGGAGGTCGAGCTCGCCAAGCGCATCGAGGCGGGCCTGTTCGCCGAGGACAAGCTGGCGAACTCCGACAAGCTCGCACCGAAGCTCAAGCGCGAGCTGGAGATCATCGCCGAGGACGGCCGGCGGGCCAAGAACCACCTGCTGGAGGCCAACCTCCGGCTGGTGGTCTCGCTGGCCAAGCGCTACACCGGCCGCGGCATGCTCTTCCTTGACCTGATCCAGGAGGGCAACCTGGGTCTGATCCGCGCCGTCGAGAAGTTCGACTACACCAAGGGCTACAAGTTCTCCACCTATGCCACCTGGTGGATCCGGCAGGCGATCACCCGCGCGATGGCCGACCAGGCCCGCACCATCCGCATCCCGGTGCACATGGTCGAGGTCATCAACAAGCTCGCGCGGGTGCAGCGGCAGATGCTCCAGGACCTGGGCCGCGAGCCCACCCCGGAGGAGCTGGCCAAGGAGCTCGACATGACCCCCGAGAAGGTCATCGAGGTCCAGAAGTACGGCCGTGAGCCGATCTCCCTGCACACTCCGCTGGGCGAGGACGGCGACAGCGAGTTCGGTGACCTCATCGAGGACTCCGAGGCCGTCGTCCCGGCCGACGCGGTCAGCTTCACGCTGCTGCAGGAGCAGCTGCACTCGGTGCTCGACACGCTCAGCGAGCGCGAGGCCGGCGTGGTGTCGATGCGCTTCGGGCTCACCGACGGCCAGCCGAAGACGCTGGACGAGATCGGCAAGGTCTACGGCGTGACGCGTGAGCGCATCCGGCAGATCGAGTCGAAGACGATGTCCAAGCTGCGGCACCCGTCGCGCTCCCAGGTGCTCCGCGACTACCTCGACTGATCACTCGGTCGGAGCAAGCGGGATCATCGTCCCGCCGGCCCGGAATCCCTTGGGGATTCCGGGCCGGCGGCCTTTTGGGCGCCCTCCGTCCGGGTGGCGGAGGGCGCCGTGCTGTTTGACGCTGGGGCGGCACGTGTCGTCGCGGAGTGAGGAGACAGCATGCGTCCCATCTCGCGCACCCTGGCCGGGGCCCTGGCGCTGATACCGGCGGCCGCGGCGGTGTCCCTGGTGACGGCGCCGTCCGCGGCCGCGGACAGTGTGGTGGTGGGCGGCCGGCAGGCCAGTACGGAGGAGATGCCCTGGGCGGTCGCCCTGGCGAGCCGCGACCGCTTCGGTGACTCCCGGTCCGGCCAGTTCTGCGGCGGGGTCGTGGTGGCACCGCGGACGGTCCTGACGGCGGCGCACTGTGTGAGCCGCTCGGTCCTGGGTGTGGACGTCTCAGCGGTCGGTGATCTCACGGTCATCGCGGGGCGGGACGACCTGCGCGCCACCGGGGGCGAGGAGCTGCCGGTACGGGAGGTCCGGGTGAATCCGGACTACGACAGCGCCTCGAACGCGGGGGACGTGGCCGTTCTCACGGTGGAAGGGGGGCTGGCCGGGGAGGGGCTGCCGCTGGCGAGGAGCGGGGACGCCGCGTACCGCCCGGGCACTCCGGCCGAGGTCTACGGCTGGGGCGACACCACGGGACGGGGAGGGTACGCGTCGGTGCTGCACGCGGCCCGCGTGCGGATCCTGGGGGACGAGATCTGTGAGCGGGCCTATCCGGGCAGTGCCGACGGCACGTACCGGGCCTCGTTCATGGTGTGCGCCGGGCATTCCGGCGGTGGCGGGGACGCCTGCCAGGGGGACAGCGGGGGGCCGCTGGTGGCCCGGGGCCGCCTGGTGGGGCTGGTCTCGTGGGGCAGTGGCTGCGGCGGGGCGGACAGCCCCGGTGTCTACACCAGGATGTCCGCGATGGAGCACGTGGTCGCCCTGCCGGAGCCGGGGGAGTGACGGCAGGCCCGACCGCGACGAGAGCGGGCGTGCGGTCCTGTGGTGCAGGGCCGCACGCCCGCTGTCCGGCCGGAGGGCCGGCTGTCGCTCGTCGTCGCTGCGGTGCTCGGCGTCGTCAGTCGTCGGACGCCGATGAGGGAGAGGCGGTGAGCCGCTCCGTCTCGTCCTGTATCTCTGCGGCGATCTTCTTGAGTTCCGGCTCGAACTTGCGCCCGTGGTGAGCGCAGAAGAGCAGTTCACCGCCGCTCATCAGGACGACGCGCAGGTATGCCTGGGCGCCGCAGCGGTCGCAGCGGTCGGCGGCCGTCAGCGGGCTCGCGGGGGTCAGAACAGTAGTCACGTCGCCTCTTCTCTAGCTCGACGAGCTGTCGTACCAGGGTCAACATCCAACCAGGCCGAAAACGTTCCCGCTCGTGCCTTTTTCTCGAAAACCTTCCTTCCGAGTCGACCGGATGCTGCCGGGTGGCGGCGAATGAGCCGTATCGCGTTGGCTTACGTATTCATCGCGCTGCTTGTCGGGGTCCGTCCTCCGGCGGGATTGCCGTTGTTCATGAGGACGTGCCCGGAGCCTAAATGGTTCATGCCTCGAAGGGAACGTGATGTCCATGTCACCCTACCGAGGGATCGAACAGATGAACGATCCTCGACTAGCATGGCCCCTCCCGACGGGTGGCGTCACAAAGGCTCTACCAGGCCTCGGTACCCTCTCCTCGGTGACCCAAGCCGCCCTGAGCCCGGAGTTGGGCCAGCAACGAAAATTAAGCGAGGAGCGAACCGCGTGACCGCCGAGACGTCCGTACCGTCCACAGCGCTGCTGACCGGAGCAGACCGGGACGGCGGTTCCAACTACACCGCGCGGCACCTGCTCGTCCTCGAAGGGCTGGAAGCGGTCCGCAAGCGGCCGGGCATGTACATCGGCTCGACCGACAGCCGCGGCCTGATGCACTGCCTCTGGGAGATCATCGACAACTCGGTCGACGAGGCCCTGGGCGGGCACTGCGACCACATCGAGGTGCTGCTGCACGACGACGGCTCCGTGGAGGTCCGGGACAACGGCCGCGGCATCCCGGTCGACGTCGAGCCCAAGACGGGGCTGTCGGGCGTCGAGGTCGTGATGACCAAGCTGCACGCCGGCGGCAAGTTCGGCGGTGGCTCGTACGCGGCCTCCGGCGGTCTGCACGGCGTCGGCGCCTCCGTCGTCAACGCGCTGTCCAGCCGGCTCGACGTCGAGGTCGACCGGAACGGCCACACCCACGCCATCAGCTTCCGGCGCGGCGTGCCGGGCATCTTCACCGAGTCCGGCACGGACGCGCCCTTCGACCCGGCCGGCGGACTGATCAAGAAGAAGCGGGTGCCCAAGACCCGCACCGGCACCCGGGTCCGCTTCTGGGCCGACCGGCAGATCTTCCTCAAGGACGCCCGGCTCTCCCTGGAGAACCTGCACGCACGGGCCCGCCAGACCGCCTTCCTGGTGCCCGGCCTCACCCTCGTCGTCCGGGACGAGCGCCGCCTCGCCGGCCCCGACGGCGAGGCGCAGCGGCCCTCCGAGGAGGTCTTCCGCTACGACGGCGGGATCAGCGAGTTCTGCGAGTACCTCGCCCAGGACCGGGCCATCTGTGACGTGCTGCGGCTGACGGGCCAGGGTTCCTTCAAGGAGACCGTGCCCGTCCTCGACGACCGCGGCCACATGACGCCCACCGAGGTCACCCGGGAACTCGGCGTCGACATCGCGCTGCGCTGGGGCACCGGCTACGACACCACCGTCCGGTCGTTCGTGAACATCATCGCGACGCCCAAGGGCGGCACCCACGTCTCCGGTTTCGAGAGGTCCCTCACCCGCACGGTCAACGAGGCGCTGCGCTCCGCCAAGCTGCTCCGGGTCGCCGAGGACGACGTCAACAAGGACGACGCCATGGAGGGGCTCACAGCGGTCGTCACAGTCCGGCTGGCCGAGCCCCAGTTCGAGGGCCAGACCAAGGAGGTGCTGGGCACCTCCGCCGCCTCCCGGGTCGTCGCCGCGGTCGTCGCCAAGGAGCTCAAGGCCTTCCTGACCTCCGCCAAGCGCGACACCAAGCAGCAGGCCCGTGCGGTGCTGGACAAGGTCGTCGCGGCCGCCCGCACCCGCATCGCGGCCCGGCAGCACAAGGAGGCGCAGCGGCGGAAGACGGCCCTGGAGTCCTCCTCGCTGCCGGCGAAGCTGGCGGACTGCCGCAGTGACGACGTGGACCGCAGCGAGCTGTTCATCGTCGAGGGCGACTCGGCCCTGGGCACCGCGAAGCTGGCCCGCGACTCCGAGTTCCAGGCGCTGCTGCCGATCCGCGGCAAGATCCTCAACGTCCAGAAGTCCTCGATCTCGGACATGCTCAAGAACGCCGAGTGCGGAGCGATCATCCAGGTCATAGGAGCCGGGTCCGGGCGGACCTTCGACATCGACCAGGCGCGCTACGGCAAGATCGTGCTGCTGGTGGACGCGGATGTGGACGGCGCCCACATCCGCTGCCTGCTGCTGACGCTGTTCCAGCGCTACATGCGGCCGATGGTGGAGGCCGGACGGGTGTTCGCCGCGGTGCCGCCGCTGCACCGGGTGGAGCTGAGCCACCCCAAGAAGGGCCAGGACCGTTACGTCTACACGTACTCGGACAACGAGCTGCGCACCACCCTGCTGGAGTTCCAGCGCAAGGGGATCCAGTACAAGGACTCGATCCAGCGCTACAAGGGCCTCGGCGAGATGGACGCGGACCAGCTGTCGGAGACGACGATGGACCCCCGGTTCCGGACCCTGCGCCGGATCAACATCGGCGATCTGGAGGCGGCCGAGCGGATCTTCGATCTGCTGATGGGCAACGAGGTCGCGCCGCGCAAGGAGTTCATCACCAGCTCCGCGGCCACGCTGGACCGCTCGCGCATCGACGCCTGAGCGCCGCGGGGCGCTCCGCCGGGGCGCCCCGCCCGCCTCAGGCCGTTCCGCCGGTGATCTCCCGCAGGGCGGTCACGTCCATCCGGGCCGGGCTGCCCGGTACCGCGCCGCAGCTCTCGGGACGGGGCGGCAGCGCGGCGCCGCGCTCCACCTCCACCCGCCAGCGGCGGCCGTCGGTGTGCTCCACGGTCACGCTCCAGCCGCCCGGCTCCGCCGTGCCGGCCGGGTGGGGCTCGGTGCGGGTGATCCGCAGCGCGTGGGCGCGGTCCTCCCCGGTGCGCTCCCGGACCGCCAGGTCGGCGGCCTGCGCGGGCCGCTCCCAGGAGGAGCGGCCGCGGGCGTTCGCCGTCACCACCTGGCCGTCACGGACGGCGTGCAGGATCTCCTTGACGGCCCGCGCGGTGACGCGGCCGTAGGCGTAGCCGTACGGGAGGACGAACAAGGTCGGCGCGAAGCGGTGGCCGCCGATGTGCGTGACCTCCCAGACGGCCTCCCCCGTGGCGGCGAGTTCCTCGGCCAGCGGGCGGCCGAGCAGGGCGCAGCAGCGGTCGCGTTTGCCGTTGGTGCAGACGAGGACGAGCGGATCGCCCTCGTACGGGTCCCAGAGCCCGCCGTGCCGGCCCGCGCCGAGGGCGTGGAGGTCCAGGTCCAGGAGTTCCGCCGGATCGGCGAGAAGGGCCGTACGGATCCACGAGCGGCCGGGCAGGGTGTGGGCTGCGAAGACCCGGCGGGCGCCGCCCGGGGGACGGTCGGCGTGACGGCCGGGCCTGCGGATGAGGGCCACGCGGACCCCGGTGCCAGCGGCGGCGGTTTCCAGGGCGCGGCCGAGGGCGGGGTCGAGGTGGCTGGATGTGAGCGCTTTGGCGCCCCACGGGCCCGGCTGTTCGACCAGCAGCCAGGTACGGGCTGTGGCGGCCGTCCCGGCCAGCGGTTCGGACAGTTCCCGGGATGCCGTCGCGCACGTGCTCACACAGGCGAGCCTAACCTGCGGTGACGTGAGGCCGCCGGGCGAGCGGGCGTCGCGGTGCCGGAAGGGGCGGCCGCACCGGATCCCGTTGACCGAACGCGGGCGTTCGAACGCATAAGGTCACGGCAGTCCGGCCGGTCGCTGCCCGGTCTCTTTCCGGCCAAGGAGCGCCCGTTGTCCGCCGTTCCCGGGCCGGGCCGCGGTGTCGGTGCCGTGCGTCGCGCGGCGGAGGGACGCCCCCGTACCGGGGGGTGTCCGCGGGCCTGCCCGCGGCGGGGGAGGCGGGCAGGGCTACCAGCCGTGCCGGGCCGGCGGGGATGGCCGGACCGCGCCGAGGGGGCGGGGCGGGCCACCGCCCGTCACCCCGGGGCCGCCGTCCGCCGTTCCGCGCTCCGGTGCCCGGGCGCGCGAACGCCCGTGCGGCGAGGCCGCGTTCACGCAGCGGCGGGTCACAGGGGCAGCGCCGTCGGCGGGCTGTCCTCCCGTGCGGCCCCGGCCACGGGCCCCTCCGCGGCCTCCGCTGCTCCCGCCGCCTCCACGGCGGATTCCGGCGGGCTCTCCGGCCGGGGTGCCCTCGGCGCGGGCAGGACTCCCGAGCCGTGGAGCAGCTCCCGGGCGGCGGCGATGGCCTCGGGCGTGGTGGCGAACACCCGTCCGGTGGCGTCGAGCCGTCCGATGACGCCGAGCGCCTCCAGCGGTCGGTGGTGGCCGTCGCGGATGCCGGAGACCAGCACCGTGATCCCACGGCGCTCCAGCTTCTCGATGGCGTCCTTCAGCACCAGCGAGCCGCTGGCGTCGATGGTGGTCACCCGCGACATGCGCAGGATGACCACGGAGACGTCGGCGACCTCGGAGAGCTCCAGCAGGAAGCGGTGGGCGGCGGCGAAGAAGAGCGGTCCGTCCAGGCGGTAGGCCACGATGTGCTCGGCCAGCAGGGCCTGTTCGGCGGCGTCGTGGCCGCCGGAGGGGTCGTCGTGGTGCAGCGGCACCTCGTCCACCCGGGCGTTCCGGGCGACCGCCCGCAGGGCCAGGGCGCCCGCGACGATCAGTCCGATGACGACCGCCTGCACCAGGTCGAGCGCCAGCGTGGCGCATGCGGTGAGCACCAGCACGACGGCGTCGGCGCGGGTGGCGCGGGCCATCGCGCGGACCGAACCGACCTCGATCATGCGGATGGCGGTGGCGAGGAGGACGCCCGCCAGCGCGGCGAGCGGGATACGGGAGACCAGCGGTGCGGCGGTGAAGACGATCACCGCGAGGACCACCGCGTGGGCCAGGGCCGCCAGGCGGGAGGTCGCCCCGGTACGGACGTTGACGGCGGTCCGGGCGATCGCACCCGTCGCGGGCACGCCGCCGAAGAGCGGCGAGGCGAGGTTGGCGAGGCCCTGGCCGAAGAGCTCACGGTCCGGGTCGTGCTTCTGCCCGACGGTCATGCCGTCGGCGACCGCAGCGGACAGCAGGGATTCCAGGGCGGCCAGGGCGGCCACCGCCACGGCGGGCGCGATCAGCGAGGACAGGGCGGAGAGATCGACGAAGCCGAGGGAGGGCGCGGGCAGCCCGGCGGGCAGTGCCCCGATGCGGTCCACGTCCAGCCCGGTCGTCTCGGCGGCGATCGTCGCCGCCACCACGGCCAGCAGCGAGAACGGCACGGCCGGGCGCCACCGCGCGCCGGCGAGCATCAGCCCGGCGACCGCGAGCGCGATGGTGACGGCGGGCCAGTCCGGTGCGCCGAGGTAGTCCCGTACGGCCTCGAAGGCCGCCACGGTGACCTTCTCCTCGTCCGGGACCGGTACGCCGAGGATCGCGGGGATCTGCTGGAGCCCGATCACACAGGCGATGCCCACGGTGAAGCCCTCGACCACCGGCGCGGGCACGAAGGCCATGTACTTCCCGGCCCGGGCGGCGGCCAGCAGCAGGAGCAGCACGCCCGCCATCAGGCCCACCATGAGCACCCCGGAGGCACCGTGGGTGTGGACGATCGGCACCAGGACGACGGTCATCGCCCCGGTCGGTCCGGAGACCTGGAGGCTGGAGCCGCCGAAGACGGCCGCCAGCGCGCCGGCGACCACGGCGGTGGCCAGCCCGGCCTCGGCGCCCAGGCCGGAGGAGATGCCGAAGCCGAGCGCGAGGGGCAGCGCGACGACGGCCACGGTGAGGCCGGCGAGCAGGTCCCGGCGTGGGCGGCCGCGCATCGCGGCGAGGTCGGAGCGGGTGGGCAGGAGGGAGAGCAGCGCGGAGAGGGCCCGTGCGAGGAGTTGGTTCACCGGCGTATGTCCTTGGACTCCCGCAGTTCGGCCAGCAGTTCGTTGCGCCCGGCCAGCATCTCGGTGAGGATCCGCCGGGCCGCGGTCATCAGGTCCGCCACATCACCGCCGGCCAGGGCGTAGACGACGGTGGACCCCTCGCGCGTCGAGGTCACGATGCCGGACCGGCGGAGCACGGCCAGCTGCTGGGAGAGGCTGGACGGCTCGGTGCCGATGGCGGCGAGCAGGTCCCGTACGGGCATGGGGCCGTCCTGGAGGAGTTCCAGCACCCGGATGCGCACGGGGTGTCCGAGCATGCGGAAGAACTCCGCTTTGGCCTGGTAGAGCGGGACCTGCAAGATCGGCACCTGTCTTCGGGGGAGCGGGCGGGAGGCTCACTCCATAATGTGGCCAATTGAAGAATTCTTCAAATCGTTGACGAGCTGAGGCCGTCTATCCTGGCCCGCGGCCGTTCCCGCGGCACACCACGGACACCGATGACGGAGGCGCCCCTGTGGCCAGGAGACAGATACCGGTCGTCGTGCTGGCGGGGTTTCTGGGATCGGGCAAGACCACCCTGCTCAACCATCTGCTGAGCAGCAGTGACGGTACTCGCGTCGGCGCCGTCGTCAATGACTTCGGCAGGATCGAGATCGACGCGATGGCCCTGGCCGGCCAGGTCGACTCCATGGTCTCGCTCGGCAACGGCTGCCTCTGCTGCGCCGTCGACACCAGCGAGCTCGACGGCTTCCTGGAGCGGCTCGCCCGCCCCGGAGCCGGGATCGACGTCATCGTCATCGAGGCGAGCGGACTGGCCGAACCGCAGGAGCTCATCCGGATGATCCTGGCCAGCGACAACGAGCGCATCGTCTACGGCGGGCTGGTCGAGGTCGTCGACGCCGCCGAGTTCGGCCGGACCCGCGCCGCGCACCCGGAACTCGACCGGCATGTGGGCATCGCCGACCTGGTGGTGCTCAACAAGGCGGACCGGGTGGACGAAGCGGGGCTGCGGGACACCCTGGAGACCCTGGAACGGCTCGCTCCGCGCGCCCCCGTCATCCCCGCCGCGCACGGGCGGATCGATGCCGGGCTGCTCTTCGACGAACGGCCGCGCGCGGAGGAGACCGAGGGGGTACGGCAGCTGTCCTTCGAGGACCTGTACCGGGAGCTGAACCGGGAGCGGGAGACCGGCGGGCACACGGACCATGACGGCGGCTGCGCCGGTGGCGGCCACTTCCACAGCGGCTACGAGAGCGCGGAGTTCGTCTCCGGCACACCGCTGGACCCGCGCCGGCTGATGGCCTTCCTCGACAGCCGGCCGGACGGCCTCTACCGGATCAAGGGCTGGGTCCACTTCGGCGTGGATGGCCACCGGGAGAAGTTCACCCTGCACGCGGTCGGTGACTTCCTGCGCTTCTACCCCTCGCCGTGGGGGCGGGACGAGACGCCGGACACGCGGCTCGTCCTGATCGGAGCCGGCATCGACGCCGGGGCCGTGCGCAAGGAGCTGGAGGCCTGCCGGGAGGCGGAGCCGGGGGAGGGGGCCGCCGACGAGACGGGCATGTGGGGCGTCCTGCGGTACACGCTGCGCGAACAGCCGGAAGAACCGGAGGAGCCCGGGGAGCCCGAGGAGCACGGGGCGTACGGCGCCTACGGGGCGTACGGAGAGCCGCCGGAAGCCGCCGGAGACCCCGGGGCGGCGGCCGGGCACGTCTGAGCCCGCGAAGCCCCGGCCCGCGCCCGGAACCCCGGGCGCGGGCCGATGAACGGGAGAACGCGCGGGAGACGAGGGACGCGCGCCGCCCCCCTACACCGGTCCGGCGACGACCGTGACCGGCTTCGGCAGCGGCATGCCCGAACCGTCCCGGCGCGGATCCGGCTCCGGCAGCTCCACCGGGGCGCCCGAGGAACCGGCCGCCCGGGGCGGCGTGGCGCCGGCCCATGCGAAGACCAGCCGGTCCTCGCCCTTGAGGAAGCGCTGGCAGCGCACCCCGCCGGTGGCCCGCCCCTTGCGCGGGTACTGGTCGAACGGGGTCAGCTTCGCCGACTGCTGCGCCGACGCGTCGAGCGTGCCCTGGGCGGCGCCGGCGACGGTGAAGACCGCGGCGTCACCGGCCGGGTCCACGGCGCCGAAGAAGATCACCTCGGCCCCCTCGGGCAGCTTCACCCCGGCCATGCCGCCCGCCGCGCGGCCCTGCGGCCGTACCTGGGAGGCCGGGTAGCGCAGCAGCTGCGCCTCGCTGGTGACGAAGACCAGGTCCTCGTCGCCCGTGCGCAGCTCGACCGCGCCGACAATCCGGTCGCCGTCCCGGAGGCCGATGACCTCCAACTCCTCCTTGTTGGCCGGGTAGTCCGGCACCACGCGCTTCACCACGCCCTGTCGCGTGCCGACGGCCAGACCGGGGGAGCTCTCGTCGAGCGTGGTCAGGCAGATGAGCTCCTCGCCCTCGTCGAGGGTGAGGAACTCGGCGATCGGCGCACCCCCGGCCAGGTTCGGGGCGGAGGCCGTGTCGGGCAGCTGCGGCAGGTCGATCACCGACAGCCGCAGCAGCCGCCCGGTGGAGGTCACCGCGCCGACGTGGCCGCGGGCCGTGGCCGGGACGGCGGAGACGATCACGTCGTGCTTGACGCGCTTGGTGGAACCGCCCTCCAGCGGCTCGCCGCCCGCCGTGCGGGCCAGCAGGCCGGTGGAGGAGAGCAGCACCCGGCACGGGTCGTCGGCCACCTGCAGCGGCACCGCCTGCACCGGGGCGTCCGCCGACTCCAGCAGCACCGTGCGCCGGTCGGTGCCGAACTTCTTCGCCACCGCGGCCAGTTCCGAGGAGACCAGCTTCCGCAGCTCCGCGTCGGAGTCCAGGATGCGGGTCAGCTCCGCGATCTCGGTGTTGAGACGGTCCCGCTCCGACTCCAGCTCGATCCGGTCGAACTTGGTCAGCCGGCGCAGCGGGGTGTCCAGGATGTACTGCGTCTGGATCTCGCTCAGCGAGAAGCGGGCGATCAGCGACTGCTTCGCCTCCGCCGAGTTCTCGCTGGAACGGATGATGCGGATGACCTCGTCGATGTCGATCAGGGCGGTCAGCAGGCCCTCGACGAGGTGCAGCCGGTCGCGGCGCTTGCCGCGCCGGAACTCGCTGCGCCGCCGGACCACCTCGAAGCGGTGGTCCAGATAGACCTCCAGCAGTTCCTTGAGCCCCAGCGTCAGCGGCTGGCCGTCCACCAGCGCGACGTTGTTGATGCCGAAGGACTCCTCCATGGGCGTCAGCTTGTAGAGCTGCGCCAGCACCGCCTCAGGGTTGAAGCCGTTCTTGATCTCGATGACGAGCCGCAGGCCGTGCGTCCGGTCGGTCAGGTCCTTGACGTCGGCGATGCCCTGGAGCTTCTTGGCGCCCACCAGGTCCTTGATCTTGGCGATGACCTTCTCGGGGCCCACGGTGAACGGCAGTTCGGTGACGACGAGGCCCTTGCGGCGGGCGGTGACGTTCTCCACCGCCACCGTGGCGCGGATCTTGAAGGTGCCGCGGCCGGTCTCGTACGCGTCGCGGATGCCGGCCAGCCCGGCGATCCGTCCGCCGGTCGGCAGGTCCGGGCCGGGGACGAAGCGCATCAGCGTGGCCAGGTCGGCGCCCGGGTGCTTGATCAGATGCCGGGCGGCGGCGATCACCTCGCCCAGGTTGTGCGGCGGCATGTTGGTCGCCATGCCCACCGCGATGCCCGAGGCGCCGTTCACCAGCAGATTCGGATAGGCGGCCGGCAGGGCGACCGGCTCCCGCTCCTGGCCGTCGTAGTTGGGCGCGAAGTCGACCGTGTCCTCGTCGATCGACTCCGTCATCAGGGAGGTGGCGGCGGCCATCCGGCACTCGGTGTACCGCATGGCGGCGGGCGGGTCGTCGTTGCCCAGCGAGCCGAAGTTGCCGTGGCCGTCCACCAGCGGGAGCCGCATCGAGAACGGCTGTGCCATGCGCACCAGGGCGTCGTAGATCGAGGCGTCGCCGTGCGGGTGGAGCTTGCCCATCACCTCGCCCACGACGCGTGCGCACTTCACGTACGAGCGGTCGGGCCGCAGGCCCATTTCGTTCATCTGGTAGACGATGCGCCGGTGGACGGGCTTGAGGCCGTCGCGGGCGTCGGGGAGTGCGCGCGAGTAGATGACCGAGTAGGCGTACTCCAGGAAGGAGCCCTGCATCTCGTCCACGACGTCGATGTCGAGGATGCGCTCCTCGAATTCCTCGGGAGGCGGGGTCTTCGTACTGCGGCGGGCCATCGCGGCTGCTGCTCCTTAGGACTTCGAAAACTTCGCTGGGCGGGGTGGTGACGCGGACCATTGTGGACCCCGCCGCGGACAGTGCCGTCCACGACCCGTCCGAACGGCACGGTACGGGAACTTCGCCAGGTCTCCGGCCGCTTGCATACAGTGGCAGCACTCATCATCTCCGCACCCCTCACCCGCGATCGAAGGGACGTACATGCCCATGGGTCACACGGCCACCGAGAAGGCCGGGTCCGGCGGCCTGACAGCGACGGAGCACCGGCTGGCCAACGGTCTGCGCGTGATCCTCTCCGAGGACCACCTGACCCCGGTCGCCGCGGTCTGCCTCTGGTACGACGTCGGCTCCCGCCACGAGGGCCAGGGCCGCACCGGCCTGGCACACCTCTTCGAGCACCTGATGTTCCAGGGCTCCGCGAACGTGAAGGGCAACGGCCACTTCGAGCTGGTGCAGGGCGCCGGCGGCTCGCTCAACGGCACCACGAGCTTCGAGCGCACCAACTACTACGAGACCATGCCGGCCCACCAGCTCGAACTCGCGCTCTGGCTGGAGGCCGACCGCATGGGCAGTCTCCTCGCCGCCCTCGACGAGGAGAGCATGGAGAACCAGCGGGACGTCGTGAAGAACGAGCGCCGTCAGCGCTACGACAACGTCCCCTACGGCACGTCGTTCGAGAAGCTGACCGCCATGGCCTATCCCGAGGGCCACCCGTACCACCACACCCCGATCGGTTCGATGGCCGACCTCGACGCCGCCTCCCTGGAGGACGCCCGGAACTTCTTCCGGACGTACTACGCGCCGAACAACGCCGTCCTCGCGGTCGTCGGCGACATCGACCCCGAGCGGACCCTCGCCTGGATCGAGCGCTACTTCGGCTCCATCCCCGGCCACGACGGCAAGCAGCCGCCGCGCGACGGGGCCCTTCCCGACATCATCGGCGAGGAACTGCGGGAGGAGCTGCGCGAGGACGTCCCGGCCCGCGCCCTGATGTCCGCCTACCGGCTCCCGGAGGACGGCACCCGCGCCGCCGACGCCGCCGATCTCGCCCTGACGGTCCTCGGCGGCGGGGAGTCCTCCCGGCTGTACAACCGGCTGGTCCGCCGGGACCGCCTCGCCGTCGGCGCGGGCTTCGGCCTGCTGCGGCTGGCGGGTGCCCCGTCGATGGGCTGGCTGGACGTCAAGGCGTCCTCCGGGGTGGAGATCCCCGCCATCGAACGGGCGGTCGACGAGGAGCTGGCCCGGTTCGCGGAGGAGGGCCCGACGCCGGAGGAGATGGAGCGCGCCCAGGCGCAGTTGGAGCGCGAGTGGCTGGACCAGCTGGCCACCGTCGGCGGCCGTGCCGACCAGCTCTGCCGCTACGCCGTCCTCTTCGGTGACCCGCAGCTCGCGCTGACGGCGGTGCAGCGGCTGCTGGAGGTCGGCCCCGAGGAGGTGCGCGAGGTGGCGGCGGCGCGGCTGCGCCCCGACAACCGCGCCTCGCTCGTCTACGAACCGGCCGGGCCCGGACAGGGGCCCGGTGACGGGACGGACGGCACCGACGGCACCGACGGCAGCGACCAGAAGGAGGCGGCCCAGTGAGCGACGCCGGCACCACCATGACGTTCCACCCGATGCCGCGCGCCGGGGAGCCCACGCCCTGGGCCTTCCCGACGCCGGAGCGGGACACCCTGCCCAACGGCCTGACGGTGCTCCACTGCCACCGCCCCGGCCAGAAGGTGGTGGCCGTCGAGATCAACCTGCACGCGCCTCTGGAGGCCGAGCCGGAGGGCACCGAAGGTGTCGCCACGATCATGGCGCGCGCCCTCTCGGAGGGCACCGACCAGCACACCGCCGAGGAGTTCGCCGCCGAACTGGAGCGCTGCGGCGCCACTCTGGACGCCCACGCGGACCATCCCGGCGTGCGGGTCTCCCTGGAGGTCCCGGCCTCCCGGCTGGCCAAGGCGCTGGGGCTGCTCGCGGACGCCCTGCGGGCCCCGGCCTTCCCCGAGGGCGAGGTGGAGCGGCTGGTCCGCAACCGGCTCGACGAGATCCCGCACGAGCTGGCCAACCCCGCCCGCCGGGCCGCCATGGAGCTCTCCAAGGAGCTGTTCCCGGCCGCGTCCCGGATGTCCCGGCCCCGCCAGGGCACCGAGGAGACCGTCGCCCGCGTGGACGCCGCCGGCGCGCGCGCGTTCTACGAGACGCATGTCCGCCCCGCCACCGCTACCGCCGTGATCGTGGGCGACTTCACCGGCATCCCGCTGGCCGAGGTCCTCGCCGGCACCCTGGGCACCTGGACCGGCGGCACGGCCGAGGCCCGCCCCGTGCCGGCCATCACGGCGGACGACACCGGCCGGGTCGTCATCGTGGACCGGCCGGGCGCGGTGCAGACCCAGGTCCTCATCGGCCGGGTCGGGCCCGACCGGCACGACCGCGTCTGGGCGGCCCAGGTGCTCGGCGTCTACTGCCTCGGCGGCACGCTCACCTCCCGCCTGGACCGGGTGCTGCGCGAGGAGAAGGGCTACACCTACGGCGTGCGCGCCTTCGGGCAGGTGCTGCGCTCGACGCCCGAGGGCACCGGCGCCTCGCTGCTGGCCATCAGCGGCTCGGTGGCCACCGACGTCACCGGCCCGGCCCTGGAGGACACCTGGCAGGTGCTGCGCACCCTCGCGGCCGGCGGGCTGACGGACGAGGAGCGCGATGTGGCCGTGCAGAACCTGGTCGGGGTCGCGCCGCTCAAGTACGAGACCGCCGCCTCCGTCGCCGGGACCCTGGCCGACCAGGTCGAGCAGTACCTTCCGGACGACTTCCAGGCGCAGTTGTACGCCCGGCTCGCCGAGACCGGCACGGTGGAGGCCACCGCCGCCGCGGTCAGCGCGTTCCCGGTCGACAACCTGGTGACGGTGCTGGTCGGGGACGCCTCCGCGATCGAGGAGCCGGTCCGGGCGCTCGGCATCGGGGAGGTCAAGGTCGTCAGCGGCTGAACGAACGGGCCGCGTCCGGGCGTTCGGGACGCGGCCTGCCGCACGCACGGCCGTGACGGACCGTCAGAACTGGCGGTCCGTCACGGCCGTGCGCGGTGCTGGGCCGGCACACGGCCGGCAGGCGGGCGGAGAGCCGGGCGGAGGGCCGGGCGGAAGTGCCGGTTCCGCCCTCGCGCGCGGCGGGGAGCGCCGCCCTTTGGTCCCTTTTGCCGTCGTGCGGGCGTTCTCTCCTGTGGTCTCCGCAACAAAAAGCCGGTTTTGTTTGGCGCGGCGGAGCCGTCCGTCTTAGCGTCGGTCCGGCTGTTCGGCCGGGCACTTCGCCGCAAACCGCGGCACCGGACAGTCATCGCCGAGTCCCCATGGCGCGAGCCAGGGGAGCCGGGGACCCTCCTTCCCGCACCTCACCGGTGCGGGACGGGCCCGCACCACACCGCCCGCGGCGGTATGGCAACGGCCCGGTCCCTTGGGGTGAATCGGGCGCCTCCTCAGCGGAGGGGCCCGTAGGAGACCTTCCTGCTCCGAACCCGTCAGCTAACCCGGTAGGCGAGAAGGAAGGAAAGGACAGCCGCACCCTATGCCGCTCACCCGTACCACCGGGAAGCACCGCCGTCCGAGCCGTCGCAGCAGCAGCCGCCCCGCGCGCGTCGCCGGCCTGGCCACCCTCGCCACCAGCGGCGTCGCAGCCACCCTCGCCTCCCCCGCGTTCGCCGCGGACGACAGCTCCCGCGGAGCCGCGGACACCGGACTCCGCCAGGCGGTCGTCCTCGACGACACTCTCGGCGAGCGGGTCGGCGACCAGGCCGAGGCCCAGCAGTCCGCCGCCGACGTGGCCGCCGCCATGGAGCGGGCCGAGGCCGCGGCCAAGCGCGAGGCCGCCGAGGCCAAGCGGATCGCCGACGCCCGGGCCAAGGAGGAGCGCGCCGCCAAGGAGCGGGCCGCCCGCGAGGCCGAGCGCAAGCGCCTCAACACCTTTGTGATGCCGGTCGACGGCAGCTTCGTCTCCACCCAGTACCACGCCTCCGGTGCCGCCTGGTCCTCCGGCAGCCACACCGGGATCGACTTCAAGGCGTCCGAGGGCACCCCGGTCAAGTCCGTGGGCTCGGGCACCGTCGTCGAGGCCGGCTGGGACGGCTCCTACGGCAACAGCGTCGTCATCAAGATGAACGACGGCACGTACACCCAGTACGGGCACCTGTCCGCGCTCAACGTCACGGCGGGCCAGACGGTCACCCCCGGGCTGCAGATCGGCCTGGCGGGCAACACCGGCAACTCCTTCGGCGCGCACCTCCACTTCGAGGCCCGCACCAGCGCCGAGTACGGCTCCGACATCGACCCCGTGGCGTACCTGCGTTCGCACGGCGTCTCGCTCTGACACCCGGCGCCCCGCGAGACCCCGGCCCTCCCGGCCGGGGTCTTCCGCGTATCCGGCTCCGCGTCCGGCTCCCGCCCCGGCCGTGGCCGGTTCCTGACCGGATCTCCCACGCCCCAGGGCATCCTCGTCACCATATTCCGCGTCCTGCAATACAGTTCGGGAATGTCGAGCCCTGTGTTCCACGGGAATTCCAGTGGAGGTCCGGAAATGCGGAGGCGGAGATGAACGGTGATGCGCCGCCGGCCGGCCGCCGTATTCCGGCGCACGCGGTGCGCCATGCGATCCGTGACGACATCGTCGCCGGTACCTATCCCTTCGGCAGCCGCCTCACCGAGGAACTGCTCGCCCGCCGCTACGGCGTCTCCCGGGTCCCGGTCCGGGAGGCCCTGCGAGCCCTGGAGTCCGAGGGGTTCGTCACCACGCGGCGGCACGCGGGCGCCTGCGTGGCCGAACCGACGGAGCGGGAGGCGGCCGACCTGCTGGAGATCCGCGCTCTGCTGGAACCGCTGGCCGCCGGGCGCGCGGCGCAACGCCGCACCGAGGCCCATCTCAAGGTGCTGCGCGGGCTGGTGGGGCTCGGCCGGGAGCGGGCGCGTCACGGTCAGGCGGCGGATCTGCGCTCGCTGGACGCCTGGTTCCACGAGACGCTGGCCCAGGCCTCGGGCAGTCCCAGCCTGATCGCCCTGCTCACCCAGGTCCGCCGCAAGATCGCCTGGGTCTACGCGGTGCCGCGGCCGGCCCCCGCGCCAGGCACCTGGTCGGAGCGCGGCGCCATCGTGGACGCCGTCGCGCGGGGGGACGCGGCGCGCGCCCGCGCCCTCATGGCGGCGCACACGGAACTGGCGCCGCCGGAGGGCTTCCGGCTGCGCCCCCGGGCCGCGGTGAGGAATCCGAAACAAACCGTCAACACGGAACGCGTGCAGAATTAACAAAGCGGGGTGGGGAATCGGGGGAGAAAAAGCCGCGAAGGCGGAGAAGGTGAAGAGCGCGCCGGGAGGGGCTTATCGGGGCGGCGGCGCGTAAATCGCGCAGAGGGAGAGAAGCGGCGGCCGGAAGGGCAACGGACCGGCCGGGCCGTGGCCGGACCGGTCCTCCCCGTCCGCTGTCGCGGGGTCTGCGCTCGGGGTGGCGCGCGGGCCGCCGCACGGGTCACAGACGCGGAAGCCGCGGCCGCCCCGAGGGGCAACCGCGGCTCCGCCGCGCGCTGTTGGCCGTTGCCGGCGGCCGCACCGGCATCCCGCGGGCCGAAATCGCCGGGTACGCACCCCGCAGAGCCGGCACCCCGCAGAGCCGGCACCCCGCGGGGCCGGGACTCCGACGGGCCGGGCCCGCGGTCCCGGCCCGCGGCCTCAGACCGTCTCCGGCAGCTCCTCCAGCCCCTCCGCGACCAGCTTGGCCAGCCGGTCGAGCGCGGCGTCCGCGCCCTCCGCCTCGGAGGCGAGAACGATCTCCTCGCCGCCCTGCGCGCCCAGGCTCAGCACCGCGAGCATCGAGGCGGCGTTGACCGGGGAGCTGTCGCCCTTGGCGATCGTCACGGGGACGCCGGAGGCGGTCGCCGCGCGGACGAAGATCGAGGCGGGACGGGCGTGCAGCCCCTCGGCCCAGCCGACGGTGACGCGGCGCTCTGCCATGGTGGTGCCCTTCGGTCGCAGGAACGGGTAATCCGTAAGCCGTAAGTTGTCTAGACCATTCTCGCACGGTGCCGCAAGTGCCCGGACGGGTCCGCGGTCACCGTACCGGCGCACCGCGCCCCGTTCCGGCACCGCCGGGAGGGCCGTCGCGCGGCGCCCGGACGCGTCCGCGCGGCCGCCCCGTACGCACTCCCACGCGCCCCGAAGCACCGCGTACGCGCCCCGGACGCGCCCCGGTCCGCCGCCCCCGGTGCACGGTGCTCCACGCACCGGGCGCCACACCCGTACGCTGGGCCCCATGGAAACGCCGTCGGAGCACGTCTATCCGGCCCACTGGGAAGCCGACGTCGTCCTGCGCGACGGCGGCACCGCCCACATCCGCCCCATCACCGAGGACGACGCGCAGCGCCTGGTCGACTTCTACGAGCAGGTCTCGGACGAGTCCAAGTACTACCGCTTCTTCGCGCCGTACCCCCGGCTGTCCGACCGCGATGTCCACCGCTTCACCCACCACGACTACGTCGACCGGGTCGGCCTGGCGGCCGTCGTGGGCGGGGAGTTCATCGCCACCGTGCGGTACGACCGCATCGACGCCACCGGACGGCCCGCCTCCGCGCCGGCCGACGAGGCCGAGGTCGCCTTCCTCGTCCAGGACGCGCACCAGGGCCGCGGCCTCGCCTCCGCCCTCCTCGAACACATCGCCGCCGTCGCCCGCGAACGCGGCATCCGCCGCTTCGCCGCCGAGGTGCTGCCCGCCAACACCAAGATGATCAAGGTGTTCACGGACGCCGGTTACACCCAGAAGCGCAGCTTCGAGGACGGCGTCGTCCGGCTGGAGTTCGGCCTCGAACCCACCGACCGCTCCGTGGCCGTCCAGCGCAGCCGCGAGCAGCGCGCCGAGGCCCGGTCCGTCCAGCGGCTGCTGGCCCCCGGCTCGGTCGCCGTGATCGGCACCGGACGGCGGCCCGGCGGCATGGGCCGCGCCGTGCTCCGCGGCCTGCTGCACGGCGGCTTCACCGGCCGCGTCCACGCGGTCAACCGGGCCTTCCCCGAGGACCTGGGCACCCTGGAGCCGGAGGGGGTACCCGCCCACCGCACCGTCGGCGCCATCGGCGAGCCCGTCGACCTCGCCGTCGTCGCCGTTCCCGCGGAGTCCGTGCCCGCCGTCGTCGCCGACTGCGGCGAACACGGCGTCCAGGGCCTCGTCGTCATCTCCTCCGGCTACGGCGAGAGCGGCCCCGAGGGGCGCGAGCGCCAGCGCGAACTGGTCCGCCAGGCCCGCTCGTACGGCATGCGCATCATCGGCCCCAACGCCTTCGGCATCCTCAACACCGCGCCCGGCGTACGCCTCAACGCCTCTCTCGCGCCCGAACTCCCGCCGCCCGGGCACATCGGCCTCTTCACCCAGTCCGGCGCCATCGGCATCGCCCTGCTCTCCGCGCTGCACCGGCGCGGCGCCGGCCACATCGGCACCTCGACCTTCGTCTCGGCCGGCAACCGCGCCGACGTCTCCGGCAACGACGTGCTGCAGTTCTGGCACGACGACCCGGCGACCGACGTCGTCCTGATGTACCTGGAATCCATCGGCAATCCGCGCAAGTTCACCCGGCTCGCCCGCCGCACGGCCGCCGCGAAGCCGGTCGTCGTGGTCAAGGGCGCCCGGCACAGCGGCGCCGCCCCCACCGGGCACGCCGTGCCCAGCACCCGCATCCCCGACGCCACCGTCTCGGCGCTGTTCCGGCAGGCGGGGGTGATCCGCGTCGACACCGTGACCGAACTCGTCGACACCGGCCTGCTGCTGGCCGGACAGCCCCTGCCGAACGGACCCCGGGTGGCCATCCTCGGCAACTCCGAATCGCTCGGCCTGCTCGCCTACGACGCCTGCCTCACCGAACGGCTCCGCCCGCTCACCCCCACCGACCTCACCACCCAGGCCACACCCGGCGACTTCCGCGCGGCGCTCGCCGGGGCGCTCGCCGACGACGCCTGCGACGCGGTCGTCGTCACCGCCATCCCCTGGGTCGGCGAGACCGACGGCCCCTCCCCGGACGAGGGCCCGGAGCTGGCCGCGGCCCTGCGCGACGCCGTCCGGGCGGGCGGTACCGGGAAGCCCGTCGTGGTGGCCCATCTGGAGATGGACGGCCTCGCGGCCGCTCTCGGCGCCTCCGGCGGAAGCCCCGCGGCGGGCCCCGGCGTACCCGCCGCGGCGGAGGAGGACGGGGACGCGGACGCCGCAGGCCCCGCGCGCGGATCGGGCATCCCCGCCTACCCCGCGGCCGAGCGCGCCGTCCGCGCCCTCGCCGAGGCCGTGCGCTACGCCGCCTGGCGCCGGACGGCCGCCGAACCGGGCCGCGTGCCCGAGTACGAGGACATCGACGAGGCCGGCGCGGGCACCGAGATCGAGGACCTGCTCACCGCCGCGGGCAGCCGGGACACCCGCAGCTTCCCGCTCCCCGCCGACCGCGCCGCCTCCCTGCTCGCCCGGTACGGCATCACCGTGCGGCCCGCGCTGCCCGCGCCCGACGCGGACACCGCCGCCCGGGCCGCGGCCGTCCTCGGCTATCCCGTGGCGCTCAAGACCACCGCCCCGCATCTGCGCCACCGGGCCGACCTCGGCGGCGTGCGGCTCGACCTCACCACCGAGGAAGCCCTGCGCCGCGCCTACCGGGAGTTCACCGACTTCCTGGGGAAGCCGGAGGAACTGCGCCCCGTGGTGCAGGCCATGGCCCCCCGCGGCGTCGACACCGTCGTCCGGGCCGCGATCGACCCGGCGGCCGGAGCCGTGCTCTCCTTCGGCCTCTCCGGCGCCCCCTCCGAGCTGCTCGGCGACATCGCGCACCGGCTGCTGCCGGTCACCGACCGGGACGCCGCCGAGCTGATCCGCTCCATCCGGGCCGCACCGCTCCTCTTCGGCTGGCGCGGGGCGGACCCGGTGGACACCGCGGCCCTGGAGGAGCTGCTGCTCCGGCTCTCCCGGCTGGTCGACGACCACCCCGAGGTGGTCTCGGTGGAGCTGGAACCGGTCGTCGTCGCCGCGCACGGGCTGAGCGTGCTCGGCGCCTCGGTGCGGCTCGCGGCCCCGTCCGCCGGCCCGGACATCGGGCCGCGGCGGCTGCCCTTCTACTGAGCCCGGCCCGGGGCGGCCGGGCCCGGCCGCCCGGCGGTGCCGCCGTTCCTCGGGGGGTGCCGCCGCCCCGTAGGATGGGGGCCATGGCGAAGACCGGCACGACGACCCAAGGGCTGCGCTCGGCGATCGAGCGCAGCGGTTACTACCCGGCCCTGGTGGCCGAGGCGGTGGAGGCCGCCGTGGGCGGCGAACCGGTCACCTCGTACCTGGTCCACCAGGAGACGACCTTCGACTCCAACGAGGTCCGCCGCCATGTCACCGTGCTGGTGCTGACCCGCACCCGGTTCATCGTCAGCCACACCGACGAGCAGGCCGCCGACGGCACCTCCCCCTCCCCGTACGCGACCACCTCCACGGAGTCGGTGCGGCTGGAGCGGATCTCCTCGGTGGTGCTCAGCCGGGTCGTGTCCAACCCCGAGTCCTACACCCCGGGCACGCTGCCCCGCGAGGTCGTGCTCACCATCGGCTGGGGCGCGGTCAACCGCATCGACCTGGAGCCCGCCGCCTGCGGCGACCCCGGCTGCGAGGCCGACCACGGCTACACCGGCAACTCCACCGCCGACGACCTCAGCCTGCGGGTCAGCGAGGCCGGTGACGGCCCCGACTCCGTCCGCCAGACGCTCGCCTTCGCGCAGTCGCTCTCCGAGGCCACCGTGGCCTCCACCGCCGCCCGCTGATGGCCCAGCCCGCCACCGCCGGCTCCGCCTGGCAGGACCCCGCACCCCTCGATCCGCGCTCCGCGCCCGCGCCCGCCTACGGGCACGGCTCGCTCGCCGAGCTGCTGCCGACCCTGGCCGCCGGGCAGGGCGTCCCGGGCTTGAGCGCCGGCCTCGCCCTGGAGCCGGCCGACCGGAACTGCGTCTTCCTGGTGGACGGACTCGGCTGGGAGCTGCTGAAGGCCCATCCGGACGAGGCGCCGTTCCTGACCTCCCTCCTGGCGGGCTCGGGCGGCGGCACCGGCGGGCCCCTCACCGCGGGCTTCCCGTCCACCACGGCCACCTCCCTCGCCTCCGTCGGCACCGGTCTGCCGCCCGGCGCGCACGGCCTGGCCGGCTACACGGTCCTGGACCCGGCGAGCGGCGCGCTGATGAACCAGCTGCGCTGGCGGCCCTGGACCGACCCGCATCTCTGGCAGCCGTATCCGACGGTCTTCCAGCTCGCGGACGCGGCCGGGATCCACACCTGCCAGGTCTCCGCGCCCGGCTTCGAGACCACCCCGCTGACCCGGGTGGCGCTCAGCGGCGGCACCTTCCACGGCCGGCACACCGGCGCGGAGCGGATGGACCTCGCCGCGGAGCAACTCGGCGCCGCGGGCCGCTCGCTCGTCTACACGTACTACAGCGAGGTCGACGGCAAGGGGCACCGCCACGGCACCGGGTCCGACGAGTGGCTCGCCGAACTCGCCTATGTGGACCGGCTCGCGCTGCGCCTCGCCGAGCAACTGCCGCCCCGCTCGGCGCTCTACATCACCGCCGACCACGGCATGGTCGACATCCCGTTCGACGAGGAGTCCCGGATCGACTTCGACGAGGACTGGGAGCTGCGCGCGGGCGTCGCCGTCCTCGGCGGCGAGGGCCGGGCCCGGCACGTCTACGCCGTCCCCGGTGCCGCCGCCGACGTCGCCGCGGTCTGGCGCGAGGTGCTCGGCGACCGGATGTGGGTGGCGAGCCGCGAGGAGGCCGTCGAGGCGGGCTGGTTCGGCCCCGTGGAGGAGCGCGTGTACGGCCGCATCGGCGATGTCGTCGCCGCGGCCTGCGCCGATGTGGCGGTCACCGCCTCCCGCACCGAGCCCAACGAGTCCTCGATGGTGGGGCTGCACGGCTCCATGACGGCCGCCGAACAGCTCGTCCCGCTGCTCGAAGTACGCTCTTGACCGGTCCCCGCGCGGCGGCTCCCCGCAGGGCCCCGGCGGCGGCCGGCCACGACCCGAACCGAAAGGCCCTCCACTCCCGATGCCCGAACTGGTCTTCTTCAGCGGCACGATGGACTGCGGGAAATCGACCCTCGCCCTGCAGATCGAGCACAACCGGTCGGCGCGCGGCCTCCAGGGTCTGATCTTCACCCGGGACGACCGGGCCGGCGAGGGCAAGCTCTCCTCCCGGCTGGGCCTGGTCACCGAGGCCATCGAGGCGGGCGCGGACCTCGACCTGTACGCCCATCTCGTCGGCCATCTCTCCGCGGGCGGCCGCGCCGACTATGTGATCGCCGACGAGGCGCAGTTCCTGGCCCCCGTGCAGATCGACCAACTCGCCCGGGTCGTCGACGATCTGGACATCGACGTGTTCGCCTTCGGCATCACGACCGACTTCCGCTCCAAGCTCTTCCCCGGCTCCCAGCGCCTGGTCGAACTCGCCGACCGCATCGAGACCCTGCAGGTGGAGGCGCTCTGCTGGTGCGGCGCGCGGGCCACCCACAACGCTCGCACGGTCGGCGGCGAGATGGTCGTCGAGGGCGCGCAGGTGGTCGTCGGGGACGTCGGCCTCTCCGGGGCCGAGACGGGCTACGAGGTGCTGTGCCGCCGTCACCACCGGCGCCGGATGACGTCGGCGGCGGCCCGTGCCGCCGCCCTCTCGCCGGACGTCCTCCCCGTCGACCGCGGTGAACGGGCGGCCGTCAGCGGGCCGTTCGCAGCAGATTGAAGACCGCGCCCTCGGGGTCGGCGACGGTGGCCACCCGCCCGAGCGGCTGGTCGTGCGGCGGCGCCAGCAGGCGGCCGCCCAGGTCGGCCGCCCGGCGCGCGTCGGCGTCCGGATCGGCCGACTCGAAGTACGTCATCCAGCGCGGCCCGTGGCCCCGGACCGGCTCCTCGCCCAGCTCCCGCACCCGGGCCACGGGCTTGCCGTCCAGGGAGAGCGTGATCTCCTCCGGGCCGTTCGCCGCGCTGTCGTGGCCGAAGACCGCCTCGTAGAACTTCGCGGCCGCCAAGTCCTGCTGCTGCAGGTCGTTCCAGGTCTGGGTGCCCGGTTCACCGGAAGCCTGCGCTCCGGCCAGGGCCAGCCCCTGCCAGATCCCGAAGACCGCGCCGAACGGGTCGGAGGCGATCGCCAGCCGCCCCGCGTCCCCCGCGTCCAGCGGGCCGACGGCGACCGTACCGCCGCAGGCCCGGATCAGCTCGGCGGTCGCGTCGGCGTCGTCCGTGGCCAGATAGGTGGTCCAGGCGACCGGCAGCTCGCGCCCGCCCGACAGCTCGCCCACCCCGGCGACCTCGCGTCCGCCCAGCTGGGCGCGGACGTACGGCCCGAGCTGCCGCGGCGCGGGCACGAAGCTCCAGCCGAACAGGGCGCCGTAGAACTCCTGGGTCGCCGCCAGGTTGTGCGCCATCAGGCTCACCCAGCAGGGCGTTCCCGGTGTACGCGGCGTGGCTGGCTCGGTCATCGTCACTACTCTCCTCGGGGCGTTCGGATCCGGGCGGGACCGGGCGCACGTCGTCGCGGTGGGAGGGCGCCCGGCCTCATGCTTGCACCAGCTGCCGCGCCGAGGGAGACGGCCGCGCCGCGTTCCATGGCTTTGGGGTCAAGGATGCCCACTTTGCCGTTGCGTATCCGTGCCGGCGGTCCGGCTGTCCGACAACTGCCCGCCGTACGGCTGGTTTACGGGGTCTGCGGCCTGCGCAGCCGGGACTGCGCGAAGATGGCCGCATGGACACCCTCATCACCGCATCCGGACTGACCCGGGAAGCGGCGGGCGAACGGCCGCCGGTCCTGCTCGACGTGCGCTGGGAACTGGGCGGCCCCCCGGGCCGTCAGGCGTACGGGGAGGGGCACATCCCCGGCGCCGTCTTCGTGGACCTGGAGGCCGACCTCGCCGGCCCGGCCGGGAGCGGCGGCCGGCATCCGCTGCCGGACCCGGCCGTGTTCGGGTCCGCGATGCGCCGGGCCGGTGTCTCCCCGGAGCGGCCGGTCGTGGTGTACGACGACGCGCGGGGCTGGGGCGCCGCGCGCGCGTGGTGGCTGCTCCGCTGGGCCGGGCATCCGTCCGTGCGCGTGCTCGACGGCGGGCTCCGGGCCTGGCGGGAGCACGGCGGCCCGCTGGAGACGTCCGAACCCGCGCCCGCCGCCGGCACCTTCGAGCCCGTACCCGGCGGTCTCCCGGTGCTGGGCCCGGACGAGGCCGCCGAACTGGCGCGCAAGGGCGTGCTGCTGGACGCCCGCGCGGCGGAGCGCTACCGCGGCGAGGTGGAGCCGATCGACCCGGTGGCGGGCCACATCCCGGGCGCGCTGTCCGCGCCGACGGCCGGCAACCTCACCGCCGAGGGCCGGTTCCGCCCGGCGCGCGAGCTGGCCGAGCGCTTCGCCGCCCTCGGGGTCCGCGGTGACGCGCCCGTGGGCGTGTACTGCGGCTCCGGGGTCTCGGCGGCGCAGGAGGTGATCGCGCTGGAGCTGGCGGGCATCCCGGCGGCCCTGTACGCCGGCTCCTGGAGCGAGTGGTCCGCCGACCCGGACCGCCCGGTCGCCACGGGCGCCGACCCGGGCTGATCCGCGCCCCGCCGCCGGCCGACCCCGGCGGACCGGGTCCGGGCCACCGGGCGTCATCGCCGGACGGCTCCGGCTACTCCTGCTTCTTGCGGCGGGTGCCGAAGACGATCTCGTCCCAGCTCGGCACGGCCGCGCGGCGGCCCGGACGGACGCCGTCCGCCTCGGCCTGCCGGTCCGTGGTGCCGGTGAGCCGGTCCCGGTGCCCCGCCACGGCGCGCGGCATCAGCACGTCGGCGTACGCGGAACCGGCGCTCGCCGCGGCGGCGGGCGGCGCCGCGGGCTCCTCGGCGGCCGCCGGCTCGTCGTCCGGCGGGCTGTCGGCGGGCTCGGCACGGGACGGCGAGGTCTGCTCCGGTACGACCAGGTCGCCACGGAAGCTCGGCACCGCCTCCAGCAGGCTGGTCAGCGAGTCGCGGTCACGGCTCTCCCGCTCGGCGGCCTCGTCCGGCTCCGTCGACCGCGGCCGCTCCGAGCGGTCGATCGGGACGGTGCGGTCCATCGGACGGTCCCGGGGCAGGCGGGCGATCCGGGGGACGAACGGAACGCTCGGCTCGGGGGTGTCGTCCGTGTCCCCGATCAGCGAGCGGGCCTCGTCGTCCACCGCCTGCACCAGCCGGCGCGGGGGGTCGTAGGTCCAGCTCGCGGAGTGCGGTTCACCGGCGACCCGGTAGGCGAGCAGCACCTCCCAGGTGCCGTCGTCGCGCCGCCAGGAGTCCCACTGAACGGTGTCCTTCTCCGCGCCGCGCAGCATCAGGCGCTCGGCGACGGCCTCGCCGAGCTGGGGCCCGGTGTTCTCGCCCGGGCGGCGGACGGGGGTCTTGCGGGCCCGCTCGGCCATGAAGGCGCGCTCGGCGAGCACCGGGCCCTCGAAGCGGCGCACCCGCTCCACGGGGATACCGGCGAGCTGCGCGACCTCCTCGGCGGAGGCTCCCGCCCTTATCCGCGCCTGGATGTCCCGGGGGCGGAGGTGGCTCTCGACCTCGATCTCGATCTGGCCCAGCCGGGCACGGTCGTTCCGCACGGCGGCGCGCAGCCGCTCATCGATCGGAAGGGTGTATTCCGTGCTGTCCGCAGCCTTCAGCACCAGCCGTGTGCCGTCGTTGCTGACGGCCACGACACGCAGTTCGGGCATGGGGACCTCCCGGGTGGTGCCTGCCGACGTCACGTGCGTCGCTGCTTCCGCTAGACGAGTGTGGCCTGCCCGGGTGCAGCCTGCCACAGCATTGCCGAGTTGCCCGGCGTGTCGGGCCGGGAGGCCTTCTTCGCCGTTGTGGCGCGGTTACCCACACGTCACGATGCGTGACCACGCCGTCCGTCCCATGCACCCTACCCAGGTCCTGCCACGACTACGTCGGTCCGAACCCTGCTCCGGGCCGCTTTCGCGGCTCCGGGCAGCCTGGCGGGGAGCCGGAGCCAGGATTCGTCACAGTACTCCATTCAGCCCACCCGGGTGGACTGGCACGCCGCCGGCTTCTTCCCGGGGCCGGAACGGCCGGGAGGCGGATAACCGCGCACGGGAGGAGTTTCACCGAACCTCCCGATGCGGAGTCACCTCCTCCGTTTGCCGTGACCCCCGCCGCGGGCAGCCGGACCGCGGGCGGCTGGACGGAGAGTGACGGTCCGGCGGCCGCGGCGGGCGGACACCCGCCGCGACCGCCGGACCCGTACATCAGACCGAAGGAGCAGAAACCGGTACGCGCGGACGCCCGGCGCCCCCGGTCAGTCGCCCAGGACCCGCCGCAGATACGGATTGCCGAACACCCGCTCCGGGTCGAGCCGGTCGCGCAGCCCCGTGAACTCGCCGAAACGGGGGTACACGGAGGCGAGTTGCCCCGCGTCGCGGCTGTGCAGCTTCCCCCAGTGCGGGCGTCCCTCGTGCGCCGTCATGATCCGCTCCACCTCGGAGAAGTAGCGCCGGTACGGGGTGCCCCGGTACAGGTGCACGGCGATGTAGACGCTGTCCCGGCCGGAGGCGGTGGAGAGCGTGATGTCGTCGGCCGGCGCGGTGCGCACCTCGATGGGGAAGCCGACGCGCAGGCCGGAGCGTTCGATGAGGGCCTTCACCTCGCGGAGCGCCGCGGTGCCCGCCGCGCGCGGGACCGCGTACTCCATCTCCACGAAACGGACCCGGCGCGGGCAGGTGAAGACCTTGTAGGGGATATCGGTGTAGGTGCGGGCGGACAGCGCGCGGCCGGTGACCCGGGCCATCCGCGGTATCGCGGCGGGCACGGCGCGGCCCGCCGAACAGACCAGCTGGAAGGCACCGTTGGAGAGCAGTTCGTCCTCGACCCAGCCGCCGATCCGGCCGAGCGGGGCGGGGGGACCGGCGCTGCGGTTGTTCCGCTTGGTGTTGCAGTGCTCCGTGTGCGGGAACCAGTAGAACTCGAAGTGTTCGTTCTCCCGCGTCAGTTGGTCGAAGTCGGCGAGCACCCGGCCCAGCGGCATCGGTTCCTCGCGGGCGGTCAGCAGGAAGAGCGGTTCGACGGCGAAGGTGAGAGCGGTGACGATCCCCAGCGCGCCGAGGCCGATCCGGGCCGCGGCGAAGACCTCGGGGTTCTCCTCGCGCGAGCAGTGCAGCACCGAGCCGTCGGCGGTGACCAGTTCCAGCGCGGTGATCTGGGCCGACAGGGAGCCGGAGTCCCGCCCGGTGCCGTGCGTCCCGGTGCTCGTGGCACCGGCGGCGGTCTGCGCCATGATGTCGCCCATGTTCGTCAGCGACAGGCCCGCGCCGGCCAGGGTCTGGTTGAGCTGCCACAGCGGGGTGCCCGCCGCGACGGTGACCGTCCCGGCGTCCCGGTCGATCCGCTGGACACCGGTCAGCCGGTCGGGGCGGATCAGCACGCCGTCGGTGGCCGCGGCGGCGGTGAAGGAGTGGCCGGTGCCGACGGCCTTCACCGGTATCCCGTCCTCGGCCGCCGCCTTGACGATCCGGGCCACCTCGTCGGTGGTCGCGGGGGCGGGGGAGCGCAGCGGCCGCGCGGCCGCCGTCCCCGCCCAGTTACGCCACAGGCCGCCGGTCTTCTGCGTCATGTACTCCCACTTTCTCCCGCCGCGGAGCCGGCCGGAGCCGGCGGTACCCCAGGGATGCCACCACTGCCGCGAGAAGTCCAGCCCCGGCGGGCACCGAGTATCCGGCCCCGGCCCCCGCCGCGTCGACCACCCGGCCGCCGACGGCGGCCCCGGCGGCGATGCCGAGCTGCACGCCGGTGCTCGTCCAGGTCATGCCCTCGGTCAGCCGGGCGGCGGGGACGTGCCGCGCGACCAGCGCCATGGTGGTGACCGCCGTGGGGGCGATCGTCATGCCGGCGACGAACAGGGCGGCGGCCAGCGCGAGGAGGTTCCCGGCCAACAGCAGGGGCAGCGCGCAGAGGCCCATCGCCCACACCCCGAGCAGCCACCGCCGGGCCGGCGGCCCCTTGAGGTCCAGCAGCCCGAACACCCATGCGGCCAGCCCGGACCCCAGGGCGTACACGGCCAGGACGGGCCCGGCGAGCGCCGGCCGGCCGGCCTCCTCGGCGAAGGCCACCGTCACCACGTCGACGGAGCTGAAGATCGCGCCGCTGACGCCGAAGGTCATCACGAGCACCCGCAGGCCGGGGGAGCGGAGCGCCGAACCCGGGGTGTGCTGCTCCCGCGGGTGCGGCACGGGCTCGGTGGCGCGCTGCGCGGTCAGCCAGAGGACGCCGGTGACGAGGAACAGCAGGGCGGCCAGCGGGCCCGCCTCCGGGAACCACTGGGTGGACAACCCGATGGAGATGAGCGGTCCGAGGACGAAGCAGACCTCGTCGACCAGTGACTCCCAGGAGTACGCGGTGTGCAGCTTCCGCGGTTCCTCCCGGTGGAGCGCGGCCCAGCGCGAGCGGACCATCGAACCGAGGTGCGGTACGCACCCGGCGCCGGCCGCGAAGACGAAGTACGTCCAGGCGGGCAGTCCCTGGCGGGCGCTCACCAGCAGTCCCGTCACGGCCACCACCGCGCCGAGCAGCGCCGGGCGCAGCACCCGCCGCTGTCCGTACCGGTCGACGAGCCGCGACATCCGCGGGGACAGGCAGGCGGAGGACAGGGCCAGCGTCGCGGCGACCGCCCCCGCCAGCCCGTAGCGGCCCGTCAGCCGGGAGATCATCGTGACGACGCCGATGGCCAGCATGGCCGCCGGCATCCGCCCCAGGAGACCGGCCGCGGAGAACGCCCTGGTGCCGGGGTGCGCGAAGATCTCGCGATAGGGACTGGGCACGGACGGCTCCGGCGGGGACCTGGCGGACGGGGCGGGGCGCCTCAGCGTACGGCCGTCCGGGACCCCGGCGCCCGGGTATTTTCCCGGCCGCCGGCGGCGGGTGGCAGGATCGGCGGCATGTCCGATCAGTCAGTCCCCGATCCCTACGACGCCCTGCTGCTCCTGTCCTTCGGCGGCCCAGAGGGGCCGGACGACGTGGTGCCCTTCCTGGAGAACGTCACCCGTGGCCGGGGGATCCCCCGTGAACGGCTGGAGGAAGTGGGGCAGCACTACTTCCTCTTCGGGGGCGTGAGCCCCATCAACGACCAGAACCGCGAGCTGCTCGCCGCCCTGCGGAAGGACTTCGCGGAGCACGGTCTGGACCTCCCCGTCCACTGGGGCAACCGCAACTGGGCGCCCTACCTCACGGACACCCTGCGGGAGATGGTCACGGCCGGGCACCGCCGCATCCTGACCCTGGCCACCAGCGCCTACGCCTCGTACTCCGGCTGCCGCCAGTACCGCGAGAACCTCGCCGCGTCGCTGGCGACTCTGGAGGCGGAGGGCCTGCGGCTGCCGCGGATCGACAAGCTCCGCCACTACTTCAACCACCCCGGCTTCGTCGAACCCATGATCGAGGCGACGCTCACGGCGCTCGCCGGGCTGCCGGAGGAGGTGCGGGAGGGCGCCCATCTGGCGTTCACCACCCACTCCATCCCCACGGCCTCGGCCGACACCTCCGGGCCGCCCGGGGGCCACGGTGACGGCGGCGCGTACGTCGCGCAGCACCTGGACACCGCCCGGCTGATCGCCGCGGCCGTGCGCGCCGAGGACGGGGTGGAGCGGCCCTGGCGGCTGGTCTACCAGTCGCGCAGCGGCGCCCCGCACATCCCCTGGCTGGAGCCGGACATCTGCGAGCACCTGGAGGAGCTGCACGGCGCGGGCGCGCCCGCGGTCGTCATGGTCCCCATCGGCTTCGTCTCCGACCACATGGAGGTCATCTACGACCTCGACACGGAGGCCATGGCGAAGGCCACCGCGCTGGACCTGCCGGTGGCCCGTGCGGGCACCGTGGGCGCCGACCCGCGCTTCGTGGCCGGCATCCGGGAGCTGGTCCTGGAGCGCGCGGCGGCCGAGCGCGGCGAGGAGGTGCGGCGCCGCGCGCTGGGCACCCTCGGTGCGAGCCACGACCTCTGCCCGGTGGGCTGCTGCCCCGGCCGGGCGCCGAAGCCGGCCGCGGCCGGCGCGGACGACCCGTACGCGGGAGCCGCGCGATGAGCGCCCGGGGGACGGACCTCGGAGCCCTCGGCCGGGAGCTGCTGCCGATCGCCCTGGAGGCGGCCGAGCGCGCCGGGACGCTGCTGCGCGACAGCCGCCCGGACGACCTGGGCGTGGCCGCGACCAAGTCCAGCGCCATCGACGTGGTCACCGAGATGGACATCGCCTCGGAGAAGCTGATCCGGGACTTCCTCGCGGAGCGGCGGCCGGACGACGGCCTCCTCGGCGAGGAGGGCGCGGACACCGCGGGCAGCAGCGGCGTCCGCTGGATCGTCGATCCCATCGACGGCACGGTCAACTACCTCTACGGGCGGCCCGACTGGGCGGTGAGCATCGCCGCCGAATGCGACGGCGAGACGGTGGCCGGCGTGGTGGCGGCACCGATACGGGGCGAGACGTCCCGGGCGGTGCTGGGCGGCGGGGCGTACCGGGGGGAGCGGCGGCTGCGCTGCAATCCCGCGCCGCCGCTGGAGCGGGCCCTCATCGGCACCGGCTTCGGCTACGTCCGCGAGCGCAAGATCGGGCAGGCCGCGGTGCTCCGCGCGCTGGTGCCGGACCTGCGGGACGTCCGGCGCTCCGGGTCCGCCGCGATCGACCTCTGCGACGTGGCGGCGGGCCGGCTCGACGGCTACTACGAGCGCGGGCTGAACCCGTGGGACTACGCGGCGGGCGAGCTGATCGCCCGGGAGGCCGGAGCGGTCACCGGCGGACGGCCGGGGGTGCCGCTCTCCGGCGAACTGGCCGTGGCCGCCCCGCCGGGGCTCTTCGAGGCGCTGCGCGGCCGGCTGGAGGAGCTGGGCGCCTGGCACGACGACCACCCCGCCGGCTGATCCGGGCCGCGCACCGCGGAAACGGCGGAGGGCGCCCCGGTACCGGATGACCGGTACCGGGGCGCCCTCGCTGTGATCGGGGTGCCGGCTCAGGCGCTCAGGGCGCCGACCTCCACGCCGTGCTCGGCCGCGAGGCGACGGAGATCGTCCAGCTCCGCGAGCTCCACCTCCACGAGGAAGTCGTCGCCCGTCTCCCGAGCGCGCGACAGATCGGACTCGGTGTTCTGTATACGCTGCAGAAGTCCTGCGGTGAACGCGTCCATGGTTGCGCCCCCTCGTCGTGGGTCGATGGCACGGGGGTGTGCCGACGGCGGGTTGATCACGCACCGCTTCTCCGCGGGGGACAGCAGGCCGTGGCATGCCACGTACAGGGCGTGATCTCGGGTGTGCATTCGTCCTCCCCAACCCGGACCTCAGAGAAACCTCAAACGCGATAAGAATCCTGATTCTCCCGATCCGGTGATCCTCTTACCGCCGGTTTACGGCCGGCGGGGGCAGGATGGGGAGGATCACCCGAACAGCGTCCGGCCCGGTCACGGGCCGCGAGTCAGGGAAGGGAACGTGCCGTGCGCGTACTCGTCGTCGAGGACGAGCAGCTGCTCGCCGATGCGGTGGCCACCGGCCTGCGCCGGGAGGCCATGGCCGTCGACGTCGTGTACGACGGCGCCGCCGCCCAGGAGCGGGTCGACGTCAACGAGTACGACGTGGTCGTCCTCGACCGGGACCTGCCGCTGGTGCACGGGGACGACGTCTGCCGGCACATCGTGGAGCTCGGGCTGCCGACCCGGGTGCTGATGCTCACCGCATCCGGCGACGTCAGCGACCGCGTCGAGGGCCTGGAGATCGGCGCCGACGACTACCTCCCCAAGCCGTTCGCCTTCAGCGAACTCACCGCCCGGGTGCGGGCCCTCGGGCGCCGCACGACCGCGCCGCTGCCCCCCGTCCTGGAGCGGTCCGGCATCCGGCTCGACCCCAACCGCCGCGAGGTCTTCCGGGAGGGGCGGCAGGTGCAGCTGGCGCCGAAGGAGTTCGCGGTACTGGAGGTGCTGATGCGGGCCGAGGGCTCCGTGGTCTCGGCCGAGCAGCTGCTGGAGAAGGCCTGGGACGAGAACACCGACCCCTTCACCAACGTGGTCCGGGTCACCGTCATGACGCTCCGCCGCAAGCTCGGCGAGCCGCCCGTGATCATCACGGTCCCCGGCTCCGGCTACCGGGTCTGAGCGGCCGTGGCAGGCACGCCCGCGCCCCCCGCGACGCCCCCCAAGCCCACCTGGGATCCCCAGACGGCGCCCGGCGGCCCGCGGCCCTGGCTCCGTCCGACGATCCGGATCCGGCTCACCCTGCTCTACGGCGGCATGTTCCTGATCGCCGGCATCGTGCTGCTGTCGATCATCTACCTGCTGGCCGCCGAGGCGCTGGACAAGGGCAACGCCCTGCCGTTCAAGGTGCTGGAGGGCAGCTTCCGGCCGACCAGCAGCACCTGCCCGAACCTCACCGACCGCTTCTTTGAGAACCAGGAGGAGTTCAACGCCGCTCTGGAGGCCTGCATGGACTACCAGCGGCAGCTCGCGCTGGACAACCTCCTGCGGCGCTCGCTGCTGGCCCTGCTCGGTCTCAGCGTGGCCGCGTTCGCCTTCGGCTACGCCATGGCGGGCCGGGTGCTCTCGCCGCTCGGCCGGATCACCCGCACCGCCCGCCGGGTGGTCGGCTCCGACCTGTCGCGCCGGATCGAAATGGACGGCCCGGACGACGAGTTGAAGGAACTGGCGGACACCTTCGACGAGATGCTGGACCGGCTGGACCGGGCGTTCGACGCCCAGCGCCGCTTCGTCGCCAACGCCTCGCACGAGCTGCGCACCCCGCTGGCGATCAACCGCACCCTGCTGGAGGTCCAGCTCTCCGACCCGGAGGCGGGGCCCGAACTCACCCAGCTCGGCAAGACGCTGCTGGCCACCAACGAGCGCAGTGAGCAGCTCGTCGAGGGCCTGCTGCTGCTGGCCCGGAGCGAGAACGAGATCGTCGACCGCAAGCCGGTGGACCTGGCGGAGGTCGCCTCGCAGGCCGTGGAGCAGGTCCGCGAGGAGGCCCGGGGCAAGGGCGTGGAGCTGCGGGGCGAGCGGCGGCTCGCGGTCGTCCTGGGCAACGGGGTGCTGCTGGAGCGCGTCGCCCTCAACCTGCTGCAGAACGCGGTGCGGTACAACGCGCCGGACGGCTGGGTGGAGATCTCCACCGGGCAGTGGGAGAGCGGGGCCTCCCTGGTGGTCTCGAACACCGGGCCCGTGGTCCCGGCGTACGAGCTGGAGAACATCTTCGAGCCCTTCCGCAGGCTGCGCACCGAGCGCACCGGCAGCGACAAGGGCGTCGGGCTCGGGCTGTCGATCGTCCGCTCGGTGGTCCGGGCGCACGGCGGCCACGTCAGCGCGGAACCGCGGGAGGGCGGTGGTCTCGTGATGCGGGTCACCCTCCCCGTCTGAGATGCTGTCCGTGGTTCGCTTTGGGCGGAAATTCCCGGGACGGTCCCGGGACTCCTCTTGTGGAATCGCTCACAATCGCGATTTTCGGCCCCTTGACCCTCCGTGACCGTACAGGTCCCCGGAAAGCCGGGAAAATGCGGGTTTTCGAGGCCCTTGATCACGGGAAGTACACGGGATGGCCCCGCGCGGCGGGGGAACACGACCGTGTACGGTCCCCATCGCCATCCAACGCACTCGCCCCTTCAGGGGGGCGGTTGGGTGTCGATTGAGTAACAGACCTTGATGTGAGGCAAAATCTCCGCCTCAGGTCGGGCACAAGACCGGCCCCTCACGCGTTACGAGCGCTGAGACACCAGCAGACACCCAGAGGGGGAGAGCGACATGGCGACGGACTACGACACCCCACGCAAGACCGATGACGAGCTCAACGAGGACAGCCTCGAAGAGCTCAAGGCCCGGCGCAACGACAAGTCCACGTCCAGTGTGGACGTCGACGAGTTCGAGCAGGCCGAGGGCCTGGAGCTGCCCGGAGCGGACCTCTCCAACGAGGAGCTGTCCGTCCGCGTGCTGCCCCGGCAGGCCGACGAGTTCACCTGCATGAGCTGCTTCCTCGTGCACCACCGGAGCCAGCTGGCGGCGGAGAAGAACGGCCAGCCGGTCTGCCGCGACTGCGCGGCCTGAGGCCGGGACGGCCGTGACAGGCTCCACGCCGTCCCGTAAACGTCGCATCCGGCGGCAGGGCTCTCCGGGTTCCGGGGAGGACCGCGCGGGCCGTACGGCCCCCGTGGAAGGCGCTCAGGCGCCCACGGAACAGGACGCCCTGCCGGCGGACTCCACCGGACGCCCCGACCAGGCGTCCGGCACCACCGGCCCCGCGCACGGGGAGCGGGGCCGCACGGCCTCGCTCGTGGCGGCGGCCGGGCGGGGGGTGGCACGCGGAGGGCGCGGCGTCCGCAGCGGTCTCGCGGTGGTCTCCGACCGCATCATCGACACCGCGCCGCGCGTCCCGGTCCGGGACCTGGCGGCGCTCCGCGGGCAGTTCCCGGGGCTCGACGCCGAGGAGCTGGCCGACAGGCTGGTGGCCGGAGCGGTCCGCGCCTCCTCCGCGATCGGCGCGAGCGTGGGCGCGGCGGCCATGCTCCCCACTCCTCCCGCGATGCCGGCCGAGCTGGCCGCCGAGATCGTCGGCGTCGCCTCCGTCGAGTACAAGCTCATCGCCGAGCTCCACGAGGTCTACGGCATGCGCGCCCCCGGCAACGCCACGCAGCGCGCCTACGCGTACCTCTCCGCGTGGACCGAGCAGCGCGGGATCGACGTCACCGCCACCGCCGACGTGAGTTCCCTGCTCGGTGCCCAGATGCGCAGACGGCTGCGGCACCAGGTGCTCAAGCGCACCGTGCGCAACTTCCCCACCCTGGTGCCCTTCATGATCGGCGCCGCCGCCGGGGCCGTGATGAACCGGCGCGAGACCGCCGCCCTCGCTGCGAAGATCCGCCGGGACCTGCGCCGGCGGCAGGTGCCCTGGGACCAGCTCCCGCCCGGCCCGGACCCGCAGCCCGGCAGCCCCAAGTCGCTCCAGGGGCCCGGCGCCGCCGGTCCGGAGGGTGCCGCTCCGGACGCCGCTGGTCCGGAGGACGGAAACCCGGGCACCGCCCGCTGAGACCGGAGCCGCCGGGGCCGGGACCGCCGGTGCGCGGGCGTCAGGACCGCACGGCCGCGAGTGCCGCGGCCAGCTCCTCGGGGTGCCGGGTCGACAGATAGACGTACGGCGTGGGGTCGGCCGGGTCCGTGACCTCCACCCGCAGCGCCGTCGGGATGTAGCTGCGCAGCAGCATGAACGCGCGCGGATCGGCCTTGTGCGTGCGCCAGGCCATCGCCTCCGCCCGGTCCAGCACCTGGGCCCCGCCGAGAGCCTCCACCGGGATCCGCGCGTCACCGGCGACCAGCGAGCCCGCGACCACCCGGATCCGCGCCGAGCCGTACGAGCTGACGGCCGCCGCCGCGAGCGCCCCGCCGGCGATCAGCGCGCCCAGCACGGCCAGGATGCCGAAGGGCGCCGCGGTCAGCGCGCAGAAGAGTCCGGCGGCGACGGCGGCGGCCCACCAGGAGGCGGGCGCGGTGAGGCGTTCCTCGTACGACTGCATGGTCCAAGCTTGGCACGCCCGCGACCGGGCGTGACCGGCGCGGGTAGGGTCTGCACTCGTGAGTGGACCAACGACATCGCTGACGCCCCCTGCCGACGCCCGGCAGCCGGAACGGCACCCCGACGCCCCCGCGCCCGGAGAGCTCCTCGGCTCCCATTACGACCAGTGCTTCGGCTGCGGCGGCCTGCAGCCGCACGGGCTGCATCTGGAGACGCGCGCCGGCGAGGGCGTGAGCGTCACCGCCGTCTTCACCGTCAAGGAGGCCCACCAGGGCGCACCGGGCCTCGCTCACGGCGGTGTGCTGGCCACGGCGCTGGACGAGACGCTCGGCGGGCTGAGCTGGCTGCTGCGCACCATCGCGGTGACCGGCCGGCTGGAGACGGACTACGTCCGGCCGGTGCCGGTGGGCACCGAGCTGCACCTGGCCGCGGAGGTGACCGCGGTGCACGGCCGCAAGATCTACAGCACCGCGACGGGCCGCATCGGCGGCCCGGACGGGCCCGTCGCCGTCCGGGCGACCGCGCTCTTCATCGAGGTCAAGGTCGACCACTTCATCGAGAACGGCCGGGACGAGGAGATCCGGGCCGCGATGTCGGACCCGGACCAGATCAAGGTCACCCGCGCCTTCGAGGTGAACCCGTGACCCGCCCGCCGGTCCCCGTGCTGCTGCGGCGGCTCGACCCGGAGGTGCCGGTCCCCTCCTACGGCCACCCCGGCGACGCGGGCGCCGACCTCGTCACCACCGAGGCCGCCGAACTCGCCCCCGGGGAGCGGGCGGTGCTGCCCACCGGGGTGGCGATCGCCCTCCCCGACGGCTACGCGGCCTTCGTGCACCCGCGCTCCGGCCTCGCCGCCCGCTGCGGCGTCGCCCTCGTGAATGCGCCCGGCACCGTGGATGCCGGGTACCGTGGGGAGATCAAGGTGACCGTGGTCAATCTGGACCCGCGCGAGACCGTGCGGTTCGAGAAGTTCGACCGGGTCGCCCAGCTGATCGTCCAGCAGGTCGAGAAGGTGAGCTTCCACGAGGTCGCGGAGCTGCCCGGCTCGGCGCGGGGCGCGAACGGCTTCGGGTCGACCGGTGGCCACGCCGCGATGGACGGCTCCGCCGGGGGACATGATTACGCTTCGGTCGTCAACGACCGGGAAGGACAGTGACGTGTTCGGACGTCGTCGCAAGGGACGCGCAGACGCTGAGAACACCGCGGGCAAGGACGGTGCGGACGCGGCCGCGGCCGGGCCGGCCGGTGAGGAGCCGGAGGGCGCGGAGGGGACCGAGTCGCGCCGGGTGAACCTTCCGCCGGCGCCCCGGCCCGACGGGCCCTGGGACATCTCCGAGGTGAGCAGGCCCGCCGAGGGCCGCGTCGACCTCGGCGGGCTCTTCGTGCCCGGTGTCGAGGGCATGGAGCTGCGGGTCGAGGTCGCCGGTGAGTCGATCGTCGCGGCCACCGTCGTGCTGCGGGACAGCGCCATCCAGCTCCAGGCCTTCGCCGCCCCGAAGCGCGAAGGCATCTGGGGCGAGGTCCGCGATGAGATCGCCGGCGGCATCACCCAGCAGGGCGGCGTCGTCGACGAGGTCGAGGGCCCGCTGGGCTGGGAACTCCGCGCCCAGGTGCCGGTCCAACTGCCGGACGGCAAGAACGGCGTGCAGCTGGTGCGCTTCGTGGGCGTCGACGGCCCGCGCTGGTTCCTGCGCGGTGTGATCTCCGGCCAGGGCGCGGTCCAGCCGCAGGCCGCCGGTCTGCTGGAGCAGATCTTCCGGGACACCGTGATCGTCCGCGGCGACCAGCCGATGGCGCCGCGCGACCCGATCGTCCTGAAGCTGCCGGACGACGCGCAGATGGTGCCGGACGGCGTCCAGCAGGACGAGGCGGAGTCCGCGCAGGGCTCCCGCTTCGCGGGCGGCGCCGACCGGCTGGCCCGCGGCCCGGAGATCACCGAGATCCGCTGACGGACCCGGGACGGCGGGGAGCCGCGCCGACGCCGTCAGGGCGTGCCTCCCGCCCCCGGTCCGCCCGTACCGCCCCGGCCGAGGGGATTCCCCGGCCGGGGCGGGTGCGTTTCCCGCGTTCCACCGGGCCCCGGTCCGCGGTTGTTCCGGCCGCGGGTGCCGGAGCGGCGGGCCGAGCCGACAGAATGGGGCCATGGGACGGGGCAAGCTCAGGATCTACCTCGGGGCGGCGCCGGGGGTCGGGAAGACCTACGCGATGCTCTCCGAGGCGCACCGGCGCGCCGAGCGGGGCACCGACGTCGTCGTCGCGCTCGCCGAACCGCACGGACGCAAGCGCACCGCGGCCCTGCTGGAGGGCCTGGAGCGGATCCCCCGGCGGAAGCCGGAGGGCGGCAGCGGGGCCGGCGCGGGCGAGATGGACGTGGCGGCCGTGCTGGAGCGGCGCCCCGCCGTCGCCGTCGTGGACGAACTCGCCCACACCAACGCGCCGGGATCGCGGAACCCCAAGCGGTGGAAGGACGTCGAGGAGCTGCTGCGGGCCGGGATCGACGTGATCTCCACCGTCAACATCCAGCATCTGGAGTCGCTGGGCGATGTGGTGGAGTCCATCACCGGCGTCCGGCAGAGCGAGACGGTGCCGGACGAAGTGGTGCGCCGGGCCGACCAGATCGAGCTGGTCGACATGTCGCCGGAGGCGCTGCGCCGGCGGATGGCGCACGGCAACATCTACGCCCCCGACAAGGTCGACGCGGCCCTCTCCAACTACTTCCGCCCCGGCAACCTCACCGCCCTGCGCGAACTGGCGCTGCTGTGGACCGCCGACCGGGTCGACGAGTACCTCCAGCAGTACCGCAGCGAGCACCGCATCCGCTCCACCTGGCAGGCCCGGGAACGGATCGTCGTCGGCCTCACCGGCGGCCCCGAGGGCCGTACGCTGCTGCGGCGCGCCGCGCGGGTGGCGGCCCGCGGCTCCGGCGGGGAGATCCTCGCCGTGCACATCTCGCCGAGCACCGGGCTGGCCTACCCCTCGCCGAAGGAACTGGCCGTCCAGCGCACACTGGTGGAGGACCTCGGCGGCACCTTCCACCACGTGATCGGCGACGCGGTGCCGGCCGCCCTGCTGGACTTCGCGCGCGGGGTCAACGCCACCCAGATCCTGCTGGGTTCCAGCCGCCGAAAGCCCTGGCAGTACGTCTTCGGGCCGGGGGTCGGCGCCACGGTCGCCCGGGAGTCGGGTCCGGATCTCGACGTGCACATCGTCACCCACGAGGAGGCCGCCAAGGGGCGCGGGCTGCCGGTGCCGCGCGGGGTGGCGCTCGGCCGGACCCGGAGCGTGGCGGGCTGGCTGGCGGGGATCGCCGGGCCGGTGCTGCTGACCCTGATCCTCACGGCCCAGCACCCGCGGCCGGAGTTCGCCAACGACGTCCTGCTGTACCTCTTCCTCACCGTGCTGGCGGCGCTGCTGGGCGGGCTGCTGCCGGCGCTGGCCGCGGCTGCCATCGGCACCGTGCTGCTCAACTACTTCTTCACCCCGCCCGTGCGCACGCTGACCGTCGCCGACCCCGGCAACCTCGTCTCCATGGTGGTTTTCTTCGCGGTCGCGGTCTCCGTCGCCTCGGTCGTCGACCTGGCCGCCCGGCGCACCCAGCAGGCGGCGCGGCTGCGCGCGGAGTCGCAGATCCTGTCCTTCCTGGCGGGCGGGGTGCTGCGCGGGGAGACGAGCCTGGAGGCGCTGCTGGAGCGGGTCCGGGAGACCTTCGGCATGGACTCGGTGGCCCTGCTGGAGCGGGAGAGCGACGTCGAGCCGTGGCGCCGGGCCGGCGGCGTGGGGCCGGCCCCCGCGTCCTGCCCCGAGGACGCCGACGTGGACATGCCGGTCGGAGACCACATGATGCTGGCCCTGTGCGGCCGGGTGCTGCCCGCGGCGGACCGCCGGGTGCTCTCGGCCTTCGCGGCCCAGGCCGTGGCGGTACGGGACCGGGAGCGGCTCGTCGGCGAGGCGGAGCAGGCGCGGGAGCTGGCGGAGGGGAACCGGATCCGCACCGCCCTGCTCGCCGCCGTCTCGCACGATCTGCGCACCCCGCTCGCCGGGATCAAGGCGGCCGTCTCCTCGCTCCGCTCGGAGGACGTGTGCTGGTCGGAGGAGGACGAGCGGGAGCTGCTGGCGGGCATCGAGGACGGCGCGGACCGGCTCGACCACCTGGTGGGCAATCTGCTCGACATGTCCCGGCTGCAGACCGGCACCGTCACCCCGCTGATCCGGGACGCCGACCTCGACGAGGTGGTGCCGGTGGCCCTCGGCGGGGTCCCCGACGGCAGCGTGGTGCTGGACATCCCCGAGGTGCTGCCGATGGTCGCCGTGGACCCCGGGCTGCTGGAGCGGGCCGTGGCCAACATCGTGGAGAACGCGGTCAAGTACAGCCCGGAGGGGGTGCCGGTGCTGGTCGCGGCGAGCGCGCTGGGGGAGCGGGTGGAGATCCGGGTGGTGGACCGGGGGCCGGGGGTGCCGGACGCCGAGAAGGAACGGATATTTGAACCCTTCCAGCGGCACGGCGACGCCCCGCGGGGCGCCGGGGTGGGGCTCGGCCTCGCCGTCGCCCGCGGCTTCGCCGAGGCGATGGGCGGCACGCTCGCCGCCGAGGACACCCCGGGCGGCGGGATGACGATGGTGCTCACGGTGCGGGCGGCGGGCGGCCGCCCGCCGTGCCGTGCGGATCTCCCGGCGACGGTGACCTCGTGAACGCGGCGGCGGACGGCGGGGCGTATGGTCCTCCCGGTCCGGAGCGGCGGAGCGCCACCGGACGGCGGAGACGAGAGAAAGGCCGCACAGCCATGCCGCAGTCACCCGCACGGACCGGTCCGGCCCGGCGCAGGGTCCTGGTCGTCGACGATGAGCCGCGGATCGTCCGGGCCCTCGTCATCAACCTCCGGGCGCGCGACTACGAGGTCGACACCGCCGCCGACGGCGCCACCGCCCTCCGCACGGCGGCCGCCCACCGCCCCGACGCGGTGATCCTCGACCTGGGGCTGCCCGACATGGACGGGGTGGACGTCCTCCACGAGCTGCGCCGCACCAGCCGGGTGCCGGTCCTGGTGCTCTCCGCACGCCAGACCTCCGGTGAGAAGGTCAAGGCCCTCGACGCCGGCGCGGACGACTACGTCACCAAGCCGTTCGGCATGGACGAGCTGCTGGCCCGGCTGCGCGCGGCCGTCCGGCGCTCCGAGCCCGTCGCCGCCGCCGAGGAGACGGTGCTGGTCGAGACCGAGGAGTTCACCGTCGACCTGGCCGCGAAGCGCGTAAACCGCGGCGGCAGGGACATCCGGCTGACCCCGACGGAATGGCATCTGCTGGAGGTGCTGGTCCGCAGCCCGGGGCGGCTGGTGGGCCAGAAACAGCTGCTGCAGGAGGTCTGGGGGCCCTCCTACGGCACCGAGACCAACTATCTCCGCGTCTACATGGCGCAGCTCCGCCGTAAACTGGAAGCGGACCCTTCACATCCCCGGCATTTCATCACCGAGCCCGGCATGGGTTACCGCTTCGAGCCGTGATCCGTCCGGCCCCACCCCCCGGTAGGCTGCCCGTATGAGTGGTGCTTCCCGCCCCGTGAAACAGACCGGCCGCTTCCGCCGGATGCTCGACCGGCTCTCCTCCACCCCCGAGGAGCTGGACGCCGACGAGCTCCAGGAGGACGCCCGGGAGACGGCGGGCTGCGTTCCCATCCGGGAATGCCCCGACCGCGAGGTCGTCAAGGTGACCGGTACGCTCCGCACGGTCACCCAGCGTCCCAGGGCGGGGGTGCCCGCGCTGGAGGCCGAGCTGTACGACGGGTCCGCGCCGCTGGACGTGGTCTGGCTGGGCCGGCGCTCGATCGCCGGCATAGAACCGGGGCGTCGGCTGATCGCGACCGGACGGGTCTCGACGAGCCAGGGCCGCCGCGTGCTGTTCAACCCCCGATACGAACTCCGACCTCCCGGACAGGAGTAGCCGGTGGCGTCCTTCGACAAGCCGACTCCCACGACCGCAGCAGAGACCGCCGGCGAGAGCCCGGACCAGGACCAGGACCAGGGCGCGGACCGGGGCCCCGCGGGGAGCCGGGCCGCCGCCGACACCGCGCTGCTGGAGGCGTTCGGCGGGGTGCGCGGCATGGTGGACACCACCGTGCCCGGTCTCGTCTTCGTCCTCCTCTTCACGATCAAGCGCGACATCAACCTGTCGGCGATCGCCGCGCTCGGGGTGACAGCGGTGCTCGCCGCCGCGCGGCTGGTCCGGCGGGACACGCTCAAACACGCCTTGAGCGGGCTCTTCGGTGTGGCCTTCGGCGCCGTCTTCGCGATGATGTCCGACAACGCGAAGAACTTCTATCTGCCGGGCATGCTCTACACCCTGGGCCTCTCGGTGGTGTACATCCTCTCGGCGGTCTTCCGCTTCCCGCTGATCGGCCTGCTGCTCGGCCCCATCCTGCGGGAGAACCTCTCCTGGCGCACCCGCAACCCGGGCCGCTTCCGCGCCTACACCCGGGCCACGTGGGCCTGGGGCCTCATCCTGCTCGGCAAGTCGGCGATCCTCTTCCCGCTCTACTGGTGGGGCGACGCCACCCAGCTCGGCTGGGTGAAGGTGGCGCTCGGCATTCCGCCGTTCCTCCTCTGCGTCTACCTGACCTGGATCTTCCTGGCCAAGGCCCCGCCGCCGATCGATGTGATCGCCGAGATGGAGGCGGAGGAGCGGGAGCGCGAGGAGCGCGAGCGGGCCCACCACGAGGGGGAGGACGCCTTCGAACGGCTGGCGCACGAGGTCGTGGACGACGCGGTCGAGCGGCTGTCCGGACATGGCGGCGACGGCGGGCAGACCGGCCGCACCGGCCCGGAGGGCGCCGTCCGGGCGGACGGGGCGGAGCCGCCGGCCCGCCGCCGGCACGCGCGCGACTGAGCGGACGCGGGCGGCGCGCGGGCGCTGCCTGTGTTCCGTGTCTGTGTTCCGTACGGCCGAGGGGCCCGGATACCGATGGTTCGACCACCGGTTTCCGGGCCCCTCGGCCGCGTGTCACGGGCGCGTACGCCCCGGGCGCCGTGCCCGCCGTACGCGCCGTCGGGCCGCCGGGTCAGCCGCCCTGACGGCGCACCGACAGCAGTTCCTCCAGCCGCTCCTCACGGGCCGGTGCCGCGACGAACAGCAGTTCGTCACCGGCCTCCAGGGCGTCCTCCTGGCTGGGGACCAGCACCCGCGTGCCGCGGATGATCGTGACCAGCGAGGTGTCCTCCGGCCAGTCCACGTCGCCGACGCGGGTGCCCGCGAGGGCGGACTCGGGCGGCAGCGTCAGCTCGACGAGGTTGGCGTCGCCGTGGCTGAAGCGCAGCAGCCGGACGAGGTCGCCGACGCTCACCGCCTCCTCCACCAGGGCCGACATCAGGCGCGGGGTGGAGACCGCCACGTCCACGCCCCAGGACTCGTTGAACAGCCATTCGTTCTTGGGGTGGTTGACCCGGGCCACCACGCGCGGCACCCCGTACTCGGTCTTGGCGAGCAGCGACACGACCAGGTTGACCTTGTCGTCACCGGTCGCCGCGATCACCACGTTGCAGCGCTGGAGCGCGGCCTCGTCCAGCGAGGTGATCTCGCAGGCGTCCGCCAGCAGCCACTCGGCCTGCGGCACCCGCTCCACCGAGATCGCCGTCGGGGCCTTGTCGATCAGCAGCACCTCGTGCCCGTTCTCCAGGAGCTCGCCCGCGATGGAGCGGCCCACCGCACCGGCACCCGCGATCGCCACCCTCATCGCCGTTCCTCCCCGGGGCCCTCGGAGAAGACCGCCTCGACCTTGTCCATGTCGTCGACGCGCATCATCACATGCACCAGGTCGCCTTCCTGCAGCACCGTCTGGGAGGTGGGCAGTATGGCCTCGCCGAGCCGGGTCAGGAACGCCACCCGCACGCCCGTCTCCTCCTGGAGCCGGCCGACCTTGTGGCCGACCCATTCGGTGGAGACGTGCACCTCGGCCAGTTGCACCGCGCCGCTCGGGTCGCGCCAGAGCGCCTCGGCCCCGGACGGCAGCAGCCGGCGCAGTATCTGGTCCGCGGTCCAGCGGACGGTGGCCACGGTGGGAATGCCCAGCCGCTGGTAGACCTCCGCGCGCCGCGGGTCGTAGATGCGGGCCGCCACGTTCTCCACCGCGAACATCTCCCGCGCCACCCGGGCCGCGATGATGTTGGAGTTGTCGCCGCTGCTCACTGCGGCGAACGCGCCCGCCTCCTCGATACCGGCCTCGCGGAGCGTGTCCTGGTCGAAACCCATTCCGGTGACCCGGCGGCCGCCGAATCCCGAGCCGAGGCGGCGGAAGGCGGTGGGGTCCTGGTCGATGACGGCGACCGTGTGGCCCTGTTCTTCAAGCGTCTGTGCCAGGGCCGAACCGACCCGGCCACAGCCCATGATCACGATGTGCATGAGGACTTACCCCGCGCCTTCCCCTGCCGTTGTGACCTGGACACACATCGCCCATCATCCTTCCGTCCCCGCCGGGGTGCCACTGATCCGTGCTGTCCCCGGCAACGCTACCCCTCCGTGCTCGGGCGGACGCCCTCGCGTACCCGGTCTCACCTCCCGTGTTCCCCCGGTGTTCGAATCGCGTCAAGGAGTTCCGTCATCCGGACCACAGGAGCGGTCGCCGCCGCCGGCGGGCTTACGATCCTCAGCGTGTCCAAACTGACCGACGTGCCCAAACGGATTCTGATCGGCCGGGCGCTGCGCAGCGACAGGCTCGGGGAGACGCTCCTCCCCAAGCGGATCGCCCTTCCCGTCTTCGCCTCCGACCCGCTCTCGTCCGTGGCCTACGCGCCGGGAGAGGTGCTGATCGTCCTCTCCGTCGCGGGGGTGTCGGCCTATCACTTCAGCCCGTGGATCACGGCCGCCGTCGTGCTGCTCATGTTCATCGTCGTCGCCTCGTACCGGCAGAACGTGCACGCCTACCCCAGCGGGGGCGGCGACTACGAGGTGGCCACCACGAACCTGGGGCCGCGCGCCGGACTCGCCGTCGCGGGAGCGCTGCTGGTCGACTACGTCCTCACCGTCGCCGTGTCGATCGCGGCCGGGGTGGAGAACCTGGGCTCGGCGGTGCCGTTCGTGGCCGAGCACCAGACCGCGTTCGCAATCGGCACCATCGTGGTGCTGACCCTGATGAACCTGCGGGGCGTGCGGGAGTCCGGCAAGCTCTTCGCCGTCCCGACGTACGTCTTCGTCGCCGCCGTCTTCCTGATGATCTTCTGGGGGGCCGTCCGCGGGCTCGTTCTCGACGAGGAGATGCGCGCCCCCACCGCGGACTTCGAGATCGCCGCGGAGGAGCAGAGACTCGCCGGCTTCGCCCTGGTGTTCCTGCTGCTGCGGGCGTTCTCCTCCGGCTGCGCCGCGCTCACCGGCGTCGAGGCGATCAGCAACGGCGTCCCCGCCTTCCGCCGCCCCAAGAGCCGCAACGCCGCGACCACCCTGGCCCTGATGGGCTCCCTGGCCGTCACCATGTTCGTCGGCATCATCGCGCTCGCCATGGCCAGCGACGTCAAGATGGCCGAGCGGCCGGCCCACGAACTGCTGCGGGACGGCGTCCCGGTCGGCGCCGACTACCACCAGGACCCCGTCATCTCGCAGGTCGCCGCGGCGGTCTTCGGCGGGGGCTCGCTGCTCTTCCTGCTGCTGGCCGGGGCCACGGCGCTGGTGCTGTTCCTGGCGGCCAACACCGCCTACAACGGATTCCCGCTGCTCGGCTCGATCCTGGCCCAGGACCGCTATCTGCCGCGCCAGCTGCACACCCGCGGCGACCGGCTGGCGTTCTCCAACGGCATCGTGATGCTGGCGGGCGCCGCCGCCGTGCTGGTGTACGTCTACGACGCCGACTCGACCCGGCTGATCCAGCTCTACATCGTCGGCGTCTTCGTGTCCTTCACGCTCAGCCAGGCCGGCATGGTCCGGCACTGGAACCGGCATCTGGCCCAGGAGACCTCCCCGGAGGCCCGGCGCCGCATGCGGCGTTCGCGGGTGATCAACTTCGTCGGGGCCTGTATCACCGGGCTGGTGCTCGTCGTGGTGCTGGTCACCAAGTTCACCCACGGCGCCTGGGTCGCCCTGCTGGGCATGGTGATCTTCTACGGGGTGATGACGGCGATCCGCGGTCACTACGACCGGGTCGCGGAGGAACTGGCCGCGCCCGACGAGCCGGACGACGGGACCACGCGCCCCTCGCGGGTGCACTCGATCGTCCTGGTCTCCAAGGTGCACAAGCCGACCCTGCGCGCGCTGGCCTACGCGAAGCTGCTGCGCTCCGGGCCGCTGGAGGCGCTGAGCGTCAACGTGGACCCGGAGGAGACCCGGGAGCTGCGGGCGGAGTGGGAGCGGCGGGGGATCACCGTTCCGCTGAAGATCCTGGACTCGCCGTACCGGGAGGTCACCCGGCCGACCATCGAGTACGTCAAGGGGCTGCGCCGGGACAGCCCGCGGGACGCGGTCACCGTCTACATCCCGGAGTACGTGGTCGGCCACTGGTACGAGCATCTGCTGCACAACCAGAGCGCGCTGCGGCTGAAGGGACGGCTGCTGTTCACGCCCGGGGTGATGGTGACCTCCGTGCCGTACCAGCTGGAGTCCTCCGAGCGGGCCAAGGCGCGGGCGAAGCGCCGGGCCGACTGGAGCGCGCCGGGCGCGGTGCGGCGGGGGCCGGCGGGGCCGGCGGGCTCGTCCGGAGGGGCCGAACGAGGGCTTCCCGGGCCGGAGTTCCGCACCGACTCCGGTGTGGACGGAGGGCCTCTGCCGGGGGCGTAGACTGGAGGGCTGCGGTCGGCCCGGCCCGCCCCGCTCTTCACCTCACCACCAGCTCAGGAGCATCCCCGCTGTGACGACACCATCCACCCCTTCCGCCTCCGCAGCCCCCTCGCTCGTCGGCGAGGAGTACGAGGTCGAGGTCGGGCCCGTCGCGCACGGAGGCCACTGCATCGCCCGCACGCCCGGCGGCCGGGTGCTGTTCGTCCGGCACACGCTGCCCGGTGAGCGGGTGCTCGCCCGGGTCACCGAGGGCGACGAGAGCTCCCGCTTCCTGCGGGCCGACGCGGTGGAGGTCCTGGAGGCCTCGCCGGACCGGATCCCCGCGCCCTGCCCGTTCTCCGGCCCCGGCAAGTGCGGCGGCTGCGACTGGCAGCACGTGGCGCCGGGCGCGCAGCGGCGGCTCAAGGGCGCCGTGGTCGCCGAGCAGCTCGCGCGGCTGGCCGGCCTGATGCCGGAGGATGCCGGCTGGGACGGGACGGTCGAGCCCGCGCCCGGCGACAAGCTGCCCAAGGGCGAGGTGCCCGCCTGGCGCACGCGGGTGCAGTACGCGGTGGACGAGGACGGGCAGGCGGGGCTGCGCAAGCACCGCTCGCACGAGGTGCAGCCGGTCGACCACTGCCTGATCGCGGCGCCGGGCGTCAGCGAGCTGGGTGTGGAGAAGCGGGAGTGGCCGCAGATCGCGGGGGTCGAGGCCATCGCGGCCACCGGCTCGAATGACCGGCAGGTCATCCTCACCCCCCGGCCCGGCGGCCGGCTGCCGATCGTCGAACTCGACCGCCCCGTCTCGGTGATGCGGGTGGAGGAGAAGGACGGCGGGGTGCACCGGGTGCACGGCCGTCCCTTCGTCCGGGAGCGGGCCGCGGGCCGCACCTGGCGGGTCGGCTCGGGCGGCTTCTGGCAGGTCCACCCGAAGGCGGCGGACGTGCTGGTGGAGGCCGTGATGCAGGGCCTGATGCCGCGCAAGGGTGAGATGGCCCTCGACCTGTACTGCGGCGTCGGCCTGTTCGCGGGCGCCCTCGCGGAGCGGGTGGGGGAGACCGGCGCGGTGCTCGGCATCGAGTCCGGCAAGCGCGCGGTGGAGGACGCCCGGCACAACCTCGCCGACCTGGACCGCGTCCGCATCGAACAGGGCAAGGTCGAGCAGGTGCTGCCGAAGACCGGCATCACCGAGGCCGACCTGGTCGTCCTCGACCCGCCGCGCGCGGGCGCGGGCAAGCAGACGGTCGCCCGCATCGCCGCCCTGGGCGCCCGCCGCGTCGTCTACGTCGCCTGCGACCCGGCGGCCCTCGCCCGCGACCTGGCCTACTTCCGCGAGGGCGGCTACAAGCCGCGCAAGCTGCGGGCGTTCGACCTTTTTCCGATGACGCATCACGTGGAGTGCGTGGCGGTCCTGGAGCCTGCTGCGAAGAGCGCTTGACGTGCGGCTTTGTGGCGCAGGCCGGCCGGCCTAAGGCGGCCACATTCGACGCCTGGAGCGGGATCCCTCCTCTGGAATAGACGCCGTGCCCACTTTCGAAGCCCTCGCCAAGGCGTCGGAGGAGCACATCGTGTTCACGGCGAGGAGAAGCGGTTCATCGTGAACCATGTGGGACAGCACCTGTAGTCGGCCACCGGCGGGCACCTTGCATCCGTGGGCACCCACGGTGACCACCCTGGCGCTGAGCGGTACGGCGGATTTCGGCGCGCAAGCCTCGTAGTCTCATCGCGAGCTCTCTCCGGACGTGATCAGTCGATAGGCGGATCATCGGACTCTTCGAGGAGGCGAGCCGCGAGGTCGTCGGCCCACTCCACAGCCCATGCGCGGAGAGCGGTGATCGTGGCGTCATCGAGGCCATAGGCAGCGAAGGCTTCGTCGTCGGTCCACTCGGCGCCCGTGAGGTTCGACTGCAGATCCTCACGCTCGAAGCGGCCGCGGGCGTGGCGGCGGCCGAACTCCTCGAGTTCGGCATTGGTCCAGCGGCGGGAGGCCGCGAACACGTCGATCAGGTCGCGGGGCGCTCCGCGGTCGGCGAGGGCGCGGACCTTGGTCCCGATCACGTCCTCCTCCGCGAGGACGGGCCCGTACGGGCTCTGGGCGACCGGCCGTCAGAAGATCTCCTTGAGGACGTCGACCTCGCATTCCTGCCCGGTGTCCGGATCGGACACGGTGAAGCGGGCGGACAGCGGGGCGGTCTCCAGCGCGTGCACCTTCCAGCCGTGGGCTTCCAGGCCGGCGCGGAGCGTGGCGGCGATGTCGGCCATGGGCGCCGGGTTCTCGGTGGCGACGTCGAGGTCCTGGCTTGGGCGGTTCACGAGGCGGTGTGCCCGCACGGCGTATCCACCTGTGAGAACCAGTGGATACGGGGAACCGAGCGCGATCACGTCCGCCAGGAGCCGCGTGTGCAGCTCCGGCATGTCCGTCACGCGGCTGCCCGGGTGCGGGAGGCGAGCTGAGGGAAAGCGTCTTCCCAAACGGCGCGCACGGTGCGGCCGACGAGGGTGCGCAGCACCGGCCACAGCTGGAGGAGCAGGTCCTGGTTGAGGTAGCGGGGCAGGTCGTCGTGCAGGCCCTCGTGCAGGACGGTGCGGTACAGGCCCATGCGCTGGCGAGGCTTGGCCAGGTCGTACGAGGTCATCCCCGACCAGGCCATGTGCAGTGGCAGCTCCACGACCCCCCGGGTCGGGCCGTGCAACTCGTCCAGCGACTCCGGCAGCCGCCGCCGGAACTTCTCCCGATACAACTCGAGGTCCTCGGCATCCGCGGGCGAGAAGCCCCTTGATTCGTATGCGGAGTGCTGTGGGCTGGAAGACATGAGTCCATTATGGCGGCCGGAGAGGTGGTGCAGGCCATGATGTGGGGACCGAGGTCTGGAGCGAGCGAGGTGGATCCCTCGGAGTGATCTGGTTGCCGCGGGCTGTTCCGCCCTGAGCAGCACGGACTGTCCGCCGTGACGCTCGTACGACGCTCTGGGCGCCTTCAAGCTGCAGAGCGAGCCGAGAGAGCGTCTCTGATCTGGCTTTCTCTGTGGCTCGCTCAGCCCGGCACCTTTCCGATGACGCACCACGTGGAGTGTGTGGCGGTGCTGGAGCCCGCTGCGAAGGGCCTCTGCCCTGGTGGCTTCCTGAACGCCCGGGTTTCGGGCGGGCGCGTCGACATGATTCCCCGGGTGGACGGCGTGAAGTGCGCCGCTTGTCGGGGGAAAACCGCCTGACCTGCGGTTTCGACCCGTGGCATTGGAGGACGTCGAGGGTGGTCCCCGTCTTCCCGGAGCGGCGTGCAGCAGTCTTGAGGTTTGCCTGACGCACATGCTGATTGTGCGTCAACTTCTACGGCCGAGGCCGGCGTCGGGGCCGTCGGCCGGCTCGGCCGGCGCCCTGGGTCCGTGGTGGGGCGAGCCGCCGCCGCTCCCGCTCGCCGCCCACCCATGTGATCAACTCCGTTTGTTTCATTGACATTTCACTCAGAAGTCGTACCTTGGGAGCGCTCCCATGGCGCTTCGCAACTCGAAGGAGTTCCCCCACATGCGCAATCAGAGCCCTTCAACCGGGCGTTCCCGGTCGGTCCTCCGCCGGCCTCTCCAGGCACTCGTCATGCTGTTCGCTGTGGTTGCCGGCGCCCTGGCCTGGTCGGCCCCCGCCCAGGCTCACGGCACCATCGTCAACCCCGCCACCCGCGCGTACCAGTGCTGGGAGAAGTGGGGCAGCAGCCACACGAACCCGGCCATGCAGGCCGAAGACCCCATGTGTTACCAGGCATTCCAGGCCAACCCCGACACCATGTGGAACTGGATGAGCGCGCTCCGCGACGGCCTCGGCGGCCAGTTCGAGGCGCGGACCCCCGACGGGACGCTCTGCAGCAACAACATCGCGAGGAACGCCAGCCTGAACAAGCCCGGGGACTGGAAGGCGACCAACGTCAGCGACAACTTCACGGTCCAGCTGCGCGACCAGGCGTCCCACGGTGCCGACTACTTCAAGGTCTATGTGAGCAAGCAGGGCTTCGACCCCAAGACCCAGACCCTTGGCTGGGGCAACCTCGACTTCATCACGCAGACCGGCCGCTTCGCCCCGGCGCAGGACATCAGCTTCAACGTCAACACCTCCGGCTACAGCGGACACCACATCGTGTTCATGATCTGGCAGGCCTCGCACCTCGACCAGGCCTACATGTGGTGCAGTGACGTGAACTTCGGCTGAGCCGGAGAGCACCGCACACCGCACACGGCACCGGCCTCTGCCAGGCGCCGGTAAACCGCCGCCCGGCCGGCCGAGCTCCGCCGGGGCAGGGGACCCATGTGGTCACCCTGCCCCGGCGGGGCTTCCTGCGCTCCTGGTGAGAACGCACGCAACGGCCGGTGAGAATTCCCGGCTCCGTCGGCCCACCGGGGCGCGTCGCGCCGCCCGGCCTCCCGGTCGCGGTCCGGATCCCGCGGGTGTCCTCGTCCTCGAACGGCATGGCGTCTGCTCGCGTCAGCCCTCGGCGGTCTCCGTCATGTCGTTGATCAACGGCACGAGGAGCGGGTCGACGGAGAAGCCGGAGGCGCGCATCGGGGGTCCGGCTGGAGCGGCTCGTCGGGGGAGTCGCCGTCACCGGGCAGGCCGTGCGCGCGCGATTCCAGGAAAGTGACGTGCCCTCACTTCCCTGTCGAGTGGGAGGGTTGGTCGCGGTCCGTGCGGTACGCGGCGGGGGCTGGACCGCATTGTCCCGGCGGTCGCGTGAGGACGTTCACCGCCGGGACACCGGTTCAGTGGAGGTCGGGTCCCCCCGCCTCGACGATCTCGTCGAGCACGCTGATCTCCTCGTCGGCGTCTTCCGGCGCGTCGGAGTCGTCGCCGGCAAACGGTCCGGGTGCCTCCTCGTCAGCGAGACGCGGATACTTCTCCAGGAGGAACCGCCGCCGGTACGCCATCTCGGCGGCGTCGACGATGCCCTCCAGAGTGGCCCAGTTGAGGGTGCCGCCGACGACGATCCCGAACGCGGGTACGGCCTTGCCGAGGCCCTTCTTGGTCAAGCGGAAGCCGAACGCCTTCGCGAACTGCTGGGAGACTTTGGTGACGACCGACTCGCTGAGGACGTCCCAGGCCTTGCCGCGGAAGAGTGCCTGGGTGAGCCGCGAGAGGTCGGCCATCGCGGCATTCTTGGCGGTGGCCGAACTTGCCGTCCCGACGTTGACGACAGACATCACGAAGAGCTTCTCGGCAGGCTCTTCCGGGTCGTAGCCGTAGAACAGTGAGACCTGGCCGACGGCGCGGGAAGCGAGTCCGAGGACGGCAGCGGTATCGGCGGCGAACGCGCCCGTGATCGCACCTCCCGAAGGCGCTGCGGCGGCGCCGGCGGAGGCGGCGAGGACGAGCTCTCCTCCGGAGATCACCAATCCCGCGCCCGCTCCCGAGAGCGCCGCGGCGGCCGGGTAGTACCAGCCGGCCCTCCGTCCACGGACGGCGTCGACCTGCTCGAGATCGAGGCGGCGCAGGCCGGAAAGCGACTCGACCTCGTGCCCGCGCTTCCTGTGGAGTGCCACGACGCGTTTGGAGGAGAGTCCCGCTCGCGAGACGCGCCCCAGGGTCTGCCGTATGGACTGAACGGCCGTGCCGCTCCAGTCCGGCAGGGCGTCGGCCGCCCCGCGAGCCCCGGCACCGACCTTCTGAGCGCCCCTGGCGGCCGCTTTCTGTCCACGCGAAACGGCTGACTGGGCACGTGGATGGTTCTCCAGTTGCTTCGCGGCGCGCTTCCCGAGTCTCGCGAGGCCGTTGGCCACATGTTCGCCGGCGTTGTTCATCGCTCGTGACAGTGGGCGGCCCCTGAAGTGCTGGATGGCGCGCCATGCCTCGAGCTCGTAGTCGGAGGGAAGCCGATCGGGCTGCTGCGGGTCGCTCATGGTCCGTGGAGCTCCTGTCTCTGGGACGAGCTGTCGGGCGAGGTGGCGGGGGCTTTGGCCAGGAGGCGGGGTGAGCGTGGAGGTGTAGGTCTCGTCGTCCACGAAGCTTCTCCGGGTTCAGGCCGGCGGCGGCCATGCGGGTCGCACTCGGTGAGAACGAGCCGCTAAGGCCGACGGAAGCGTATCTGTTGACGGTGTTAACGTGCATGCGGTTGTCGGCGTCGGCCCGCATCGGTTGTTCCGGGACTCGCCCCGGAATGTCGGAGTCGGCCTCTACGGTGGAGATTCCGGAGGCCGCCGAGGCGACGGGGGAGGGGAACACAGGCGCGTGCGTAGGATTCCACCGGAGATGTTCCGGTTCACGACGGTGGAGACGTCCGACCTGTACGGGGCGGTCCTGGAGGCCTTCGGTGTGGCCGGCGAGCATCTGGAGACCGCGCTCGGGCTCGACGAGGTGCGCGAGCGGCTGCGCGCGGTGGGCTGGGCGGCGGCGGTCGAGGACGAGGAACTGCAGGAGAAGCTCAAGAAACTCGTGCAGTGGGAGCTCCTGGACGTGGTGCACAACCACGCGGAGAACTACCGCACGGCCGAGGAGTACGAGCGGCGCAACCTCCAGTACTCGCTGACCCGCCGGGGCGAGGCGGCTCTCGCCGGCGTGCGGCACGCGCTGGAGGTTCTGGCCTCCACGGGGGCGCTGCAGACCGCCGTGCTGGAGGCCATCGCCGACCGGCTGGACGAGCTGTTCCTGCTGTCCGGTGAGCCCGCCTCGGCCGATCGGCGTATCTTCACCACGCTGCGCGAGCTGGAGGGGCACCTGGAGGCGCTGGTGGAGAACACCAAGGCGTTCAACGGCGAACTCCAGCGCCTGCTGCGCGCCGAGGGCGCGGACCTGGAGGTGTTCCGCGAGGTCAAGGCCGCGACCGTCGCGTATCTGCGGGAGTTCCTGGTCAACCTCGACCGGCGCGGGCAGGCGATCGCTGCCGCCGTGACCCGGGTCGAGGAGCGGGGGAGCGCCGTGCTGCGCGAGCGAGCCCTGCGCGGAGCCGAGCTGCCGCCGGTGGCCGGTGAGGATCCCGCGGCCGGCTGGCTGGAGAGCAGGCGGGCGCGCTGGGCGGGTCTGCGGGCGTGGTTCCTGCCGGACGACGGGGCGCGGCCCCGGATCGAGCAGCTGCACGACATCGCCCGGCGGGCCATCGTCTCGCTCCTCCAGGTCCTGGAGCGGATCAACGAGTCACGGCGCCGCTCCTCCAGCGCGGTGCAGGACTTCCGGGAGCTGGCGCGCTGGTTCGCCGCGGCCCCCGCGGAGGAGGATCTGCACCGGCTGTGGTCGGCGGCCTTCGGGCTCGGCCCGGCACGTCACGCTCACCTCGCCCAGCCCGACCCGGAGTTGATCCCGTCGTCCCACTCCTGGTCCGAGGCTCCGCCGGTGGAGGTGTCGGCGCTGCTGCGGACCAGTGGACGGACGGAGCGCTTCACGCGCACGGCCAGGGTGCGGGACGTCGCGGCGGTCAGGGCCGAGCGCGCGGAGCGGGCCCGCGCGGAGCGGGCGGAACTCGCCCGTGCCTGGGAGGTGCTGGAGACGGACGGCCCGGTGCGCCTGTCCTCCTTCGGCGCGCTGGATCCCGCCGTTTTCGACCGGCTGCTCGACCTGTTGGGCCGGGCCCTGTCCGCCCGGCCGGACGCGGGCGGCCTGCGGCGCGCCGTGACAGGGGACGGCCGGGTGGAGATCGCGCTGTCCCCGCCTCCCGAGGAGAGCACCGCCGTCCTGCGTACGGCGAAGGGCGCACTGGCCGGACCGGACTACGTCGTGCACATCATGGCGGCGGGCGGAGCGAGCGCCTTCCCGCGCGTCCGCCCCGCGCGGAAGGAGGCGGCCGGATGAGTACCCTCGCCAACCAACTCGCGGCTGCGGAGCGTGAGGAGGTCGCCCGCGCCATCCGTCTCCTGCTGGCCCGGCCCCTGCTGACCGAGGCCGCCGACCCGGCCGGCTTCGAACTGGTACGCCGCCGTCGCGAGCCGCTGGCCCAGTGGTTCGACTACACCTGCGGCTGGAGCCTGGTGGTGGAGCCGCGCCGCGGTTACGCCCGCCTCGGCAAGGTCCGCGCCGACCCGGACGCTTCCCGCCCCGCCCGCAGGGCACGCTCCGGCCGGGCCCCGTTCGACCGCCGACGCTACGTGCTGCTGTGCGTGACCGCGGCGGAGCTGCTGTCCATGCCGATGACGACCATCGGCATGCTCGCCGACCGTGTCGTGCAGGCCACGGCGGCCGACCGTGCGCTGGCCGCCTTCGACCCGGTCCACCGGCCGGAGCGGATGGCGTTCGTCGACGTCCTGAAGCTGCTGGAGTCGTACGACGTGCTGCGCGCGGTCGACGGAGCCACCGAGGCGTACGTCGAGTCCGCGGAGGCGAAGGTTCTCTACCGGGTGGACGCCACGCTGCTGATCCGGCTGCCCGCCGCGCCCGTCGGCGCCTCCCGGCTCGCCCTGCCCCCGGACAACGTGTCCGCGCGGTTCGGGGAACTTCTCGCGGGTCTCGTACAGGAGCGCCGCTACGGCGGCACGCTCGCCGACGGCACGGAGGACGAGGCGCACGGCGAGACCGCCGCCACGGACGCACAACGCAACCTGAGGCTCCGCCACTCGGTGCTGCGCCGCCTCTTCGACGACCCGGTGCTGTACCGGACGGACCTCACCGGCGACGAGCTGGCGTACGTCACCTCCCTGACCGGGCGCCAGATCCTGCGCCGCTCGGTCGAGCAGGCCGGCTTCCTCCTGGAGGAACGAGCCGAAGGCTTCCTGCTCGTGGACCCGGAGGGGCTCGCCACCGATGTCCGCTTCCCCGACGACACGTCCACCGCCCGGGTGGCCGCGCTGCTTCTCCTGGAGCCGCTGTGCGCCGCGCCGGCCGGGCTGCTGCCCGAGCAGCTCGCCGAGGCCGGAGCGGACCTGCTGCGCCGCTTCCCGCGGTGGGCGAAGGCGTATCGGTCCGAGGACGGTGCGGCCCGGTTGTCCGGCGACGCCGTACGCGTGCTGCGTGACGTCGGCCTGGCCCGCCGGACCGGGGGGCGAGTCGTCGCGTGCCCGGCCGCGTACCGCTACCGCCTGACGAAGACGGTGAGTTCGCGTACGGAGGACACGCCGACGGCAGTGGGCACGGCTTCCGGTGACGTTGCCGCAGAAGGAGACCAGCAGTGAGCGTGACGGAGCTTCCCCTCCCGCGGCGGCCGGAGGAGTCCACCGAGCCGTCGGCGAGAGCGCCGGAGGCCACCCGCAGCCGCTGGCAGCCGCACCGCGCGGGCATCCTCAATGTCTGGCGCTACTACGACGAGACGTTCACCTTCCACCAGGGCCGCCTGCTGCTGCGCGGCCAGAACGGCTCGGGCAAGTCCAAGGCCCTGGAACTTCTGCTGCCGTTCCTCTTCGACGCCAGTCTCCGCCCCAACCGCCTGTCCACATTCGGCGGTTCGGAACGCACCATGCACTGGAACCTGCTGGGCGAGGGCACCTCAGGCAAGACCCGCGTCGGGTACGTGTGGATGGAGTTCCGCCGCATCGGCGACGACGGCACTGAGCGGTGGTTCGGCTGCGGGGCGCGCCTGCAGGCGAGCGTGCACACCAGCGCGGTGCACGCCGACTACTTCACCACCGGCTCCAGAGTCGCCCACCCCGGCGGTGTGCTCCTCGTCAACGAGGCGGGACAGCCACTGACCCGGGCGGCCCTCGCCGAAGCCCTGCGCGACCGTGGCGACGTCCACGCCTCTGCCACCGACTATCGCACCGCCGTACGGCGTGAACTCTTCGCCGGCATGGGGGAGCAGCGGTACGAGTCGCTGCTGTCCGCCCTGCTCCAGCTGCGCCAGCCCAAACTGTCCGAACGGCTCGACCCGTCCCTGCTCTCCACCCTGCTGTCACGCGCCCTGCCCCCGCTGGGCGAGGGGGAGATCGCCGAACTCGCCGAGGGCTTCGAGCGGCTGGACCGGCAGCGCGAACACCTCAGGCGGCTCGACGAGGAGGTGACGGCGGCCGAGACCGTCGCGTCCCGGCAGCGCGCCTACGCACGACGGGTCCTGCGTGCGGGTTCGGCCGCGCTCATCTCGGCGACCACCGAGATGGACAACCTCACCCGCGTCGCCCGCCAGAGCGCCGAGGAGCTCGAACAGGCGCTGGCGGAGCGCGAGTCGGCTCAGGGCCGGCGCGAGGAACGGGAGCTGCGCGCACACGCCCTGGAGGAGACCATCGAGGGCCTGCGCGAGCGTGACGCGTACAAGCAGGGCGAGGAACTCGACCGGCTCCGCCGTCGTACCGAAGACACGACAGCCGCCGCCGGGAGGCGGCGAACCGCTGCCCAGGCGGCTCAGGCCCGGGCGAGGGAGGACCGGCGAGACGCCGACGATGCGGCGGGCCAGGCCCGCACACTCGACGAGCACGCGCGCGAAACCGCCGCGGAAGCACACAGGTCGGCCCGTGCGGCAGGGCTGGAGTCCATCCACCACGAGGTGAGGACGGTCCTCGACGCGGACCCCGCGATGGCCTTCCCCGGCGGCACGGGACGCCATCAGGGCCCCGGCGCCCCGAGCCCGGCACCGGAGAACGGGGCGGGACAAGCCCGTCGGCTGCAGCGCGGCGCGGTCACCGTCCGACGCCGGCAGGTCACCCTCGTCACCGAGACGATCGACGAGCACGATCGAGCGGTACGCGACCGAGCCGCCGCGGAGGAACTGCTGGACGAGTCCCGCACCCGGCTCGCGGAGGCGATCGCCCGGCGGGACGAGGCGGCCGGCGCCTGGGACGACGCCGTCGCCGTACAGGCGGAACGGCTGCTCGCCTGGGCTGCGGACTGCACGGAGCTGCGCTTCACCGACTCCGGGGAACTGGCGGCCCGAGCAGCGGCCGAGGCCGAGGTGACGGCCCTGACCGAAGCCGCCGCGCGCCCGCTGGAACAGGAGATCGCCACAGCGGAGGCCACTACCCGAGCCGAACGCCAGGGTCTGCGGGACGAGCAGAGCCGGCTGGAGGAGGAGGTGCGACGGCTCAGCGGTGAGACGGACCTGCCGCCCGTGCCCCCGCCCACCCGCACCACCGTCCGCACGGCCACGGCGGGAGGACCCCTGTGGCGGTTGGTCGCCTTCCGCGAAGGTGTCCCGCTCGCCGTTCAGGCCGCGGTAGAGGCCGCACTGGAGGCGTCGGGTCTCCTGGATGCCTGGGTCAGTCCCTGTGACGGGATCACGTTGCCGGGTCACGACACCCGCGCCGAGGCGGCCCTGGCCGCGACCGTCCCGGGGCCCAGCCTGCTCGAGGTGCTCAGGCCCGAGGAGGACATCCCCGTCCCGGCCGACACCGTGACCCGCATCCTCGCCGGCATCGCGTACGGATCGACCCTGCCCGGCGGGCACCCCGCTGCCGTCTCCGCCGACGGCGCCTGGCGTCTCGCGCTCGCCACCGGGACCTGGACCAAGCCCGAACCGGCCCACATCGGAGCCCTCGCGCGGCAGCGGGCCCGGCAGCGCAGGATCGGCGAACTGATCGACCTCATCGGCGAGACGAACGCCTCCCTGGCCACGCTCGCCGACCGGTTGCGCGACCTCGCCGCTCGCCGTGCCCGGCTGGATGCCGACCGCGCCGCGCGCCCCGACCACCGGGAACTCGCCGCCCGACGGCGGGAATGGGACCGCGCGGAGGAAAGGGTGGCCGCTCGGGACGACGCCGCGCGCGACGCGGCCGCGCGTCTGGCGCGGTGCGAGAGCGAGGTGGCGGGCGCTCTGCGCACGCTCGACCGCCGGGCCGCGGAACACGGGCTGCCCACCGGCCGCGACCGTTTGCGTGAACTCTCCGCTGCCATCGACGGCTTCCGGGACACCGCCGACAGTTGGGTGGACGCCCACCTCGCCGCGACCGCCGCCGCCGACCGGGCCCGCCAGAGGGCCGCTGAGGCAGAGCGATCGCGCAGCACCGCCGAGGAACAGGCCGAGGACGCGACCGCCGCCGAAGCGGAGGCCGCGGGGCTCAAGGCGCGTCTGGAGGCGGTGGAAGCCACCGTCGGCGAGGACTACCGGCAGATCGTCGCACGCGTCGCCGAGGCGCGCGCCGAGCTGCGTCGCTGCCGTGACGAGGCCGGCCGGGAGGCCGAGCTCCTGGTGAGCCTGGAAGGACGTATCGGAGAACTGCGCGCCACCAGCGGCCAGGACGCCGAACGACGGGAACGGGCCGTCGCGGCCCGGGACACCGCGGCGCACCGGTTCCGGAACCTGTACCTGGCCGGGCTGGCGGAGGACGCCGGTATCGCGCCGGACCTCTGTGCCGGCGACGGCACCAGGGCCACCCTGGAGGCCGCGCGCGCCACAGCGGCGAAGTGGCCGAACATCCCGCACGCCCCGCGCAACCTGGGCGACGCCGCGACCCGGCTGTCCGAAGCGGTCCACGAGGCCCGCCGGCACCTCGGCGCCCGCGCCGACCTGGACATGGAACCCGACGACGACATCCAGCTCTTCACCGCCACCCTGGACGGCGTACGCGTGGGGGCGACGGGCCTGCTCAGCACGCTCACGCAGGAGCGCGACCGCAGCCGGAACGACATCACGACCGCCGAACGGCGCCTGTTCGACCAGATCCTCACCGGCGACATCCGCCGCCACCTCGCGGCGCGCATCCGTCAGGCCGGTGAACTCGTCGACCGCATGAACGGGCACCTGGAGCGGGTCCGCACCGCCTCCAACGTCGCCGTCCAACTCGTCTGGGACGTCCGTCCGGACCTTCCGGACGGCACCCGCACCGCCCGCCAGCTGCTGCTGAAGGACCCCGGCCGGGTCACCGAGACCGACCGGGAGGCCCTGCACGCCTTCTTCCGCGCCCGGATCGAGGAGGGCAAGGGCAGTGACACGGCAGCGAGTTGGGAGGAACAGCTCGGGGAGGTGCTCGACTACACAGCCTGGCACCGTTTCACCGTGCGCCTCGACCGGGCGAACGGGGCCGGCTGGCAGCCGCTGACCAAGAAGCTGCACGGCGCGCTCTCCGGCGGGGAGAAGGCCATCGCCCTGCACCTGCCGCTGTTCGCCGCGGTCGCCGCCCACTACGAGGCCGTGCCCCTGGCACCCCGGCCGATCCTGCTGGACGAGGTTTTCGTCGGCGTCGACACCGTCAACCGCGGACAGGTCTTCGCGCTGCTCACCGCACTCGACCTGGACCTCATGGTCACCTCCGACCACGAGTGGTGCACCTATGGAGAGTTGCCCGGCATCGCCGTCCACCAACTCCTCATCGACGGGGAGGACGACGCGGTGACGAGTGCCCGCTTCGTCTGGAACGGCACCGGCCTGGAGGCAGGATGACCCGCCCGGAACCGGACCCGGGCGAACGCACCCTGCGCCGCCCCGAACTCCGCCCGATCTGGCACACGGTCCACGACCGCCTCTCCTCCGGCCGCCCCGTCACACGGGTGCGCCTGGGACCGCTCGACGAAGCCCAGCGCGAAGCCCTCGCCGACCTTCTCGGCCTGGACCGGCTGCCGGACGCCCAGCCCTTTGTCGCCCTGGCACGGCTGGAGGAAGCCGTCACCGAGCTGTGCGGCAGCACCGTGCGCGAAACCGTCACCGAACTCGTCGGCCCTGTCGGTGACCGAGCGGGCGAACGGCGCCGCCAGGAGGAAGAACGCGCCGAGCTGTGGACCTGGCTGGCCGGCCACGACATCGTGAGGGCCCAGCCCGCGCTCGCCGCATGGGTCGCCTCCTGCCGAGCCGCCGGGCTCACCGGAGCTTCACCGGAACGCACCCGGGCCCTGCTCGCGGACGCGCTCACGGTACTCGGGGAGCTACCGGCCCGGGCGGAGCCACTGCCCGTCTTCGCCGCCCGGGTCCTGAACGGTCATGCACACGCACTCGACGACGGCACTCCTGTGTCCACGCTCGTCCTGCGTGCCCTGGCGACCCTTCACGACACCGCCGCGCCGCAGTCCGCGGCGGAGCGGCGGGCACTGTGGACCCGCGCGGGCGTCGCCGACGACGACCTTTCCGCCACCGTTCTCGTCGCCGGCCTGCGCCCGTCCGGCGATGGCCCGCTCGCCCGCGTGTCCCGGATATGTGCCGAGGCCGGACAGGCCGCCGGCCTGACCCTCGCCCAACTGCGCGCCCCGGGCGCGTTCACTCTGTCCGGCGCTCCCGCACCCGTCGTCCACGCCGTGGAGAACCCCAGCATCCTGGCTCTCGCGGTTCGCCGCTTCGGCACGGACTGCCCGCCGCTCGTGTGCACCTCCGGCTGGCCCAACAGTGCGGCCATCCATCTCCTCCGCCTCCTCGCGGACCAGGGCGCCACCCTCCGGTACCACGGTGACTTCGACGGGGAAGGCATTCGCATCGCCGCGTACGTCCTGGACAAGACACAGGCCCGGCCCTGGCGCATGACGGCCGCGGACTACCGTGCCGCGGTCGCCCGCACAGCGCACGGCCCCGGACCCGGCCGGCTGACCGAGGCGCCCTGGGACCCCGAACTGACGCGCGTCATGACCGAACACGGCACCGCAGTGGTCGAGGAGCTGGTGGCCGACGTCCTGTTGGCAGACCTCGCAGCAGAGGTCCGGTAAGGATGCTGCTGAGGCCGGTCCCTGCCGCTCGTGTGACGCTCCGGGAGTGGCAAGCGGCCGGACGATGGCCGCCCGAGGGGTCCCGGACCGGCTTGCGGGCGGCGATCTCCCGCGCCTGCCTGGTCCAGGGCCGGTCCGGCGATGCGAGCGCGGAAGCGGGCGAGGGCGGGGCGCGACATGGCGCTCACCACCTCACCGGCAGCTCGACGAGGCCGCCGGCCAGGACATCGGTACGAAGGCGGAGTTCTTCGAGCGGGACGGCCGGGCTCATGTCCGGAAAGCGGGAGATGAGCTGGGCGAAGGCGACCTCCAGCTCCAGACGGGCCAGGGGAGCGCCGAGGCAGTAGCGGGGGCCGTGGCCGAAGGTGAGGTGGGAGGCTCCGCGGCGGTCCGGGTCGAAGCGGTCCGGGGCCGGGAACGCGTCGGCGTCGTGATTGGCGGCGCCGTTGTCCAGCAGGACCAGATCCCCGGTCCGGATGGTGGCCCCGTGGAGGGTGAATCCGGTGCGGGCGTAGCGGGGGATGCCTCCGCTCGCTCTGCCGGGCAGGCGCAGCAGCTCCTCGACGGCGCCGGGGATCCGGGCGGGGTCGGCGTGCAGGGACTGCCGGCGCTCGGGTTCGGTGAGCAGGACCAGGGCGCCCAGGCCGAGCTGGACGACGGTGGTCTCGTGTCCGGCGAAAAGCAGGGCCATGGCCAGCATGGCCGCCTCGTCGTCGCCGACGTCGTCGACCTGGCACAGACGGCTGATGACGTCGTCCCCGGGCGCGCGACGCTTGCGGGCCACCAGCTCCAGGCCGTACCGGAACAGCGCGCCCAGACCCTGCTCGGAACGGTGCCGGTCGTGGATGTCGGCGGCTGCCTGCGTCCACGCGCGGAAGCGGTCACGATCTTCGTATGGCACGCCGAGCAGTTCGCAGATGACCAGGATCGGCAGGGGGAGTGCGAGGGCCGTGTTGAGGTCGGCCGGCTGTTCCCGGAGGGAGAGGTCGTCGAGGAGTCGGGCGGTCAGCGCCTCGACGCGGGGGCGGAAGAAGCGCATGCGACCCGGCGTGAAGTGGGGCTGCAGGAGCGAGCGCATCCGGGCATGGTCGGGCTGTTCGGTGTCGAAGTTCCCCAGCGGCCCGCCGAAGAGTGCGGAGCGGTTGGTGCGGGCGGCGGTGTCGGGATCCGGGTGGGAGCGGCCGAGCCGGTCGTCGTTCAGCAGTCGTCGGACCTCGTCGTACCCGGTGACGAGCCAGGCGCCGTCGCCCGTCATGGTGCGGACGCGGTGGATGACGCCTGTTCGGAGCAACTTTCTTTGCAGTAACGGTACTTGCAGCGGGACTTCCTGTTCGAAGGGCAGCTGGACGGTCATGATGCCTCCCGGCTCGGTTTTGTTTACTCATGCATAAACAACGTTATATGTATACTCCAGAATCAACAAGAGAGGGGTGTGCGATGGGGACGCAGCGCAAGGAGCCCGAGGGTCCGCAGCCGGTCCGTCGGATGCGCCGGGCCGACCGGCGTGAGCAGATCCTCGACGCCGCCACCAGCGCCTTCTCCCGTTCGGGTTTCGCCGGCACCGGCCTCGACGACGTCGCGGACGCGGCCGGGATCACCAAAGTGCTGCTCTACCGGCACTTCGAGTCCAAAGCGGACCTGTACCGGGCGATCCTGGATCGCGCCTGTACCCGGCTGGCCGGCGCCGTGGGCGGCGATGACTTCGACGACGGTGCGATTCCCGCGCTCGTCCGCGCCGCCGCAGCCGACCCGGACGGCTTCCGGCTGCTGTTCCGGCACGCTGCGCGCGAGCCTGAATTCCGCGATCTGGTGGACACCCTCACCTCGGCGTCCGCCGAGGTCGCCCAGCGAAATCTCGCCCAGGTGCTGCCGGCCGGTCCCTGGCTGGACTGGGCGTCCAGGGTCATCCCCACGTTCACCACCGAAGCTGTCATCGGCTGGCTCGACGCGGGCCGGCCGGACCCCGACCGAGCGGCCGAGCGCATCGCGCGTGCGGTGCACGGCATTATCGACGCCGCCCGTACGAGCAGCGGGGACCGAGGGCCGGATTCCTGAGCCGCCGCAGTGTGCCATGGGCTTGTCGGCACGCCTCGGGCCGGACTGGTCAACAACCTCAACCACGGCCTCACCGCGCGGCGCGGGTGCTCGCACAGCGACGCGGCTCAGGCCTTATCGGGGGATGCGCGACGGGGGCGGATGGCGCGGTCTGGCGGATTGGCGGCTTCGGCCGCTTCCCGGCACGAGGCCGCGACGGGTGGCCGGCCCGCGGCAGGAGCCGGCGGCGTAACGGCGGTCGCGAGGCGGCGGGGCAGCCGGCCGCCGCGATCGTCCGGGCGCCCGGGGCTCGTTGGCAGCGGCACTTGTGAGAAGTATTGACGTCGTTCACCGGTTCCCTATCATTCAGGTTGCTCGATACTTCGACCGTTGTTCGATATCACGAACGCGACGGAGTGGCTTCATCGCACAGCAGGGCATCTCCGGGCCGCCCCCCACCGATCGCCGAGCCGCAAGGGACCTGCCGCATGGGTGTATGTCATGGCCTCATCATCCGCGCCGCTCACAGCCCGCCGCGCGCCGCGCCGCCCTGCACCGACAGTCCGGACGGCCTCTGACGAAGCCAACCGGAACCGCCCCCTCAAGGTTGGGAAACCCCCCATGCACAGAGGAAGTTTCAGCCGCAGGCATCCGTCCGCGGCGCTCGCCGCCGCGGTCGCGGCGGCCCTGGCCACGCTGGCGGCGCTGCTCGTCGCCCCCTCGGCTCAGGCGGCCACCAGCGGCGCCTTACGCGCTGCCGGCTCGAACCGGTGTCTCGATGTGGTGAACGCCGGCCAGACCGACGGCACGTCCGTGCAGCTCTATGACTGCTGGGACGGGACCAACCAGCAGTGGACGCTGACGGACGGCGACGAGCTGACCGTGTACGGCAGCAAGTGCCTGGACGTTCCGGGCCACGCCACCGCGCCCGGTACCCGGGTGCAGATCTGGACCTGCAACGGCGGTGCGAACCAGCAGTGGCAGGTGAAGTCCGACGGCACGGTCGTCGGCGTGGAGTCCGGGCTGTGCCTGGAGGCCGCGGGCGACGGCACGGCCAACGGCACGGCGGTGCAGATCGGGACGTGCGACGGCGGCAGCAGCCAGAAGTGGACCGGCCTGGCCGGGACGCCGACGGACGGCGCCTGTGCTCTTCCGTCGTCGTACCGGTGGACGTCGACGGGCGCGCTGGCGCAGCCGGCGCACGGGTGGGCCGCGCTGAAGGACTTCACCGCCGTGAAGCACAACGGCAAGTACCTGGTCTACGGGTCGAACTACTCGGGATCGGCGTACGGCTCGATGGCGTTCAGCCCGTTCACGAACTGGTCCGACATGGCGTCGGCCGGCCAGAACGCGATGAACCAGGCCGCGGTGGCGCCCACGCTGTTCTACTTCGCGCCCAAGGACATCTGGGTGCTGGCCTACCAGTGGGGCCAGTGGCCGTTCATCTACCGCACGTCGAGCGACCCCACCAACCCCAACGGCTGGTCCGCTCCGCAGCCGCTGTTCACCGGGAGCATCTCCGGCTCCGACACCGGCCCGATCGACCAGACGCTGATCGCCGACGACCAGAACATGTACCTGTTCTTCGCCGGTGACAACGGCAAGATCTACCGGGCGAGCATGCCGATCGGGAACTTCCCGGGCAACTTCGGCTCGTCCTACACGACCATCATGAGCGACACGAAGGCCAACCTGTTCGAGGGCGTACAGGTCTACAAGGTCCAGGGCCAGAACCAGTACCTCATGATCGTCGAGGCGATGGGCGCGAACGGGCGCTACTTCCGCTCCTTCACGTCCAACAGCCTGAACGGCTCGTGGACCCCGCAGGCGGCCGGCGAGAGCAACCCCTTCGCGGGCAAGGCCAACAGCGGCGCCGGCTGGACCAACGACATCAGCCACGGTGACCTGGTCCGCGAGAACCCCGACCAGACCATGACCATCGATCCCTGCAACCTGCAGCTCCTCTACCAGGGCAAGGACCCCAACGCGGGCGGCGAGTACAACCGGCTGCCGTGGCGGCCGGGCGTCCTCACCCTGCAGCGCTGACCTTCCCGGTTCCCGGTTCCCGGTGACCGTGAAGTGGTGCGGTCCGCAGGCGGGCAGGGAGCAAGCGGTTGAGGGCGTACCCGCCTTCACCCGCTGACCGGCAGTCATCACCTTCGAGGAACCCCAGCCGTGCGGCGGCTGGGGTTCCTCTCGCTTGTGGTGCCGGCGTCGCGGCCCGGCCCGTCCTCGGAGAGGCCGGAGCGCCCGGGCCTCGCCGCGGCATGTCCGCCGAGGCACTGGCCGCGCCGGCGGCCCCGTGGCGGTCACCCGGGCCCGCCGGGCCGGGCCCGCCGCCTCCCGGCGGCCGGCGTCAACCGCCGGGCCGCGATCCGGAACCTGCCGCAGGGCAGCGGCGCGCGGCCGGTGGACGGCGCGGGGCCGGTCGAAGAAGCCGCGAAGGCACCCGCCGCGAGCAGATGAGCGGGGGTAAGCGGAATACGTCGAGAAAGCCTTCCGACTTCCGCTGTTAGTTCATCATCAAAGCAAATCGGCGCTTCCCCGCGGCCGCGCCTTCGGCGGCTCCGGACATGATTCGCGCCGGGCCCGCACCCACGGTGTCAGCATGATGACAAATCGTTGAGGGCGCGGTGTGCCCATGTGTACCGTGACTGCGGTGTCGAGACGTGACCGGCCGCGAGAGCGGGTCGCGTGAAAACGGGGGAAAAGTTTGCGGACTCTGTGTCAATGCCGGATGCCGGCCAGCAGAAATAACAGATCTCCTTCTGTGTAGCTCTACGGACAGTCGAACGCGTGGCGTATGACGCCCGTTCAGGCATGGCGAGTTGGAGAAGCGTGAACATCTACATTTCTGGGCGCGGTGCTTTTGCGGTGCAGGTCGCGGAAGCTCTCGACGATGCCGGGCACGTCATTCTGGGGGCCGCCTCTCCTTCGTTGCGCAAGGGGCGAACGGACGACAGCGATCCGATGTCGTGGGACCGTCTCCGGGCCTGGTCGTTTCCGCGTGACATTCCATGGACGGAGGCGGCCGAACTACGGGCCCACCATATAGACGATAAAGTCGACGTCATCGTCGCCGCGCATTCCCATGCGTTCATCGGACGCAAAACCCGGGCGAAGGCCGGGGTCGCCGCCATCGGCTATCACCCGAGTCTGCTGCCGCTGCACCGCGGCCGTGACGCCATCCGCTGGACCATCCGGGACGGCGACCGGGTGACCGGCGGCAGTGTCTACCACCTGACCGAGCGCACGGACGGCGGCCCCATCGCGGCGCAGGAGCATGTGCTCGTGCCGCCGGGGGCGACAGCCGAGAGCCTCTGGCGTGAGCAACTCGCGCCGCTGGGTGTGCGGTTGCTGCTGCGCGTGGTGAACGACCTGGCCAACGACATCCGCATCGAGGTGCCGCAGGACGAGAAGCTGGCCACGTGGGAGCCGTCCATGGACTCGGCCCCGCTGTACAAGCCCGAGCTGATCGCGCTGCCGGGCAACGTCGCCTCCAACGCCGACAAGTGGGCCCTCATCGAGCGGTGACCGGACGGCGCCGCCGGGCGCCCGTCGACAGCAACACCCGACAGGAGGTCTCTTCGACATGCCATTGAACCGCCAACTCGTAACCGTCGATGCCTTGGACGAGCAGGTACTCCAAGACCTCTTCGATCTCAAATGCGTCGCCGTCCGGGTTCCGGAATTCTATGACGCCACGTATTCCAAGTCCCTGGCCGAGCTGTTGTACCAGGAGATCGACGGATCCGCCGGCGCCGGAATCTATGAGAGCAACATCGACTCCTTCTGGAACGTCACCCAGGACGCCGAGCGGCGCGAACGCTACTTCAATGTCGCCCTTCCCCTGCAGCGTCGGCTGCGTCGGCTGAGTGCGCCCTACCCGTCGCCCGTCGACCTGTTGCGGACCACCCTGGACGAGAACTGGCCCGGCGGCGCCACGCTCATGTCGATGTCCGGTCGGAAGATGCCGTTCGGCATTACCAGGCTGTGGCGCACCGGCAGTGAGGGACTTCCCCACCAGGATGTGCTGCGCCGGGAATTCGACGACCCGGTGGCGCACGCCATGGTCGGTCAACTCGGCGTCAACATCTACCTCGACACGGCGGACGAGGGCGGCGAATTGGAGACCTGGAACCACGTCATTTCCGACGAGGAATACGTGGGTATGGCCGACCGGTATCCCGGAAGTTACGGATATCCGAGGGACATCCTTCCGGATGAGGCCGTGCTGATCGCGCCCCAGCCCGGTGACCTCGTGCTCGTCAACACCGCGTGCGTGCACGCCATCCGCAAGATAACCGCGGGCCGACGGATCACCGTTTCCGGTTTCGTCGGCAACCTCGGTCCGGACCTTCCCCTGCGCTGCTGGAGCTGAGCGTGACTCTCACTTCGTCCTCCTCCCTCCCGAGCGAGATCGCCGAGCGGCTGCGCGGCGTCGAGCTGCCCGACCCGCTGGGGTTCGGCCGCCTCATGGCACCGGTGATGTCCATCGCCTACTACCGCGACGGCGCCTGGGAGACCCCGCGGCTCACCGGGCTCGACCCGCTCGGACTGGCTCCCCACACCCAGGCGCTCCACTACGGCCAGGCCATCTTCGAGGGCATGAAGGCCTACCGGAACCTCGGCGACTCCTCCGCGGACGGCCCGTCGCTGCTGTTCCGCCCGTACGAGCACGCCCGCCGGTTCAACCGGTCGGCGGCGCGCCTGGGCATGCCCGAGCTCGACGAGCAGGTGTTCGTACGCGCTCTGGAAGAGCTGGTGGCCGTCCTGGAGCCGCTGGTGCCCGGGCAGCAGGGCCAGTCCCTCTACCTGCGGCCGACCATGTTCGGTGCCACCGCCGACCTCTCGGTCGTCCCCTCGACCGAGTTCTGCTTCCTGGTGCTGGCCACCCCGTCGGACGCGTTCTTCACCGCGCCCATCTCGGCGTGGATCGAGCGCCATTACAGCCGGGCGGGGGCCGGCGGCACCGGCTGTGTCAAGGCGGCCGGAAACTACGCGGCGAGCTTCGCCGCCGCCGCCCCGCTCCGCGAGAACGGCTTCCACCAGCTGCTCTGGCTGGACGCCGTGGAGCACACCTACGTCGAAGAGTTCACCGCGATGAACGTCTTCGTGCGCCGCGGCGAGACCCTGCTGACCCCGCCTCTCTCGGACACCATCCTGGCCGGCATCACCCGGGACAGCCTGCTCGGGCTCGGCCCGTCCTTCGGCCTGCGGATGGAGGAGCGGCAGATCGACATCCACGAGCTGACCGACGCGATCCGGGCCGGCGAGGACGTCGAGGTGTTCGGCTGCGGCACCGGCGCGGTCGTCGCGCCGGTCGAGCTGATCGGCGACGAGACCGGACTGCGCCTGCCGCTGCCCGCCCAGTCCACCGCGCTGGAACTGCGCAAGCGGCTGCTCGACATCCAGCACGGCATCACCCCGGCACCCGACGGCTGGCAGTGGCCCGTCGGAGCCCTCCCCGACGGCCCACAGGCGTAAGGCGCGGATACCGATGAGTCAGACGACCACCGAGCACACGGACGACGCCGGCGACGGTGCCCTGCACGTCGTCGTCACCAACCACGAGGAGCAGTACTCCCTCTGGCCGGCCTACCGGGAGATTCCGCCGGGCTGGCAGGCCCGCACCCCGCCGACCGACCGCCGCGGCTGCCTGGAGTACATCAGGGAGCACTGGGTCGACATGCGTCCCCTGAGCCTGCGGGAGCGCCGCCCGTGATCCTGTTCTGCATCCCGTTCGCGGGAGGCGGCGCCGAGGTGTTCGCCGGCTGGCAGGAGGAACTCGCGCCGGTGGCCGAGGTACGCCTCGCGGAACTCCCGGGCCGCGGCACGCGAATGGGCGATCCGCTGATCGAGGACATGCCGGCGCTGGTCGCCGAGCTGACCGGGCAGTGCGAGGACCTGTCGCAGGGCCCCTTCGCGGTGCTCGGCTACAGCTTCGGTTCGTACGCGGCGTACGCGCTGACGCTGCGGCTGGCGCGACTCGGCCGGCCTCCGCGCCGGCTCTTCGTCGGCGGGTCCCGGGCCCCCTTCCTGCCGCCGCGTGACCCGGCCCGCCACCTGATGACGGACGCGGAGCTCATCGCGGAACTGCGGGCGGTGAACGGCACCGCCCCGGAGGTGCTGGCCAGCGCGGAGCTGATGTCGATGTACCTGCCGATCCTGCGCGCCGACTTCAAGGTCGCCGAGACCTACCCGCCCACCCGGGAGCCGGCGCCCTGCCCGCTGACCGTGTTCGGAGCGAGCCGCGATGTCTTCGTCCCGACCGGTGACCTGTCCGCCTGGTCCCGGCTCGGTGGCGACGACACCGAGGTGCGCGTCTACGACGGAGACCACTTCGTCATCCGCTCCGCGCGATCCCGAATCTGCCGTGCGGTGCGCGCGGACCTCACGCTCGACGCACTGAACGCGGCGTCCTGACCCTGACGAAGCCGGCCACCGAGGACGCCCAGCGATGAACTCTGACGTGACTGAACCCTTCCCCACCTCCAGCGCCCAGCAGCGGCTGTGGTTCCTCCAGCAGCGGCACCCCGAGAGCCGCGCCTACACCGTCACCGAGGCGGTGTGGCTGCGCGGCCGGCTCGACGCCGATGCCCTGGAGCGCGCGCTCGCCGCGGTGATCGAGCGCCACGACCAGCTGCGTGCCGTCTTCGAGTACCGCGACGACGGTCTGCTCCAACGCGTCGTGCCCGTGACGGAGCAGCCGTTCCGGCTGGCCCGGCACAGTGTGCCCCACGACGGCCTGCGCCGGTGGTTCGCCGAGGAGACCGCCGTCCCCTTCGACCTCGCCCGCGGGCCGGTGTACCGGGCCTCGCTGCTCGGACTGGGCGGCGACGAGTGGGTGCTGGCGTTCTGCGTCCACCACATCGTCACCGACGGATGGTCCGCCGAACTGTTCTTCTCCGAACTGGCGTCCGCCTACCGCCAGGCCTGTGACGGGGCCGTCCCGCGGTGGGAGAGCGCGCCGGGAAGCTACCGGGAGGCCGTCGCCGGGGAGCGGCGCCGGCTGGAGTCGCCGGAGTTCGCCGGGCGGATCGACGCGGCGGCCGAGGCCCTGGCCGGCGCGCCGATCGCGCTCGACCTGCCCGTCGACGCCGCGGCGGCGGCCGACCCGCCGCCCGCTGCCGTGCACAGGGTGCGGCTGCCCGACGAGCTGGTCCAGCGCGTCGAGGCGCACGCCGCCGAGTGCGGGGCGACGCCGTTCATGCTGTACGCGGCCGCGTACGCGGTGCTGCTGTCCCGCTGGACCGGTCAGAACGAGCTGGTGTTCGGGCTGCCCGCGGCCGGACGGGAGGACGCCTCGACGCACACCACGTACGGGCTGTTCGTGAACACGCTGCCGCTGCGCGTCCGGCCGGCGCCCCAGGACGACTGGAACACGCTCATCGGCCGCGTCCGCGACGCGGCGCTGGAGGCCTACACCCACGCCGACGTACCCCTGGACCGGCTGGCCGCCCGCCTCGGCGGACTGCCGCTCCAGGCGCTGCTGGTGGTGCAGCCGGACGACATGCCGCTGCCGCGGCTGCCGGGCGTGGAGGCGGCGCGATGGCTCGTCGACCACCACCACGCCAAGTTCGACCTGCTCCTCCAGATCGACCGGGGGCGCGTGGCCGCACCCGGGACCCCACACCCCGAGCACGGCACCTTCGCCGCCCTGGAGTTCCGGGCCGACACCGTCGGCGCGGGGCCCGCCGAGCGGATGCTGGCGCACTGGCAGCAGATCCTGGAGACGATGGCCGGCACACCGGACGCGCTCGTCGCCGCCCTGGAGCCGGAAACCCCCGCCGATCGGGAGCTGCGGACCTCGGCCCGGCGGATGGAGGCGGCACCCGCGCCCCTCGACCCGGTGGCCGCCTTCGAGCGGCGGGCCGCCGAACACCCGGAGGCGCCGGCCGTGTGGACCGGCCGGGTCGCCGTCGACTATGCCGGCCTCGCCGCCCGGACCGGCGCGATCCAAGCCGCGCTCCGGGCGGCCGGGGTGGGCCCCGGCGACTTCGTCGGCGTGTGCCTGCGCCGCTCCCCGGACCTGGTGGCCGCGCTGATGGCGGTGCTCCGCTGCGGCGCCGCCTACGTCCCGCTCGACGCCGGATACCCGCCGGAGCGCCTCCGCTTCATCGCCCGGGACGCCCGCTGCCGCGTCGTCCTCACCCAGCCGGAGACCCGGGACGTCCTGCCCGCCGACGCGGGCCCGTTCCTGGACGTCGCGTCGGTGCCCGCCGTCTCCGCGCTGCCCGGGGCCGTACCGGTGGAGGACGAGCGGATCGCGTACCTCATCTACACCTCGGGCTCCACCGGCCGCCCCAAGGGCGTGGCGATCCCGCACCGCGCCCTGCGGGCCTTCCTCGGCTGGGCACGCGACCACTTCACCTCCGAGGACGTCTCCGTGGTCCTCGCCGGCACGTCGGTCAGCTTCGACCTGTCGGTCTTCGAGATCTTCTTGCCGCTGTCCGTGGGCGGGGCGCTGCGGCTCGTCGACAACGCGCTCCAGCTCCTTGAGCAGCCCGGCACGGAACCCACCCTGATCAACACCGTGCCGTCCGCGATGACCGAGCTGCTGCGCGCCGGCCCGCTCCCGGCCGGTGTCCGCGTCGTGAACCTCGCCGGGGAGCCGCTGCCGCGGTCGCTGGCCGACGCCGTGTACGAACGGTCCGCCTCCGTGCGCTTGTTCAACCTTTACGGGCCGTCGGAGGACACCACGTACTCCACCTGGCACGAGGTTCCCCGCGACGGCTCGGAGGAGCCCGTCATCGGGCTGCCCGTCGCGGGCACCAACGCCTATGTGCTCGATGGCCGGCTGGCCCCGGTGCCGGCCGGCGCCGACGGTGAACTGTTCCTCGGCGGCCTGGGCGTCGCCCAGGGCTACCTGGACCGGCCCGGGCTGACGGCGGAGCGCTTCCTGCCCGACCCGTTCTGCGGCCTGCCCGGGGCGCGGATGTACCGCACCGGGGACCGGGTGCGGGTCACCGAGAGCGGCGAACTGCGCTACCTCGGCCGCTACGACCACCAGGTCAAGCTGCGCGGGTTCCGCATCGAGACGGGGGAGATCGAGAGCCGCGCCCGGTCCGTGGACGGAGTCGCGCAGGCCCTGGCCGTACTGCGCGAGGTCGCGGGCACGCCCCATCTGGTCTGCTACTGGACGGGCCGCGCCGGGCCGGACGCGGTACGGACCGCGCTGGCCGCCGAACTGCCCGCCTACATGGTCCCCCGGTACTGGGTGCCGCTGGACGCCTTCCCGCTGAACGCCAACGGGAAGATCGACCGCGCCGCGCTGCCGGAGCCCGCCCGGGACACCGGCGACGCCGCCGAGCCCGCCACGCCCGCCGAGCGGGAGGTGGCCGAGCTGATGGCCGGGCTGACGAGCAGCGGCCCGCTGGGACCCGGCGCCGACTTCTTCGCCCTGGGCGGGCACTCGCTGCTGGCGATGCAGCTGATGACGGCGGTCCGGGACCGGCTCGGCGCCGAGATCACGCTGGGCGACGTCTTCCGCCACCGCACGGTGCGCGCCCTGGCGGCGCGGATCGATCAGGTGCTCGCCGGCGAAGCGGCGCTGCCGCCCCTGCGCCGCAGGGACGGTGACGGCCCCGCGCCGCTCGCCTTCGCGCAGGAGCGCATGTGGCTGGTGGAGCAGCTGCGGCCGGGCAGCCCCATGCTGAACATCGGCGTCGCGGTACGGATCCGGGGCGACCTCGACCGGGCGGCGCTGGACCGTGCGCTGCAGGCGCTGACGGAACGGCACGAGGCGCTGCGGCTCCGGATCGACCGGGGCCGGGACGGGCAACTCCGCCAGCAGGCCGTGGCGCACCGGCAGGTGCTGCTGCACGACCTGGCCGCCGACGGCGAGGAGTCCACCGCGCGGCTGCTCCGCGAGGCCCTGGCCGAGCCGTTCGACCTGGCCACCGAGGCCCCGGCGCGCTGGCTGCTGATCGAGGAGGCGTCCGGCCGGGACGGCCGGCCCCGCCATGTCCTGGCACTCGTGATCCACCACGTGGTCGCCGATGCCTGGTCGCTCCGGCTGCTGCTGGACGAGCTGTTCTCGGACTACGCCGCCGCGGCCGCGGGGCAGGCCCCGTCGTCCGAACTCCGGCTCTCCGCGCTGGACCACGGCACATGGCAGCGCCGGCACCTGGACCGCCCGGCCGTCGTCCGGCGCGACCTGGCCTACTGGCAGGAGCGGCTGGCCGATCCTCCGGAGCGGCTGCGGCTCGCCTTCGACCATCCCCCGGCGCAGGCGGTGTCCTACCGGGGGGCACGGCTGACCCGGCGGCTGTCCGGCGAGGCGATGGAGGCGCTCCTCGCGGTCGGCCGGGAAGCGGGCGCCACCGCCTTCATGACGGTTCTCGCCCTCTACCAGGGGCTGGTGTCGCGGTTGTCGGGGCAGGACGACATCGTCGTGGGCACGCCCATCGCCAACCGGGACCAGTCGGGCACCGAGGGACTGGTCGGCTGCCTGCTCAACACCCTGGCGCTGCGCACGGACCACAGTGGCCACCCGTCGTTCCGCGACCTGCTGGAGCAGAGCCGGAAGGTCTGCCTGGACGCGTTCGCCCACCAGCAGACTCCGTTCGAGCTGGTGGTGTCGGCGCTGGGCGCGCAGCGGGCCGTCGAGCACACCCCGGTGTTCCAGACGATGTTCCTCCTCGACGGGGCCGAGGTCTCCGCGCCGCGCGTGCCGGGCCTGGAGTGCGCCCGGTTCGACATCCCGCCCGTCGCCACGCAGTACGACGTCACGCTCATGGTGGGCCGGGACGCGGACGGCTGGCACGCCACCTGGGACTACCGCACCGACCTGTTCGAGAGGGACACCGTCGCCGGATACGCCGACTGCTTCGAGATGCTGCTGGAGCAGGCCGGCCGCCACTCCGGCCGGCCCCTGAGCGGCCTGCCGCTGAGCACGCCGGCGCGGGAGCGGGCGGCGCTGGAGCGCGGCCGCCCCGACGCCACCCCCGTCCCCGACACCCTCCCCGCCCTGTTCGCCGAGCGGGTCGCCGCCCACCCCGACGCGCCCGCCCTCCACGACGACGAGGGCGTCCTGAGCTACCGGGAGCTCGATCGGGCCGTGGGCCGGCTGGCCGCGCGCATCGCCGCGCACGGCATCCGGCCCGACGACCGCGTGGCGGTCGTGCTGCCCCGGTCGCGGGCGTCGGTGACCGCGCTGCTCGCGGTCGCCAGGGCCGGCGCGGCGTTCCTGTGCCTTGACCCGGGCCTGCCCACCGAGCGGATGACGTGGATCGCCCGGGACGCCGGCGTGCGGCTGCAGGTGACCGACGCCTCGCTCGCCGACCGGCTGCCGCCGGACGTCGCGCCGGGGATACGGATCGACGAGGAGCCGCGGGACCCCGTGGCGCCGCTCCACGAGGGGGCGCCCGCGACGACCCCCGGGCACCTGGCGTACGTGATCTACACGTCGGGGTCCACCGGGACGCCGAAGGGCGTGCTGCTCACCCACCGCGGCCTGGCGCAACTGCGCGACCTCCACCGCGACCGGCTCGGCGCGGGCCCGGGCGCGCACGTGCTCCAGTACGCCCCGTACTCGTTCGACGCGTCGGTGTGGGAATGCGTCATGGGCCTGCTGACCGGTGCGTGCCTCCACCTGACGCACCCGGACCGGCTGCTGCCGGGCGCGCCGCTGGAGGCGACGCTCGCGGACCGGGGGATCACGCACCTGACGATGCCCCCGTCCAACCTGGCGATGCTGCGGACCTTGCCGGACAGCCTGCGGCACCTGGTGCTCGCGGGCGAGGCGTGCCCGGCGGAACTGGTGCAGAGATGGGGCGCGAAGGTCCGCCTGTGGAACGCGTACGGCCCCAGCGAGGCCACGGTGTGCGGCACGATCCAGGACTGCGCCGGACTGCCGCCCGGCCGGTCGCCGAACATCGGCACGGCGTTCCCCGGCGCGGAGGCGTACGTCCTGGACGCGGCGCTCAACGTGCTACCGCCGGGCGTGCCCGGCGAGCTGTGCCTGGGCGGCCGGGGACTCGCCCGCGGCTACCTGGACCGTCCCGGACTCACCGCCGAGAAATTCGTGCCGCACCCGCGCCCCGCGGCACCGGGCGAGCGGCTCTACCGCACCGGCGACCTGGCCCGGCTGACCGCCGACGGCGAGATCGAGTTCCTGGGACGGATCGACGACCAGGTCAAGCTGCGGGGCATCCGGGTGGAACCGGGCGAGATCGAGCGCACCCTGGCCGGCCTCGACCCGCGGATCGCGGACACGGCGGTGCTGGTGGCGGGTAGCGGCGGAGACCAGTACCTCGTCGGATTCGTCGCCGGTCCCGCCGGGCTCGACCCGGCCGTGCTGCGGGACGGGCTGGCCGCCCGTCTCCCGGGCTACATGGTGCCCGCCTGGCTGGAGCGGCTCGACGCCTTCCCGCTCACCGGCAACGGAAAGCTCGACCGCAGGGCGCTGGCCCGGATCGCGGAGGGCGGACGCCGCCAGGCCCCGGCGACCGCGCCGCCGCGCGGTCCGCTGGAGCGGGAGATCGCCGCGGTGTGGCAGGAGCTGCTGCCGCGGGCGGACATCGGGCGCGAGGACAGCTTCTTCGTGGTCGGCGGCACCTCGCTGACCCTGACCCGGCTCCACGAGCGCATCGACTCCCGCTATCCCGGCGCGCTCAGACTCGTGGACCTGTTCCGGCTGAACACCGTCGCCGCGATCGCCGGCGCCCTGGAAGAGACCGGTGCGTCCGCGCCGGCAGCCGCCGACCTCAGCTTCCGACTGTGAGGCCCCCCATGGACCGTGCCCCCGCCCTGCCCATCGCCATCGTGGGCATCGCCGCAGCGCTTCCGGGCAGCGGCGATGACCTGGACCGGCTCGCCGAGCTGCTGGAGTCCCGCGCCGACCTGGTGCGCCCCGTACCGGACGACCGCAGGCGCGACGCCGGACTCGGCCCCGGCGCGACGCTGTCGGAAGCCGCCCTGCTGGACCGCGTCGACACCTTCGACCACGCGTTCTTCGGGCTGTCGCTGCGCGAGGCCCGGCAGATGGACCCCCAGCAGCGGTTGCTGCTGGAGCTGACCTGCCGGGCGATCTGGGACGCGGGCTATCCGCTGTCGGCGCTGCGGGGCAGCCGTACGACGGTGGTGGTGGGTACCGGCCGCGAGACGTACTCGGAGCTCGCCGACCCGGCCGAGGCCCCCCTGGTGACCGGGCTGCTGCCCGCCGCGCAGGCGGGACGGGTGGCGCACCTGCTCGATCTGCGCGGACCCGCGCTCACGATCGACACGGCGTGCTCGTCCGCGCTCGCCGCCGTGCACGAGGCCTGCCGCAGGCTGTCGTCGGGCGAGGCCGACTGGGCCGTGACCGGCGGCGTGCGGCTGCTGTGCAGCCCGCCCGAGGCCGCCGCGCCGGGCAGCGAGAGCATCGTGTCGCCCGGTGGCCGGTCCCGCAGCTTCGACGCCGCCGCCGACGGCACCGGGCTGGGCGAGGGCGGCGCGGTGTTCCTGCTGAAGCCGCTGGCCCGTGCCGAGGAGGACGGCGACCCGGTCCACGCGGTGATACTCGGCGGTGCCGCCAACCACGACGGCGGGCGCAGCAACGGGTTCGCCGCACCCAGCACGGAGGCGCAGGAGGAGTTGCTCCTGCAGGCGTGGCAAGCCGCGGGTGTGCACCCGGGCTCCCTGGGTCTGATCGAGGCGCACGGCACCGGCACCCGGCTCGGCGACCCCATCGAGTTCGAGGCCCTGTCGGCCGCCTTCGGCCGGCGCACCGAGCGTACGGGCTTCTGCGTGCTCAGCTCCGTGAAGTCCAATATCGGCCACCTGGACTCGGCGGCCGGTGCGGCGGGTCTGCTGAAGGCCGCGGTGGCGCTCCGCAGCGGCCGTCGCTACGCCTCCGCCCACTTCACCGAGCCCAACCCGCTGCTGGACACCGGTCGTTCGGCGCTGCGCCTGTCGACGCGCACCGAGCCGTGGGACGCCCCCGCGCAGCGCCGCGCCGGGGTGAGTGCCTTCGGCCTGACCGGCACCAACGTGCACCTGGTTCTGGAGCAGGCCCCGCCGGCGCGGAGGGGAAGCACCGACGCGGAGCCGCGCCGGGTGCTCGTCCCCGTGTCGGCGCGCAGCGAGGGCGCCCTGCGGCGGCACGCGGGCCGGCTGGCCGCACACCTGCGGGCCCGTCCCGAGCCGTCGGTGCTGGCGGACGTCGCGTACGTGCAGGCGACCGGGCGCGACCACGAGCGGTGGCGGTCCTGTGTGGTGGCGGCGACGGCCGAGGAGGCGGCCGAGGCTCTGGAGCGGCTGGCGGCAGGTGGCACGGAGGTCACCCGAGTGCCGGATGCGACGGCGCTGATCACGCTGCTGCCGGACGAGGACGGGCCCGCCCCGGACGTGGTGCGCGCCTGGGCCGACGCCTTCCCCCCGCTCTCCGCGTGGCGGGACGAGCGGCGGGCGGAGCTCGGCGGTGTCACCGCGGGGGAGCGGGACGCCGCGGAACGGCTGATCGACCGGCAGACCGTGGTGCGGGCGCTGTTCGAGGCCGGTCTGTCCGACCGCATCGTCATCGGGCACGGCAGCGGCAACGTGCTCGTCGACTTGCTGCGGGGCGATTCCGGCCTGCCGGCCGCGGCGCGCGGCCTCGCCGCGCTGGGCGCGGTGGCGGATCCCGACGCGCGGCGCACCGAGACCGTCTTCGCCACCATCGGCGCCGAGGGCGACCCGGTGTTCGTCGCGCCCTGGCGGGGCCGCCTGTCGGAGCTGGCGGGTGAGCTGGCGCCCCGCCACCGGGGCGTGCTGGTCGACGCCGCGGTCGCGCCGGGGCAGGATCCGCGGACCGGGCTGCTCGGCACGCTGGCGGCGCTGTACGAGGCGGGCGCGGAGGTGGACTGGGAGCGCTGCGTGCGTTTCCTGGGCGGATACGGGCGGCGGGCGTCGGTGCCGACCGCGCTGTTCGAGCCGACCCGCTGCTGGATCGAGCCCAGGGCGCGCGGAACGGCCGGCGCGGTGCGGGAGACTCCGGCGCACGAGGCCCCGGCGCGGGAGGCCCCGGAGGAGCCCTCCCGGCTGGCCGAGGACGACGGCACCGACGCCGAGCGGAAACTGGCGGCGATCTGGTGCGCGCTGCTGGGCAGCGAGACCGTCAGCCGCGACGATGACTTCTTCGACCTCGGCGGCGACTCCCTGATGCAGGTGCAGCTCGGCAATGCGGTCGAGCTGGACTTCGGCTTCGACCTGCCGTTCGAGGTGGTGCACGACCACCCGGTCCTGCGCGACCTGGCCGCGTACCTGGCGGGGCGGCCGGCGGACGGGCGGCCGGCGGAGGGACTTCCGGCGGTGCGGGGGCCGGTCCACGACCCGGCGCGCGACCGCGCGCCCGCCACGCACTCCCAGCGCCGCATGTGGCTGCTCCAGCAACTGGACGCGGCCTCCGGCGCCTACAACGTGTCCACCGCCTTCGAACTGGACGGCCCGGTCGACGCGGAGGCGCTGCGGCAGGCGCTGGACGGGCTGGTGGCCCGCCACGGCATTCTGCGGACCCGCCTGGTGCTGGAGGACGGCGAACTGGTCCAGCGGGTGGAGCCGCACGGCACCTGGGACTTCGAGGTGGCCGGCTGGGACGCGACGCGGCAGGACGCCGACGAGCTGCTGCGGGACCACGCGGGCCGCCCGTTCGACCTGGCCCGGCCGGGCGCCGCCCGTGCGCTGTTGCTGGTCGACACGGCCGACCCGGCGCGCGGCCGGCTGCAGGTGGTGCTGCACCACGCGATCTGCGACGAGTGGTCGATGAACCTGCTGCTGGAGGAGCTGACCCGGGACTACGACACGCTGCGGCGCGGCGGCACCCCGCCCGGCGGGGACGGGGAGCTGCAGTTCGCCGACTGGGCGGCCTGGGAGCGCGGGCTCGACGCCACCCCCGCGCAGACCGAGGTGGCGCGCTACTGGCGGGAGACGCTGGCCGGCGCGCCCACCGAGCTGGATCTGCCGACCGACCTCCCGTACGGCGCGCAGCAGGACTACGCGGGCGCCTGGCTGCCCGTGCACGTCGGGGCGGACACGGTGGCGCGGATGCGGGAGGCGGCCCGGGCCTCGGGCGGCACCCTCTTCGCCTGGCTGATGACCGGGTATGCCGCCTGGCTCGCCCGGCTGACGCAGTCCGAGGACTTCCTCGTCGGCGTGCCCGTGGCCGGCCGCCACCGGGCGGAGGCCGAGCGTCTTCTCGGATGCTTCGTCAACACCCTGCCGGTGCGGATCGACGCCGGCGGCGACCCCACCTTCGCCGAGTTGTTCGCCCGGGTGCGTGACGCGCTGTCGGGGGCCTTCGCCCACCAGCGCCACCCGTTCGACGCGATGGTCGAGGAGCTCGGGGTGCCGCGGGACGCGGCCCGGCCGCCGCTCGTGCAGACGGTGCTCTCGCTGCAGTCCGGCGGGGAGACCGGCGACGGCGTCCGGCACCGGCTCGGCGACACCCCGCTGCGGCCGCTGGACCCGGACGGCACGGTCGCCTGGTTCGACGTGTCGGCGGTCCTGTGGGAGTCCGGCGGCGGGCTGTCCGGGATCTTCGCCTACCGCACCGCGCTGTTCGAGGAGGCCACGGTCAAGGGCTTCCGGCAGGACTGGCTGGCCCTGGCCGAGGCCGGCCTGGCCGATCCGCACGCATCTGTTCACGCCTTGCTCGACGACGACGCATGGTGACGGGATCTGAGGAGACAGATATGCACGACAGTCATATCGGGCGGAATCTGGACCAGGGGATCGCGACGCTGCGGCGCGACGACCCGGAGCTGTTCGAGCTGCTGGAGCGGGAGCATCTCCGGCAGACGGAGACGCTGTCCCTGGTCGCGTCGAGCGGCGGCACCGACGCGTCGGTGATGGCGGTCGTCGGTTCCAGCATCGTCAACGTCACGGCCGAGGGCTACCCGGGCAAGCGCTACCACGCGGGGTGCCAGTACGTCGACCGGGCGGAGGAACTGGCCGTCGCCAGGGCCAAGAAGGTCTTCGGGGCCCGCTACGTCAACGTCCAGCCGCACTGCGCGAGCTTCGCCAACCACACGGTGATGCAGGCGCTGCTGAAGCCCGGCGACACGATCCTCGGCATGGCCCTGGACCAGGGCGGCCACCTCACCCACGGCTCGCCCGTCAACCTCAGCGGCAAGCTGTTCGACGTGCACAGCTACGGGCTCGACGAGAAGGGCCTGATCGACTACGGGCAGCTGCGCGAGCTGGCCCTGGAGCACCGGCCCCGGATGATCGTCTGCGGCACGACCTCGTACACCCGGGTCGTCGACTTCGACCGGATCCGCGCGGTCGCCGACGAAGTCGGCGCGTACGTGCTGGCCGACGTCACGCACATCGCCGGACTGGTCGCTGCCGGGCTGCACCCGAGCCCCATCGACGCCGCCCACTTCACCACCACCTGCACGTTCAAGCAGCTGTACGGGCCGCGGGGCGGCCTGATCATGATGGGCCGGGATGCCGACCGGACCGGCGACGGCGACTCCCGCACCCTGTCGCAGCGCATCCAGAGTGCGGTCTTCCCGCTGATGCAGGGCTCCCCCGAGGTGCACACCATCGCCGCCAAGGCCCGAGCCATGGGCCGGCTGCTGCGGCCGGAGTTCAAGGAGCTGGCCGGGCGCATCCGCGCAGACGCCGACGCCCTGGCATCGGCGCTGTCACGGCGGGGGTACGAGGTGATCGGCGGCGGTACCGACAACCACATCGTGCTGTTCCGCGTACCGCCGCACCTCAACGGCTTGGCGGCCGAACGCGCCCTGGAGTCGTGCCACATCCTCGTCAACAAGAACAAGATCCCCGGTGACACGCGCGGCGCGACCGTCGCCAGCGGGGTTCGGCTCGGCAGCAACACCGTCGCCCTGCGGCGCATGGGCCCGGCGCAGATGGAGCGCTGCGCCGCCCTGATCGACACCGTGCTCACCGGCGCACGCGCCCTTCCGGGGGACGGCGCCGAGCTGCCCGGCGAGGTACGCGAGCAGGTCACCGCCTCCGTACGCGAACTGTGCCGGGACTTCCCGCTGCCGTACGTCACGGCCACCGAGAACCTCTAGGGACACCAGGACACATGGCGAAGAACGTCGAGGCGGCCTATCCGCTCTCCCCCCTCCAGCAGGGCCTGCTCTTCCACACCCTGAGCCGGCCGGGCGAACCCACCTACTTCGAGCAGATCCGCTGCAGCATCAGGGGCAGCCTGGACCGGGCGGCCTTCGAGGAGGCCTGGAACTGGGTCGTGGCGCGGCATCCCGTCCTGCGGACCGCGTTCGCCTGGCAGCGGTTGAAGGAACCGCTGCAGCTCGTGGGACGTTCCGTCCGCGTCCCCCTGGACTGGGCGGACTGGCGCGGCCGGCCGGACCCCGAGGGCGACTGGCAGCAGTTGCTCCGAGAGGACCGGCAGCGCGGGTTCGACATGGCGAAGGCCCCGCTGATGCGGCTGATCGCCCGCCAGGTCGACGACGAAACGCACCACTTCGTGTGGAGCCACCACCACATCCTGCTGGACGGCTGGAGCTTCGGCCTGGTCCTGCACGAGGCTCTGGAGTGCTACGCGACGCTGGTCGGCGAGGGCCGGCCGCCGGTGACCGGACCCGCACGGCCGTTCGGTGACTTCATCCGGTACCTGGGGGAGCGCGACGCCGGGGCCGACGAGACGTTCTGGCGCGAGTACCTGCGCGGCTTCGGCGCACCGACCCGGCTCGCCGTCGACCGCGGCCAGGGCGTGCACGAGGGCGGCGGCGGCACCGAGGTCACTCTGTCGGTGACCCTCGACCGCGGGACGAGCGCCACCGTGCAGCAGCAGTGCGCACGGCGGGGTGTCTCACTGAGCGCGCTGGCGCACGCCGCCTGGGCGCGCCTGCTGGGCGCCTACAGCGGCGAGGACGAGGTGCTGTTCGGCTCCACCACGGCGGGCCGCCCGCCGGAACTGCCGGGTGTGGAGCAGATGGTCGGCCTGTTCATCAACGCTGTGCCGCTGCGGGTGCGCATCGACCCGGCGAAGCGGGTCGGCGACTGGCTGGAGGAGATCCAGCGGGACCTGTTCCGGCTCCAGGCGCACCAGTTCACCGGTCTGGCCCGGGTGCAGGAGCTGTCCGAGGTCGAGCGAGGCAAGCCGCTGTTCGAGACGCTGCTCAGCTTCCAGAACTACCCGCTGGACGACGGCCACACCGAGGACTGGGGCGGCATCCGGCTGACCGACTACGGCTGGAGCGGACCGACCAACTACCCCGTCGCCGTCCGCGCCTTCCCCGGTGACGAGGTCATGCTGGTGCTCACCTACTACCGCAACCGCCTGGACGACGACATCGCCGGGGCGATGCTCGACCAGCTGCGGCTGCTGGTCGAGCGCCTGGGCAGCGAACCCGACCGGTTCCTCTGGGAGACCGGGGCGGTGGCCGGCGAGCACGCCGACCGGGTGCTGCGCCGGTGGAACGACACCGGCGCCGACCTGGACCTGGACCGCACCCTCCACGGCTTGGCCGAGCGGCAGGCCGCGCAGCGGCCCGACGCGCCGGCGGTCGTCGCCGGGGACGGCCGGCTCACCTACGCCGAGCTGGACGCCCGCGCCAACCAGGTCGCCCGGCAGCTGAGGGACCTCGGTGTACGGCCCGGGGACCGGGTCGGCTTGTGCACCGAGAAGTCCACGGCCGCCGTCGTGGGCATCCTGGGCGCCATGAAGGCGGGCGCCGCCTACGTACCGCTGGACCCGGCCTATCCCGCCGAGCGGATCGGCTACATGGTGGAGGACGCCGGCCTGCGTGCGCTGCTGACGTGGGGCGGCGGAGCCGAGGTGGCCGCGCGGCTGGACATCCCGTCGCTCTCGCTGGACGCCGACCGGGCTGTCATCTCCCGGCAGCCCACCACCCCGCTCGACCTGACGGTGTCGCCGGACGACTTCGCGTACGTCATCTACACCTCCGGCTCCTCCGGGCGGCCCAAGGGCGTGATGCTCGACCACCGCGGCCGGATCAACAACGTCGAGGACTACTGCCGCCGGTTCGCCATGGGCCCCGGGGACCGCACCCTGTGCGTCTCCTCGCTCAGTTTCGACATCTCCGTGTGCGATCTCTTCTGCAGCCTCAACGCGGGAGGCGTCCTGGTCTTCCCGGACGCCGACCGCGCCAAGGACCCGGAGCACTGGCTGGACCTGATCGACCGCGAGGGCATCACCCTGTGGCACTCGGCGCCCGCCCTCATGGACGCGCTGCTGGACGTCGCCGAGGAGCGCGGCCGGAGCACCGGGGGGCTCCGTCTCACCGTTCTGGACGGCGACTGGATCCCGCTGACGCAGCCCGACCGGGTGCGCGCGTCCTTCCCGGCGGCCCAGGTGGTCAGCGCGGGCGGCGCGACCGAGCTGTCGGTGGACTCCGTCACCTACCCGGTTGGCGCGGTCGACCCGGCCTGGCGGAGCATCCCGTACGGCACGCCGATGGTGAACCAGACCGCGTACATCGTCGACGAGCGGATGGAGCCGGTGCCCGTCGGAGTGCCCGGCGAGCTGTGCCTCGGCGGAGTCGGCCTGGCGGCGGGGTACCTGGACCGGCCGGAGCTGACCGCCGAGAAGTTCGTGCCGCACCCCTGGTCCGACCGGCCCGGCGACCGGCTCTACCGCACGGGCGACCTGGCCCGGTTCGGGCAGGAGGGGACGATCGAGCTGCTCGGCCGCATCGACTTCCAGGTGAAGATCCGCGGTGTCCGGATCGAGCTGGGCGAGATCGAGTCCGTGCTGCGCGAGCACCCCGGCGTGGACACCTGCCTGGTGGCCGCGCCGCCGGACGCCGCCGGGGACCGGCGCCTGGCCGCCTACGTGGTGCCGGCCGGGGGCAGCGCGGGGGAGGCGGAGGACGCCCTCCACGCCGAGCTGCGGGCGTGGCTGCGCCGCCGGGTGCCCGACCACCTGGTGCCCGAGGCGTTCGTCCGGCTCGAGCGGCTGCCGCTGACCGCCAACGGCAAGGTCAACCGGCGGGACTTGCCCGTTCCCCGGTTCACCGTCGCCGCCGCGGACCGTGCGGAGCCGCGTACCGCGCTGGAGGCGGCGCTGGCCGGACACTGGGCCGGCGTCCTCGGCGTCGACCCGTCCGCCCTGGATGTGGAGACCAGCTTCTTCGACATGGGCGGCAACTCCCTGAAGGCGCTGCGCGCCTGCCGCGTGCCCGGCCACACGATCCCGATCACCGCGCTCTACCAGTACCGCAGCGTGCGCGCCCTGGCCGAGCACCTCGGACAGGGGCGCCGGGAGGCCGACGCCCTGGTCCGGCTGAGCGGCGCGGAGCCGGCGCCGGCGGCACCGGCCGTGATCTGCGTGCCGTACGGCGGCGGTCACGCCGGCGTGTACCAGCCACTGGCCGACGCCCTGGCGGACCGGCTCACGGTGTACGCGGTACGGCTCCCGGGCCACGAGCACGACGGCACGGACGAGGCACCGCAGGCCGTCGACGTGATCGCCCGGACCGTGACGGAAGCGGCCCGCGAGCTGAAGGACCGCCCGCTGCTCGTGTACGGGCACTGCGGGGGCGTGGCACTGGCCACCGAGATCACCCGGCTGCTGGAGGCGGACGGCCTCGACGTGCGGCGCCTGATCGTGGCCGCGTCGTACCCGCCCGCGGCGGGCGACGACCTCGCCGACGACCCGTTCGCGGGCCGCAGCGACCGCGAACTGGCCCGTGCCTTCGCCGAACTGGGCGGCTTCAACGACCTGAGCGACGACGAGGCCGAGGTGATCGGCCGGCTGCTGCGGCACGACGGCACCGAGGCGAGGCGCTACTTCCGGCAGGCCCTCAACCGCGCCGCCGAGAACCCGGACGGCCTGCTGCGCACCCCGCTGACCTGCCTGATCGGAGACGAGGACCCTCTGACCGAGGGGTACGCCGAGGGCTGGCACAGCTGGGGCCTGCTCGCTCCGCGCCACGAACTGGCCGTGCTCCCCGGTGACCACTACTTCGTCCGCGCGCACCCGGGCGAGGTCGCCGACCGGCTGCTCGCCGCCCTCGCCTCCACCGAACCGGCCCCCGAGACGCACACCGAGGTGTCCCAGTGAACGCATCGCCGAACACCCCGCCCGCCGGCGACGGCACCGAGGCGGCGGCGCCCGCCCGCCGCCGTCTGGCGGTCATCAACCTGATGCCGCAGGCCGAGATCTACCTCGACTACATGGCGCAGGTCCTGCCCCCGGGAACCGACGTGCGGTGGATCCGGGTCCGCAATCACCCCTACCGCAGCAGCAACCAGGAGATCCTGGCGGCCACCCACCACTACTACGACGAGACAGTCCTGGAGGACTGCGACGCGCTGCTGCTCACCGGCGCGGCGATGGACCTCAACCCGGACTTCACCGCGGCGACGTACTGGGACGAGATCGTCGGGACCCTGCGGGACGCGGACGGCCGGGTGGGCTCCATCGCTGGTGTCTGCTGGGGTGCCCAGGTCGTGGGGAAGGTCTTCTTCGGAATCGAGAAGCAGCACTTCCCGGCCAAGATCTCCGGCGTGATCGAGATGACCAACATCGCGCCGGAACACCCGCTGATGCGCGGCCTCGACGACCGCTACTGGCTGCCGCAGAGCCGGTACGCGCAGATGGAGCCCGAGGCCTTCGGGAAGGCCGTCGCCGACGGCCGGCTGGTGCCGCTCGACTGGTCCGAGGAGTCCGGCCACACCACCGTCGTCTCCGCCGACGGCGCCCACCTGATGCTGCAGGGGCACCAGGACTACCCCACCGAGCGGCTGGCGGAGGAATACCACAACGCGCTGAGGAAGGGCCAGTCGCCGCCCGTCCCGCTCAACTACGACCCCGAGCGGCCGGTGAACCGCTGGCGCGCCAACAACCGGGCGTTCTTCGCCGCGTGGCTGGAGCTCGCCGCCGAACGCAAGCGGGAGAACGGGCTCCCGGCGGCGGGTGCCGCCCCCTCCGCCGTTCCGTCGCAGCTTTGATCCGAGTCCGACCCGAGGAGTGTGCCTGCCGTGCCGACCCGCCCCTTCGAACACGCCACCGACACCGCCGTACTGGCCGGAGAGGTGCTCGCGGCACTGCGCGCCCGCGGCCGCGCCGTCGCGGCCGACACGCACAGCGGCGAAACCCTGGCCGACTGGGTCGACGGACTCGCCAAGTCCCTGGCGGAGTACGCGGCCCGGCCCGGTGAACTGGTCCACGTGGCCTCGGCCGGACCCCTGGAGACGGTGGTCGGCTGCCTCGCGGCGTGGCTCTCCGGTGCCGTGCCGGGTGTGGGGCCGGGCACCGCGGACGGGCCCTCGCGCCTCGTCCTGGACGTCGCCGGGCGGGTGACGCGGTCGAGGGCCGGGGAGCCGGCCGAGGTGGACGCGGCCCTGCTGGTGTCGGAGGACTTGGTCGGCTGCGTCGCCCACCCGCCGGCCTCCCTCGGCCGTCTCCGGCTGCCCGCCCGGTCGTACGGGGCTGTCGCGGTGCTCGCCGACTGGCGCGCCGACGCGTGGCTCCCGCTGGTGCTGGAGGCGTGGCTGACGGGAGTGGAGCATCTGTCGCTGCGGCCCGACGGGCCGGCGGCCCCGGACGCGGACGCCGTGCTGGTGTGCCCGGCGGGGCGGCTCGCCGCGGACCCGGGGCTCGCGGCGGACGGCGCCTTCGCCGGATGGGTGACCTGGGGGGCCGGCACGGCCGGGGCGCCGCGGGCGGACGACGCACGGCTGCACGGCTTCGGCGACCACTTCGTGCTCGCGGCGACCCGCGCGCACACACCGGACGGCGGGCGGGCGCAACGCGGCGAGGTGTACGGGCGCCACCGGGTGTGCAACGCGGCGGGCCGCCCGCTGCCGGTCAACGCCTGGGGACTGCTCGCCCTGGCCGGACGCCTGCCCGTCGTCGGCGACACGGCGGACGCGACCCTCGCCGCGGTACGCGCGGAACCGGCCGAGCGGTCCCGGGTCACCGACTACCGGGCCCGCAAGCGCAGCGACGGCACGGTCGAGTTCGATCTGCGCGGGCTGGACGCGCTCCGGATCGCCGGGCGGCGGCTGTCCCCCGCCGCCGCCGCCCGCGCACTGGCCGCGGCCGGCCTGCCGGACGCCGCGCTCGTGGCCCGCGACCCGGACACCGACCGGGCCCGCCTGGTGCTGTGCGCGACTGGCGACGGCCCCGGCGAGAGGGCCGTGGCGCGGCTCTCGGCCGCCCTGCCCGCGTGGGCGGCGCCGCTGAGCGTGTGCCGGGTGCCCGCGCTGCCGCGCGACGACGCGGGTCGGGTGGACCCGGCCGGGCTGGCGGCCGACGCGCCACCGGACGACCTGCTGCTGGAGCTGGCCGGGCGGGAGCTGGCCGGGGACGGCGGCGAGCCGGTGCGGCTGCGTGCGGTGCCCGTACCGGCGCAGGGCGCCGAACTGCCGCTGCCCGAGGGGTTCGCGGCGGGCGGCGGGCACTATCCGGCGACCCGGCCGGCCGAGGCGAAGGGACCCGGACTGGCGCCGGCCGACGACGACCTGGTGGACCGGCTGCGGAGGGCCGCCGCGACCGACCGCGGCATCCCGCTCGTCGACGGCGAGGGCCGCGAGCACCGGATGTCCTATGCCGAACTGCTCGACCGGGCGTCGCGGGTGGCCGCCCATCTGCGGGCCCGTGGCCTGGGGCACGGCGACGAGGTCATCGTCCACGCGGCGGCGGCGGGCGACATCTTCACCGGCGTGTGGGCGTGCATCCTGATCGGCGTTCTGCCGGTGCCGCTCACCCCGGCCACCCCGTACGACGCCGCGGGCAACCCGCTGTGGCACCTGTGCGGCCCGGACACCATGCTGACCGGCCGCACCATTCTGACGACCGAGGCGCAGCGGGACGCCACGGGCCCGGTTCTGCGGCGGCGCGGCCTGACCGCCGAGCTGCTGACCCTGGAGGAGGCGCGCACCCACGACCCGCTGCCCGCCGGGGAGGCCGCACCCCGCTCACCCGCCCTCATGATCCTCACCTCCGGCAGCACCGGCGCGCCCAAGGGCGTCGCACTGTCCCACCGCAACCTGGTGTCGCTGGCGGAGTCGATCCGGCACGAGTTCGGCCTGGCGGACGAGGTCTCCCTCAACTGGCTGGGCGTCGACCACGTCGGCGGACTGGTCCAGCACCACGTCCGTGACCTGTGCCTGGCCAACGAGCAGGTGCACGCGGACACCGGGTGGGTGCTGGCCGACCCCACCCGTATCCTCGACCTCCTCGACCGGTACCGGGTGACCATCAGCTGGATGGCCAACTTCGGCTTCAACCTCGTCAACGAGCAGGCCGAGAAGATCGCCGAGGGCAGCTGGGACCTCAGTCCGGTCAAGGTCTGGGAGAACGGCGGCGAGCCGGTCACCCACGAGGGCAACCAGCGTTTCCTCGCGCTGCTCGCCCCGCACGGGCTGCGCGGCGACGTCATCAAGCCCGTGTTCGGCATGACGGAGACCAGCTCCGCCATCATCGGCGCGCACAACCTGGTCGCCGGGCGGCAGGACTACGTGCACTGGCTGAGCGACACCGCGCTGGACAGCCCGGTGCAGCGGGCGCTGCCCGGCGAGGGCAGCCCGTTCGCCGAGGTCGGTACCCCCATGGCGGGGATCTCGCTGCGGGTGGTGGACGCCGGGGGCCGGGTGTGCCCCGAGGGCGTGAGCGGACGCATCGAGGTCAGCGGCCCGCAGATCATGAACGGCTACTACCGCAACCCGCAGGCCGACGCCGAGACGTTCACCCCCGACGGCTGGCTGCGCATGGGCGACTGCGGGTTCATGGTGAACGGCAGCCTCGTGGTCACCGGCCGCGAGAAGGACGTCCTGATCATCAACGGGCTCAACTACGCGGCACGGGCCCTGGAGAACACCGTGGAGGCCGTGCCCGGCGTGCGGCAGGGCTGTTGCGCGGCCGTCCCGGTCCGCCGCCCCGAGGCCGTCACCGACGACCTGGCCGTCTTCTACAGCTCGACCGAGGCGGGCGCGGCCGAAGCCGCCGCGATCGAGGCGGCGCTGATCTCCGAGCACAGCCTGCGTCCGGTGGCACTGGTTGAGATCGGCCCGGACGCATGGCCGCGCACCGCCATCGGCAAGATCCGCCGCCCGGTGCTCGCCCAGGGCTTCCACGCCGGGGAGTTCGCCGACCGGATCACCCTGCGCCGCGACAGCGGGATCGGCAACCGCGCCACGGTTCCCGCCTGGCACTTCGTACCGGAGTGGCGGCCGGCCGAGGCACCGGCCGCGGCCGGCGCCGGCCGCGTGCTCTGGCTGGGCGGGCGGGCCCCCGCGGGGGCGTCCCTGTCGGCCGTGCCGGGCGCCCCGTTCGACGGGTTCGACGCGGAGGGCCGGGCGCGTTTCCGGACGGATCACCAGGGGGACGTGAACGCCCTGCTGGACGCGGCGGCCCAGCGGCTCGGCGGCCTGGACGCGGTGGTTGACGCCCGCTGGAACACCCCGCCCGCCGACGACGGCGCCGAGACGGCGGCGCGCGCCCTGCGCGAGGCGCGCACCGCCTGGGAGGCGCTGTTCCGGGCCGCGGCCCGGTGGCCCGAGACGCCCGCCGTGGTGCTGGCCACCCGTGCCGCCGTCGCCGTCACCGGCGACGAGCCGAGCGTCGCGCACGCCGCGCTGCCGGGCGTGGCCGAGAGCCTGGCCCAGTCGCACCCCCGGCTGCGGGTCGCCCTCGTCGACGGCGCCCCCGAGGACGCGCTGCTCCCCGAGTGCGCCCTGCGGGGGACCGGACAGGTCGCCCACCGCGACGGTGCCCGGCTGGTGCGCGGGCTGCGGGCGCTCACCGGGGCGGCCGTTCCGGAGGTGCCCCGCCGGGTGCTGCGCGAGCACGGCGCCTACCTGGTGATCGGTGGCCTGGGTGGGGTCGGCGCCCACCTGACCCAGCACCTGCTGCGGCGCTTCGGCGCCCGGGTGCTGGTCGCGGGACGCGGCCCGGCCGGGCCCGGGGACGCCCGCGGCGGGGTGCTGGCCCACCTCGCCGACCAGACGGGACCCGGCGGGGCCGGCGAGATCCGGTATGTGCGGCTGGACGCCGCCGGCGCGGACGCCCTGCGCGCGGCGATCGACGCCGCCGAACGCGACTGGGGGCCCCTGGACGGTGTGTTCAACCTGGCCGGCGAGGGATCGGTGACCGAACAGCTCGACGCGCTGGCCGCCCCCGACGAGACCACAGCGCCGCGGCTGCTCCAGCGCGCGGAGACGCGGGTGCGCACGAGCCACGCCCTGGAGGAGGCGCTGGCGGACCGCGCCACGCCGCTGGTGGTCTTCAGCTCCGTCAACGGCTTCTTCGGCGGCGCGGGCTTCACCGAGTACGCCGGAGCCTGCGCCTACCAGTCGGCGCATGCTCTGTGGAGCGCCCGGCGGACCGGCCGCACCAGGATCTGCCTGGACTGGAGCATGTGGAAGCAGGTCGGCATGGCCTCCGGCACCCCCTCCGCCGTGGTGGAGCTCGCCCAGCGGCGCGGCTTCGGCAGCCTGACGCCCGCACAGGGCCTGGCCTCGCTGCACACGGCCTTGGAATCCGCCGAGGACCGGCTGCTGATCGGTCTGTCGGCATCCGGCGACGCGGTCGCCGGACTGCTCCCGTTCGACGCGGTCGGCTACGAGGTGGAGGCCGACGGCGTGGACGACCCGGCACGGGTCGCGGCCGCGGTGGGCGTGGACCCCGCCCGGGTGCGCCGGACGCGCACGGCCTCGGCCGCCCGGCCGGCCGCGGCCGTCGGGCAAGGCCACACCGAGGCGCTGCTGGACGTGTTCCGCGACGTGCTGGGGGCCTCGGAGGTCGGCGAGGACGACAACTTCTTCGCCGCGGGCGGGGACTCCATCCGGGCCATCCAGGTGGTCGCCCGCGCGGCCGAGCGCGGCTTCCGGTTCAGCCCGCTGGACCTGTTCGAGCACAAGACGGCCGCGGCCCTGCTCGCCCACCTGGCAGGCCGGGACGGGCTGGCCGGCGTGGCGCTGGACGACGAGGACGACGGGGACCCCCTCTCCCCGGCCGCCGTACCGCCGGTCTTCGGCTGGTGGCTGGAGAAGGCCGGCCGGCGTGAGGTGCGCGACCACCTCACGATGAGCATGCGCTACCGCGTCGGCGGCGGACTGGAGCCCGGGCTCGTGGAGGCGGCGCTGGTCGCGCTGTCCGAGCGCCACGACGCCCTGCGGATGCGGCTGGCCGGGACGCCGGAGGGCCGGCGACTGGTCCCCGGCGAGTCCGCCGCCGGCAGCCTGCGCTTCGAGGTGGTCGAGGTGCCGGCCGGGCAGGATCCCGCGGCGGTGGCCGACGAGGTCGAGCCCGGCCTGCACCGCGGGGTCAGCGCCGAGACGGGTCCGCTGGTCCGCGCCGTGCTGGTCCGCCCCGCCGAGGGGTCAACCGCCGTACTGGTGCTGGTGATCCACCACGCGGCCGTCGACGGGGTGTCGTGGCGGATCATCGAGGAGGACCTGCGGCTGCTGCTGGAGGCCCGGACACGCGGGGCGGTGGCCGAGCTGCCCCCCGTCACGACGGGCTATCTGGCCTGGGCCCGCCGGATGGAACGCCGTGCGGTCCGCCTGGACGGCAGAGCGCTGGCCGACGACTGGGCGGGGCGGCTGAAGGGCGGCTGGGGCAGGCTGCCCGGCGAGCCGGCCGAGCCGCCGCTGGAGGGCGGCACGGAGATCCTCACCCGGAGGATCCCGGCACACCTGCTCGACCGGCTGGGAGAGACCAGCGTGTACGAGGTCCTGCTCACCGCGGTCGGCTGGAGCCTCACCCGGTGGGCGGGCACCGAGGCCATCGCGGTCGATGTCGAGGGGCACGGCCGCCTGGACGGCCAGTCGCCGGTCGACCTGTCGCGCACGGTGGGCTGGTTCACCGCCATCGCGCCCGTCCGCCTCGACCTGGCGGGCTGCGCGGCACCGGGACAGGCGGTGCCCCGGGTACGGCGCGCGCTCACCGAGCTGCGGGGGAGGGACCAGGAGTGGGGACTGCTGCGGCACGGGAACGCCTGTCCGCCGGACCACGCGCTGCGCCGCCTGCCGGAGCGCCAGGTCAGCTTCAACTACCTCGGCGTCTTCGACGGCGCCGGGCAGAGGACCGACCCGCTGTTCGCCGCCGTGCCGGGATCGCTCGGCGCCGAGCAGAGCCCCGAGGCGGAGCGCCACTACCTGATCGACATCGCGGCCGTCGTCGCCGGCGGCGAACTGGAGCTGGCGGTGAAGTTCTCGCCGGCCGTCCACTCCGCCGGTGAGATCAGGCAGTGGCTGGACCGGTGCGAGACGGTGCTGCGCGACCTCCTGGCCGGAGGAGGAGGGCCCGAGGCGGCCGAGATCGATCAGGACGAGCTGCTGCTCGCGCTGGAGGAGGTCAGCCTGGGTTCCGAGGACGCCTGAGTCCCGGCGGAGGGGCCGCCCGCCCCGGGCGGCGGCCCCTCCGCTCCACGGAACGTCTGACGGGTGCGCCGGATCAACCGGCGGGCGGTGTCCGGCCTTTGGTCGGCCGGGGGATCGATTGCCCGCCTGCGCTAGAGTGCTTGGCCGTGTACGGAAAGTTACAGCGATTCGGCCATCGCGAGGAGTGGGGAATGGAAGTCTCCCAATTGGAGAAGACGGCGAGCAGTGCGGCATCGGAGATTGCCGCACTGACCGATGCCGGGGAACTGGAAAAGCATCGGGTGAAATGGCTCGGCGGCAAGGGACTGGTGCGCCGGGCCCGCGCCTCCATCAAGCAGTACGAGGGCGAGGAACGCATCGAGTTCGCCCGTCGCGTGAACCGCGTCGCGGAGGAGATCACCCGCGTCCTGGAGGACGCCGCCGAGCGCATCGCCGCCGAGGCCACCGCCCGCCGGATCGCCGAGGACTGGATCGACCCGTCGCTTCCCTCCACCGCCCCGCGGCGCGGTGCGCTGCACCCGGTACGCGTGGTCGAGCTGCGCTGCGTGGAGATCATGGGCCGGCTCGGCTTCGAGCAGGCCGAGGGGCCCGAAGTGGAGACCAGCTACTTCAACTTCGACGCCCTGAACATCCCGCGCGATCACCCGGCCCGGGACATGCAGGACACCTTCTGGGTCGACGAGCAGCGCCTGCTGCGCACCCACACCACCAGCGTCCAGGCCCGGGTCCTCGCCCGGGCCGGGGGGAAGCCCGTCAAGGTGGTGGTGGCCGGACGCGTGTACCGGAACGAGGCGGTGGACGCCACCCACCTGGCGATGTTCCACCAGCTCGACGGATTCTGGGTGGACCGGGGACTGACCTTCGCCCATTTCAAGGGAGTCGCCGTTCATCTGGCCCGGGAGCTCTATGGCGAACGCCGGGTCAGGTTGAAGCCGAAGTCCTACCCCTATACGGAGCCTTCCGTGGGAATCGACGTGGAATGCGGATTGTGCCGCGGCGGCGGATGTTCCGCCTGCCACGACTCCGGCTGGGTCACCATCATGGGTGCGGGAATGATTCACCGTAATGTTCTGCAGGAGTTCGGATACGACCCGGAGGAGTTCTCCGGATTCGCCTTCGGCTGGGGACTGTCGCGCATGACGACCCAGATGTACGGCCTTTCGAAACTGCGCCCCATCTACCGCGGTGACCTGCGCCTGCTGCGTGCCCTGGACGGGAGGCCCGCGCTGTGCGTGTGAGTCTCGCCCTGCTGCGCCGCCACCGCCCCCAACTCCCGGCCTCCGCCCGCTCCGCGTGCGAGGTGCTGGAGGACGTCGGCATCGAGGTCAAACGCCTCCAAGAGACCGCCCAGGGCGACGTGGTCACCCTGGAACTGCTCGCCAACCGGGGCGACCATCACTGCTATGCGGGCATCGCCCGGGAGCTCGGCGGCCGGTTCGAGGTCCCCACCCCCCTGCCGCCACTGGCGCCGCTGACCGCGGACGAGTCCGCCGCCCCGGTCGTGGACACCCCCACATGCCTGGCGTTCGGCGTGGCCCGCTGCGCCCTGGCCGAGGGCGACGGCGCCCGGCTGCCCGACGAGTGGGCGGACGCCCTGCGGCTGAACGACGAGTACACCGGCCTCCTCCCCGTCGACGCCGGCAACCTCGTCGGCCGCGAGATCGGCCAGCCGCTGCATGTCTACGACGCCGACCGGCTGGCCGGCCCCCTGCGGGTGCGCCCGTCCGCGGAGGGCGAGACGGTCCTGCTCCTCGACGCCGACGCGCCGGTCGCGATCCCGGCCGGGCTGACGGTCGTGGCCGACGACGAGGGCATCGTGGCGGTCGCCGGCGTCATGGGCGCCCGCCGCGCCGCCGTCACCGAGTCCACCCGCCGCCTCCTCGTGGAGTCGGCGCTGTTCGACCCGGTCGCCGTCCGCAGGGCCGCCCGCGCGCTGAACCGCCAGACCGCCGCCGCCACCCGCTTCGAGCGCGGCGGCGACCCGGACCTGGTCCGGGCGGGTGCGGCCCGCGCGGTGGCGCTGCTCGACGAGTGGGGCGCGCTGGCCCCGGACTCGCCCCGCACCTGGGCCGAGGCCGCCTGCCCGCCGGATGCCCGGCTCGCGCACCGGGAGATCAGGCTGGACCTCGACTCCCTCGACGTGTACTACGCGGTCCCGTTCGACCCCGCGGCCGTCGAGCGGCGGCTGACCTGCCTCGGCTTCTCCGTGCGGAAGGACGACGAGGAGGACCGGGTGCTGCGGGTCCGGGTCCCGGGCCACCGTCTGTGGGACGTCTTCAACCCCGAGTGCCTGTACGAGGAGATCGGCCGGATGTGGAGCTTCGACAGCTTCCCCGCCGTCCTCCCGGAGACGGGCGGCGGCAAGGCCCCGACGCCCAGCCAGCGGACGCGGACGGCACTGGAGCAGGTGCTCGTCGGCTACGGCTTCTTCGAGGTGATCACGGACGGCTTCTACAGCCGTACCGCGCACGAGCGGCTGGGCGTCTCCGCCGGGTCGCCGCTGGCCCGCCACGTGGAGCTGCGCAACGCCATCGACCGCAACTTCTCCCTGCTGAAGAACAACGCCCTGCTCCAAGGGCTCGACATCGCGGACTACAACCAGCGGCGCAGCCTGACCTGCGGCAAGTACTTCGAGTTCACCCACCTCTTCGAGGCGGTCGGCGCCGACGACCACCGCGAGCGGCCCGTCCTGTGGGGCATGCTGTGGGGCGAGGAGACGCACGGGGCATGGCAGAACGGGGGCCAGGGCTTCGACTTCTGGTACCTGAAAGGCGTCCTGGAGGAGATGGCCCACGCCTGCGGCTCCCGGCTCGGGTTCCGGCGGGCCTCCGAGGAGTCGTCGCCCATGGCGGAGCTGATGCACCCCACCCGCTTCACCCACCTCCTCGTCGACGGACGCGAGGCCGGACTGTGCGGCGAGGTCCACCCGTCGGTGACCGCCAACTGGAAGCTGCGCACGGACCGGGTCCTGTACTTCGAACTGGACTGGACGGCCCTGGCCGCGGCCTCGGGCACGGCCTCCGCCGAGCCGGCCGCCGACATGCCCGAGTACCCGCTGCTGCGGCGCGACGTCGCCTTCCATCTGCCGGTCGGCCTGACGACCGACGAGGTGCGCGAGGAGATGGAGGCCGTCTGCCCGCTGGAGCTGGCGTGGGCCCGTGTCACCGATCTCTACGAGAAAGGGGATGTCCGGGCCCACACCTTCGAGCTGGCCTTCGAAAACGACAACACGGTCACGGCCGAACGGGTCAACAACGCCATGAGCGCCATCACTGCGCACGTCCTCGGCACCTTCCAGGAGCGAGGCGTCTACCAGCGGTAATGCCATCCCTGGCGCGGTGGACCACCACCACGGTGGCCACCGCGCCGGGCCGGACCACGAGACAGGACACACGGTGAGCAAGACCAGCGACCACCCCGCCCTCGTCCGCCGGCGTGACTACCGGCCGCCCGCCTACCTGGTCGAGAGCATCGATCTGACCTTCGAGCTCGATCCCGCCCGCACCCGCGTCACCGCGCGCACCGTGCTCCTGCCCCGGAGGACGGACGGCGAGTCGGAGCCCCTCCGCCTGGACGGCTGTGATCTGAACCTGGAGTCGGTCCACCTGAACGGACGGGAGCCGGGCCCCGGAGACCTCGCCCTCGACGCCGGCGGGCTGACCCTCCCGCCCCAGAGCGGACGAACCGTCCTCGACGTCGTGACCGTGCTGGAGCCCAAGGCCAACACCGCCCTCACCGGCCTCTACGCCTCCGGCGGGACCCTGCTCACGCAGTGCGAACCGGAAGGGTTCCGCCGCATCACCTACTACCCGGACCGGCCCGACGTCCTGGCCGCCTACACCTGCAAGCTGATAGCCGACGAGGAGCAGTTCCCCGTCCTGCTGTCCAACGGCGACCGCCGGGACTCGGGCCGTCTGGCCGACGGCCGCCACTGGGTCACCTGGGCCGACCCCCACCCCAAGCCGAGCTATCTGTTCGCGCTGGTCGCCGGCCGCCTGGGCCACCTGGAGGGCTCCTACCGCACCCGGTCCGGACGCGACGTCACGGTGCGGGTGTACGCGCAGGAGAGCGCGCTGCCCCGCTGCGCCCACGCCCTCGCGGCGGTCGGGAAGGCCATGGCCTGGGACGAGGAGAAGTTCGGTCTCGAGTACGACCTCGACACGTACACGCTGGTCAGCGTGGACGACTTCAACATGGGCGCCATGGAGAACAAGGGGCTGAACATCTTCAACAGCCTCTACGTCCAGGTGGATCCCGAGACCGCGACCGACGACGACTTCGCCGCGGTCGACACCGTCGTCGCACACGAGTACTTCCACAACTGGACGGGCAACCGGGTCACGTGCCGGGACATGTTCCAGCTGTCCCTCAAGGAGGGCCTGGCCGTCTACCGGGACGAGCGGTTCTCGGGGGACCTGCGCAGTCCGGGCGTCCAGCGGGTGCGCGACGTCCGCGCCCTGCGCGAGCGGCAGTTCACCGAGGACGCCGGACCACAGGCCCACCCCGTGCGCCCGGACGAGTACCGGGAGATCAGCAACTTCTACACCTGGACCGTCTACAAGAAGGGCTCCGAGGTCATCCGGATGCTCCACACCCTCTTCGGAGAGGAGGGGTTCCGCCGGGGTCTGCGGCTCTACCTGAGTCGGCACGACGGACAGGCGGCGACGTGCGACCAGTTCGTCGAGGCCATGGCCGAGGCCAACGACGCGGACCTGACGCAGTTCATGCGCTGGTACAGCCAGGCCGGCACCCCGGTCCTGGACGTTGAACCGGAGTACGACGCCGAGGCCCGCACGTACACGCTGGTCGTGCGCCAGTCGTGTCCCCCCACCCCGAAGCAGCCGGAGAAGGAGCCGCTGCACATCCCCCTGGCCGTCGCGCTGCTGGGTCCGGACGGCCGCCGCGTGCCGCTCCGTCTCGCGCACGAGGACGCCCCGGCGGGTACCGAGCGGGTCTTCGAGCTGCGGCAGCCGGTCACCACGCTCACGTTCGCCGATGTCCCGGCCCGGCCCGTGCCGTCCCTGCTGCGCGGCTTCTCCGCGCCGGTGCGGGTGCGGGCGCCCCTGACCGGCGGGGAACGGATTCTGCTCGCCGCGCACGACGACGATCCCTTCGTACGCTGGGAGTCTCTCCACTCCTACGTCACCGAGCTGCTCCTCGAGCGCTACCGCGCCGGCGGCGCGGAACCGGTGCCGCTGCCCTCCGCGTTCACGGACGCCCTGGCGCGCCTGCTGGGCCCCGGGGGCCCGGAGCCGGCGGCGGCCGCGCTGATGCTGGAACTCCCCGGGTTCGACGCGCTGTTCGGTGCCCTCGACCAGGTCGATCCGGTCCGCTTGGCCGATGTGGTGCGGACCACCCGTGCGGAGCTGGCCCGGACGCTGCACGGACCGCTGCTGGAGTGCTACCGCAGGCTGGACGACGGCCGCCCCTACGTGTTCGACGCGGAGCAGTCCGGCCGGCGCGCGCTGAAGAACATGTGCCTGTCCTACCTGGCCGAGCTGGACACCTCCGAGGTGGCCGGGCTGCTGCACCGGCAGTACGCGGAGGCGGACAACATGACCGACCGGATGGCGGCGCTCACGGCGCTGGCCGACCGCGCCGATGGCGACGCCGTCCTGGAGGAGTTCGGCCGGCGGTGGCGGGACCATCCGCTGGTGCTGGACAAGTGGTTCACCGTCCATGCCAGGAGCCGCCGCCCCGACACGCTGGGGCGGGTCCGGCGGCTGATGGACCACCCGATGTTCTCCGCCGCCAACCCCAACCGGGTCGGAGCGCTGATCATCGCCTTCTGCTTCGAGAACCCCCTGGGTTTCCACGCCGCCGACGGTTCCGGCTATGCCTTCGCCGCCGAGCAGATCCTCGGCATCGACGCCGTCAACCCGCAAGTGGCGGCGCGTCTCGCGGGATGCTTCAACTCATGGCGGGCACTGGACCCGTCCCGACGCGAGGAAGTCCTGCGAACGTTGCGGTCCCTCGAAAGATTCGAAGGTTTGTCCGCGAAGACCTCGGAAATTTTGGGTAACGCCCTGTCGGCGTGATGGTGTTTCCGAAAAGCCATTCTTGAGTTACCGCATTCGGGTGACTTACCATCGGGGTCGCCTGAGTTCTCGGGGGGAACCGCAGGCCGACCACATTCTGAAGTGAATCCGTATCGCTTCTACGGGGGGATCGATGACTTCGTCACAGGCATGCCCAATTTCCGAGGACGACCTCAAGCTGCTGAATTTGTTGGTGACTTACCCGAGCGATGAGCCCATAGCGCGCCATCTGGACGTCAGTGTCCGGACGGTGCGGCGGAGAATAGCCCGCATCATCGAGGTGCTGGGCGTTCAGAACCGCTTCGCCGCCGGAGTCGCCGCGGCCCAACTCGGGTGGGTCTCCTGCGTGCCGTCGGTGCGCCGGCCGGGGCCGGAGAAGGTCTGGATGTTCCCCACGACTCCCCCTCCTCCGGGTGGCCGGTTATCTCCGGCCGGACCCGGGAGTTACGAGTCGTCTCGCCGTGAGGACATGGCCGGAATCTCCGCGCCGGTGTACTGAGGAGCGGAGTCCGCGCGACTCCGGAGCCGTGCGGCGCGGACCGGAACCGGAATGCGGGACAACCCTTGGCGTTCGGCTCCTCCTCGCATGAACCGGAGGCAGACGAAAGGCGGGAAAGCGGGGCCGTGCTCCGAGATACGGCTCCGCCGACCGTGATGCCCATTTCCGGGCCTCCGCCAGGCCTGCTGCCTCCTCGCCGTCAGTCCGGGCCGACGTGACGTCGGTGAACCGGCGCTCGGATCGCGTCGCCGTTCCCGGGCCGGCCGGGGAGGGGCCGGGCCACGGCCACCGGGACCGGGCACCGGCGGCGATGTCAGTGCCCCCTCCTAGAGTTCAAGCACTACTCGGAGAGCAGCGGAGGGGGAGCGGAAGCGTGTCCGCCAAGAAGATCCAGCACAAGGTGAACCACGTCGCGCTGGTCGTGGACTGTTCGGGTTCGATGTATCAGCACCAGAGTCAGCTCATCCGTGTGGTGGACGAGTTCGTGGCCGGTCTCAAGGCCGAGTCGGACAGTCTCGGGCACGAGACGCGGATCAGCCTCTACTCCTTCGACCACCGGGTGGAGAACCTGGTCTGGGACATGGACGTGAAGCATCTGCCCTCCATGCGGGGTCTGTACAAGGTCAACAACGGTGCCACGGCGCTCATCGAGGCGTCGCTGAAGTCGCTGGACGACCTGGGGCACATCTGGGAGGAGTACGGCGAGCACAGCTTCCTCCAGATCGTGGTGACGGACGGCGAGGAGAACGCCTCCGGCGGCGACCGGCGGCACGACGGTGACATGACCATCCTGGGCCCCTGGCTCGACAGGATCACGGCGAAGATGGGCTCGCTTCCGGGCCACTGGACGTCCGCGATCCTCGTCCCGAACTCCCTGGCGAAGCGCACCGCGCAGAACTACGGTTTCCCGGCCGGCAACATCGCCATCTGGGACGCGGACTCCCACGAGGGCGTCGAGGAGGCGATCGGCACCGTGCGTGCCGCCGCCACCAGCTTCCTCCGGGGCCGCGAGCAGGGCGTGCGCGGCACGAAGAACCTGTTCGCCGTCGGCCAGGACATATCGGTGGACGAGGTGCGGGCGACCCTCGAACCGATACCGGCCGACCGGTACCGGCTCCTCAAGGTGGACAAGGAGATGGAGATCCGGCCCTTCGTCGACTCGCATCCGGGCGTCAAGTACGAACGCGGCGCCTGCTACTACCAGTTGGGTGCCCGGGCCCTGGTGCAGCCCAACAAGGAAGTCGTCGTGGTCGAGAAGGACACCGACCGTGCCTACACGGGCGAGGCGGCGCGCAGTCTGCTCTTCGGCACGGGCATCCAGGGGACCGTCTCCGTGAAGGCCGGGAACAACCCCAAGCTGGAGGTGTACGTGCAGAGCCGCTCGGTGAACCGGAAGCTCAAGCCGCAGACCCGGCTGCTCATCATGCTGTGATCCCGGGAGGGCGATGCCGGGCGGGCGGCGGTGGCCCGGGGTGCGTGGCGCTCACCGCCCGGGGGGAACGGTGCCGGCGTTCTCCGTGCCGTCCGGGTGGGTGACGCCCGCCCGCAGAGGGGGGTGCGGGCGGGCGGCGGTCGGCGGGCGGTGCGCGGCGGCTCGGGTCAGGACGGCGGCAGGCCGAGGCCGGCGGCGAGTACGGGCCAGGAGGCCTTGAACTCCCGCTGCCAGTACGGCCAGGCGTGCGAGCCGCCGGAGTACAGGTGTGTCTCGGCGGGGATCCCCAGCCACTCAAGCCGCTTCGTGAACCCCTTCGCCTGGAGCCACAGGGTCCCTTCGAGGAGCGCCCCCTCCAGGTTGCCGAAGTCGGTGTTCGGTATCCCGCTGCCCTGCGAGACGTACAGCCGGGTACCGGCCAACTGCCGTGCCTGGGCGGCCGGGTTGTGCTGGTTCCAGAGCCGTCTCTGGAGCAGGGGACTGCCCCAGAGGGTCAAGGGCGGCTGCGACTCCCGGGCCACGATCGCGTTGAGCACCGCCGGCATGCCGGGCGCCGTGGTGTCGACGATGCCGCTGTACGAGGCGGCGGCGCCGAACGCCCCCGGGCGCCGCGCGGCGAAGGCCAGCGCCCCGTACCCGCCCGTGGACACGCCCGCGACGGCGCGCGTGCCGCTCGCCCGGTAGCGCAGCTTCAGCAGCTCCATCACCTCCTCGACCTGGAACGTCTCGTAGTCCGGCGCCGAGGAACGGCCGTAGTTCCACCAGGCGGTCGGGATCCCGGTCGGCCCCGACGACGGCATGACGGCGATGACGTCCTTGTCCGCCAGGAATTCCTCGACGTCGGTCTCCCTGGTCCAGGACGTGTAGTCGTCGTGCGCGCCCTGCAGGAGATAGAGCACCGGCCAGGTGCGGTCCGGCTCGGTCTCGAAGCCGGCGGGCAGCACCACCCTGACGGGCAGTGTCGTGCCGACCGCCGGGGAGTCGACCATCAGATCGAGCGTCCGCGCGTCGAGCCGGCGCTCGGAGACGATGCGCGCGCCGGACGCCGCGGCCGTGGTCGTGGCCCGGGAGAAGCCGGACGCCGTCGGCGCGCCGGCCATCGCTCCCGCGGCGCTCAGGGCGTCCGTGGCGAGCAGGGCGGTGCCGGCGGTCAGCGCGGCCAGCGTTCTGAGCGGGCGGCGCGTGCGCCGGTGCCGTGGTGATGGTCGTGACATGGAGGGCCTCGTTTCGGAGAACGGAGGGGGAGAGCCGCCGGCGGCCGGGTCGGATGCCGGGGCGGACGCCGGGGCGGACGCAGGGCCGGACGCCCCGTCAGGCGGGCGGGAGGTCGCGCACGAGCAGCTCCGCCAGCGTGTCGACGACCGGCGGGTCGAGCAGGGACAGATGGTGGCCGGGCAGCGGCGCCACGGTCAGATCGGAGCAGAACGCGTCCCAGCCCAGCGCCTCGTCGTCCCGCTCGTACCGGGCGTCCCGCACCGTGTGCGGCGCCGGTTCGGTCGCCCGGTACAGCAGCGTCCGGCCCGCGTACGGACCGGGGGTGTGCCGTTCCGCGCTGCGCAGATCCAGGTACGACGCGCGCTGGTGCGCCAGTACGGCGGCGGGCAGTTCCACCGTCTGCTCCAGCGTCTTGAGCACCAGGTCGACCTGCCCGGTGTCGTCCAGGAGGGCCAGCTCCCCGTAGGGCAGGGCCAGCGGCCGCCCGTACGTTTTCTCGACGAACGCCGCGAAGCCCTCGAAGCGGCGCCGCGCCTCCTCGGCCGGCGTCTCACCGACGGGCGCGGGCAGCGGCAGCACCGAATCCAGCAGGACCAGTGCGGCGACCGTGCCGTCGGCGGACAGCAGCCGGGCGGCCTCCTGGGCCAGCAGACCTCCGTAGGACCAGCCGCCCAGCAGCCACGGTCCCTCCGGGCGCGCCTCCCGGACACGCGCGGCGAACTCGGCCGCCCGCTCCGTCACGTCCTCCGGCTCGGACAGCCGGTCGAAACCGAGCACCGGGCGGCTGCCCGCCATGCGCTCCGCGAGACGCCCGTACACATCCGCCGATCCGCCCGCCGCATGGGCGAGGAAGAGCGGCGCCCCGGTGCCGGAAACGGCGGGGCCGGCGGGAACGGCGTGGACGGCGGGGAAGGTGCGGAGCCGGCCCGGCACGCCGGCGGTGGCACGCGCCCCGGCCGGGGCCGCCGTGTGGTCCGGCGTTCCGTCGCCGAGCCGCGGCAGCAGGCCGGACACCTCCCGCAGCGTTCCCTGCCGGAGCAGCGCCGCGGCCTCCAGGACCGTGCCGAACTCCCGTTCCACCGCCGCCCGTACGCGGACCGCGGACAGGGAGTCCAGCCCGAGGTCGGTCAGCGGGGCGTCGGGATCGACCCGGTCCTCGCTGTACCCCATGACGTCGGCGACGCAGCGCCGCAGCCGGTCGACCGCGGAGACTCCGCGCGGCAGAGGCGCGCGGTCCGTCGCCACCGGCGCACGTCCGGGCGCTTCCCCGGCCCAGAACCGGACATGGCGCCAGCGCGCGGAGGGGACGTCGACGATCCGGCCCTCCGGGTTCAGCGTCTCGCGCGGCGCCGTCACCGGGACCCCGCGCACCAGCAGCCGGGCGAGGGAGGAGCGGAACGCGAGCGCGTCGTCCGTCCCCCTGCTCAGCGTGGGCAGCACCAGCACGTCCGCGGTCCCGGCGCCCTGTCGGGTGCCCGGTCCAGCTCCCTGTCGGGTATCCGGCCCGGCGCCCGGTACGGCATGGTGTCCGGCACCCGGCCCGGCATCCGCCCCGCCCAGCGCCTCCCTCAGCGTCTCCGTCAGCGGATGCAGCTGCGTCGGGTGCGGCGAGACCTCGATGAACACCCGGTGGCCGTCCTCCGCAGCCGCCCGCACTGCCTGGGCGAACCTGACCGGCCGGCGCAGGTTGGCCACCCAGTATTCCGCGTCGCAGGGGGCGTCCGAGCGCGGGTCGTCCAGGACGGTGGTGTAGCGGCGGAGGCGGGCGCCGGTGTGCGGCACGGTGCCGAGCTCCCGCGCGAGCGGCCCGAGGAGCGGGTCGACGGCGGACGAGTGACCGGCCACGGTGACGGGCAGCGGACGGGCGAACCCGCCCGCCGCCGTGACCCGGGCGATGAGGCCGTCCACGTCCTCGGCCGAGCCGGTGACCACGCTCTGCACGGGTGAGGCGTGCACCGCGACCCGCAGGGAGGGCAGCTCCCCGGCCGGTACGCCGAGGGCGTCGCCCGGCCGGTCCACCACGGCCATCGCGCCGCCCGTCAGGCCCGCCAGCAGCCGGGACCGGACCGCGACGACGCGCGCGCCGGTCGCCTCGTCCAGCGCGCCCGACACCACGGCCGCCGCCACCTCGCCCAGCGAGTGCCCGATCACGGCCGCGGGCTCCACCCCGTACGCGCGCCACAGCTCGGCGAGCGCCACCTGCACGGCGTAGAGGACGGGCATCGCCACGTCCGGCGTGGTCAGTCCGGCCTCCGGCCGCAGCAGGGCGTGCAGGTCGAGCCCGGCGTGCTCGGCCAGCAGCGCGGCCATCCGGTCGACGGCCGCCGCGAACACCGGTTCCGTGGACAGCAGTCCGCGGGCCATGCCGGGCCACTGCGAGCCGTAGCCCGAGAACACCCACACCGGTCCCCGCCCGCCCGGCGGCGCGCCGCTGCCGGTGTGCAGGCGCGGGTCGGGATCCCCGGACGCGTAGCGGGTCAGCGCCGCGACGACGTCCTCCCTGCCCCGCGCCACCACGGCGGCCCGGTGACGGCCCCGGCCCGTGCGGCCCGCCAGGGTGCGGGCCACGTCCGCCGGGCGCACGGCACGGCTGCCGGGCGCGGCGAGCCACGCGGCCAGTTCGCCCGCGTGGGCGCGCACCCGGTCCTCGGACGGGCCGTCGAGGAGGAGGACGACGGGCCGTTCCCCGCGCGCCCCGCGCGCCCCCTCCGCCCCCGGCCCTGCTTGCGGCTCCTGTACCGCTCGCACGCCCTGCGTCTCCCGGACCTCCGGCACCGCCCGCACCGCCCGCACCGCCTGCACCGCTCGCACCGGCGGCCGCCGGCGCTGCCGGTGTTCGGTGAGGACGACGTGGGCGTTGGTGCCGCCGAAGCCGAACGCGGAGACCCCCGCGGTGGCCGTGCCCGAGTAGCGGGGCCACGGCTCTGGCCCGGTCACCACCCGCAGACCGAGCGCCTCCGGGTCGGCGTGCGGCCCGGGCTCCGAGAAGTGCAGCTGGCCGGGGATCTCACCGTGGTGCAGGGCCAGGACGGTCTTGATGAGGCCCGCGATCCCCGCGGCCGCCTCCAGATGGCCCAGATTGGTCTTGGCCGATCCGACGAGCAGCGGCTGGTCGGCCGGCCGGCCGGACCCCGCGCCGAGCACATGGCCCAGCGCGCCCGCCTCGATCGGATCGCCGAGCGCCGTGCCGGTCCCGTGCGCCTCCACGTAGTCCACCGTCGCGGGCGCGGTGTGCGCCCCGGCCAGCAGCGCGCGCTGCGCCCGCGCGCTGGGCGCGGTGAGCCCGTTGGACCGGCCGTCGGAATTGACCCCGGTGGAGCGGATCACCGCCAGCACCCGGTCCCCGTCACGCTCCGCGTCCGCGAGCCGCTTCAGGACGACGACACCGCAGCCCTCGCCCCGGACGATCCCGTTCGCCCCCGCGTCGAACGCCTTGCAGCGGCCGTCGGGCGCCAGGGCGCCCGCCCGCTGCAGACCCAGCGTGACGTGGGGGGAGAGCAGCAGGTTGACGCCCGCCGCCAGTGCCGTGTCGCTCTCGCCCCGCGCCAGGCTGCGCACCGCGTGGTGCACGGCGACCAGCGAGGACGAGCAGGCCGTGTCGACGGACAGGCTCGGCCCGCGCAGGTCCAGCAGATACGACAGCCGGCCGGCGGCGACGCCGAGCGCGGACCCCGGAACGGTCCACGCGTCCACCGATGCCGGGGCCGCGGTGGTGAGGTGGGCGTACTCGTTGCCGCTGATCCCGAGGAAGACCCCGGTGCGGGTCCCGGCGAGGGAGGCGGCGGGGAGCGCCGCGTGGTCCAGGGCCTCCCGGGCCACCTCCAGGAGGATCCGCTGCTGCGGGTCCATGGCCGTGGCCTCGGCGGAGCCGATGCCGAAGAACTCCGCGTCGAAGCCCGCGACCCCGTCCGTGCCGGTGGCCGGGGCGCCGCCGGGGTCCGGGCCGTCGAGGAAGGCGCCGTGCCGGCTGATGTCCGGGGGCAGGGCGCCGCCGTCGCCCACGAACGAGGCCCAGCGTCCCTCGGGCACGGTGCCGACCGCGTCGCGGCCCTCCGTCAGCAACTGCCAATAGGCGTCCGGGGAGTCGGCGCCGCCGGGGAACCTGCACCCGAGACCGATCACGGCGACCGGTTCGTCCCCGGAGGTGCCCCCGGCGGCCGGTTCGTTCCCGGGCTGGGGCGTGGCTTTCGCCGCGGCGGCGGGAACGGTGTCCGGCTCCCCGTCCGTCATCCGCTCCAGCAGCGTGCCGATCGTCGGGGTGTCCCACAGCAGCGTGGGGGGCAGGCGCCGGTTCGTCTTCTCGCCGATCAGGGCGGTGAGCGCGACGGCGTCCCGGGAGGTCAGCCCGAGTTCGGCCAGCGGGCGGTCGTCCGTGATCTCGTCGGGCCGGCAGCCGTACCAGCGGCACAGCTGCTCCACGATGACGGTGCGGAGGCGGTCGGTGTCGGTCATCGGGCACCGCCCTCTCCGGCGCCGGACACCGGCGGAGAGCCCGCGAGGGAGTCAACGGCGCAGTCCACGGGGGAGCCCGCGGGGGAGCCGGCGGCGGCGTCCGCGGCGGAGTTCACGGGAGAGTCCGGGCCGAAGCCCGCCGCGGAGCCCGTTCCCGGGCCCGTCGCGCCGAAGCCCCCGTCGAGGAACCGCGCGCGGCTCGCCGCCCGCGCCACCTTGCCGCTGGTCGTACGGGGCACGGAGCCCGGTGGCACGAGCAGCAGCCGGTCCAGCCGCAGCCCGTGCCGGGCGGAGACGGCGGCGCGCGCCGTGCGCTCGGCCGAGCGCCGCTCGGCGTCCGACGGTTCGGCGCCCCGGCGGTGCTCCGCCACGACGACGACCTCGTCGGCCGTGTCGTCGCCGCGCGGAACGCAGAACGCGGCCAGCCGGTCCCGGCGCACCGCGTCCACGGCGGACTGCACCGACTCCTCGACGTCCTGCGGATAGTGGTTGCGGCCGTCCACCACGATGAGGTCCTTGAGCCGCCCGGTGACGAGCAGCCGGCCGGCGTGCACCGCGCCCAGGTCACCGGTGCGCAGCCAGCCGCCGTCCTCCTCCCGCCCCGCGCCCGCGCCCATGTCCGTCCCCGCGCCGAAGGTCTCGGCGGACAGACCGGCGCGCTTCCAGTACCCGAGACCGATGTTCGGGCCGCGCAACTGGATCTCGCCGACGCGGTCGGGTCCGAGCACCTCGCCGCCCGGCGGACCGGCGATGCGCAGCTCCTGTCCGGCGGGGGTCCCGCACGAGACGAGGCGGGTCACCGCCCCGTCGCCGGGCCCGCGGACCTCGATCCGCCCGTCGGCGAGGGCCTCCGGGTCGCACACCACGGTGGTCGGTGCCTGCTCCCTCGTGTCCGTCGTGACGAACACGGTGGCTTCGGCCAGGCCGTAGGCCGGGCAGTGCGCGGCCGGTGACAGACCGGCCGGCGCGAACGCCCGCTCGAAGCGTTCGACGGTCGCGCTCCGCACCGGTTCGCTGCCGTTGATGAGCACGGCGACCCGGTCCAGCCGCAGTTCGGCGAGCTGCTCCTCCGAGGTCCGCGTCACGCAGTAGTCGTACGCGAAGTTGGGGGCGGCGCTGATCGTCCCCGGATACGAACCGAGCAGCCGCAGCCAGCGGACCGGGTCCTCCAGGAACGCCACGGGGTCCATGAGCACGGACGGGAATCCGCCCACCACGGGGGCGGCGACGCTGAGCACGAGGCCCATGTCGTGGAAGAGGGGAAGCCAGCCGACGGTCGTACTGGACGCGGGATCCGCACCGAAGGCGTCGATCGCCTGCCGGGCGTTGGCCACGACATTGGCATGGCTGATCATGACTCCGGCCGGATTCCGGGTCGATCCGGAGGTGTACTGCAGATACGCGATGTCCTCCGGGACGGGACGGAAACCGGGGGCGGCGGCGGGAGCGTTCCGGCCGGCCGGCTCGTCCACGCGCACCACCGGCAGCCGGGGGAGGCCCTGGGCGCCGGTGAAGTCCGCGATCCGCGGGGCGGTCGCGGCGTCGGAGAGCGCGCAGACGGGCTCGCAGTCCTCCAGGACGGCCGCCAGCCGCCCTTCGTGGCCCGGGAGTTCGGGGCTGAACATCGGTACGGCGATCACCCCCGCGTACAGGCAGCCGAGGAACGCGGCCGTGTAGTCGATGCCCTGCGGCAGCAGCAGCGCGGCACGGTCTCCCGGGCGGGCCACCGCCGCGAGCCGGCCGGCCACCGCGCGGGCGCGGGTGTCGAGCGCCCGCCAGCCCAGCGTGTGATGCCGCCCGGCGGACGAGGCCTGGGGGAAGTCCACGAAGGTGACGGCGCGCCGGTTCGGAAACCGGTCGGACCAGTGCCGCAGATGGTCGGTCAGCAGAGGGCCGGTGAGGGGCTGAGATCGGGTCATGACAGCTCCACCTGATCGAGGTCGGGGGAAGGAACGGGGCCCGGGAACGTGGGGAGGGCGGAAGCGCGAGTCCCTGACGGTGCACCAGGTTCCGCCGCGAAGTGACTCCCGAGTAAGACGGATCGCTGACAGAACGACGGCCCGCCTCTGTCACTCCGCTGACAACGGCGGGCCGCGAAATGGGTGTTGGGAGCAGCAGCGGGCAGCGGCGTCCGGCACGCAGAATCCGGGGACGACGGCGACGGCGCCGCGTCGGGAGGTGGAGCGATGAGCCGGGGAAGACTGTGCGCGCTGCTGGCGATGGCGGCCCTGACCGGGTTCATCACCACACTCGACAACACCGTGATCAATGTGGCGCTGCCGACCGTTCAGCGGGATCTCGGACTGACCGTCACCGACCTCGAATGGGTGGCCACCAGCTATGTGCTGACCTTCGGCGCGCTGCTGCTCACCGGCGGCAGACTCACCGATCTGCTGGGGCGCCGCTCCGTCCTCGCCACCGGGATCACCGTGTTCACCCTGGCCTCCGCCGCGGCCGCCCTGGCCGGCGACGGGAGCACGCTCATCACCGCCCGCGCCGTGCAGGGCGTGGGCGCCGCACTGGTCATCCCCGCCTCCCTCGCGGTGGTGGCCGCCGACCTGCCCGCCCGACGGCGCACCATGGCGGTGGGCCTGTGGACGGCGGCGCTGGCCACGGCTCTGGCACTCGGGCCGGTCATCGGCGGCTTCGTCACCGAACGGTGGGGCTGGACCTGGGTGTTCCTGCTCAACGTGCCGTTCGGCGCGCTCGCCCTGCTGCTCGTCCCCGCCGTCCCGGCCGTCCCCGCCGTCCCCGCCGGCCGCGCCGCCCGGGCCCGTACCGGCGCCGGCCTGCTGCGCCGCCTCGACCTGCCGGGTGTCGTCCTGTCGTGTCTCGCGCTGTTCCTGCTGACCTACGGACTGGTCAAGGGCGGCGAGCACGGCTTCGGAACGCCGCCCGCACCGCTCTGCCTCTGGCTGGCCGGGGCCGCGGCCTGCGCCTTCCTCGTCGTCGAGACCCGTGCCCCCGTGCCGCTGGTCGAGCTGCGGCTGCTGCGCGGCCGTGCGCTCTCCGGCGGAGCCGCCGCCCAGGTGCTGTGGGGGATCGGCGTCAACGGGGTCTTCTTCTTCACCGCGCTCTACCTCCAGCGCGTGCTGGGCTTCTCGCCCACGCGGGCGGGACTGGCCTTCCTCCCGCTCGCGCTCGCTCTGCTCCTGGTCACCCCGTTCGCCGAGCGCGCCGCCCGGGCCGTCGGCGCGCACCTGTCCATCGCGGCGGGGCTGGTCCTGGTCGCGGCCGGGCTCTGGTACGTGTCCGGCACCGGACGGCACGCGGACTACTGGGACCTGCAGCCGGGGCTGCTGGTCATCGGCGCCGGATCGGCCCTGACGGCCCCGCTGACGGTACGGTCCGTCGCCGATGTGCCCCCGGCCCGGACGGGCATGGCCTCGGGGCTGGTCAGCGCGGCCCGTGAGGTCTCCGGAGTGTTCGGAGTGGTCCTGGTCGGAGTCGTCCTGACGCGCACCGAGCGCTCCGCCCTGCGCGACGGCGCCGATCCGGTCGGCGCGTTCCTCGACGGCTACGACTCCGGCCTGCGGCTGGCCGCGGGCTGCGTCCTGCTCGGAGCGGCGGTCACGGCCGTCGCCCTGCGCCGCCGCGGCCGGCACCGGCGTCCGCGCCGCCGCCCCGCGCATGCGGGCGGTGCACGTGCCGCACCCGCGCACGGGGCGCGAAACGCGCGGACGGACGGGGCGCACACCGCCGGTGCGGGCGGGGCGCGGACCATCCGCGCCCGATGAGGGCCGCGGTGCCCGTTGTCACCGAAGTGACAACGGGCGGCAGCAGCACTGTCGTCCGGCGAAGAGCCTTCACAGCACAGCGGCGGTATCTTCACCGGGCCTTTGTCCCTCACGCGCAAAGGATCAATGCATGGTGAACGGTTTGCAGCCACCGGCCGCCGTCGAGACGGCGGACACGGCGATCCCCGAGGCGTCGGCGACCTTCCGGTCGCTTCCGGCCGGGCTCCACGAGCATCTGAGGCCGTTCCTCGAAGAGATCACCGAAGAAGTCGTCCAGGCCATCCGCAAGGAGATCCACGAGTACCGCCGGCCCAGCGACGACACCTACAGCCACGTCGTCCACCGGGGTGTGGAGCAGGCACTGCGCGGCTTCCTGGCCAGAATGGCCGAACCGGACACGGACTGGGAGGAGGTCAAGGCCACCTACCACCGCATCGGCCGGGGTGAGGCCGACGAGGGCCGCAGCCTGGACTCGTTCCAGGCGGCGCTGCGTCTCGGCGCACGCGTCACCTGGCGCAGGGTCAACGCGCTCGTCGACGCCGAGGTGCTGCCCCGCCACGTCCTGGCCACCTTCGGTGAGGCGCTGTTCCTGCAGATCGACGAAATGGCGGCGGCGACGACCATCGGCTACACCGAGGCGCGGCTGCACGCGGCCGGCGAGCTCCAGCTCCGCCGCACCCGGCTGATCGACTTACTGACGGGCGAGCCCTCGGCGTCCGTCGAGGCGATCACCGACCTGGCGCACAGCGCACGGTGGACCGTCCCGCGGGAACTCGCGGTCGTGGTCGTCGATCACGACCCAGCGCCGGAGTCGGCGCGCCCCATCCTCCCGCCCGAGTTCCTCGGCTGCTTCGACCGGCAACCCGGCGTCATGGTCGTGCCCGACCCCGAACGGCCCGGGACGCTCCGGGCCATCGGGGCGGTGCTGAACGGACCGCGCGCGGCCGTCGGCCCGACCGTCGCGCCCGACGAGGGGGCCCGCTCCCTGCGGTGGGCCCTGGACGCCCTGGCGCTCTCCCGGCGCGGTGTCCTGCCCGGCACCGGAGTGGTGCGATGCGCCGACCACCTGGCCACGCTGCTGCTGTTCCGCGACGAGGCACTGGTCGACGCGATGGTGAGCCGCCGGCTCCAGCCGCTCGACCAGGTGCGTTCCCCCCAGCGCGAACGTCTCGCCGAGACACTGCTGTGCTGGCTCCAGTGCGGTCACAACGCCAGCGAGGTCGCCGAGCGGCTGGCCGTGCATCCGCAGACGGTGCGCTACCGCCTGCGGCAGCTGGACGAGGTGTTCGGCGAGCAACTGCGCGACCCGTCGGCACAGTTCGAGATGCAGCTGGCCCTGCGGGCACTGAGCCTGCGCTCCGGGACGTGACGTGCGCGGGTGGCGCGGTGCCGCGGCGGCCCCGGGGCCTTGCCGCCGTGCCCGGGTGCGGGCACGACGGACGTCGGCAGCGGCTCGTGCGGTGCGCACACCGCATGCGGACGACGCCCCGTGGACGGACCTCGGAGCGGATGAGCGGGGCGCGGACATCGCCGACAGCCCGCCCGCTGTCCGGGACACGCGCCGGACAGGGCTTTGACCAGCTCGGCAAGCACGGTGCCGAGGACGGTACGGTACGCAGTTCTGCTTCGGGGTCCGGCATGGCGGATTCCGCCGTTGTCCCCTGGGCGACGGCCGCAGCAAGATGGCGGGCATGGGGACCCCGAGTGAGCCATCTCCGCACGAGGCCCGGGACTCCGCGGGGTTTGCCGAGTTGATGAAGCAGCTCAAGGAACGGTCCGGTCTGACGTACCGCGAGCTGGAGGAGCAGGCCGCCCGGAACGGTGACGTGCTGGCCCGCAGCACGCTGGCCGACCTCCTGAGGCGTGCCGGCCTGCCGCGTCCCGACGTACTGGCCGCATTCGTGCGGGCCTGCGGGGACGGTCAGCGCGTAGGTGTCTGGCTGGACGCCAGGGAGCGGATCGTCGCCCAGGGGGCAGCCCCGCACTTACCGGTCGGGACTCCGGCGCCGGCCACGGCGCGGGCGGAGGGCGGAGCGAGGCCGGTGACCGAGGAGTCCGCCTCCCTGCGGCAACGGCGCGGCCGCACACGGGTGTTCGCCGTCGCCGCCGCGCTCGCCGCGGCCCTGTCCGCCGCGGTCCTGTTCGCCGTCGGAATCCGGGGCTTTCCGCCCACTGGATCCGGCGGTACCGGCCACTCCGACGGCCCGGACGCGCGGAAAGCCGCGGCCACCGATGTGCGGACCGTGACCGACGGCTGGGTCACCATCCGCCCCGCCCGGGAGACGGATCTGTGCCTGACCGAAGGACGGGACCGCAAGGGCGCCTACGGCAGCGCGGTGGCCGTCAACATCCCCTGTGCCGCGGCTTCCGTACCCCGCACCTACCTCGAACCCGCCGGCGAGAACTTGTACCGCATCCAGTGGCACCACCCCGAGTTGGGCAAGGGATGCCTGACCGTCATGACGGGAGGCCCCGTCAACGGCATGCTCGAACCCCGTGACGACTGCGCCCGGGCCACCCTGTTCCGCGTGGAGTCCGCCACGAACGGCTCCACCGGATTCCGGCTCCGCCCGGCTCACAGCAGCCAGTGCATCGGTACCACCGGAGGCGACGCCGTCGAGGGAGCCGAAGTCGTCCAGGAACCCTGCACGGGCGACGCCGACCAGTACTTCGTCATCCGGGCGAGCTGAGCCGGGAGGGACGGTCGGCGGCGACGCCGAACGACGGGAGCGCCGAGCTCCGGGACGTCTCCGGTCCGGCGAGCCCCGCCCCGAGCCCCGCCGTCTTGACGCCCACCGCGCCGCGACTGATGGTGTGCCGGTGGGGGAGCGCTCCCATGGGCCCGCCCGCACCCGGTCACGAGCAGTCCAGGACAGCGAAGGGAACCGCACATGCGCAGGTCTCGTCACCTCTCCCGGCGGACGTTCCTCACGGCCTCGGCGGCGGGCGTCGTCACCGCCGTGACTCCTCCGTCCCAGGCGTCCGCCGCCCGTGGGCCGCGGTCGTCCGCCGCCCCGGCCGCGTACCGGACGGTGGGCCGGGTGAAGGAGGCGGCCGGCGGATACGTGGAGTACAGCTGGCCCGGCATCTCCTTCGAGGGCCGTTTCCGCGGCACCGGCGTCGGAGTCGTGCTCGACGACGCCGTCAACGACTACGACGTCCGGATCGACGGGGAGACCGCCCGCACCCTGGTGACCCCGGGCCGCACCACCGCGTGGATCGACGGCCTGCCGGACGGCGAGCACAGCGTGCGGCTCGTCAAGCGGACGGAGAGCACCTGGGCCGCGGGCCGGTTCGGCGGGTTCACCACCGCCGGGGGAGGCGTGCTGCTGCCCGCCCCCAAGGCGCGGAGCCGGCAGATCGAGTTCATCGGGGACTCCTACACCGCCGGATACGGCAACACCTCGGACAGCCGCGACTGTTCCGCGGGCGGCGGTGTCGACCGGAACACCAACGCCGGCCTCGCCTTCCCCGCCCTCACCGCCGCGGCCCTCGGCGCCGACCATCAGCAGAACGCCTTCTCGGGCCGGGGCATGGTCCGCAACTACAACGGCGGCGAACCCGGCACCGACTACCGCACGTACTACGACCGGGCGTTGCTGCACGTCGCGGGCGACGTGTGGGAGAAGCCGGACTGCTGGAACCCGCAGGTCGTCGTCATCGGCCTGGGCATCAACGACTTCTCGACCCCGCTCCGCGCGGGCGAGCCCTGGGCCACGCAGGGCGAACTCATCGCCGCGTACGAGAGCGCTTACCACGGCTTCCTCGACAAGCTGCGCGCCCGCTACGGCTCCGGGACATACCTCGTGGTCAGCGCCACCTCCGTGTCCGGCACCACCGCCTTCGCCGACACCGCCGAGCGCATCGTCCGGGACCGCGCCGCGCGGGGCGACGACCGGGTGGGCCACTGGTACTACGACGACCCGGCCCTGGACCGCCTCGGCTGCGACTGGCACCCCTCCCTCAGCGACCACCGGATCATCGCCGGCCTGCTCGACCGGTACCTCGCCACGCTGCCGCTGGACTGGTGAGCGGCGCGGTGCGGTGACGGACGGGCCGTGCGCGGCGGCCCGTGTGCGGCGGCCCGTACGCGTTCCGGCTCGCTCGCGTGCGTCCCCCAAGGTCTACCGCGACGCGGCCCACCCGTCCCGGCTGGTCCTGCCGTTCACGGTGTCCGCGGCGCCCGCCGAGCGGCGTTGACGGGAGCGGATACGGGAGTGCGCCGTACCGCTTGCGTGCCGCCGTGGGGGACCGGGGAACTACCCTGCGCGCGAACGAAGTTGTTACCGGTGGGCCGTCGCCGGGGCGTGGAACGGGGCGACCGCTCCGTGGACTTCGGCCGTGAAGGGAGACGCCGTGCAGATCGGGGAGCTGTCCGAGCGGACCGGGGTGAGCCGCCGGTCCCTCCGCTACTACGAGCAGAAGGGGCTTCTCCATGCCCACCGCACCGGCAAGGGGTGGCGGGAGTACGACCCGGAAGCCGTCAACAGGGTGCTCAACGTACGGGAGTTGCTGCGCTCCGGGCTGACCGTTGAGGACATCCGTCAGGTCGAGCCCTGTCTGTCCATGGAGGCGGCCGACTTCATGTCCTGCTCCGACGCCGGCCACGCGATCGCGATGTACGAGGAGCGGCTGGCCGTCCTCGACGAGAAGGCGGCGCTCCTCCAGCGGCACCGGGAGGAGCTGGTCCGCCGCATCGCCGTGCTGCGCACCCAGGGCCTGTTCCCGGGCGAGGGGCCCGGGGCGGCATCCCCCGGCGCGGCGGGCGCCGGGAACGGGCTTGACCTTGACACCGGTGTCACCACCTAGCGTCCCGGGCGTACGTGATGCCGCGGCGCGGACCGGGCGCCCGAGGGCGCCCGGTGCCCGGCACCCGATGCCCATGACGACTACGAGCGCGCGCGTCCCCTGAACCCTGTGCCGGCTTCCCGGTTCGTCGGGTGCTCCGGAGCGCGCGACGGTGACGGAGGTTCGCCCGCCATGACAACCGCCGGGAGGAGAAGCCTGCCGAGTTGGCTTCTCGTGCTGTTCCTGACCTTGCTGGCCACGGCCACGGACGAGTTCATCATCGCCGGTGTGCTCAGGACGATCGCGGCCGACCTGGACGTGAGCGTCCCGGCCGCCGGGCAGCTGGTGACGGTGTTCGCCGTCGTCTACGCGCTCGGGGCCCCGACGCTGGCCGTCGTGTTCGAGCGTTTCCCCAAGCGCACCGTCATGGTCCTGGGACTGCTGGTCTTCGTCCTGGCCAACGCGGCCGCCGCGATCGCGCCGGGGTACTGGTGGCTGATGGCGGCCCGTGTGCTCGCGGCCCTGTCCGCGGCCGTCGTGACCGCGGCCGCCTTCACCACGACGGCCATGGGCGCGCCGGAGGGCATGCGGGGCCGCTACCTCGGTGTGGTCACGGCGGGCATGACGGCGGCGCTCTTCACCGGTGTGCCGCTCGGGTCGTGGCTCGGTGGCGCCTTCGGCTGGCGGGCGACGTTCTGGCTGATCGCCGGAGTGGGAGTGGTCGCGGCGCTGGGCCTTCTGGCCACGGCGCCCCGGATCGGCGGCAGCGAGCCCGCACCGTTGAGGGAGCGGCTCAGCCCTCTGCGGAACGCCGCCGTCATGCGCCTGGTGACGGTCACTTTCCTGGCGGCGAGCGGCGGGCTGATGTTCTACACCTATCTCGGGGTCTACACGGCCGAGGTCGCCGTCGGTTCCCCCGGGCTGCTTCCCTTGATGCTCCTGGTCGTCGGTGTCGCCGGCCTGTTCGGCGCCATGGCGGCGGGCCGTGCGGCTGACGCGCTGGGTCCTCGGCGCGGTCTCCGGCTGGTCATCGGCGGGCACGCCGTGGCTCTGGCGCTGGCCGCGGTCCTGGTCTTCAGTGGCGTGGGCAACCCGGTCGTGCTGGGCGCCGTCATCGCCTTCTGGGCCGTGTTCGCGTGGGGCCTCAACCCGCCCGTCCAGGGGAGCATCATGGGCGCGGCGGGCCCCCGGGCGGCGATGACCGCCCTCGCGCTGAACATCTGCGGTCTCTACCTCGGCACCGGAGTGGCGGGTGCTCTCGGCGGCGCAGTCATCGGTATCGCGGGTATCGGCTGGGTGCCCGTGGCGGCCACCGTGCTGATGACCCTCTCCTTCCTCCTGACCCCGCGTGCGGTGCCCGGTGCACAGGCCGGGGACAGGAGTGAAACCCAGTCCGTCCGGGCCCGACCGGCTGTACCGGGGTCCCGGACGAGCGGCTGACCGGCTGAACCGGGACGGCGGCACGGCCCCGGGCTCCGGCCTACGCCGGCCGGGCCGTGACCGTCACATATCCCTCCCCGGGGCCCGGTGGCCTGATCCACGGCCGGGTCGGGAGCACCGGCAGCCGGCCCTCGTCGAGGGCGAACCGCGGCAGTGAGACGCCGAACGCCGCCGCGATCGCGTCCAGAGCGCGGCCCTCGCCCGAGGCGTCGGCGGCGGGTCCGGCGGGGTCCGGGAACAGATGGTCCGGGGAGAGGGCACGGGGAAGCGTGCCCGTCCGGTGGCGCTCGGTCCCGCGGACCGTGAAGGCGTACCGCTGCTCACCGTCCTCGGCGCAGGCGAAGTGGAACAAGCCCGGCCCGGACCAGACCGTGAGGGCGCGGGTGCCGTCCGACAGCCCGGTGCCCGGGTCCGTCAGGCGGCCGGGGTCGAAGCCCAGTTGGCCTGCCGACTCGAAGGCGAAGCTCCATCCGTCCCGGGCGCCGATCCGCGCCATGGGGCCACGGTGCTCGCGCTGCCCCGAGAACCGCAGGTCCCAGAGGTCGGCCTCGCTCGCCACAGGCTCCAGCGGGCCGGTGCCGAACCGCTCAGCCAGATCCTCGGGGCGGACGCCCTCCACCAGGACGAACCGGTACCCTTCCCGGCGCGGTGCGGCGCTGGGGCGCCCCCGGGCCAGCCACCCGAGCCCGTCCCGCGCCGCCTCGCCTCCTTCCCTCCCTTCCGCCTCCGCGACGGGAGCGGGTATGTCCCCCGCCCGACCGGCCCGGGGTGTGGTCAGAAGCCGGCGGCCCCGCTCCGGTGTGACGACCGGCCCGAGCAGTGGATCCCCGAGCAGGCCGAAGGGGGCCAGATGGTCCTCCCGGTACGGCTCCCACCGCGGGACCGCCGCCGCGAGGATCCGCCAGGCGCCGTCCGTGTCACCCCATCGCGCCAGCTCCCTGGCCTTCTTGACCGCCTGCCCGAAGGGGCCGGGTGAGCTGTATTCGTAGGTGCGCTGCCTGATCCGTGCCAGGACGGCCGCGGCCCGCTCCCGGTCCGCCGCGTAGTCCTCCGTCACCGGGCCGAGCACCAGGGTGTCGTGTGTCCGGCGGTCGCGCAGGTGGTTGAGCACCTTCAGGGGCAGCACCTCGCCCGCGTACAGCGGATCGTCCATGCGCGGGTCGACCGGTACCCAGCCACGCCCACCGTCGAGCAGTGCCCGGAGCTGAGAGGCCAGCAGACCGGCACGCGGCCGGCCGAACTCCGCCGCCTCGCCGAAGACGGCGAGCGCCGCGTCCAACTCGCCCCGCAGACAGGCCGACCGGGCCTCCTCCACCTGGGCGTCGAGTCTCCGCGTCACGGAGTTCCCGAAGCCGGGGTGACCGCCGCCCAGGCTGTAGAACTCCTTGTACATGTCCTCCATGAACGCGCGGAACGAGCCGTATCGCTCCGGCCGATCGCCGCCCCACCCGTGGTACACGTACACCGCCCACTCCCCGTCGGCGCCCACGTCACCCGGGTCGAGCAGCACATCCGTCATGTCCGAGTCGAGCGACAACTGCAGCGCCCGGCCCCACATGCCGGCAAGGACGACCTCCTCCTCGGCCGGGTCCTCGCCGAGGTTCTCCTCGTACATCGGCCGCAGATCGTACGGGTCGCCGTAGGGCGCGATGTCCTCCGCCCCGGCCAGCAGATGAACGAAGCCACCCGCATGCCGCCAGCCGTCCGATGTCTCCAGGAAGGAGCACAGGGACGGCGGCAGCGGCGCCGCGATGCCCAGTGCCCGGACCCGCTCCTCCAGAGCCGCCATCCGCGCCGGACCGGCCGGGGCGAATCCCAGCCAACGGTTCCGCACGATCTCCTCGTCCAGCTCCTGGAACTCCTCCGGATCCTCCGCGGCCCGCGCTTCCAGCCATTCCTCGCTCCACCGCTTGAGCAGCGGCCCCCACTCGGCGTTCCCCATGCGCACCACCCTGGCATCCGCCACCGACAGCGGAGCGCACGACTCACCCCCGCGCCCCAGGCGCGGCACGACCCCCGGGACCCGGAACCCGGCACCCCACGCACCCGGCACCGGCCCCGGACCTTCCGGCACCGGCACCGGGGAACTTCCGGGAGCTCCGACCGGGCAACGCGCCGAAGGCCGAAGGCCGAAGGCGGAATGCCGAACACCGAACACCCGATGCCGGGCAGCTCGGCCGGCCCGGGTGCCGGCAGGCGGGACGCATCCCGCCGCGGCCACCGCTCCGGCTGCCGGAGGAACCGTGCCCGGCTGCCCGGCGTGATCAGGGACATGACGCAGAAGCGGGAAGCGGCGCGACGCGCCATCGGCCACCTGGTGGCCGTCTGGCTGGCCGGATGCGCCCTGACCGGCATGCAGGTGACGGCCGTACTCGCCATGCTCTTCTCCGGCGGAGCGCCTCTGCTCACGGCCGTTCTCGCCTTCGTGGTGCTGCTGGCGGTGGCCGTGCTCGCGGTGCTCGGATCCGCCGTCCGCACGATGGTGCCGCTCATGCGCGGGCGGGGTGGTCTGTGGGCCTGGACGGCGAGCGTCTATGCGCTCGGCACGGCCGCCGCGTCCGGAGTCACTGTGGTGAGTATCCAGATCGACCGCCTGGACGGCATCAGTTTGCTCTACCCGGCCGGGGGCGCCTGCTACGCGATCGCGGCCGCGCTCTTCCTGCCCGGCGTCCGCGTCAAGCTGGGTGCCGCCGGAGCGGCGGCGGCTCTCGCCGCGGGCGTGGCGTACGCCGCCTGGGCGGCCGCGCAGCCGCCCACGCTCGGCGAGTGGATCAGCGCCAACGGCGTGGACCGGGGCATGCTCCGGGTCGGCGACCCGCCGCCGGGGTACACCCTGCGCGGCGTGGGCGCGAGCGAGGACGGCTTCGGTGCCCATTACGGGGGGCCGCACGCCGAGCCGCTGCGTCTCGGCGTGGAACGGGCGGGGCACGAGACCCGGCGCGTCGACGCGCGCGATTGCCCGGTGCCCCGCGGCGACCCGATCCGCTGCACGGACGACGGCGGAGGCCGCCAACTGCGCGTCTACGAGGGGGACCACGAGCGCTGGGAGCTGCGTCTGCGCCGTGACGGCCTGGTGTACACCGTGTCCGGGGACGGCTCCCCGACCGATCCGTCCGCGGCCCGCCACATCCTGTCGACGCTCAGGCCGGCGACCGGCACCGAACTCGCCGGCCTGGTGGAGTTGCCGATGCGGCGATGACAGCGAGGGGAATCCACCCCGGCCGAGGCTCAAGGTGACGGCGCCGTCGTGGCAGCACACATCCGGGGCCACCGATCCGCGGCGGACGGCGACCAGTTGACGGACCCCGTACACGGTGGCGGAGACCCCTCGCCGACGTTCCTGCCCGAGGATCTCAAGGCGGCGTTGTCCGTCATCGCCAGGCGGCCGGAACGGCACCTCTCCGACGAGTGGGTCGATCTGCGCAGCATGGACTTCCGGGGAGCGGATCTGCGTGAGGCGGATCTGCGGGCCGCGGACCTGAGGGAGACCACGTTCGAAGGGACCAGCCTTCGCGGCGCTGTGTTGAGCAAGGCGGATCTCCGCAGGGCGAATCTCCGGTTCGCCGACCTCAAGGGCGCCGATCTGCGCGGTGCGGATCTCAGAGGCGCCGACCTTCAGGCCGCGGACCTCGAGGCGGCCAGCCTCCGGGAAGCCAAGCTCACCGGTGCCACGCTCCGCGGGGCGAGCTTCTTGTACACGGATCTCGGCGACGCCGACCTCATGTACGCGGACTTGAGAGAGGCAGACCTCGCCGTGACCAACGGGAAGTCGGAGTACGGATACCTGGAACCCGCCCAGGTGGCCAAGGCGCGCGTCCACCGGTCGACACGGCTGCCGGCGGCGGTGGCCGGAAAGGCCGTGGTCCTGCGGCGGATCGAGATGTCCGAGACGGGCAACCGGTGAGCGCACTGGGCCGGCGGCGCCCCGGCGGGCGGCGGCCGGGGCACTGAACGGTCGTCCCCAGGCGGAAGCCGGCCCGGGTGCGCCCGGGACCGCGCGCGGCTCGTCATCATCGCCTGCGAGAGCGGACTGGCGGAGCGCGGGACGCCGTCGTGACCACAACCCCGCCGCCGCAGCACCCCTCTGCCCGCGGGTGAACGAGGGGACGCTGCCGCGCCGCCCCCCTAATCCGCTCGGCGGCACACGGCGGCACACGGCAGAGTGGCCCCGTGGACGAACGAGGACTGGACCGCGACGGAACGATCGCACGCGAAGGCGCACTCGCCCGGGTGCCGCCGGCGTTCGTCCCCGTCGTCGACGCCGCCCGCGCCCACATCGCCGAGACGTTCGGCAGCACGCGCCTGCACAGCGCCTACCTCTACGGCAGCGTCCCCCGTGGCACCGCCATCCCCGGAGTTTCCGACCTCGACCTCCAACTCGCCCTCCGCGACGAGCCGACCGAGGCCGACCGTGCCGACGCGCAAGCGATCGAGGCGGCACTCGACCGCGCGTTCCCGCAGATCGACGGCGTCGGGATCCTGCTGGCCGGCACGCGGCTCCTGCTCAGCGACATCGAGCGTCACGACGCCGGGTTCTTCATCGCCTGCCTCTGCACCCCGCTGCTGGGCCCCGACCTCGCGGAACGACTGCCCCGTTACCGGCCCACGGCTCTGCTCGCGCGGGAGACCAACGGTGACCTCGCCCGCGTGCTTCCGCGCTGGCGTGCCGCGGCGGCCGAAGCCACCACGGACGCCGATCGCCGGACCCTCGGCCGTGTCGTCGGCCGCCGCACCGTCCGCACGGGATTCACCCTGGTCATGCCCCGGTGGGGCGGCTGGACCAGTGACCTCGACCGGTCCGCCGAACTCTTCGGCCGCTACTACCCGCGGCGCGCCCGGCAGATGCGTGCCGCCGCGTCCCTCGGCCGTGCCCCCTCACCGGACCCGGCGGTGCTCGGCATGCTCATCGACGACCTCGGCCCGTGGCTCGCGGCCGAATACACAGCCGTGCACGGCGAGAAGGCCCCGCGTCCCTGACGGGCGGCCCACGCCACGCCACGGCCCGGGCCTGTTCGGCGACCACGGATCCTGCGGATGCCCGGCCGGGGGGCCCGCCCGCCGGCGGGACGCGTCGGCAGCCGATGCCCGTTCACACCCGCGCGGTTGTCCGGCCGGCGGGCCGGTCCGACGGCCAGCCGGTCCGACGGTCCGCCGGTCAGCCGGAGCGCCGGTCAGCCGGTCGGCACGCTGCCCCGGGTGCGGGACAGGGCCGTGCCGCCGAGGACGGTGGAGACCAGTCCCAGCACCAGGGCCACGAAGGCCCCGCCCAGCCCGTTGCCGGTGCCGAGACCGCCGTCCGCTGTGGCGGCGAACAGCCCGCCGAGGGCCATGGCGATCGGCCCCGCGGTCAGGGCCACCTCCCCGAACTGGTGGAGCGGGCGGGCAGGGCGGGCCTGGAGGCGTCACTGACGATCGAGGGGCAACGGCAGGACGTACCGGCCGCGGTGGGCCGGACCGTCTACCGGATCGTCCAGGAGTCGCTGACGAACATCGCCCGGCACGCCGCCGCCGCGACGGCCTCGGTCCGGATCGACTGCGGCCCGGACGTCCTCGCGGTCCGCGTCGACGACGACGGCGAGGCCACCCCGGACGCCGCCCCGGTGCCCGGCGTCGGGCTGCTCGGGATGCGCGAACGCGTCACCGCCCTCGGCGGCCGGCTGCGCGCGGAGCCGCGCAGCGGGGGCGGCTTCACCGTGCGGGCCGAACTGCCCGTGGAACTGCCCGTGGACCGGGCGCCGGCGCCGTGATCCGCGTCCTGCTGGTCGACGACCAGCCGCTCGTGCGCAGCGGATTCCGCGCGCTCCTCGACCTGGAGGACGACATCGAGGTCGTGGGCGAGGCCGGCGACGGCCGGGAGGGCCTGGCCCTCGCGGGGGAGCAGCTGCCCGATGTCGCGCTCGTCGACATCCAGATGCCGGTCATGGACGGCATCGAGGCGACCCGGCGCATCGCCGCCGACCCGGCCCTGGCCCGGACGCACGTCGTGATCCTCACCAACTACGGCATGGACGAGTACGTCTTCCACGCGCTGCGCGCGGGCGCCGCCGGATTCCTCGTCAAGGACATCCTGCCGGAGGACCTGCTGCACGCGGTGCGCGTGGCCGCCCGCGGCGACGCCCTGCTCGCCCCGTCCCTCACCCGCAAGCTGATCAACCGGTACGTCTCCCAGCCGTTGCCCGGCAGCCCGGGCGGCGCCGGCCTGGAGGAGCTGACCAACCGGGAGCGCGAGGCCGTCGCCCTGGTCGCCCGGGGCCTGTCCAACGACCAGATCGCGGAGCACATGGTGATCAGCTCGCTGACCGCGAAGACCCACGTCAACCGGGCCATGACCAAGCTCCGCGCCCGCGACCGCGCCCAGCTCGTCGTCCTCGCCTACGAATCGGGCCTGGTCACTCCGCGGAGCTCCGGAGGACAGCGGGGAGAATAATGATAGGTGCAACTATGATAGCTGTACCTATCATAGTTGACGGAGGTGTTGTGGGGTGGTCAAGCCGGAGCGGTTGTTCGCGCGGGACGCCGAGTGGCGGGAGCTGGACGGCTTCGCGGCGTCGGAGCAGCAGGGTGCCTCGCTGGGGCTTGTATACGGGCGGCGGCGGCAGGGGAAGACGCTGATGCTGGAGCTGCTGGCGCGCGAGTCGGGAGGGTTTCTCTTCGCGGCGACGCAGCAGAGCGAGGCACAGAACCTTGCTGATCTGGGCTCGGCGTACTCGGCGTTCCGCGGACTGCGGCGGCCGGTGGTGTTCGCCGACTGGCGGGACGCGCTGGACGAGCTGCTGCGGATCGGTGAGGACACCCCGCTGCCGGTGGTGATCGACGAGTTTCCGTATCTGGTGTCGGCGTCCCCCGCCCTGCCCTCCTACCTGCAGCAGGCTCTCAGCCCGCTGAGCCATGCCAAGGAGCACACCAGGACCCGGCTGATCCTCTGCGGCAGCGCGCTGACCACGATGGCGCAGCTGCTGGGCGGAGGCGCCCCGCTGCGAGGGCGGGCGAGCATGGAGCTGGTGGTCCGGCCCTTCCGGTTCCGGGAGGCGGCCGCCTTCTGGGGCGTGGAGGACGACCCGGAGCTGGCGTTCCGGCTGCACGCGCTGGTGGGCGGAACCCCGGCGTACAAGGAAATGTGCGGGGGCGCGGGGCCATCGGACCTGGCGGACTTCGACCCATGGGTGGCCCGTCGGCTGCTCAACCCGGCATCGGCCATGTTCCGTGAGGGCGGGCTGTTGCTGCGCGAGGAGCCGTCGATCTCGGACCCGACCTCGTACGCGGCGATCCTGGCGGCGGTCAGCGCCGGACACCACCGCAGATCCGAGATCGCGGGCGTGCTGGGGCGGCCGAGCAGCGCGCTGGCGCACCTGCTCGCCGGGCTTCAGGCCATCGGTCTGCTGGAGCAGGTCCAAGACGCCATAAGGGACAAGCGCAGTGTTTTCCGGGTAGCCGAGCCCGCGGTGCGGCTGCACCAGCTGTTGATCCAGCGGCACGAGCCGGAGTTGGTCGTGGGGCGGGCCGACCGGGTGTGGGCGGACAACGCCGACACTGTCGCCGGGAAGATCTACGGCCCGCACTTCGAGGAGCTGGCCCGCCAATGGTGCTTCGAACACGCCGCGCCGGAGAGCCTGGGCGGCCGGGCGACCTGGGTGCGTCCGACCGAGATCGCCTGCCGGGAGCACCGGCGTGGGCACGAACTGGATCTCGTAGTGGCGGAATCGCCGGCGTTCGGGCCGGAGCGGATCACCGCGATCGGCGAGGCCAAGGGGACCGTCACCCCGGTCGGCCTTCCGCAGTTGGAACGTCTGGAACATCTGCGCGGACTGCTGCCCAGCGCCCGGGTGGGGGCCCTGCCCAAGCTTCTGCTCTTCGCCCGCTCCGGCTTCACCGGGGACCTCCGCCGCGAGGCCGGACGGCGGGGCGACGTCGAGCTCGTCGACCTGCGGCGGATGTACCGGGGAGAGTGACGCGCGGGGAGGCGGGCGGAACGGACGAGCGGTGACAGGAGCCGCGGTGTCCGGGGATCCCGGCTCCGGGGGTCCGGGAGACCCGGGCCCGGGGGTCCGCCAGTGGCCGCCCAGGCCCGGCAGGCAGGTTCCGTCAGCCGTGCGGCCGAAGACTTCCGCCTCGGCCGGCCCCGCGGCGTTGACGGTTCCGTTGACGCACACCCCGCTCTCCTCGCCGCCGACGGGCACGCCGCGGGGCGGGGTGAAGCGGACGGAGGCCCGTGCGCGCCGACGACCCCACGGCGGGCCGCCGGCCGCCGGAGCGCGCTCAGCCGGTCGCGGTCCCGAACCACTTGGGCAGCTGGGCGAGCAGGTCCCGCTGGTCGTCGCCGACCCAGGCGACATGGCCGTCCGGGCGCAGCAGGGCCGCGGGCACGTCCCTGTCCCGCAGTTCGTCGCTGGTGTCGGCGACGTGGTCGACCCGGTCCTCCCAGCCGGTCACCGAGAGCCGGCCGGTCTGGTCGAGGAGCAGCCCCCGGCCGGCGTGCGTCAGCTCGTAGAGACGGCCCCGCTGCCGCAGCTCCACGTCCCGCAGCCGCCGGCCGAGCAGTTCATGGCCCTCGCCGAGGTCGTAACGGATCCCGATCGCGGTGATCTTCTCGATGAGGTGGCGGTTGACCTCCTCGAACTCCATCAGCTCCGCCAGCAGTCCGCGCAGGGCCCTCGGGCCCGGCTCGGAGGACAGCAGCTCCATCTGGGCGCGGGTGTTGTCCAGCACGGCGGCGGCCACGGGGTGCCGTTCGGTGTGGTAGCTGTCCAGCAGGCCCTCCGGTGCCCAGCCGGCCACCTCGGCGGCCAGCTTCCAGCCGAGGTTGAACGCGTCCTGCACGCCCAGGTTGAGGCCCTGCCCGCCGGTCGGCGGGTGGATGTGCGCCGCGTCGCCGGCCAGCAGCACCCGGCCGGTGCGGTAGCGCTCGGCCAGCCGGGTCGCGTCACCGAAGCGGGAGAGCCAGCGCGGTGAGTGCACACCGAGGTCGGTACCGGCGAACTTCCGTACCTGACCCCGGACTTCCTCCAGGGTCGGCGGGGTCGTGCGGTCCTCGGCCACCCCCTCGGCCGGCACGATGAGCCGGTACACCCCGTCCCCCACCGGCATGGTGCCGAACCGCCACTCCCTCGTGCGGACTTCCGCCACCACGGCGGCCAGCTCCTCCGGCCCGACGCCCACCTCCACCTCGCCCAGCAGCGTCTCGACGCGGCTGGGCTCGCCGGGGAAACCGACGCCGAGCAGCTTGCGCACCGCGCTGCGGCCGCCGTCGCAGCCGACGAGGTAGCGCGCGCGGAGCCGGGAGCCGTCCGCCAGTTCGGCGGTCACCCCGTCGTCGTCCTGGCTCAGGCCGGTCAGCTCGCGGCCGCGCCGGATCTCGGTGCCGAGCCCGGTCGCGTGCTCGGTCAGCAGACGCTCGGTGACCGTCTGCGGGATGGCGAGAACGTACGAGTGCGCGGTGTCCAGCCCTTCCGGCCACGACGGGCCGATACCGGCGAAGAACCCCCCGACGGTGAACTTCCTGCCGAGCGCGAGGAACTCCTTCAGCAGACCGCGCTGGTCCATCACCTCGACACTGCGGGCGTGCAGGCCCTGCGCGCGGGAATGCCCGGTCGGCTCCGCCAGCTTCTCCAGTACGACCACCCGCACGCCGTGCAGCCGCAACTCGGCGGCCAGCATCAGGCCGGTCGGCCCGCCACCGGCGATGATCACGTCAATCATGAAACCCCCCACTAACTGAACAGGACATCGGACTCCGCGGCCGGCCGGGGTGCGCGGTGTTGCGTCGCGCGGTGTTGCGTCGCGTGGTGCCGCGGCGCGTGGTACCACGTGGCACGCGTGGCGTCGTACGGTCCGGCGGTGCGCACGCGCCCGTCCGGACACCGCGGAGCACCGCCCGCCGCCGGCCGCCCGCCAACCGTGCGACCGCATCGCCTCACCCGCCGGCGCTACCGGTACCCGGCGGGTGCCCTCGTATCGACAAAGACCCGCATACTCCGCGAATCCCCGTTTACCGCAGATCCCGGCCGCGGACGGAGATTCTGCACCACGAACCGGGCCTTGCCGCAAGGCCCCCCGTGCGCTATATGTTGAGAGTGGCAAGGAGTGGTTCAACTCCTTGCCTTTGTCGTTCGCCGGCTGTCGTGTGCCGGCCCGCCGCCCCCACCCCTCCGCAGACGAAGCACGGCGAAGCCGCCGGGAAGCGCCGCAAGCAGGGGGAGCCCCGTCACCTCGGGGGCCGCCCCGGTTTCCGGGTTCGCGTGAGCGGGAGGCGCCGCGTGGGGCCGTGCGTGCCGGGCCGACGTCCCCCTCTGCCGACTGTCCCGGCTGTCCCGGCCGGCCGTCCCGGTCATGGCAGGAAAGGTGGGAAAGCCGTCATTGCCGCCATGCCGGCCCGCTGCCAGGCTGAGCCGCATGGAACCGCGACGCGTGGTCATCGTCCTCTTCGAGGGCGTGCAGAGCCTCGATGTGACGGGCCCCCTGGAGGTGTTCGCCGGCGCGGGCCCCCCCCGGCGGGGCGGCCGGACGCGTACCGGGTCACGACCGCCGGACTCGGCGGCGGACCGGTGCGCACGTGCAGCGGGCTGCGGCTCCTGCCGGACGACGACCTCGCCCGCGTCGGCGCGGTCCACACCCTCGTGGTGCCCGGCGGCCGCGGGACGGCCGATCCCGATCCGGCCGTGGTGCGGCGGATCGGCGAACTGGCGCCCGCGGCCGAGCGCGTCGTCTCGGTGTGCACGGGCGCCTTCCTGCTCGCCGGGGCCGGCCTGCTGGCGGGGCGCCGCGCCACGACGCACTGGGCGTACTGTGACGCGCTCGCCCGGCGCTTCCCGGACACCGACGTCACCTCCGAACCGATCTACGTCAGGGACGGGCCCATCGCCACCTCGGCCGGGGTCACGGCGGGCATCGACCTGGCCCTGGCGCTGGTCGAGGAGGACCTCGGCCGGGACGTCGCGCTGCTGGTGGCCCGGCACCTGGTGATGTTCCTCCGAAGGCCGGGCGGTCAGGCGCAGTTCAGCACGCAGCTGGCCGCCCAGCTCGCCGAACGGCACCCGCTGCGCGAGGTCCAGCGGTGGATCGCCGAGCACCCGGACGGCGACCTCTCGGTCGACGCCCTCGCCGCCCGCGCCGCGCTGTCGCCGCGCCATTTCGCCCGCGCCTTCGCCGCCGAGGTCGGGACCACACCCGGACGCTACGTGGACGGGGTCCGGCTGGAGGCGGCCCGGCGGCTCCTGGAGGACACCGGCGACGGTATCGAGGAGGTCGCCCGGTCCTGCGGCTACGGCACCCCGGAGGCGATGCGGCGCGCCTTCGTCCGTGCCCTGGCCGTACCGCCCGCCGAGTACCGGCGCCGCTTCCGCACCCACCGGACCGGCCGGGCCGGCTGAACCGACGAACCGGCTGAACGCGCGGGCCCAGTCGAACTGGCCGAACCGGCCGCACCCACCGAACCGGCCGCACCCACCGAACCGCCCGAACCCACCGAACCCACCGGACACGCCAACCGGCCGAACTTGCCGAATCACCGAATCCGCCGCAGCCGCCGAACCGGCTGAACCGGCTGAACCGAGGAGAACGATGCAGATCGCCGTCCTGCTGTACGACCGTTTCACGGCGCTGGACGCCGTCGGCCCCTACGAGATCCTGTCCCGCGTCCCCGGCGCGGAGGTGGTCTTCGCCGCCGCACGGCCGGGCCCCGTCCGCACCGACATGGGCAGCCTGGCCCTCACGGCGGACGCCGCGCTGTCCGAGGTGGCCGCGCCCGATGTCGTGCTCGTCCCGGGAGGCCCCGGCGTCACGGACCTCCTCGCGGACGAGCCCGCCCTCGACTGGCTCCGCCGCGCCGACGCGGCCACCACGTGGACGGCCTCGGTCTGTTCGGGCTCCCTGCTGCTGGCCGCCGCCGGCCTGCTGGCCGGTCGCCGCGCCACCTCGCACTGGATCTGCCAGGATGTCCTCGCCGCCTTCGGCGCCGTCCCCGCCGCCGAACGGGTCGTCATCGACGGCAAGTACGCGACCGCCGCGGGTGTTTCGGCCGGTATCGACCTCGCCCTCCAGCTGACCGGCCGCATGGCCGGCGACAGGGTGGCCGAGGCGGTGCAGCTCGTCGTCGAGTACGACCCGCAGCCGCCTTACACCACCGGTTCCACCGCCACGGCACCCGCCGCCCTCGTGGAGTCCCTGCGCGAGAGCAACCTCGTCGTCGGTGTCTGACCCCGAGCGACCCCGAGCGGCCCCGAGCGGCCCGCCCTTCCAGGTCACCAGGGCACGGGCCCCGCGTCGTCGAAGAAGCCGCCGCGCGGTCCGTCGTCCGGCAGGGTGGCGAGCCGGATGGCGATGGCGGCGCCCTGCTCCGGCGTCCGTGGCGCGTTGAAGCCGGTGAAGTCGGTCGCCACGTGGCCGGGGCAGCAGGCGTTCACGATCACGCGCGTCTCGGCGAGCCGGCGGGCGTACTGGGCGGTGAGGCCGTTGAGCATGGTCTTGGACGGCGCGTACGCGGCCATCACCGGGCCGGTCCGCAGCGTCAGTGAGCCCATGTTGCTGGACATGTTGACGATGCGCGGCGAGTCCGCGCGGCCGAGCAGCGGGAGCATCGCGTTCGTCACCCGGACGACCCCGAACACGTTGGTGTCGAGGACGGTGCGGACGACGTCGAGGTCGAGCGTCGTCGGGTCCTGCGCGCCGTCGTCGAACCGGCCGGAGATGCCCGCGTTGTTGACGAGCACGTCGAGCCGTCCCGCCGTCCCCTCGATCGCTTCCGCCGCGGCAGCGGCGCTCTCCTCGGAGGTGACGTCGAGGGCGACCCCGAAGGCGTCGACGCCCTCGGCGCGCAGCCGCTCGACGGCCTTCTCCCGCCGGCCGTCGTCGCGGGCCCCCACCGCGACCGTGAAGCCGAGCGCCCCGAGCCCCTGGGCGATGGCGAGACCGATTCCCTTGTTCGCGCCCGTGACCAGCGCTGTCTTCGTTTCCTTCACGCGCTCCATGCTCGGCGCGCCGCGTCCGCACCGTCCAATACCGGATGAGTCCGCTGTGATACCCACCGGGTATCAGCACGCCGGTAGGCTGCTCGCGTGGACGATCTGGAGACCCGCGAGCTGCGCTACTTCGTCGCCGTCGCCGAGGAGTTGCACTTCGGGCGCGCCGCCGTCCGGCTCGGCATCGCCCAGCCTCCGCTCTCGCGCGCGATCGGACGGCTGGAGCGGCGGCTCGGCGTCCGGCTCCTCGACCGGGACCGCCGCGGCGTGGCGCTCACCGACGCCGGCCGGGTGCTGCTCCGGGAGGCCGGGGCGGCGCTCGACGCGATCGCAGCCGCCGCGCGCCGGACGCGGCGGGCCGGGGACCCGCGGCGGCCACTGGTGCTCGCGACCAAGGCCGGGGCGTCCCACGAGCTGCTGCGGAGGCTCCTCGACGCGGTCGCGGACGAACCCGGCGCGGCACCGGTCGAGGTCCTCCTGTGCGAGGTCGGCGAGCAGGCGGGGCTGCTGCGCGACGGGCGCGCCGACGTGGCGCTCATGCACCGGCCGTTCGACGACCTCGCCGGGTTCGACACCGAGGACCTCCGCGTCGAGGGCCAGGTCGCGATCCTTCCCGCCGCGCATCCGCTCGCGTCACGCGACCGGCTCACACTGGCGGAGGTCAGCGACGTGCCGGACCTGCCGATCGCCCGGTGGCCCCGGCTCGACGGGTCGTACCCGGACGGGCCCGGACCGGAGGTGCGCACGCAGTCGCAGCTCGCCCAACTCGTGGCGCTCGGGCGGACGCTGCTCGTCATCCCCGCCTCCAGCCGTGCCTGGCAGTGGCCGGAACACGTCGCCGTACCCGTGGTCGACGCGCCGGACGTCACCACGGTGATCGCCTGGCCGCCGAACAGCCGCTCCCCGGCGGTCGCCGCACTCGTCCGCGTGGCGGCCGGGCTCCGCGGCGCGGTGACGGCGTAGCCGGTCCCGGACGCACGCTGCCGCCTCCCGGGCGGGAAGAGTTCACTTCCCGCTCGCCCGCCGGATGCCGAACGGCCGGCCTGGTGAAAGCGCGCGGTCATGAACCGGGCCGTTTCGTGCGGTGTGCCGGGGACTTTCGCTCGCCGGGAAGTGCCCGAAAGTACCCGTGCCTTTTCAGCGGACATGTGTTTCCGGGAAAGGGAGTGGCGTGGAGACCCGGGCCATGCGATGGGACGGAGAACAGCGAGGATTTTCGACGGCTGATTCTGGTCTGGGACGGCGATGAAGGCTCTGTTTGACTGGCCGTCACCGCGCGAACGCCTCCGTGGCCGATCGGCACGGACGCAGGGGCGCCACCGGCGGTGCCGGCACCGGATTCATCGCCGGATCAGCCCCGTTCCCCGTTGAGCGGGGCGTTTCCTCCACAGCACAGTGGTCCGCAGCATGGAAGTGGGTTTTCAGTGGGTGTTTCGTCGGATTACCCTGACGTTCCCGAGTGGGTTGCGAAACCCGAGGGATATCAGGCAGGGGCCGTCACCAAGTACAAGGGCAACATCTTCCGCGCCGCTTTCTGGGCCGATGAGCCGGGGGTGGGCGATGCCAACACGAATGGCTGGCGGTTCTTCGACGAACTGTACGACCAGACCTCGGACATGCCGGCCCAGCAGTCGAAAATCATCGCCTATATCCCCACCTGGCGAAGGGCGGAGGGATTCGACTACGGCAATGGCGAGATGTATCAGTACATCACGCACGGCATCATCGCGTTCCTGACGTTCAGCGAGACCAACCCCGGCGAGTTCGACCCGAAGTCGGTCTCGGACATCGGTCACATCATCCGGGACGTGGTCGTCGCCGCGCATCTGTACGACACCAAGATCATGGTCGCGCTGGGCGGCGCGAACGACTACGCCTTCCTGGACCTGATGACGACGATCGGGAACAACCCGGCCGCCCCGGAACTCGACCAGACCGTGCGCAAGGTGGTGGACTTCGTCACCACCCACCGTCTGGACGGCGTCGACCTGGATCTGGAGTGCTGGTGGGGCAGGCCGGGTGAGCCGGACCAGGGCGGCCGGACGAAGGCCGACGGGCCGCATCCCGCGGGGCGGGGCCTGACGCTGTTCGCCCGGAAACTGAAGCAGGCCATGCCCGACAAGGTCGTATCGGCGGCCGTCTTCGGCACCTCCTGGTACGGGAACAACTACGACCCCGAGGTCGCGGAACACGTCGACTGGCTCGGGGTCATGACGTATGACTTCACCGGTTCGTGGGACCGTTCCCCGGTGGGCCCGCACTCCGCCCTGCTCAAGATCCGCAGCGAGGACACCTCGGACATTCGCGAGGCGGATGTCTACCAGGAGACGTACCTTCCGGAACAGCACGGCAGTTGGCCGGGCCCCAGAACGGGCACTGGCGGTACGGAAGCGGACAACATCGAGAACAATCCGATCCTGTCCGTCGAGGACTCCCTCTGGTACTGGACGAACCCCCTCTTCGTGAACCATCAGGGAGCGGGACAGAAGGTGGCCCGCGACAAGATCGCGGCAGGGGTTCCGGTCTACGGCTACGACTTCTCCGCGGCCAAGGACCCGGACGACCTGACCGGGGAGGTTCCCCCGGGTTACAAGGTGCTGCGGCACAAGGACCTCATGGCCGAGTTCCCCGACGCCCACCGAGCCGAGAACGGGAACATCAAGGTGCGCGGGAGCACCCCCCGGCCCACCCTCACCGAACCCCTGCCTCCGGGCGACTACCCGTACGCCCACAACATCTATTTCGAGACACCGGGCACCGCCGTCACCAAGCTCCAGTTCCTCAGGAACGTGGGAGCCCAGGGCGTCATCATCTGGGAACTCTCCAATGACGTCTGGGAAGACGGCAAGAGCGTCATCAAGGCCCTCTACCGCGCCTCCGGCCATCCCGAGCCCGAGCCCGTCACCCAGCCGCCGACCGTGACGGGTACCCACTGCCTGTGGGACTCCGTCGGGTTCCTGGGCTTCGCGACCGACGACCTGCAATTCAAGGACGACGGCATCATCCGGCCCGGTGTGCGGCAGTTCTCGGCCAGGCTGTGGAACATCCCCGACGGCGCGGACTGGAAGGACGTGGCCCGGCGTTCGCCGGCCGTGGTCAAGAGGCAGTACTTCACCAGGCCCACCCGCATCGTCGACAAGGGCGCTCTGGGCCTGTGGGGAGAGTTCGACGTCCTCGAATCGGTCGACACCCCGGCCTGGTACTGGGGCCACATGGAACCGGAGGAGGGCGGTCCGTCCGGGCACACGCGGTACCGCTCACGCCTGTGGGGCCTCTCCCTCAGCGACGACTGGCAAGCCGCCGCGAAGAAGACCCCGGCGCTCATCGAAGGCCAGTACTTCGACCAGCCGTCGGAAATCGACGACCAGGGAGTCGGCGGCCTCTACGGCCTGTTCGACGTCAGCCATGAGCCGCGCACCGTGCCCGCGCCGGTGACGGAGGCCCTGGGGCGCAACGACTGCTCCTACTGCCTGATCGGCTCCATCCCCTCGCAGGGCGACAACGTGACGATGGTGCACGTGACGGCCCCGATGGTCGTCAGGGACGGCACGCCCTACCTCTACTCGGCGGTCACGCGGGCCGATGACTCGGTCGACTTCCCCGAGGGGGCCGTCATGTCCCTCCAGGACCCCGGCGGAACCACCTACGACCACGAAGTCGAGGACGAGAACACCTTCGTCATGATGTCCGGCTCCTCGATCCGGTGCCTGGTCGTCAAGGACCCCCAACCCGGTAACTGGACCATGCACATGAGCGCGCCGGCCGGTACCGGCTTCCGCTGCGAGTGCAACACCGTTCCGAGCGCGGATGTCTACGACACCATGGTGGAAACCTGGCAGAAGCTCGGCGCGACGCAGGGCATCGAGCCCCGGGACGTCACCGGCGGCCAGGTCGCGGCCTTCCTGGCCGTGGCGGCGATCACGCTCTTGGTCCCCTTCCCGCTGAACATGGTCACCCGAGGCCTGATCCTGGCCGTCACCGGAGTCGGATGGCTGGGGTTCGCGAGCCAGGACACCAAGGACGCCGCGTCACGGAGCATGGCGGCGGCCGCGAAAATCCTGTCCAAGCTGATGAAGGACCTGTGGGAGGAAGGCTTCTCCGCCCTGGGGAAGTACAGGGACCTGGTCGGAAAGAACATCTCCAAGGAGGAGGTCGAGGTCATTCGCCGCTATCCCCGGAATCTCGCCACCTGGCTCGGAGTGCACTGCGACGTGTACAAGGTCGTCGAGCACATGACGGACGTGGAGGAGCAGAACTCCGTACGCCATGTGTACTGGCAGTGCCTGCTCAAGAAGCGGCTGGGCGAGGAGTTCGCCGTCGCGATGGGCGACGCCCACGAGCGCGGACGCCCGGGCACCGAAGCGGACAACAGGGCGGACGAGCTCAACAACGTCATCGGTCTCCGGCTCGCGGACGAAGTGGACTCCGACGAGGACTGCCTGAAACGCGCCCGCGAGATGTGGGCGGCGGGCGAACTGGCCACCCGCGTCGACCTGGAGGGCGACCCGACCTGACCGGACGTCAGTGTTGCGGTAGCCGGTAGCCGGTAGCCGGTAGCCGGTAGCCCGCAGCGCGGGGCGCCCACCGGCGCGCAGCGCGGTGCGGACGGAACACGAGCAGAATGCCGGCGGGCCGGGCGGCGCGCCGCACGGGGATGCGGTGCGCCGCACCGGGAAGAGGAGACCAAGGGCGTGATGCCATGAGGAAGCGAACCCTGACGTTCGGCCTGTACGCGGACGGGGAGGGGGTGGCCCGGGTCAGGGGAATCGTCGGGGACGCCGTGGCCGCGCCGCGGAGGGCGAGAATCCTCGCGGAGGACGTCTCGCACACCGCCTTCGGCTGCGATGCGCCGACCGCTGACGTCTACGACTATCTCGCCGAGCAGTGGGATCTGGAGCATCCCGGCCTGGACAGCGGTGCGCGCGAATCCGTCGAGCTGCGCGTGCAGTTGAGGTGTTCACTCCGTACGTGGAGAGCCATCCGCAAGGAAGTGATCGGGTCACTGTGCCCGGAGGGCATGGCGCCGCACGTCTGTCGTGTCCCCTGGAGTGCCGGCTGAGCCCCGCTCCGCCGTCGTGCGACCGGCTTCCGTGGTGTGCACGCGGTCCCCGGACCGGCCCCGGCCTGCACAGCAGTGTCCGGGGCCTGTCCTGAGGACCCGTGGACCCGTCACTTCCGCCAGAAGAGGTGATGCGTCACGCCGCTCGGGCTGGGCACGACCTCCAGGTGGAAGCGGTCGAGCAGTTCGTCGGGCGACTCCCAGAGCCGCAGGCCCGACCCGAGCTTCACCGGCGAGACCGCCACATGCAGCGTGTCGACGAGGTCGGCGTCCAGGAATTCCCGGATGGTCGTGACCCCGCCGCCGAGCCGGACGTCCTTGCCCCGCGCCGCCTCCCGGGCCTGTTCCAGGACCGTGGCCGGATCGCCGTCGACGAAGTGGAACGTGGTGTCGGACAGGGTGAACGACGGACGCTTGTGGTGTGTCATGACGAACACCGGTGTGTGGAAAGGCGGTTCGTCTCCCCACCAGCCGCGCCACTCGTGGTCCTTCCAGGGGCCTCGCTGGGGACCGAACTTGTTGCGGCCCATGATCTCGGCACCGATGTTGTGCGCGAAGTCCCGGGTGAAGTAGTCGTCGAGACCCCGGCTCCCCCCGGGATCGGTGCGCCCGGGCCAGCTCGCCGTGGCACCGGCCCAGGCGAACATCGGCCCGGGATCGACATGCCCGAACGGTCTCTCGAGGGTCTGGTCCTCACCGGCCCCGATCCCGTCACTGGAGACGGTGAAGTTCTGGACTCTCAGCAGCTGAGTCATGTGTTCCTCCTGTGTCGTCGACGACGGTGGTGTGACTCTCCGGACCGCGGAAACTCATCGCCGCACCCGTGAACCGGTCACCGTCCCGGGCCGCCCCGGCCGCCCGGTCCTCATCCGTGACCGTCCTCCCAGAGCGGCAAACCCACCCGGCAGGCGACTTCACGCGGGCGTCGGTCCGCGCACGGCGCCCGACCGGCGCGCCCTCGCGGCCGCTGAATGTCACAGCGGGATCGATTACGCTCGGGCCGGGGGTGCTGACGTGGATTCCGTGACGGTGGCTCTGCGGGTCGGATCGGCGGCGATCACACCGTTGGTCAGGAAGCTGTTCCGCGGTGATCAGCCGGGGGCCGGTCTGGTGGCCGGGCCGGTACGCATCGGCTCGCTGGTCTCGTTCCGGGGAGAGAAGAGTTCCCTCACCCGCCGGGATCTCGAGAAACTCGTGCGGCGGCTGGTGGACCGGGCCGTTGAGACCGCGGGACCCCACGAGACCCCGGCCTCCGGAGAGCACGAGGCGGTGGTCCAGGCCCTGGCGGATTCCCTGTCCGGGCTCGGAGACCTGGACATGGACGACGTACAAGCCGTGGCACTGGGGCCCGAGAAGCTGGCCGCGGCTCTGAGCCCCCGGCGGCCGGACGGATTGTCGTCCGACGCCGAGCGCCTGCACCACCAGCTGCTCCAGGTGTCCTGTCTGCACATCGTCGACTTCTTCGCCAAGCGCTCCACGTTCGTGGCCCGCACCCTGGTGGAGGAGGCCCGGCGGACCCAACACCTGGTCGAGGCAGTCGACTTACTCGTTCAGCGTCTTCCCGCGCGGTACGCCGAGGACGCCGCCTTCGAGGAGCGCTACCGCCGCCATCTCGTCCACCGGCACGGGCGTCTCACCATCTTCGGCATCGACGTCGACGACGACTGGCCCCTGGACGACGCGTACTTGAGCCTGCACACCCTCGACAGCGAGGCTCAGCGGTCGACCGCCGGGCTGGAAGGCGAACACGGCCGCCGGGCCGCCCTGCCGCAGCGCGCCGAGCAGGCCCTCGCGGACCGGGAGAGGGTGTTGCTGCGCGGTGTGGCCGGGGCGGGGAAGACCACCCTGGTGCAATGGCTGGCCGTCACCACCGCGGAGTGGCGGCCGTGCAGGGACCTGGCGCACCTCTTCGGGCGCGTCCCCTTCGTCCTGCCCCTGCGCGCCCTGACCCGCGCGGGCCGGGAACTCCCCACCCCGGGGGACTTCCTGAGCGCGGTCGGATGCCCGCACACGCCCCCGCCGGGCTGGGCCGAGCGGATCCTCACGGCCGGCCGGGCTCTCCTCTTGGTGGACGGCATCGACGAAGTGCCGGAACCACAGCGGGACGGCACCCGCCGCTGGCTCCGGGATCTTCTCCGCGAGTTTCCGGGCAACGCCTGCCTGGTGACCGGACGGCCTTCGGCGATCCGTGAGAACTGGCTGGAGGCCGATGGCTTCCACGAGATGTCACTGGCGCCGATGAGCGGTGAGGACGTCACCACCTTCGTCAACCGCTGGCATGCCGCGGCCGGGACCGGCCAGGAGGAGGCGGAGGCCCTGGTCACCGCGGTCCGCAGCAGACAGGACCTCTCCAGACTGGCGACCAATCCCCTGATGTGCGGCCTGATCTGCGCGCTGCACCGGGCGGGGCGGGGGTTCCTGCCCCGTGGCCGGGAGGAGTTGTACGAGGCGGGCCTGCGGATGCTGCTGGAGCGGCGCGACCGGCAGCGGAGCATCGACGACGGCCTGCGGATGGACTTCCGGTCCCAGGTCGTGCTGCTGGAACGACTGGCCTACTGGCTGATCCGCAACGGCCACTCGCAGATGGAGCGGGCCGACGCGATCGCCCTGATCGACCAGGCGCTGCCGGCCATGAACCGCGACGCGCTGGGGACCACCGACGCCGAGGAGATCTACCGGCGCCTGCTGACCCGCTCGGGGCTGCTGCGCGAACCGTCCGCGGGCGTGGTCGACTTCGTACACCGCACCTTTCAGGACTATCTCGCGGCCAGGGCCGTGATCGAGCACCGCGACTTCCCCCTCCTGGTCCGGAACGCACACCTGGACCAGTGGGAGGACGTCGTCCGCATGGCCGTGGCGCACGCCAGGGCCGACGAACGGAAGCGTCTGCTGACGCAGTTGGTCAAGCGCGGGGACAAGGTGCGCAAGCACCGGGTCCGGCTCCACCTGCTCGCCATGGCCTGCCTGGAACACGCCACCGAGCTGGACCTGGAGGTCCGGCGCGAGGTGGAGCAACGGGCGGCCGCCCTGCTGCCGCCCAGGACCTACGACGAGGCCCAAGCTCTCGCGGCGGCCGGGCACGTGGCTCTGGAACTCCTCCCGGGACCCGAGGGGCTGACGGACGACGAGGCCCAGGCAGTGGTGTCGGCAGCCACCTTGGTGGGAACGGATGCCGCGCTGCCCAAGCTGGCCGAATTCCGCGAACACCCCTCCCTCGCGGTGCGGGCCAGGATGTTCTCCGGGTGGGGCGACTTCGACCACGCCCGGTATTACGCGGCCATCCTGTCCGGGCTGCCGCCGGAGGACGGATCCCGTCTCGTGGTGCATACGCGTACCGAGCTGGCCGCCTTGGCCGGCTTCCCGGACCATCCCTTCCTGTCCCTGTTCGGTGACTTCACGGAAAGCGAAGTCGTCGGCGCGTTGCGAGACCGGCAGACCAAAGAGCTGTCACTGAGCTGCACACGCCTCACCGACCTCGGATTCCTGCGGCGTTACCGCGACCTGACCCACCTCGCACTCATCGAATCGACGGGAATCACGGACCTTTCCCCCGTCGCGGAGCTCCCTCTCCGCAGCCTGCTGCTGCGACAGATGCCCGGCGTGCGCGACTACCGCTGCCTGAACGCACTCACCGGCCTGCGCACCCTCTTCGTGGGAGACGGAATGAACTGTCACGATCTCGAGGAACTCCCGGCTCATGCCCCCCTCGATGATCTGGGCATCCCCAGTACAGTCACCGACTTCACCGGCATCCGGGCGTGGCCGGGGCTGACCACCCTGCGGATCACCGACTCGGAGGACGCGGCGTCACCACTGCCGCGCGGTCTGGAGGTACTGGCCGGCATGCGGTCGATGACCACCATGCTGGTGCCCCGGCGTCTTTGCCGGGCGCTCTGCGACAGCGGCACGCCACTGCCCCAGGTGGAGACGCTCCGGCTCTTGGGCCCTGAGGACGGCGAGGATCTGCGGGAGGTCGTGGCCGGGTTCCCGGGTCTCCGGAACCTGGTGCTCTCGCCGATGTCGGGCAAGCCGCCGGTGACCGTGGATCTCGCACCGCTGCGCGAGGCCGGCCGGCTGCGTTCCGTGAGAGCCGAGGGCGGGGTGCGGCTGGCGAACGAAGCCGCCGTCCCCCGGGCGACGGTTCACCAGCCGCCGGGGTCCCGGTACTGACGAGCCACCCGAGGACCGGTTGGCCTGGTTCTCGCCGTACGCGGGCGGGCTCCGGCGGGCGGTGCGCGGGCGGGAAGGCGACGCCCGCCGCCACACCCGTCGCTGCCACGAACTCGACCCAGCCGGGACGCTTGGCGACCGTCTTCTCGTACTCCTCGTGCGTCTTGAGGTTCGTGGCCTCGACCTGGTCGGCGCGTGACTGGTCGAGCATGCCTTGCACCTCGGCGCAGACGTGCACCGTCGACCGCGCCGCGCCCGTGTCGATCTTCCCGTCCGGGCCGACCTGCGTCTCCGGCACGCTGCGGGTGCAGACCTGCTCCGCACAAGTCGGTACTGCGCATGGCGCGGGATGAAGAGAGCGGGGCGCCCCCGGGTGAGGGCGCTGGTGCAAGGCCTCCTCACAGATCCTCGGGCAGCAGCCGGAACGCCTTGTGGCCGGTCAGTGGACGCAGTATGCGGAAGTGCCGGTCCGTGGTGAACATGGCGTCTGTCCGGTGGGCGGCGGCGAGAGCGACGTTCATGGCGTCTGTCAGGCCGACTCCCTTGCCCGCGTCGGCGTCCTGGTAGCCCTCGGCGACCGCGAGAGCTGTCGGGAGGTGCGGAGCGACATCGGGGACGGAAAATCTCCGCAGTGAGGTCTGCACACCGATGAAACGCAGGGCGACCAGGGACGCCTTCGGCCCGTTCCGGCTGGAGATCAGATGATCCAGTTCGGCGAGCACGAGGGGGGAGACCACAAGGTGCTCGATACGGGACAACGCCTCGGCGTGCTCCTTGTGCCCGGACTGGCGCGGGTCCAGGAGCCGGAGGAGCGCGTTGGTGTCGGCGATGACGATGTGGTTCACGCACCCATTCCCTTGAGAATGTCCTCGATGTCGTCGTTGGTCAGATCGCCTCCCAGGTCGATCTGCGGGAGCTCGATGTCCCCGATGGGTCCCGGCGGATAAGGGGGCACCTCTGCGGGGTCGTACGGCACCACGCGGGCGACGGGGCGGCCGTTCTTGGTGACGGTGACGGTCTCGCCGCGTTCGGCGGCGGCGAGGATCTGGGAGGAATTGTGGTTGAACTCGCGAGCCGTGGCTTCCATGTAGTACATGTTATTACACTTGCCGTTCGCGGAGCGCTCGCAGGCTGCGGGCGTTGGCCTCCGCGACCTGGGCGCGGAGCAGTTCGGCCGGGTCGAGGGGGCGGACGCCGGCCGGATCGGCTGCCCACTCCCGGCCACCGGAGAGGGGACGCAGCCGGAGATACGGGCCCTCGTGGCCCGTGACGATCCCGACCCGGGCCCGGGCGGTGTCGTGGACGGCCGTGCCGGGCGGGGGAGGGGCGGGCTCGGGTACGGGAGCGGCTGGGTGCGGTGTGGTCACCGGGCGGCGCTCCGTGCGGCTCCCCGGGCGATGACGGCGGCCAGTGCGAGGGCGACGGGGGCCGAGCAGACGCCGAGGTGGACGAGGGCGTAGCGGGCGCTCTCCGGGATGCGGTACGCGTCGTCGTCCGGGGCGGGCTTCGCCGGGGCCTCGCCCGTCCGCCGCGTCCGGGACGGCTCCGCCGAGCCGTCGGCGTCGTCGGCGTCGTCGGGGAGCGCGTCGCCCCAGGGGGTGCGGACGTCCATGGCCGGGAGCTGGATGCCGGCGTCGGTGAGGGCGACGGCGAGGGCGTCCCGGGCGGCCAGGGCCTCTTGGAGCTTCGGGGCGAGGAACTGGGGCCCGGTGCGCCGGGTGCGCTTCGGGAGCGGGATGCGCTCCGGGGTGGGGGCGTGGTCGGGGCCGGCGCCGTGGCAGGGGTTGAGACCGGCGGCGGGGCGGGGTGTGGGGTTCGGCACGGGGGTTTCCTTCCGGCGGGATGGTGGGGGAGCGGATGCGTGATGCGGCCATCGCGCCCACGTTCACTGAATCACCGTGTGTAGTCGGCGCATTACGAGAATGCCGCCGGGGCGGGCCCGGTCGGAGCGTGCACGCGGTCGGGCTCCCCTGTCCTCGGGGCACGTTCCACACCTTCCACTTCGACACGGGGGCGGTGGGTGCGGGCGTGTGCCGTGTGTGAGAGACCGCCAGTCGCCTGTTGCCCTGTGCGCAGGTGCGGGCCCGCACCAGGAGCAGCGCGTTGGTCCGGTGATCCAGACGAAACGGCTGAGGTGGGCAGCGGACGATTCGTGATCCGGCCACCGCGCCCACATGCGCTGCATTACCGTATGTAGCCGGTGCATTACGAGAATGGCGTGGGTGTGAAGGGTTTCCGGGGCGGTCGGGGACGGCCGGTCCGGGGCGCCGGAGGGGAGTTGCCTTGCCGCAGCGACGTCTTGTCACGGGCCGCAGCCGGGAGCCGCGTCAGCGGTTCGCCGAGGAGTTACGGCAGTTGCGGGCCGGCAAGGGTGTGAGCCTGCGGCAGCTCGGGGAGCGGCTGGGCTGGGACTGGTCGTTGTTCGGGAAGATGGAGAAGGGCGAGACGCTGGGCGGCCCGGAGGTCGTCCAGGCCCTGGACACGTACTTCGGGACGCCGGGGATGCTGCTCGCCCTGTGGGAGCTGGCACGGGCGGACCACACCCAGTTCCGCGAGCAGTACCGGCGCTACATGGAGCTGGAGGCGGAGGCCACCAGCTTGTGGCACTTCGCGGTAAGTGTGCTGCCGGGGCTCTTGCAGACGCCCGGGTATGCGCGAGAACTCCTGGCGGCCGGTGGGCTCAGGGGAGACGAACTGGAGCACCAGGTGGACGCCCGTATGGGGCGGAGAGAACTGCTGGACGGCGAGGAACCGCCGCCGTTCCGGTCGATGATCTCCGAAGCGGTCCTCCGTGCACCACTGCGTGACGTGGGCGAATGGCGCACACAGCTTGAGCATCTGCTGGCGATGGGAGACCGGCTGGACGTGACGCTTCAGGTGCTGCCGCTCAGTGTCGGGCCGCATGGCTTGATGAACGCCACCGTCATGTTCCTGCGCCTGCCCGACGGACGTACTGTGGCGTACACGGAGAACGGCTACCGGGGTGAACTGATCGAAGAAACCTGCCCTGTTGACCGTTTGCAGCGTGCGTACGATGCAGTGCGCGACTTGGCCCTGACCCCCGTTGAGTCGCGGAAGTTCGTCCTGCGCCTCTTGGAGGAGAGACCGTGCGATCCCTCGACCTGACCGTGGCTACGTGGCGCAAGAGCAGCTACAGCAACCAGGACGGAGGCGAATGCGTGGAGGTTTCCGACGACTTCGCCGCAGCGGTGCCAGTGCGCGACAGCAAGAACCCACACGGCCCCGTGCTCATCTTCCCGCTGGACTGCTGGGCCTCTTTCATAGCCTCGGTCAAGCAGGGGCGGCCGGGGGCCTGAACCCCTGGACAGTCCGGCCCCGCGATCCAGCTCGATCGCGGGGCCGTCGTGTTGCCGACCAGGGCCGTGAACACCGCTCTCACCCAAGTCACCGACATCGGTCACATCCGTGCATGTTCAAAGTCAAACGAATCTCCTGACGTTACGTCAGTCACGCGATAGAGTGAGCCGCCGGTGAAAGTGTGACGTGCCGGGACAGGTCGGCACGAGAGGGTGACGCGGCGACATGATCGAAGTGCCCACGCAGATCGGCCGGTACACGGTCGAGCGCGAACTGGGCGCCGGCGGCATGGGCCAGGTCTATCTGGCCTACTCACCCGGCGGCGACCCGGTCGCCGTGAAGGTGATCCGGAACGACAGGCTGGACCAGGCGACGAGAGCCCGCTTCGAGCGCGAGGCTCTGATCGCCCGGACGGTCGTCGGGACCAACCGGGTGGCCCGCTTCCTCGACGCCGATCCGTATGCCGACCAGCCGTGGATGGCCGTCGAGTATGTGCCCGGCCGCACCGTTCAGGCGCACGTGGACGATGCCGGGGTCCTCCCCGTGCCGCTGGTCGCCAGTCTCGGCGCGCTGCTCGCCGAGGGCCTGGAGGCGGTGCACGCCGTCGATCTGCTGCACCGCGACCTCAAGCCGCAGAACGTCATGCTCGGTGAATACGGCCCGATACTGATCGACTTCGGGCTCGGGGCCTTCATGGACGCCGGCAAGGACACCCTCACCCAGGTGGGCGTGATCATCGGTACGGTGCGCTGCATGCCCCCGGAGCAGGCGCTCGGCCGCTCCCGGGTGAAGGCCCCGGCCGATGTGTACGGCCTGGGCACGGTGCTGCTCTACGCGGCGACCGGCCACTATCCGTACGAGGCCAACGGCTGGCCGGCGATCGTCGCCAGGGTGACCGACGAGAAGCAGTCGCCGGACCTCTCCGGACTACCCGGCGCGCTCGCCCCGTTGATCTCGGGGATGCTCGCCCACGCGCCGGAGGAGCGCCCCGGGCTCCCGGAGGTCACCGGTCAGTGCGTGGCTCTCATGAGGGCGGCGGGACTCACCCCGGCCGAGGCGCGGCACGCCCTGATCGATGCCACGGCCCTGCCCGGCGGGAAGACCGGAGCGCACGGCCGGGCGGCGCCTTCCCCCGGCGTGTGGGAACGCCTCACCACGCGGTACGCCGAGGCCCTCGCCATGCACACCGTCGCCGTGGACGAAGAGGGCCAGGACAGCCCGCTGGACAGTCCGGCCCCATCCGGCCCGGCCGAGGACGAGGCGCAACCGCCTTCCGAAGGACCGGCGTTGACCGGGAACGCCGACGGTCGGTCCGCCGCCGCGCCGCCGGACGAGGGCGGCGGGGACGGCCGGCCGGAGCCCCGTCCCACGGACCGGACGCCGCCCGCGCCTCCCCGCAGACCCGGCCGGAAACCGGCCTCGCAGAAGGTGGCCGAGGACCTGAGGGCCAGGTACGCGATGCAACCGGCCCTCTGACGGAGCGGGCGGGCGGCACCCGGATGCGGTGCCGTCGTCAGCCTGCGGCAAGCGGCAACGGATCAGGCGGCGACCGCGTGATGGCGCCGCCCGGCACGGCCCGTGACGGGCGGGAACTACCCGGAGGAAGTGGTGGGGCGTTATGCAGGACATCCCGGATGACATAGGGACGGAGCCCGTGGCGGCCGGTGGCGTCACCATGGTGCAGGGGACCCTCGACTCGGCCGGGGCCGGGACCGGGACCCGGAGCGACACCCATGCCGAGACCCAGACCGGGACCCGGACCGGGACCGAGGCCGACCAGGCCGCGGCGGACACCACCACCGGCGCCCCCTCCGCGGCCGCGCCGCGCTCGGAGAGGCCCCGGTTCGCCCCCGGCTCCCAGGTCCTGGTGCGCGACGAGCAGTGGCTGGTGAAGAAGGTCGCCCGGACCGCCTACGACGGCTGGATGGTCGAGGTCACCGGCGTCTCCTCCCTGGTGCGCGGCACGGACGCCGTCTTCTACGAGGAGCTGGACCGGATCGAGCCGCTCGACCCGGTCAGGACCCGGCTGGTGCCCGACCCTTCCCCGAACCACCGCAAGGCGCGCCTCTATCTGGAGGCCGTCATCCGCAAGACGGCCCTGCCGCAGACCGAGCACGGGCTCGCGCTGGCCGGCAACTTCCTCATGGACGAGCAGACGCACCAGCTCCGCCCCGCCGAGCTGGCCCTGTCCATGAAGAACCCCCAGCCCCGCATCCTCATCGCGGACGTGGTGGGCCTCGGCAAGACCCTGGAGATCGGCGTCCTCCTCGCCGAGCTGATCCGCCGGGGCCGCGGCGAGCGCATCCTCGTGGTGACCCCCGCGCACGTCCTGGAGCAGTTCCAGCGCGAGCTGTGGACCCGCTTCTCCATACCGCTCGTCCGTCTCGACTCCACCGGCATCCAGCGGATCCAGCAGGACATCCCGGCCGGCCGGAACCCGTTCGCCTACTTCAAGCGGGCGATCATCTCCGTGGACACCCTCAAGAGCGACGTCTACGCCCACCACCTGAAGAACACCGACTGGGACGCCGTCGTCATCGACGAGTCCCACAACCTGGTCAACCGAGGCACGAAGAACAACGACCTGGCCCGTCTCCTCGCCCGCCGCACCGACGCCCTCATCCTGGCCTCCGCCACCCCGCACAACGGCGACGGCGAGTCCTTCGCCGAGCTGATCCGCATGCTCGACGAGGCAGCGATCGCGGACGCCTCCGCGTACGACGTGAAGGACCTGGGGCACCTCTACATCCGGCGCACCAAGACGGACCGCGAGGTGCGCGATTCCCTCAAGGGCGCCTGGGCGGACCGCGGCCCGTCCCGTCCGGTGCCGGTCCGGGCCACCGCGAAGGAGCGGGCCGTCCTGGAGGAGCTGGCCGCGCGCTGGATTCCCCGCGACCCGGCGGCCTCGTCCGTGTGCGCGGACCCGATGGTCGCCTACAACCTGCTGAAGGGCTTCCTCTCCTCCCACCGGGCGTTCCAGGACTCGGTCGCGGCACGGGTCAAGACCCTCGACAAGCCCCTGAAGGGCCGCAGGAACCAGGACCCGGCCGCGCTGGAGGCCGCGCGCCGGACCGAGCGGGAGGCGATTTCCGACCTGGCCCGCCTCGCGGGCGGCCTCGGCGACGACGACTCGTCCAAACTCGACGCCTTGGTCGCGCAGTTGAGGGAGACCGGTGTCGGGCCCGGGTCGGACACCCGGGTCGTGGTCTTCTCCGAGCGCGTTCCCACCCTGAAGTGGCTGGCCGAGACGGTCCCGGCCCGGCTCGGCTTCCCCGTGACGCGGCGACTGGAGCCGGAGGAGCGGAAGGCGAGGCCGTGGAAGGCGTACGGCGGCGCCGTCGAGGTCATGCACGGCGACGCCACCGGTGAGGACGAACAGAAGCGCATCGTCGAGGAGTTCGGCCTGCGCACCGCACCCGTCCGGCTCCTGTTCACCGGCGACGTCGCCTCCGAAGGCGTCAACCTGCACCAGCAGTGCCACGAGCTGATCCACTACGACCTGCCCTGGTCGCTGATCCGGATCGAGCAGCGCAACGGCCGGATCGACCGCTACGGCCAGGAGACGAGCCCCCGGTTCCGGGCCCTGGTGCTCACCGGCGACGTGGAGTGGCGCACCGACGACAAGACCGGTGAACCCCTGTGGCTGGACGACCGCCTGGTGGGCGCCAAGCTCCTCGCCCGCGAGGAGGAGGCCCACCGCATCGAGGGCAGCGCGGAGGCGGTCACCGGCATCTACCGGGCCAAGGAGGAAGATGAGCGGCTCACCCGCGACCTCATAGCCGGCCGTACCGTCGAGGAGTCGATCGAGAAGTCCTCGACGGGCGGTGGCGCCAAGGCCCTGCTCGGCCGGCTCATGGGCAACGTCGGGTCGAAGAAGCCGACGGACGACATCCCGCGCGCCACCGTGCCCGGCCTGTTCGGCCCGGGCGGCGGCACGGCCGCGACCGCCGCCTACTTCGACGAGGCCCTCCGCCAGGTCTGCCACCCCATCAGCCCGGACATCGCCCTCAAGCTGCGGCGCGAGGAGGACGGCACCCTCGCCTTCGAGCCGCCGCCGGACCTCCTCCACCGGCTCAAGGCCCTGCCCAAGTCGTATCTGACCGAGCAGCACATCCTGCCGACCGCCCAAAGGGAAGGGCGTATCCGGCTCACCTTCGACAAGGGCCTCGCCGCCAGGCGCCTCAAGGCGGCACGCGAGGACTCCGCGAGCCAGTGGCCCAACGTCGGTTACGTCTCCGACGTGCACCCCGTGCTGGACTGGGTCACCGACAAGGCCCTCGCGGCGCTCCGCCACGACGAGGCCTTCGTGCTCGCCTTCGACCCCGACAAGGAGAAGGCGGCCGAGATCGACCCGGCACTGCCCGGCGCGCTCGACGGCCCCGTCTACCTCCTCCAGGGCAGCTACTCGAACAAGGCCGGGCGTCCCACCGTCGTCGAGTGGATGGCCGTCACCGGCCTCCCCGGCGCCCCCCGCGTCCACCGGATCGACAACGCCTTCCTGGCCGCCTGCGGGGTCGGCCCCGCCATGCCCGGCCGCGCCGCCCCGGTGAACCGCGGACTCCTCCAGTCCCGGGTGCCGGACGCGGTCGAGGAGGCGCGGCGCTTCCTCACCGACCGCCAGGCCGAGTACGCGCGGCAGATCGACGCCGTCCTCGCGCCGTACGAGAAGCGCGTCACGGAGTGGCGGCAGGCTGCGCTGTTCACACCGGCGGCCCGCCGTTCGCGGAAGGCCAAGCAGGACGTCGACCTCACGGCGAGCAGGCGCACGACGCTGATCCGCTCCCTGCGGACCTCCGGCGCCCCGCTGCTGCGGCTCCTCGCCGTCCTCGAACCGCTCGCCGCCACCCCGGCACCGCCCACCGCCTTATCCGCCGCGACCGCCGAATCCGCCGCGACCGCCGAATCCGCCGCGACCGCCGAATCCGCCGCGACCGCCGTGCCCGACGCCGGGGAGACGACCGAACGATGAGCACCGACTTCGACTCCTTCTCCAACCGCGGCGAGTACCTGTCCGCGCACTACTTCGCCGAGCAGCTCGCCGACGGCCTGAAGAAGGGCGTCTTCGCGGCCTGGACGGACCGCGAGTCCGACGAGAACGACCAGCGGACCACACCCCGCGCCGCCCTCCGCGGCCTGCGGCCGGTCTATCTCGACGAGCAGTACCGCGGCTTCTTCGCCGAGCGCGCGAAGGAGGACGCCGAGGACGACGAGTACCCCTCCAACGAGGGCTTCGAGCAGCGCCGCAACACCTACGGGGACGAGGAGTGGCGCGAACGCGTCACCGCCTGGCACCGCAAGGTGCTCGCCGCCCTCGGCTACCCGGACGCCGACCCGGAGCCCGACGCCGACGAGGCGGACCGGGAGGCCGCCTCCGCCCGGCGTGAACTGACCGTCCACCGCGCCGGCCGCGACCACACCCTCAAGGTCGCCTGGCACGGCGACGGCATCGTCGCCGTGGACTGCGGCTGGTCAGCGAGCAACGACACCGCCCTGGACACCGACGCCTACGGCCGGCTGCTCCACCCCCTGCGGGCCGGGAGCGGCGAGACCTACGGGTCGGGGCACGCGCTCGCCACCTGGCTGTTCCAGAGCGAGCTGGGAGGCGAGGGCGGCAGCGCCCCGCGCTTCGTCCTGCTGCTCTGCGGCGGCGTCATCGTCCTCGCCGACCGGCAGGTGTGGGGCGAGGGCCGCTACCTGGCCGCGAACCTCGACGCGGCCCTGGAGCGCCACGACCGCCGGCAGACCGGCGAACTCGCCACCATCGCCGGGCTGTTCAGCCATGACGCGCTCGCCCCGGCCGAGGACGGCAAGGGCCCGGCCATCGACGCGCTCGTCAAGGAGTCCCGCGACCACGCGGTCGGCGTCTCCGGCGAGCTGCGCCAGGGCCTCCAGAAGTCCGTCGAGATCATCGCCAACGAGGTCCTGGCCCGCTTGGATAAGACCGGCGTCGAACCACGCGCTCTCGAAACCCCCGGCGACCCCTTCGCCCGGCAGCTCACCCGCGAGGCGCTGCGCTACCTCTACCGGATCCTCTTCCTGCTGTACGCGGAGGCCCGCCCCGAACTGGGCATCCTCCCGGCCGACGACGGCACCTACGAGGCCGGCTACTCGGTGGCGCGCCTCCGCGAACTCGTCTCCCATGAAGCTCAGTTGACGGACGAGACCGCCCGCAACAGATTCCACTTGTACGAGTCCCTGGACCTTCTGTTCGACAAGGTCAACCACGGCCACCGGATCATCGGCACCGAGCCGTGGGACGAGCGTCCCGGCGACGACGAGGAGACGCGCAAGCGGAAGGCCAAGCAGCGCAGCGAGGACCGGGGCCTGCGCTTCGAACCCCTGCGCAGCGATCTCTTCGAACCCGCGGCGGTGACGCTCATCGGCCGCGGCACCCGCGACCCGCGCCGCGACGGGGAGAGCCAGGACGGCCGGGCGGCCCGGCTCGACCTGCGGCTGCGCAACCACGCCCTGCACCAGGTGCTGCGCCTGCTCACCATGAAGAAGGCCAGGCGGCGCGGCGAACGCGGCGGCTTCATCTCGTACCGCAACCTCGGCATCAACCAGCTCGGCGCGGTCTACGAGGGCCTGATGTCGTACACCGGCATCATCGCCGAGGAGGAGCTGTGCGAGGTCGCCAAGGGCGGCGACCCGGAGAAGGGCTCCTGGCTGGTCCCCTCGCACCGTCTCAAGGAGTACCCGGAGAACACCTGGGTGCAGTACGACGAGCGGGACCGTGAGGAGAAGGGCCTGCGCGGGCCGAAGAAGTACCCGCCGGGGACCTTCGTCTACCGCCTGGCGGGCCGCGACCGGGAGACCTCGGCCTCGTACTACACCCCCGAGTCGCTGACCCGGGTCACGGTCGAACTGGCCCTCAAGCACCGCCTCGACCAGGAGAAGGACGCGGAGGGGAACGTCGTCCGGACCCGCGCGGCGGAGCTGCTGAAGTACCGCATCTGCGAGCCGGCGCTCGGTTCCGGCGCGTTCCTCAACGAGGCCATCAACCAGGTCGCGGAGGAGTATCTGCGGCGGCGGCAGGACGAGCTGGGCACGTCGATCCCGACCGCCCAGGCCCTGACGGAGAAGCAGAAGGTCAAGGCGTACATCGCGCTGCACAACGCGTACGGCGTGGACCTCAATCGGACCGGTGTCGAGCTCGCCGAGGTGTCGCTGTGGCTCAACACCATGCACCCGGGGATGCGGGCGCCGTGGTTCGGCCTCCACCTGCGGCGCGGCAACTCGCTGATCGGCGGCAGGCGGGCGGTGTACGCGGCGGAGGACGTCGCGCCGTGGAAGGGCAAGCCCCAGTGGCTGAGCGGGAAGGACACGCAGGCGCCGACGCCGCTGCCGTTCCGCGACAACGAGGCGGGCGGCAAGCCGCAGCCGCTGCCGGAGGGGGCGGTGCACCAGTTCCTGCTGCCGACACCGGGCTGGGCGGCCGTGACGGGCGCGAGCGGTGACGCGAAGAAGCTGCTCGGGCAGTTGGCGGGGGAGGGCGTCGAGCAGCTCAGGCAGTGGAAGAAGGGCATCCTCCAGAAGCCGAAGCGGCGGCTGAACGCCAAGACGGGCGAGCCGATCCGCGACCGCAAGACGGGCCGGGAGGCCACGTCCCAGTACACGAGGCTGCGAGACGCGGCGCAGCGGGCCGAGTTCCTGTGGAAGCTCGTCGTCAAGCGGATGGAACTGTCGGAGCGGGAGATCGCCCGGACCATCGATGTGTGGGGCGCGGACCCGGAGAAGGACGAGGAGTTCGCCTTCCTGCGCCGGGAGGCGGGCGGTGCGGCGGAGGACAGTGCAACCCGGCTCTCGAAGGAGAAGGTCTACGCCGAGCTCTTCAGGGCCGTCGGATCGCCGTACTGGCGGCTGAAGCAGGTCATGGACGCCTGGTGCGCGCTGTGGTTCTGGCCGACGGGCGAGGCGTCGCTCCTGGACGGCAGCGCGGCACAGTACGACCCGGCGGAGGTGGTGAACGCCACCGAGGTCGTGAAGGAGCTGTTCGGGGCCGGAGCGGTGGCCGGTGGCGGCGGCGAGCCGGAGGTGACGGACGCGGGGGCGGCCCGGCGGCCCGAGGCTGGTCCGGCATCCGGTTCGGTGGCTGAACCAGAGCCTGAACCGGCGGCTGAACGGGTCAGGCCGAACGCCATCCCGGCCCAGCGTTTCGCCGAGCAGACGGCGCTGTTCGCGACGAGTTCCGGTGTCCAGGAGTCTCTGCTCTTCACGGACTCCGACAGCGGTGACGGCGAGCCGCTCATCGACCGCAAGGAGATCGGCAAGCCGGCACTGCCGCGCCAGAGGAAGCCGGCGGCGAGGCGGGCCCCGCGCGTCTGGCGGGACGCGATCCCGCTGGCGGACCTCGACGACTGGATCGACTTCCTGGAAGCCATGCTCGGCACCGCCGACGTGGACCAGCCGGACCTGATCACCGAGTTCGACAACCTCGAAGCACTCAAGGACTTCGAGGACAACCTTCCGGGCCTGCTCGGGATGGATCACAAGGAGGACCCGGAGGATCGCTTTCCCTGGATGCGCGTGGTCAAGGAGATCGCGGAGGGACAGGGTTTCCTGCACTGGGAGTTGGACTTCGCGCTGGCATTCGCGGAAGGCGGGGGATTCGACTTGCAGGTGGGGAACCCGCCGTGGGTGCGCCCGGAATGGAAGGAAGATCCCGTGCTCGCGGAGCATGAACCGTGGTTCATGCTTGCGGAGAGGCAAACTGCGACTGAAAGGCAACGTCGGCGCGCGGCCGCACTTGCCGGGGAGGCTGCCTCCTACGCTGTGCAGGAAGCAACGACAGTAGTGACGATGAGTGACTACCTGGCGGGGCCGCAAACCTATCCGCTAGTTGCCGGAAGTCAACCGGATCTGTACCGGGCCTTCATGTGTCAGACGTGGGACCACGCCGCCCTCGGTGGCATGGTCGGACTCCTTCACCGAGACAGCCACTTCAGCGGGAAGCGAGAGGCAAATCTCCGAGAGGCGGCCTATAAGAGACTTCGCGTGCATGGCGGATTTTTCAACGCGGGGAATAGATTCTTCCCCGTGCCCGTCAGTAGAGCCCTCACCTTTGGTGTGCATATCTACGGCGAGTCGGGAGAGATTGGTTTCGACCATCTGTCGTGGTTGTTCTCCGCGGACGTGCTGCGCTTGTCCGGCCAGGACGACGGGTCGGCTCCCGATCCCGGAGTTAAGTTCGGCAACAGTTGGGATGCGCGTCCTCACCGCAAGCGAATTGTCCGGGTAACCCCGGAAGTGCTCACTCAATGGCAGCGTCTGACTGGTGAGGACGGGCGTCCCACCACAACGCGGTTGCTGTCTCCAGTAGGGACTACTGAATCCCAGGCAATCGCCGCGCTCGCCGAATATCCAGTGCGACTCGGGGATTTCACTCCCAGGATTTGCAGCGGGTTCCACGAGAGTGGAGCGAGGGCGTCCGGACTGATTGATCACAACCTGATGGCTGGGCAGAAGACGAGGTTTCGTCCAGAAACCTGGGACTCGGTTATTCTTAAGGGTCCCCAACTCGGCGTCTCTAATCCGCTGCTCAAAAGTCCCGGTTCAGTGCCCGGCGAGATGGAGCCAGTTGACCTGCGCTTGATCGATAATGCCTACGTCCCTGGGACCGAGTACGTCAGAACGGCAGTCAAGGAAAAGTTCGCCGAGTCCCAAGACAGGTGGTTCGACCTAGCGTACTTCGAAGATGCGCTTGGTGATTCCCGTCGGCTCTTGTCCATCCGCCAGTCGATCGCTGAGGCAAGGGAGATCGAACTTGGGGCGGTGGCCGATAGTGAGGTCCGCGACCGGTTGCGTGTCGAGTCGACTCGCCTGTACTCGTCTTTTTACCGGATCGCTTGGCGAGAGATGATCTCCTCCAACCGTGAGCAGGTGCTCTGTGCGTCCCTCGTCCCACCTGGTCCTACGCATATCCACGCAGTGCGCAGTGGAGCGCTTCTCGGGAACCGGCACACGGTCCTCTGGGCTGGTTTTTGGTCTTCCATGCCGCTCGATTACCTGCTCCGGACCATCGGAGTAGGTCATCTCGATGTGTCTGGAGCGCGCAACCTGCCGGCTCCGGCGCCAGACCATCCTCTTGCTCCTGCGTTGCTCCTTCGAACACTCCGGCTCAATTGCCTTACTGATGCGTACTCCGATATCTGGGAGGAATTGTTCGATGCCGCCTGGGCCGTTCATGAGCCATGGGCCCGTGTCTGGCCACTGATGACCACTCAGCTTCATGAAGTCGGTCCGAACTGGTGCCGTAACACGCCGCTCCGAACTGAGTACGCGCGCCGATCCGCGCTTGTGGAGATTGATGCTCTTGTCGCCGTGTGGTTGGGGGTGTCGGCTGACGCGCTGGCGACCATGTTCAATTCCCGGCTTCCGATCATGCGAGGCTTTGACGAGGTGACCTGGTTCGACGCCGCCGAACGCAAGATCGCCGGTGACCGCTACACGTACGGCCACGGACAAACCAAGGACCACTGGAAGCAGTTCGAGGCGTACATGGCCGACCCCGCCTTCGCGGCCCACCAGGCCGACCCCGTCAACAACCCAGCCCCCGCAACCCCCGCCCCCGACGGCTACACCGCGCCCTTCTACAAGGCCGACCGCGAGACCGAGATGCGCGAGGCGCACGCCTACTTCCAGCAGCGCCTCGACGCCGCCGTGGCCGCCGGTGAGTGGGACCCGGTGCGGCAGGAGGTGCCGAAGCCGTGAGGCCGACGCTCGAAGCGGAAGGGCTCAAGGAGAGCCTGCTCCAGTATCTGTCCACCACCTACGCCCTGACCGACGAGGGCGCGCGGAAGGCGCTGCACCGGTTCCTCGGGGACGACAACTCCGGTATGTTCCGGGGCCCGTTCCTCCGCGTGCGCACACCCTTCGTCACGGCGGACCCGTCGTGGGAGACGCACCTGGACTGGCGGCGCACCGACGGCTGGACGCCGTACGAGCACCAGGCCGCCGCCTTCGAGCGGCTGTCGTCCGCCGGCGGCCGCACGCCCCGGCCGACGCTCGTCACCACCGGTACCGGTTCCGGCAAGACGGAGTCGTTCCTCTACCCGGTCCTGGACCACTGCGCGCGGGAGCGGGCGGCGGGCCGCGCCGGGGTGAAGGCCGTGCTCCTGTATCCGATGAACGCGCTGGCCACCGACCAGGCGCAGCGCATCAACGGGCTGCTGACCGAGCACCCCGAACTGCACAAAATACGGGCCGGGCTCTACATCGGCGACCGGGCCGCCACCCGCTACGGCCGCGTGTTCACCGCCCGTTCCGATATGCAGGTGACGCCGCCGGACATCCTGATCACCAACTACAAGATGCTGGACCTGCTGCTCCAGCGCGCGGCCGACGCCCCGCTGTGGGACGAGGCCGACATCCGCTACGTCGTGGTCGACGAGTTCCACAGCTACGACGGCGCGCAGGCCACGGATGTGGCGATGCTGCTCCGCCGCCTCGCCTCCGCCGTCGGCGCCTCGGAGAAGGGGCGCCCCCTGGGCCGCATCTGCCCGGTCGCCACCTCGGCGACCCTCGCCTCGGGCACGGACGAGGATGGATTACGGCAACTGCTCGACGTGGCCACGCAGGTGTTCGGCACCGAGTTCCCCTCCGACGCGATCCTCGGTGAAAAGCGGCTCAGCGTTGACCAGTTCGTGCCGCGCGCGGACTTCGACCCGCTGGTGCCGATCCCGAGTCCGGACGAGCTTGCGGCCCTGCCCGACCCCACGCTGGGCGAGGAGGAGTTCGCCGCGCTCGCCGAGGCCGTCACCGGCAGCCGGGACACCGATCCGCACGCGCTCGGCGAAGTCCTGAAGCGGCATCCGCTGACCTCCGCCGTGCTGCACGCCCTGGACGGGCAGGTGCGTTCCGTGCCGGAGGTCCTCGACCTGATGTGGCGCAGCGGCGCCCAGTCCTGGGGCCGCACCATCACGCTGCGGCCCGAGGTGGCGGCGAAGGCGTTCGCCCGCCTCGTCGCGCTGCTGTCGGTGGCCCACGACCCGGCGTCCGCCCCGGAGATGCCGCGCCCCTTCGTGCAGGTCGAGGTGCACCAGTGGGCGCGGTCGGTGTCCCGTCTGGTGCGCGGTGTACTGCCGTGGCCGAAGGCCGAGTTCCAGTGGGACGCGGCCGGGGCGGCGGAGAGCCCGGAGGGCGGCGCGGCGGGTACCGCGCCGGTGACCACGGCCACCGCCGGGCAGAACGCGAACCTGTTCCTGCCCGCCGTGTACTGCCGCGACTGCGGCCGCTCCGGCTGGGCCGTCTTCACCCCCGAGTCGGACGATCTGGACGTCGAGGTCGACACGCACAAGATCCGGCGGGCCTCCGTCAGCCAGGACAAGATGCGGGTCCGCAATCTGATCGCCGCCACCGATGGCGAGGCGATGGAGGGCTCGGGGGCCGCCCCGATGGACGGCGCGGGCCGGGCCGCCGGGCGTGCCGACGCGAACGCCCTCAGCGTGACCGGGGCCGGTCAGCTCCGCGTGCTGGACGGCCCCCGGCGCAGGCTGCGGCTGCCCGACCCGGTCGCGGACTACGACCCGGAGACCGGCGGTCCCCGCCTGGCCGGCGCGGATTCCGCGTTCGTCCTCGTGTTCCTGGGGGAGACCGCCACCACGGCGGCCGAGGACGACTGGTGCCCGGCCTGCGGCACGCGCAACGCGATCCGCTTCCTCGGCACCGGCGCCGCCGCGCTCGCCGCCGCCTCCGTCACCCAGCTCTTCACCGGCGGGGAACTCGACGAGCGGCAGGGCGAGACGAAGACCCTGATGTTCAACGACTCGGTGCAGGACGCCGCGCACCGCGCCGGATTCGTGGCGAGCCGCTCGTACACCTTCTCGCTGCGCGCCCTGTTCAAGAGCCATCTGTCGGAGGACGCCCCCACCGCGCTGAACGATCTGATAGCCGACGTGGTCGCCGCGACCACCGACCGTTCGACCCTCGCCGCCGTCGTCCCCACCGACCTGCACGACGTCGAGGGCGTGAAGCGGCTGCTGTCCGGCAAGGGCCGCGGCGGGGACCGGAGGACGTGGGAGCTGATCGGGGAGCGGTTCGCGTTCGAGGCGCTGATGGAGTTCGGGTTCCGGTCCCGCAACGGCCGCACCCTGGAACTCACCCGGACCGCCGCCGCCCAGGTGCGCATATCCGACCCGGTGGCCGCCGCCGCGATCGTCCGGGCGGCCCACACCGAGCCCTACGCAAAGGGCGGCCGGCTGCCCGTCCCCGACGCCCTGGACGACGCGCGGTACCTCGGCTTCCTGCGGATCTTCCTGGAACGGCTGCGGACCCGGGGCGCCATCGGCCACCGCTGGCTGGAGGGATATCTGCGGGAGGCCGGCACCAGCCGGTACCACATCTGGGGCGGGCGGCCCCCCGGTATGCGGGCCTTCCCCAAGGGCATCGCCGCGCCCGTGTTCCTGCTGAACGCGCCGAAGACCAGAAGCGAGTTCGACTTCGCCACCGGGCGCCTCTCCTGGTACGAGCGGTGGGCGCAGCGCGCCCTCGGGCTGCCGCGCGAGCAGGCCGCCGAGTTCTGGTCCCGGCTGCTGCCCGCACTCGTCACCGCCGGGCTGCTGGCCGTGCGCACCCCGGAGGACAGCGGTCTGCGGATCTACGGGCTCAAGCCGGGCGCCGTCGACGTCCAGCTCCTGAAGGACGACGAGGTGGGCGAGGCGTTCGTCCGCTGCCCCTCCTGCTTCTGGGAGCAGACCGTCCACCCCGCCCTGCTCGGCCAGTGGGACGGGCAGAAGTGCCCCGCCTACCGCTGCCGCACCGGACGCCTCGTCGCCGGGACCCGGCCGGAGGGGCTCGGCCGGCACCAGCGCGACCGGGACTACCGCGAGGACTACTACCGCAGGCTCTACCGCAAGGCCGGCACGTACCAGGTCGTCACCGCCGAGCACACCGGCATGCTCACCCGGCCCGAGCGGGAGCGGGTCGAGGCGGCGTTCCGCGACGGCAGCGGGTTCAAGGACCCCAACGTGCTCTCCTGCACCCCGACCCTGGAGATGGGCATCGACATCGGCGACCTGTCGGCCGTCGTGCTCGCCGCGCTGCCCCGCCGGCCCGCCAACTACGCCCAGCAGACCGGTCGCGCGGGCCGGCGCACCGGCAACGCCTTCCTGCTCACCATCCCCGACCGCAGCCGCCGCGACCTGTACTACCTGGACCAGCCGCGGGAGATGATCGCCGGGCGGATCGTGCCGCCGGGCAGTCATCTGTCGGCCATCGAGATCCTCCGCCGCCAGTACGTCGCCCATCTGCTCGACCTCGCCGCGCGGGGCCGCCTGCGGCGCCCCGACGGGCAGCCGCTCGCCGCGATCCCGCGCGAGGCGCCCGCCCTGTTCGGGCCCTCCGGCTACCTCGCCGACCTCGTGGAGGCGGCGATCGGCGGCGCCGCCGGACTCGTCGAGGCCTTCCTCGGCCTCTTCCCCGCCGGTATCACCCCCAAGGCCGCGGACGAGCTGCGCGCCTATGCCGCCGGCGGGCTGCGCGGCGACGTCGAGAGAGCGGCACGGCGGTGGAAGCGGGGCGAGGAGGAACTGCGGCGCAGGCTCAACCTCATCGACGAGGCCGTCCATGAGCTCCACGAGGACGACGCCGAACAGCGCAGCCGCAAGGCGGAACTCGAAGCGGAGCACCGGGCCGTCGGCAAACGCCTGATGAAACGCGGCCTCGTCACCGCCCAGCAGGCCCTCTGCGACCTCGGCCTGCTGCCGAACTACGCGCTCATCGACGCCGTCACCACCCTCAACGCCACCCTGTACTGGCCCACCGGGCCCGACCCGGAGACCGGCCGGGAACGCTTCAAGTCCACGATGCGCCCCTACGAGCGGCCCCGCCGCTACGCGCTGTCCGAACTCGCGCCCGGCAACACGTTCTACGTGGGCGGCTACAAGCACCAGGTCACCGGCATCGAGATCGGCAGCTCCACCGAACCCGACTGGGCCCTGTGGCGCTTCTGCCGCCAGTGCGGCTACGTCCGCACCGAGAACGCCGCCGAGGACCGCGGCCCCTGCCCGCGCTGCCACAGCACCGGCATCGCCGATGACGGGTCCTGCCTGCACCAGGTGATCGAACCCACCGTCGTCACCTCCCGCGGCAAGCGCGACGACGCCCGGATCGGCGACGACAAGGACGAACGCGAGCAGCGCTTCTACACCGTCATCGACGCCGTCGACATCCCCGCGGAGCACATCGAGACCGGGGCGTCCTGGCGGCACGCCCGCGAGACCTTCGGCGTCGACTACTCCCGCAAGGCCGTCATCCGGAGGATCAACGTCGGCCCGCTCCGCTTCGACGCCCGCCCCGAGGACGAACTGGCCGGAAACAGCGTCCGGCTGGCGCCGTTCCATGTGTGCACCGCCTGCGGAGCGGCCACCGCCGACGGCAGACCCGTCTTCGACCACGACACCGACGCCCTCGACACCTCCGCCGCACGCAACCCGGCCGTCAAGCACCACCAGCCCTGGTGCCCCCTGCGCCGGGGCAGGAAGGGCACGGAAACGCCGAAGCAGGAACCGGTGCTCCTCGCCCACCAGCTCACCACCGAGGCCCTGCGCATCCTGCTCCCCGCCGCCACCGTGCTCGTCGACGAGAAGGTCCACTCCTTCCGGGCCGCGCTCCGCCTCGGCGTCGACCGGCACTTCGGCGGCGACCCGGCCCACCTGGACACCACCCTCGCCTCGATGCCCGACAAGGCCACCGGCGAGAGACGGCACTTCCTCGTCCTCTACGACCGCCTCCCCGGCGGCACCGGCTACCTCGACCGGCTCACCCGGCCCGACGCCTTCCGCGACACCCTCGCCGAGGCGCGCCGCGTGCTGATCGCGTGCCCCTGCAAGGACGAGGGGCGCCGCGCCTGCCACCGCTGCCTGCACCGCCACACCGAGGAGCGCCACCAGGACGACGTCTCCCGTCGCGCGGCCCTGGAACTCGTCAACAGCCTCCTCGGCCCCGTCGACGAGCACGGCCGCCCGGTGAAAGACGACGAGGGCAACGCCGTCGACCACTGGCAGGTCGAGAACGTCCCGACCACCGCGGCGATCGGCTTGGACCGGCAGGTCGAATCCGACCTGGAGGCCCGCTTCCTCGCCGCCCTCCGCACCTGGAGCACCGGGCAGGACGACGCCTCCCTGGAGGAAAGCGGCACACACAGCGGCAACCTGCGATTCGCCGGGGCCGCGACCTGGAGGCTGACCGCCCAGCGGGACGAGGAGTTCACCCGCACCGACTTCACCTTCGAACGGACCGACGGCAGCCCCCAGAAGGTCCACGTCTTTCTCGACGGCCACCGCTACCACGCCACCCGCGAGCACAACCGCATCGCCGACGACTGCCGGAAGCGGGACGAACTGCGGGCCGGCGGAGCCCTCGTCTTCCAGATCACCTGGGACGACCTCGAACTCTTCGAGACGGGCGAACGCGCCCGGGCCCGGCCGGTGTGGCCGCCCTACCGGCGCACCGGACAGGAGGCCGCCAAGGACTGGTACGAGCAGCTCGGCGGCAACCGCGCCCACCTCGCCGGGGCCGTCTTCGGCAATCCCATCGACACCCTCCTCGGCTACCTCCGCGATCCCTCCCGCACCCGGTGGGGGCGGCGGGCCGGCGCCCTGGTCGGCGGACTCCTCAGCGCCCCCGAGCCGCTGGCGGAGAACGCCGGCCGCGCGCAGGCGCGGGAGACGCTGCGCGGCGCCCTCCGCTCCCTCGCCGAGGGCGGCAGCCCGGCGGCCGGCCTGGAACCGGCCGCCGGGGACGGGGAGATCCTCGTGCTGTCCGCCACCGACGAGCACGGCCTGGCGCTGCTCTACACCGTCCACCCCACCGCGGGGCCGGACGGGGCCGAGCGAGTCGGCTGGGGCGCCATCGCCGTACTCGACGACCACGACAGCGGCCGGCTCGGCACCCCCGAACACAAGCTGCGCTGGCGGTCCTGGCTCTACTGGTCCAACCTCCTCCAGTTCCTCTCCTTCACCGGCGGCGACGGCGTGCAGCTCGCGACCAGCCGGGCCGCCGGCTTCCCCGTGGAGATCCTCCGCGTCGGCGGCGGCGCGGGCGAACTGGAGAGCCTCAGCGGCCGGCTGCGTCCGGAGCCGGCCGCTGAGGCGGCCGAGGAGGCGGGCCGGCCGGAGCGCCCGGAACCCCCGGCGCGGGCTCCGGGCGGCGAACGTCCGGCGAGCCGCCCGGCCGCGTCCGCCCCACGGTCGTCCTCGCTGTCCGCCCCGCCGCCCTCCGCCGCCGAGCGGGCCCTCCGGGAACAGCTCCGGGACGCGGCCTGGGACGAGGACATCCTGGGGCTCCTCGAAGAGGACGAGCCGGACTCCGACCTGACCCGGCTCGCCCGGCACCTGGCCGAACGGGGCAAGAAGGCCCCCGTCTTCGGCTACGAACTCGGCGACCGCGGCTGGCCGGCCGACTTCGCCTGGCCCGGCTCCGGCCTGAAGATCGCCGTCGTCATGGACGCCCCCGGCCACGACGGCGAGGAAGGCCGCAAGCGCGACGCCGCGTACGCCGGTGACGGCTGGACCGTGCACACGGCCGCCCACTGGCTCGACCACCTCGACACCCTGCTCGACCTGCTCCCCGACACGGAAGGCCCGATCCGCCGATGACCGCACGGCTCAGCCTGTACGAGAAGGCCGAACAGGAGCTGTACAAGCTCGACCGCTCGGTCAAGGGCAAGTTCTACGACTTCTGCCACCGCTTCCGGCAGAACCCCGACCACCCCGGCCTCGACCTCAAGCCGCTCAAGGGCGACAGCCGCGTGTACCGGGCCAAGATCGACCAGTCCTACCGGGCGCTCCTCGCCAGGATCGGTGTCGACGGCGACGGCCGCCAGAAGTGGCTCGTCGTCGCCGTACGGCACCGCAGGCACGTCTACGAGGAACTGTCCGTCGCGATCAACCGCGTCACCGGGGAGATCGAGTTCGTCGACCTGTCCGTGGTCGGCCAGAGCGTTCTCCAGCGGGCGGGAATGACGCTCACCCCGGCCGAGCAGCCCGAGGCCGCGGCGGAGCCCGAAACCCCGGCGGAGCCGGAGACGCCGGCCCCCGCACCGGACACGACGCGACCGGCGGCGGCAACGCCCGCGGCGGAGCGGACGGAGCGGACCGAGCGGACCAAGCAGGCAGAGCGGACAGAGCAGGAGACCGTGCAGGCCGGGCAGGCGGAGCGGGCCGAGCCGCTCCTGGCCGGTCTCCGCGCGGACGACCTCCGCGAACTCGGCGTCGCCGAGCAGCTCATCGACCTCGCCCTCGCGGTCACCGAGAGCGGTGAACTCGACGCCCTCGTCTCCGGAGCCCCCCTCCTCACCAAGGACATCCTGTACGGCCTCGCCGCCGGGCTGCCCATCGACGAGGTCCGCAAGGAGATCACCGCCCCGGTCGAGGTGGAACTCGACGAGTCCGAGCGGCACGACCTGGACGCGGCACTCGCCCGCACCACCGTCACCACCATCGACGACGCCCTCAAGGACGTCCTCGAAGAGGGCGACTTCCGGGCCTGGAAGGTCTTCCTCCACCCGGCCCAGGCCAAGCTCGTGGGCCGCCGCTACAGCGGGCCCTTCCGCGTGTCCGGCGGACCCGGCACGGGCAAGACCATCGTCGCCCTGCACCGCGTCAAGCACCTCGCCGCACAACTCTCGTCCGGCCACGACAAGCCGATCCTGCTCACCACCTTCACCAAGAACCTCACCACCGACCTGCGCGCCCGCCTCGCCTCCCTGCTGGAACCGGAGCAGTTCGCCCGCGTCGACATCACGCACATCGACCAGCTCGCCACCCGCGTCCTCAACGAGAACAGCCCGTCCGGCGGCGGAAAACAGCGCGTCTACGACAGCGTCGCCCTGAACATCCTCCGCCAGGTCCTGGCCGAACTCGACGAGCGGCGCTGGGACGCCGAATTCCTCTACGAGGAATGGGAGCAGGTGATCCTCGGCCAGTCGCTCGGTACCCGCAGGGCCTACTTCGACGCCCGCCGCGCGGGCCGCGGCCGCTCCCTCACCCGCCCCGACCGCGCCCGGATCTGGAAGATCCTGGAGCAGTTCACCACCCGCCTGGACAAGGACAACCGCGAAACCTGGGCCCAGGCCGCCGAACGCGCGGCCCGCTTCGAGATGGAGCGCGCCGCCAGGATCGAGGCGCGCCAGGAGTACAAGGAGGACGTCGGCGGGAAGGACCTCATCCACCGCGACAACAGCTCCGGCATGTACTACCTCGGACACCGCTTCCGGCACGTCGTCGTCGACGAGTCACAGGACCTCCGCCCCGCCCACTGGAAGATGCTCCGCGCCATGGTGGCCCCTGGCGAGGACGACATGTTCATCGCCGGCGACACCCACCAGCGCATCTACGACCAGCACGTCACCCTGGGCACCGTCGGCGTGCACATCCGGGGCCGCGCGGCCCGCCTCACCCTCAGCTACCGCACCACCCGCGAGATCCTGAACCGCGCCATGGAAGTGGTGAACCCGAAGAGCGCCCAGATCACCTTCGACGACCTCGACGACGGCACCGACGACCTCAACGGCTACCGCTCGGTTCTCCGTGGCCCGGCCCCGGAATTCGTCCCGTGCGATTCCTGGGACGACGAACTCGCCCGGCTCGCCACCGCCCTCCGGACCTGGCGCGAGGAACTCGCCACCGGTGGAACCGACGGCCGGCCGCGCGACCCGCGGGGCAACATCGCCGTCTGCGTCGCCGACCGCGAAGCCGTCAACCAGGTCATGTACCACCTGGTGACCGAGGCCGGCCTCACGGTCGCCGAACTCACCAAGGAGGGCGTCAAGGGCGACGGCGACATCCACGTGGGCACCATGCACCGCTTCAAGGGCCTCGAATACCAGAAGCTCGCCATCGTCGGTGCCCGGGACGGCGTCATCCCCCGCGCCTCCCTGATGCGGCGGTACCGCGACACGGACCCCCACCGCCTGGCCCGGGAGGAAACCAAGGCCCGCTCCCTGCTCTTCGTGGCGGCCACCCGCGCGCGCGACACCCTGCGCATCAGCTGGCACGGCAAACCGAGCCCGTATCTGCCGGTTTAGACGCGCGCGTTGCCGATCGAGCGGCGGAGGATACGTGCGCCCTCGTCCAGATGCGCTCCCCCGGCCTGTAGTGCGCCGCGCCCCTCCATATGAACGGAGAGCTACTGGCTGGTGCGGCCCGGGCAGAAGCCGGATGTGCTCGGACGGTGATCTCAATGAAGGCCGGGGGCCGCTGTGGGGGCACCCACAGCACTTCTGCGGAGACTTCGTCCTGAGCATCCTCACGGGACAGGCGGAAACGGAGTGGTTTCCCGAACTTCCCGCCGATGAGCACCGGTTCGACTCCAACGACGAACATCCTGGGGTAACCCGGGTAGCCCCGGCCCGCATGCCGGCCCCCCGGTTCCCCGGTGCGTGACACCGGGGAACCGGGGCTCTGGCGTCGGGGCTACCGCTCCTTCGGCTCGTCGCCTCCGTAGGAGCGGCGGGCCGCGTCGGCGGCCTTGTCGGTCTGGGCGTCGTACTTGTCGCCCGTCCGCTCATCGATCATGCGCTCGGACCTCTCGACGCCCTTGTCGGCCTGGTCCGGGTGGCCCTTCGCAGCCTGCTTGGCCTTCTTCGCCATGTCGCCCAACTTCCCCATGGGACACCTCCCGGGGTCTCGCGTACGTCGTGCCAAGCCCTCGGGTACCCGCCGCAGCCCGCACCTCACCTCCGCGTTTCGGCAGGGGGAGGCAGGCGGCACAAGTCCCCGGACGGGGAGAGCCCCGCCGGTCCGCAAGGGACGGCGGGGCTCTCGTGTACGCGGCGTGATCGTCAGGCGCCCCGCTGCGACGAGGCCATCCCGACGAACCCCGTCCATGCCTCACGCGATACGCGGATGACCGGCCCGGCCACGTCCTTGGAGTCCCGGACGTGCATAACTCCCGCACCGGCGGCGACCTCGACGCACTGGCCACCCTCGGTTCCGCTGTAGCTGCTCTTGAACCAGGTGAGGTCGGATGCGGTGGCCGAGCACTCAGCGTTGTTCATAGCGATCCCAGCAACCCTTCGATGAGTTCCAGCGACTCTCGGGGAGTGAGAGCCTGGGATCGGATAATCCCATAGCGGGCGGCGGCGAGGACCGTCTGTTCCGGGTCGGTCTCCAGCGTGCTGGTGGCGTGGGCCTCGGAGTACACGAACTTCTTGCCGTCCTTTCGCGTGGCCACGGTGAAGGGCCCGTTCACCCCCGCGTTGTCCTCGCAGTCGAGCGGCATGACCTGGATCTCGACGTTGCGCTGCTGACCGATCAGCAGAAGGTGTTCCAGCTGTCCCCGGAGCACCTCCTTGCCGCCGTAGCGGTGCCGCAGCACGGCCTCGTCCATGACGAAGCTCAGGAGTGGCGCCGGCCGGCGGTCGAAGATGGCCTGCCGGGCCAGCCGCGCGGTCACCCGCTGATCGATGGTCTCCTGGTCCAGAGTCGGGCGCCGCATGGCGAGCAGCGCCCTCATGTACTCCTCGGTCTGGAGAAGCCCGTTGACGACGTGCGTGTCGTACATGAGCAGTTCGACGCACTTCTTCTCCAGCGCCGCCATCCCCTGGAAGAACACCGGGAACTGCGCCCGCTCCATCTGTTCCTTCCACACGGACAGGAGCCCGCCCGCCTCCAGCACCTCGTCCGCCCGGTCGATCGTCCGGGGCGACGGAATCCTCCGGCCCTGCTCGAAGGACGCCACGGTGGAGGCCGTGTACCCCAACTGCTGTCCGAACTCGGCGCGTTCCATGCCGCTCCGCAGCCGCAGCATCTTCATGCTCCGCCCGAACGCGTTGATCACGCCCTGGCCGGACCTGTCCGCCGGCCGCGCGGCCGTGCCCTCGTCGTTGTCCCCGTCGTCTCCGAAACTCACCGACGCTTCATCGACCGCCATCGCAGTTCCCCGCCTCCCTGTCCGCACGCCACTCGCGCCAGTCGCGACAGTTGCCTGTCCCGCCTCCCTGGCTCAACGCGGACGCCGGGGCGTCGTCACGCCGCTTGTCGCGTACCCGTATCGGCATCGCGCGTACAAACGGCCATTGACGGTGGTCACCGGGTTGCGTTGTGGCTGATCACGCCGTGCGGTCGCCGGGCCGCATGCTCCGCTCGGCGGTCACGAGCACACGCCGGGCCGGGGCCGGGGCCGGGGCCGGGGCTGGAGGGATCGGCGGAGGGCAAGCCCGAGTCTCCGGGCCGGTCAGCCGGTCAGCCGGTCAGCCGTCCCGGCGGCTCGTCCACGGGATGGTCGGCTGGAGCACGGCTTCCGTCAAGGACTGGCTGCGCAAGGCGGTGACCTGCTGGTATTCGGGGTCGGCGACCATGCGGCTGAAGACCTCACGGCTGGGGTAGCGGACCAGCAGGACCGCGTCCCACGCCTGTCCCTCCTCCGCGACCAGCGGCGTGGTGCCGTCACCGGCGTAGAGCAGCTCGGCTCCGTAGCGTTCCAGGAAGACCTGCGTCCGCCGGGCGTATTCGGCGTACGAGGAGCGGCCGTCCTCCGTGAACCGGAGCAGGTTGAGCATGACGACGGGGCCGCCCGGGTCCTCCGCCACCATCCGCGCGAGGTCGGCTCCCGAGGGATCGACTGCCATCCTGCTTCCCCTTCCCGTGCTCCTGTGTTCCCGCTCCGTCGAGGGCGGTTTCCCGCGCCCCGCACGGCCCCGCCGCGCGGCGGGCGGAGGACCATCCGCTCCCGCCAAGCCACGGCGCGCCCAGCAGCCTAGGCGGATCACACCCGTCTTGCATACCGCCCGGTCGGTTTTGAGGGTGTGTGTGTGGTGTTCATGCCGAGCCAAGGGGGTCCGGTGCGCCAGGGCGGGTGCGCAATGCGGTGGCCATGACCGTGCGCCAAGCCCGCTCGCGGCTCCCTTGCCGGCGCTGCGGCCGCGTCCCCCCGGGCTCAGCGCTGATAGAGCCCGTACAGCGTGCCGCTCGCGAGCTGCCGGTCGTCCACCGCGGCGTGCACCTCGCCGGCCGTCGCGCCGTCGCGGAGGGAGACCGGCTCCGGAAGGGCGTAGAGGCGGAAGAAGTAGCGGTGCGCCCGGTCGCCGGGCGGGGGCTGCGGGCCTCCCCAGCCCCGTTCCCCGAAGCCGTTCGTCAGGGGTGTGCCGCCCGGGGGAGTCCGCCCGGCCTCCACGCCGTCGGACGCCGGGTCGATGCCGGTGACCAGCCAGTGGAGGAAGGTGCCCCTCGGCGCGTCCGGGTCCTCGCACAGCAGCAGGAGTTCCGCCGCTTCCGCCGGTACGCCCGACCAGCTCAGCGGCGGCGAGAGGTTGTCGCCGTCTCTTGCGTACGTGCGCGGGAGGAAGGACTCGCTGCTGAACGCGGTGCTGCGCAGGTCGATACCAGTCATGCCGCGCCGGGTACCCGCATGCGCGCCGGATGCGCACGGACGTGCGGCATTTGTCCGCCGTCCGTCCCGGATGCGGCCCGAGCGGGGCCGGAACAGACTGGCAACGAGCCGGCTCGTCACGGCCGGGCCCTCGCGGCCCGGACGCGGCACCGGCCGGTACGGATCCGGCAGGACGGGGTGAGAGGGCGTGATCATGAAGAAGAACGAGGAGCGCGAGGCGGCGTACCTGCGGCAGAGCGGACGCAAGGAGCTCACTCCGCGCCAGCGGCGGCGGCTGGAGAAGAAGGCCGGCCAGGGCAAGGGCTGACCGGCCGGCCGGACGTGCGCCGGCCCGGGCGGCCGGAGCCCTCCGGGCCGGGCCGGCGGGAGCGTCCCCCGTCACCGCCTGGAGCCGAGCCGGCCCGTCACCGCCTGGAGCCGAGCCGGCCCGCGGTCCGGCCCCTCCTCGCCCCCGCCACCCGGTGGAGCGGGCGGATTCCGGGAGGACGGGCGCCCGGAGAGGTGCCGGGCAGGGCACACGGTTGGGAAGGGAAGGCGCCGGGCCGGGCCGATGAGGGGCCTCGGCCCGGCGCCGGGCGATCACTGCCGGATCACTGCCCGCTCACTGCTCGTTCAGGCCGCAGGAGGCCAGGCCGCCGAGCCCCGCGGGCGGCTGTCCTCCTCCCCGTTCGACGGCCTGGCCGATGCGGTCGATGACGGCACGGCGCTTGCCTTCCAGCGGGCCGAGGATGGCGTTCTGCACGAAGTTGGGCCCGCCCTCGCCCTGGGAGCGCGCCAGCCGCCCGTTGGCCTCGTCGATCTGGTTCCGCAGTTGCGCCAGTTCCCTGTCGATCCGGGCCTGCGCCTCCGCCGGCACGGCTCCGAGCTGTGAGGCGACATCGGCGCAGTCGACGGTGGGCGCGCCCGCCGCCGCGCCCTGCTCCTCGCCGTCGCCGCCGGCTCCCTCCGCCGGAGGCGCCGCCTCACCGGCGGCCGCCTGCCCGCCGAGGGCGCACGTGGCCAGCGCCTCCAGCCCTTCGGGCTTCTCCGCGAGGCGCCCGATGGCCGTCTCGATCCGGTTCAGCGCCGCGGTGCGCTTGTCCTCCAGCGGGCCGAGGATGGCGTTCTGGACGAAGTTGGGTCCGCCCTCGCCCCGGGAGCGCGCCAGCCGGTCGTTGGCCTCCGCGAGTTGCTTGTCGAGCTGGGCCAGATTCCGTTCGACCTCGTCCTGGGCCCCGGCGGGGATCTCCGGCAGTTTCCCGTCCGCCGACGGGCACGAGATGGTCTGCGCCGACGCCCCGCCCGCGGCGGATCCGCTCTCGCCGGCGAACGCGCCCGCCGTGGCCAGACCGCCCGCGATCAGCCCCGCTCCCACCAGGCCGATCCCGATGACTCGGTGCTTCCTGTGTGTCTTCCTCGCTCGCGACATGCTCACCTCTCTGGTGTGACAAAGAGAACTGGAGGTGGGAGCCGCCTTCCGGTCGGCAGCGGCCTGCGCTGCCCGCGCGCCGGCCCTCGCTCCCCGGGGGGGATGCGGGGCCCGTCCTTCGGATTCTCCCGGAGCGCCGCACCGACCGGGTGCCGGGACGGTGTGCACCGGCCGACGCGTCACTCACCGGGCAAGTACGCACGGAAGGCCGCGCACACTCAATCGCCGCGCGTTTTCGTGGAAGCCGGTGCCCACCGCGCGCGCCTCCGGGGCCCGATGCCCGTGCGGCACTCCGGCTCGCGGGGGACGGGACGGCACGGGTTGCCGCCTGCGAGCCGGGGGATACGGGCCCCTCTCGTCGGCGGCCCGGGAGACGGCGCGCGGAGCGTCTCCCGGACCGCAGGTGCGGGCGAGCGGGCACGGCCCGCCCCCGCCGCCGGATTCCGGCAGCGGGGCCCGGTGGAGTCCGCCGTCCCATGACGGAGTCCTCCGGGACCGGGGCCGTGCGCGGCCCCAGGAAGGAAGGGGAAAGGCCGCGAAACCGCTCGTGCCGCGTGGACGGCGGCGAGTCCGGTCCTCCCGTGCCGGCGGGCCGGCCGACTGCGGGGGGACCGCCGGCTGCCCGGGCTCCGGGGAAGCCGGTCCGCCGCCGATCCGCGATCCACCGTGTACGGAACCGGGGGCCGGATCAACGTCTGCGGATGCCGGGAAGGCGCGGCCAAGCGGTGGATAAACGTCCCTTAACCTGCCCGGCATCCGGCCCGGTCGTCCCGCCGGGGCGAGCAGCGCCCGCAGGACCGCGCCATGTGAAAGGGGTCTCCTGCGGCGGAACGAAGCAGCGGCCAAACGGTGCCGGGGCCGGAACCCCGCGCGGGTCTTGTCCCAAGCCGGACCCGCGCGGGGAACCAGGGGTGGCGCCGCTCGTCCCGGAAACGGCACCGCGCGTGATGCGCTCACGCCGCGCGGACGGCGGCGGCGCCGGACCTCCCCGGGCGGCCACCACCGTCCTTGATCCACCCTGAACGGGGCGGTGAGCCCTTTCAAGGGGCGGGGAGGCTGGAAAGACCAGGCCAAGCGTGACATCACCGTCCCTTAACGCACCCCGGCCGAGTGGAGTCCCCGCGCCCGGGAAGCGGCGGAGCGAGCGCCCGTCCCCCGGCGGAGCGAGCGCCCGGGAACCGACGGCGCGGGCCCGCAGCGCCGGTACGCGGCGCCGAGCATCACGGCCCGCGCCTCACCGAGGTCGTCCGGGGCCGGGCCGCGGTTCCGGCGCGGGTGGGAACGGAGCCCCGGGAACCGGCCCGCCGCCCCGCGCGGTCCGAGCAGTCATGCGCGTGACGATGATCCTCCCGGCTCTGACCGAAGCGACCAGCCCGCTCTTCCGGCCCGTGAAGTACTCGCTCTTCCCGCCGCTCGGGCTGGCGACCCTCGCCGGATACCTCGGCCCGGACGACGAGGTGACGCTGTACGACGAACACGTGGAGCGCATCCGCCTCGACGCGCTCGACACCCCCGACCTGCTCGTCCTCCAGCCGTACATCACCTCCGCGAGACGCAGCTACGAGATAGCCGACCACTTCCGGGCCCGCGGCGTCCACGTCGCCATGGGCGGTCTGCACGTGACGTCGCTCCCCGACGAGGCCGCCGCGCACGCCGACACCGTCTTCACCGGCCCGGGCGAGGACACCTGGCCGCAGTTCCTCCAGGACTTCCGCGACGGCGTCCCGGCGCGGCGCTACGACTCCGCCCGCCGGACCCTCGCCGGTCTGCCGCCCGTCCGCCGGGACCTCATCAAGCGGCACCTCTACCTCGTACCCAACTCCCTGGTCGTGTCGCGTGGTTGCCCGCACCACTGCGACTTCTGCTACAAGGACGCCTTCTTCGAGGGCGGGAAGTCCTTCTACACCCAGGCCGTGGACGACGCCCTCGCCGAGATCGAGCGGCTGCCCGGCCGGCATCTCTACTTCCTCGACGACCACCTCTTCGGCAACCGGCGCTTCGCGGAGGCCCTCTTCGACGGCATGGCCGGCATGAACCGGGTGTGGCAGGCGGCCGGGACGGTCACGTCGGTGCTGGATCCGGGGCTGCTGGAGAAGGCCGCCGGCGCGGGCCTGCGCAGCCTGTTCGTCGGCTTCGAGACCGTCAACGGGGCGAACCTGGCGGAGCGGAGGAAGGACCAGAACATCGGCCGCGACTACGACGAGGCCGTCCGCCGCCTGCACGGCGCGGGCGTCATGGTCAACGCCAGCTTCGTCTTCGGGCTCGACCAGGACGGGCCCGACGTCTTCGACCGGACGGTGGAGTGGGCCGTCGGGCAGGGCATCGAGACGGCCACGTTCCACATCATGACGCCGTACCCGTCGACCGGGCTGTGGAAGCAACTGGAGGCCGAGGACCGGATCGTCCACCGCGACTGGGACCTCTACGACACCCGCCACGTCGTGTACCGGCCCCGCAATATGACGGCCCGGCAGCTGGAGGACGGCTACTGGCGGGCCTACCGCGACTTCTACCGCTGGCCGAACATCTGGCGGGGCGCGGCCGCCCAGCCCGGCGGCCACGAGCGGCTCCGGCATCTCGCCTACGCGGGCGGCTGGAAGAAGTTCGAGCCCGTCTGGGATGCGCTGATCCGCTCCCGCCGCGTGGTCCGCGCCCTCCCCCTGCTGGAACACACCCTCGCCGCCTTCCAGGGCCCGGTCGCCCGCACGCGCGGGGCGAGGACGCCCGAAACGACGCCGTAGAGGTCGCCACCGAGACGGAGGCGGCGCCCGCACCCGGCGCACCGCACCACGGCGGTGCGCCGGGCACGGCCCGGACCGGCCGGACCGGCCGGACCAGCCGGGTCGGCCGGCGCCGGCTCAGCCGCCGGCGGCCTCTCCCGGACCCGGCACGTTCCGGAAGCGGAACGGCTCCGGTTCGCGGCCGGGCTGGATGAACCAGCACTCCCCGGTGGCGTCGCCGGTGAGGATGCGCAGCACCGTGTCGGCCACGACCTGCGCCGGGATGATCGGCAGCTGCTGCGAGGAGAGCATGTCGCGGATCGGGTCGATGATCCGCGACTCCGCGAAGCCCGGGCAGATGGCGTTGAAGCGGACGCCCTCCGGCGCCAGGGCCGGGCCCAGCGAACGCGCCAGGCCCACCACGGCGTGCTTGTTGGCCGCGTACAGCGGGTCGAACGGCACCGCCGTCAGACCCGCCAGGGAGGCGGTCGCCACGATCGACCCGCCGCCGCGGGCCCGCAGCGCCGGCAGCACCGCGTGCGCGCCGTAGACGACGCCGTCGAGGTTGGCGCCCATCGCCCGCCGGTACCGGACCGGGTCGAAGTCGTCACCGATGCCGCAGCCCGTCGCCACACCCGCGTTCAGGAAGGCGATGTCGACACCGCCGCAGCGCTCCACGGCGAAGTCCACCAGGGCGCGGTTGGCGTCCAGGTCCGAGACGTCGCAGCTGCGGAAGTGGCCGCCGACGAGCCGGGCCACCTCCTCGCCGCCCGCCGCGTCCAGGTCGGCGACGACCACCTCGGCGCCCGCCTCCGCCAGCGTCAGCGCGGTGGCGCGGCCCAGGCCGGACGCGCCTCCGGTGACGATGGCGACCTTGCCGCTCAGCGGCTTCCCCGGCCGCCCCTCCGCCCGGCCGCCCCCGGCCCCCGCGGCCGTCACGCCAGCTCCAGCACGAGCTTGCCGACGTTCTCCCCGCGGAACAGCATCTGCAGCGTCTCCGGGAAGTCGTCCACGGTGCCCTTGACCACGTGCTCCTTCACCTTCAGCCGGCCCTCGCCGATCCAGCCGGCGATGTCCCGCGCGGCCTCCGCGTAGCGCTTGGCGTAGTCGAAGACGACGAAGCCCTCCATGCGCGCCCGGCGCACGAGCAGCGTGAGGTAGTTCGAGGGGCCGCTCACCGCCGTCTCGTTGTTGTACTGGCTGATGGCGCCGCAGATCACCACGCGCGCGTGCATCGCCAGCCGGGTGAGCGCCGCGTCGAGGATCTCGCCGCCGACGTTGTCGAAGTAGACGTCGATGCCGTCCGGCGTCTGCTCGCGCAGGGCCCGCTTCACGTCCCCGGCGCGGTAGTCGATCGCCGCGTCGAACCCGAGCTCGTCGGTCAGCAGGGCGCACTTCTCCGCGCCGCCCGCGATGCCGACGACCCGGCAGCCCTTCACCTTGGCGATCTGGCCCACGATGGAGCCGACCGCGCCCGCCGCGCCGGAGACCACGACGGTCTCGCCCTCCTTGAGGGCGCCGACGTCCAGCAGGCCGAAGTAGGCGGTCATGCCGGGCATGCCCAGCGCGCCCAGGTAGGTCGAGGCCGGCGCGAGAGCGGTGTCGATCTTCAGGGCGCCCTTGCCGTCGGAGACGACGTGCTCCTGGACGCCGAAGGTGCCGACGACGTGGTCGCCGGGCTGGTAGCCGGGGTGGTTCGAGGCGGTCACCTCGATCACCGAGCCCGCCCGCATCACCTCGCCGAGGCCGACGGGCGGCAGATAGGAGGGCCGGTCGTCCAGCCAGCCGCGCATCGCGGGGTCCAGCGAGATGAAGCGGGTCCGCCCGGCGAACTGGCCCTCCCCGGGCTCCTCGACGGGCGCCGTGGCGTGCTCCCAGTCCCCGGGCTTGACCTCGCCGACGGGACGGGCTGCCAGGCGGATCTGGCGGTTGGTCGCTGACATGAAGCCTCCTGTTGAGTGCCGCGCAACCAGCACCATACCGACCGGTACGTACGATGCGGTGTGTGCCGTGCGCCACACGGTATGCCGACGCCCCCGCCCGCCGGGACGGCGGACGGGGGCGAGGGTGGAGGGAGGGGAGGGGAGCGGCGGGCGCGCCGCCCGCGCGGCTCAGGCCGCCGGGGCCGGGTAGGTCGGGTACTCCACCCCGGAGACGTACTGGACGACGCGGACGACCTGGCAGGAGTAGCCGAACTCGTTGTCGTACCAGAGGTAGAGGATGGCGTTGTCGCCCTCGACCTTGGTGGCGCCGGCGTCGACGATCGAGGCGTGGCGCGAGCCGATGAAGTCGTTCGAGACCGCGTCGGGGGCGCTCGTGAAGTCGATCTGGCGCTTGAGCGGCGAGGTCAGCGACACCTCGCGCAGGTGGTCGAGGACCTCCTGGCGGGTGGTCTCGCGGGCGAGCTGCAGATTCAGGATCGCGATCGAGACGTCCGGCACCGGGACGCGGATCGAGCTGCCGGTGATCTTCGCCTGGAGGTCCGGCAGCGCCTTGGCGACGGCGGAGGCGGCACCGGTCTCGGTGATCACCATGTTGAGCGGCGCCGAGCGGCCGCGGCGGTCCGACTTGTGGTAATTGTCCAGCAGATTCTGGTCGTTGGTGAACGAGTGGACCGTCTCCACGTGGCCGCGCAGCACGCCGTACTCGTCCGCCATCGCCTTCAGCGGCGGGACGATCGCGTTGGTGGTGCAGGAGGCGCAGGACAGGATCTGCTCGTCCGGCTTGATCGTGTCGTGGTTGACGCCGTGGACGATGTTGGGCACGTCGCCCTTGCCGGGGGCCGTCAGGACGACCTTGTCGATACCGGGGCGCAGGTGCTTCGACAGGCCCTCGCGGTCGCGCCAGCGGCCGGTGTTGTCGATGAGGATGGCGTCCTTGATGCCGTACGCCGTGTAGTCGATCGCCGTCGGGTCGTCGGAGTAGATGACCTTGATCTCGTTGCCGTTGGCGACGATCGTGCTGTTCGCCTCGTCGACGGTGATCGTGCCCTGGAACTGGCCGTGGATGGAGTCGCGGCGCAGCAGCGAGGCGCGCTTGACGAGGTCCTGGCCGCCGCCGTTGCGGACGACGATGGCGCGCAGCCGCAGCCCGTTGCCGGAACCGGCCTTCTCGATGAGCAGACGGGCGACGAGGCGGCCGATGCGGCCGAACCCGTAGAGGACGACATCGCGGGGCTCGCGGCGCTCGATCTTGTTCGCGCCCGCGGCCCCGGCGACGGCCTGGGCGGTGAACTCCTCCACCGACAGGCCGCGGTCGTCCGCCTTGTACGTGGCGGCGAGCATGCCGATGTCGATCTGGGACGGGCCGAGGTCGAGCGTGGTCAGCGTCCGCAGGAACGGCATCGTCTCGGTGACCGAGAGTTCCGCGCCGGCGATCTGGCGGGCGAAGCGGTGGGTCTTGAGGATGCTCACCACCGACTTGTTCACCAGGGAGCGGCTGTGCAGCAGGACCGTGACGTCCCGCTCCCGGTGCAACTTCCCGATCATCGGGATCATCGATTCCGCGATCTCTTCGCGGTTTTTCCAGTTGGTGAACGAGTCCACGGTCGCAGTCACTGGTCCATCTTTCGAGCTAGGCGGTGCTCATATGCTAACCGGCTGCTCGTTCGACCCTGCGGGCGGTATGCCTGGTCGGACGGGGTGTGAGCGGGGCCACTGCGGGGCGGGGCGGGGGAGAGGAGGGGAGGGAGCGCCGCTCGGGGTGAAGAGGCCCGGGGCGGCCGGGAGTTGTACCGGCGCCCTTCGCGATGGCAGGTGCGGAGCTCGGCGCCGCGGTCCTCCGCGACGGCGGGTCCCGGGAGAGCGCCGGGGGGGAGGGGGAGGGGAGGGCGGAGGGGAGGGCGGTACGGCCGGTCCGCCCGCTCCTACTCGGGGCGCGCGGTGGCGTGATCCCCGTCCGGGGACGGGTCCCGGTCCCGGTCCCGGCCGCCGCCGAGGGCCTCGTCGCCGTCCCGGTCGCCGCCGGCAGGCGCACCGTCGCCGTCGGCGGACTCACCGGCGGACGCATCGCCATCGCCGCCGCTGCCGTCGCCGTCCTGCCGCCCGTTCCGGCCCCGCCTCCGGTGACGCACGACGAGGTGGACCACGAGAGCCACCACCGCGGCGCCCAGCACGATCTTGGAGGAGAGGCCGACATACGTCTCCACCACATGCCAGCGGTCCCCGAGCCAGTAACCCGCCATGATCAGGGCCGAGTTCCACAGCAGGCTGCCCAGGGCGGTCAGCAGGACGAACGTCCGGAAGGGCATGCGCTCGACACCGGCCGGTACGGAGACCAGGCTGCGGAAGACCGGCACCATCCGGCCCAGGAAGACCGCCTTCGTGCCGTGCCGGGCGAACCACGCCTCCGTGCGCTCGAGATCCGCGGGCTTCAGCAGCGGAACCCGCACCCACAGCCTGTGCAGACGCTCACGGCCGAGCCACGTCCCGGCCCAGTACAGAAGCACCGCGCCCGCCACCGAACCGAACGTCGTCCAGAAGATCGCCGAGGGCAGCCCGAGCACGCCCCGCCCGGCCGCGAAGCCGGTGAGGGGCAGCACGACCTCGCTGGGCAGCGGTGGGAAGAGGTTCTCCAGGGCGATCGCCAGACCGGCCCCCGGCCCGCCCATCGTCTCGACGAGATCCGTGGCCCAGCCCGCGAGGCCGCCGGGGGACTGCTGCGCCTGGGCCGAGGCGGTCATGCCGTGCATACGTGGTCTCCCGTCATCGGCCCGGCCGCGGCGGCTCGGGCCCGTCCCCTCGACTTGAGGTCTCCCGCGGCGAGGCCCCCCTCGCCGGGCCCCGGCGCGGACCGGCGCCCCATGGAGGGGGCGCCCGGGTGCGGTCGTGCGCCGGGGGTCCGCCGGCCACGCGGTCCGTCGGCCCGCGCGGGCCGGCCGGCGACCTGTCCGGTATGGGCTGGTCGATGGCCCATGGGGCGACTTCTTGCCCGTCCGGGGTTTCCGAAACCGCTGGCCACCGGAACACCACCCCCACCCCCACCCGGGCCCGCCCTGTGCGTGCCGACGGCGAGAACCGGAGCTCTCCCGCGGATCACTCGGCGGAGGTCCGGTCCCCGGTCACTCCACCGGGCCCGCGGCGCGCAGCAAGGACGCCCCCGCCGGGGTGAGGGTGTGCAGCACGGTCGGGCCGTTCCGGATGGTGGTGATGAGGCCCGCGTCACGCAGCACGGTGGCGTGTCTGCTGGCGGAGGACGCCGAGACTCCGGCGGCACGGGCGATCTCGCAGGTCGTGGCACCGGCCGACGCGGCGCGCAGGGCGACCGCCCGGGCGCGCCCGAGCAGGGTGACCAAGGACTTCCCGGGGGCGTCGACGCCCTGCGGGGCATCCGGAGGGCTCGGCTCGTGGAGGAGCGAGTACCAGAGCACGGGCGGCATCTCCGGGTCGGCGTAGGCGACCGGCTCACCCCAGTTGAAGTACGAAGGGACGAGCGTGAGCCCACGTCCGTTCAGATACAGGTCCCGGTCCTCGACCTGCCTGGGATAGGCGGCCTCCAGGACCGGAGGGCGCCAGCGCAGCATCGGCCCGAGTCCCGAGAGCATGCCCTCGACCCCGCCGTCCAGAAGCCCGCGGGCGCGCGCCGCTCGCTCCGCCTCGATCCGGGCCTGTGCCCGTTCCTCGTACGGGGCGATCACCGCGTCGTGGTACGTCCGCAGCATCCCCACGAACTCCTTGCGCACCTCCAGCCGGGCCAGCTGCCCGGCCCACGCGGGCGCTCCGACGGTGCGGTCGAGGATGGTCACTTCTTGCAGGACCCGCCGCGGAGGCGTGGCCAGAATTGCCTCCAGTCCGGCGCCCAGATCACCCACCGCGTCAGCGGGCGTCAGAAAGTCCGGAAAATAGGCGGCCCTTGGATACAAGGGCTGGAAGACGCTCCGCAGGACACGCCCCAGCCCCCTCTCCCGCGTCTGCTGCCTGGCCATGCGGTACCACCCCGCGTAGGCCCACCGTCCGCTGCGCGACTGCAACCGGTGCAGACTCGCGGCGACTTCCCAGAGCGGATCAGGCGCGGCGGCGATCCTGGTTCTCGCCAGATCCGTATCGCTGAAATGAATGCGGAGCATGTCGTCTCCCCGTTCGGCATGGCCGGCTGGGAGATCGTAGGTCGCGCAGATCAATACGCAATAAACAGGGGCTCAACGGACATGGCGGGCCTGTCGGGTTCCGCCCGGGACGCGAAGGGTCGCGCCTCCGTTTGCGTGTCCGTCGCTGCCTGCCGGGCGCCCTGATCCCGGTGACGGGCCGCCCGCATCACCGCCCCGGTCAGGGCATCCACCTGCGGTCAGCAGCTTGAAGCGGCACGGCCTGTTCTTGCGCAAGAGACTGAAAACAGTTTCAGGTCAACTTGCCTGTTGCCGGGACGAGTTGTCGCTAAAAGCGTCTTTCGGCGGCTTATCGCCTGGCCCTGCGCGGCTCCAATCGGGCCGGTCGTGGCACGGCGTGCGGTGGTCGCGCGGTGCCGCACGCAAGCCCTTGTGGCTGTTCGGACCGCCATGACCTGCACGGCAAGAAGCCCTGCCCGTTCGTCGCGCGGTGGCCCGGGAAGCGCGATCGGCCTTGCGCAAGTGGCGAAATTTCTTTCAGACTCCATGCGTCACTCCTACGCTCGGGCTCGTTCCATTCGGCACGCTTGGAGGAGGGTCCTCATGTTCACCCTGTCGCGCTCGATCGCCCGGGCCTCGGTTCCGGTGCTGCTCATCGTTGCCGCGGGGCTCGCGCAGCCCGGCGCCGCGTACGGCGTCACCGCCGGCGAGCCGGATGGGCCGGTGTCCGTGCCGGCTCCCGCCTGCGTCCAGTACGAGGCGAGCCGGCGCTACACCTTCGTCACCAACCACTGCGACACCTCCCAGCGGCTCACCGTCAGCTACCGCGACGGCGCCACCCCGCCCTGCCGGAGCGCCGCCCCCGGCGACACCGTGACCTTCCCCGGCCACGGCTTCGGTGGCGACGAGGTGCTGGGGGTCAACCTCTGCTCGTGCGAGGCCGGTTGAGAGCCGGCAGGGTGTGGCGGGCGGGCGAGTCCCACCGGACCGCCGCACGGCGGGGGCGGCACCACCGCGGTGAAGCCGGGCTGTCGCGTCTCTTCCCCGACGGGGTCCGCGCCCTTAGCATGGGAGCGCTCCCACCCCGGTCGGCCGGAACCGGAGCGTGCGACACCCCACGCCCGAGCCCCGAGCCGGCCGCCCTCCTTCGCCCGCCCGCGCGGACACCAGCTTCTCCCTCATACCGAGGCTGACCGCCTCGACCGGACTTCGCGGGCGCGGCGGACGCGCGTACGGCATCGCCGGGAGCGCCGCACGCGCCGGCAGTGACCGGCCGGGAGCCCGGTGAACCGAGGCCCGGCACATCCGATATCAGCGGGGCGGCGCCGGGGTGGGGCGCCGGACCCCCGTACGCATCGATTGGAGAACCATGTCTGGTGTTCTTGCCGCCGGCGGCGCGGCCGCGGCGTTATTCGCCTCTGTGCTGGCGGGCCAGAGCGCGCCGGCGGAAGCGGTTGTGCCGGCCGAGCAGGCGCAGGTCGGTGTCGTGACCGTCAACGGCTCGGGTTGCCCCGCGGGTACGGCCGCCGTCGCCGTATCACCGGACAACTCGTCCGTGAACGTGAGCTACAGCGAGTACCTCGCCCGGACGGGTGCCGGCGCGAACGCCGCCGACCACCGCAAGAACTGCCAGCTCGTCCTGGACGTGAAGGTCCCGTCGGGCTGGACGTACACCATCACCGGTGCGGAGCACCGCGGTTACACCCACCTGGAGAAGGGGGCCACCGGCCTCCAGCAGTCGCAGTACTACTTCCAGGGATCCTCCGAGACCGCCGTCAACTCGCGCACCTTCAACGGGCCGTACGACAGCGAGTGGCGCATCCTGGAGAACACTCCGGCCGCCGAACAGGTCTGGGCTCCCTGCGGTGCGAAGCGGCATCTCAACATCAACACCGAACTACGGGTGGACGCCGGAACCTCGGGCGACAACGCGGCCAACCTCATGGCGATGGAGTCGACGAAGGTCCCGGGCGCGACCTACAAGCTCAAGTGGAAGCGGTGCTAGAGCCCGTCTGACGGGATGTCCCCCGGCGCGCGGTGCGTGCCGGACGGACGGGAGACCGCCCGCCGGTCAGGGCTCCGGCCGGCGGGCGGTCTCCGCGTCTCACCGCCTTCTCGTTCTCTCGTTCTTCCCGTCTTCCGGCGGCTCGGGCGCTCAGTCCGTGGCGGCGGACCGGCGGCGCCGGCCCAACAGCACCGCGCCCCCGGCGAAGGCCGCCAGGGCCGCGCCGGCCGCGGCGGTGGCCACCGCGGTGGTGGAAGCGGCCGGCTGCTCCTCGGCCGAGGCCACCTTCCGGGTCTCGCCGGCCTCGTAGCGCCGGGCGGCGGCCGGAGCGCCGTGCTGGGCGTGCTGCCCGTGCTCGGCCCGCTGCCCGTGCTCGTCGCCGCTCCGGGCCTGCTCGCCGTGCTCTCCGTCGTGGATCGGCTGGGCCTCGGTGTTCTCGAACTCCTCGGCCGCCGCCGCGACCTCCCCGGCGGACAGCGTGCCGGAGCCCAGCCCGGTGACCTCGCCGTTGCCGCCGTCGAACTCGACGTCGGAGCAGGCGTAGAAGTTCTCCGGGCTGTCCGAGCGGACCCAGTGGATGAAGATCATGTGCTTGCCGGTCTTGCCCTCCGGCAGGTCGAGATCCCAGTAGTAGTGGCCCTCGTCGGTGCCCGGGCCGCCGTCGGACGGCGGGTTGGTCGCCGTGTCGATGAGGTCGAGGTCCTTCCACGCCAGCGGGGTGTCGGGCGTCCAGCCGTCCTTGGTGATGTAGACGTCGAAGTCGCCCGGGTGCTTGGCCCAGTTGTTGTACTTCACGCGGATCGTCTCGCCCGCGGTGAGGTGGGTGGTGGGCCAGTCGGAGCGGGCCGCCTCGTAACCGCTGAAATCGTACGGGCCGTTGTTGCCACCGGTGCAGATCTCGCCGTCCGGGATGTAACCCTCGGTCCGGCCCTGCCCGTTGGAGTCGAGCACGGCGAACCAGTTGTACAGCGGTGTGGTGCCGCTCTGGGCCAGGGCGGCCGCGCAGGCCGGGTTGGTCGGGCTCATCGCGCCGTTGCCGCCGATCCCGTCGACGTAGCAGAGGTACTGGCGCGAGCCCGGCATCATCGTCGCGCCGTGCGCGGCGGCCGGGGTGGGCCAGGCCACCGCTCCGGCGGCGAGGGCGGCGGCGCCCGCAGCGCTCAACAGGCGACGGGTGCGGAGCGGGGCGGTCTTCTGTGCGGGCCGCTGAGGGGCCATGGGGTCGGTCTCCTTACGAAAAGGGTCCGGCGCGACGGGGTGTTGGGCGACCCGGAGCCAGGGCCGGGCCCCGGTGGCTCCGGGGCTTGGCGGGCCGGCGTTCCGTCCGGTCTCCCCGTGCCCGCCGATCGCCCGGTGGGCGCGCCGTTCCGCCGGGTGGGGCGGCGGAACGGGGCGGCGGGTCCGAGGTGGCGGCGGGTATGGGGGTTGCGGGTATGGGGGCGCCGGTGAACGGTGCCGCCTCTTCCCGGGCCTTTCCGGACCCGGGTTCGAAGTTTTCGCGGGGCGCCTGAGGTCGCGTCGGTGGGGGGTTGTCGGGATCTTGGGAGCGCTCCCAGGGGAGAGTAGGGCGTTCCTGTGACGGATGTAAACGGCCTTCCGGAATCCGAGGCTCCAGCAACTCCCCCATAACGCGGGCGAAAAGATGGCGGCGAGGTGCGGCTTGCCGGGAAGGGGCCCTCGGGGCCGTGCGGCCCTCCGTCGTGCCTCGGCCGCCCTCCGTCGTGCCTCGGCCGCCCACGCTACTGCTCAACGCCCTCCGCCACTTCTCAGCCGTCCCTTCGTGGTGACCGGCGGCTGATCCACGCAATCGGCGGCCGGCCGGGTCGTGAAGCGGCGGCGCGCCCCCGGAGGTCGGAAGCCGCCTGCGCGTGATCTGCTGCGGACGGCCCGTGTCCCCGATGGTTTCCGCGCCCGTGCCCCGTGCCGTGCCGGTGCCGTGCCGTGCCGTGCCGTGCCGTGCCGTGCCCGTGCCGTGCCCGTGCGTGTCCGCCGTCGTGGGGGATACGGGTCCGGTCGCTGGTGGTGCTTGTCAGCCGTCTGTGGTGGGTGGGTTGGGGTTACGGCGCCGGGTGGGCGGCGCGGTGGTGGTGGCGGGTGCGTCGCGGGCCGGCGGGTGTCGCTGCGGCTGGGGTTACGGCATCCGTGCCGGGGGTTGGCCCGTGGGTCGACTGCCGCTGAGGCTGAGGCTGAGGCTGGGAGTGGGGTTCGGGGGCCGCGGGTGGCGGGGCGAGGGTCGCGGCCTTTATGGGCGTGGAGGCGACGGGGCGTCGCGGCACGTGGCCGTCGCAGATGGAGGAATTGGGGTCTCACGCCCCGGCCCCGGGTGTCGCGAAGGCCGTCGAGAAGGCTGACCGTCACCCGCAGTGTCTGAGCGCTCGCAGCCGAACTGGTCACAAGTGGCCTCTCGTTGACGGTTGCGGTGTCCCCGGACTTCGGGGTTCTGGGCATGGGTGGGGGCCCCTCCGCGCGGTGGTGGAGGGGCTGGCCCGGTGAGCCCGCTGTTGCTGCCGGGGGTTAGGTGGTGGGGGTGTGGGGTGGGTTGGTGTAGGTGTGGCCGGTCGGTGCCGTCCAGTTGACTTCGCCGGTGTCGGCATCCCGTTCCACCTGCCATCCGGCGCGGTGTTTCAGGAGGTGGTGGCGTCGGCACAGGGGCATGAGGTTCTCGGGTTCGGTCTTGCCGCCGGTCTCTGGGTCCTGGTGGTTGAAGGGCTGGATGTGGTCGAGGTCGCAGCGGTGGGCGGGCATCTGACAGGAAGGGAAGACGCAGGTCCCGTCGCGGGCGATGACGTGGCGTTCGGTCTCGGCGGTGGGACGGTAGGTGGTGGGGTCGGTCTTGATGAGCACCCCGGTCTTGGGGTGGGTGATCAGGCGTGCGGTCGTCGTCGGTGTAGGTGGCGGCGTGGGCGTCGATCGCGGCGTCCAACTCCGCCGCCTGCGGAGTGGGGAGGAACGCCGTCCAGGTCGCCATGCCGTCCTCGACCGCCCGGTGCCAGATGCTGCGGTCCTCCCGCCGCCGACGGTGCCGCCGCTCCGCACCCAGTGGGTCAGCCTTCAACACCGCCCGGTTCAGGGCGCGGCGGGTCTGTCCCACCGACTGGGTGGGCATCTTTCCCACCACCATGGCTTCGACCCTTCCCGCGGCTTCGGGGTCGAGGGTGTTGGTGGTCTCGGTGAGAGCCTTGGCCTGCAGGTAGCAGATCTCCCCGCGCTCCAGCAGGCCGACCGTGGTGGGGAACCGGCTCTCCAGGGCGGTGGCCACCGCGAGGCGGTCGGCGGCCGTGGTGCCGGAGAGTTTCAACGCGCAGGCGACATCCTCACAGGCAAAGGTCCAGTCATAGTCCACCAACCCGAACTGATTCGGCGTCGCCTCCACCACCTCCGCCTCGACATCGGCCAGCAAACGCACCTGCTGCGCCTGAATCCACGCGATGTGCCGCTCCCATGCTTTCAACGCGTCGATCCGCCCCGCCGTGGACAGCCCCTCACGTTCCAGCAGGCCGAGCATCGCCGCCGTCTGCGGCCCCGGCACCGCAGAGGCCAGGTGCGCGGCCCACTCATCCGCCGTCACCGGTAGTTCCGGCACCTCCGTGCTCCCACCCGGTGCCGTGGTCTCGCTCTCTTCGAGCAGCGTGGCTTGCATGGTCTCCCCCGTCCGGTCACCCCTCGAACTCCCGCCCCCGCAGCGGGTGTTCCTACCCCCTATTCTCCGTCACGGACGG
>NZ_JOID01000005.1 GCF_000719865.1 Streptomyces albus subsp. albus
GGGGGTGGTTCCGGGGGTGGTGGGGGTGTGGGGGCGGGTGCGGAGGATGTGTGCGGTGCGGTGGGCGGAGTCGGTGACGCGGCTGGTGAGGTCGGTGACGGAGGTGGGGTCTCCGGCGGCGATTTCGATGCCGAGGAGGGAGGCGATGAGGGGGGCGGGGGCTTTGGTTCCGGTGCGGAGGCGGGCGCGGCCGAAGCGGTGGTGGCCGGTGGGTGACCAGTGGATGACGGGGGCTTCGATGGTGGTGCCGGAGGCGGGGAGGCGGAGGCGGAGGATGCCGTCGGTGGGTCTGGGTGTGCCGGTTTCGCGGATCCAGCAGCGGAGGAGGTTGCCGGTGGTGATGGCGTCGGCGATGGCCGCGGGGTCGCCGGGCCGGTGGTGGCCGGTGGTGGCGCGGGCGGGAAGCGTCATGCTCATCGGTTCTCTTTCTGTCCGGGGGCCGTTGCGCCGGCCGGGCCGTCCGTGCCCTGGTGGGGTCGGTGGTCCGCGGTGGGTGGTGCGGTCGGGCCTGGTCAGGGTGGGGGGTGGGTCGGGTGTGGCGTGTGGTACGTCGCACCGTCGGTGAGAAGTCGGTGGCTGCCGCTGTGCGTGGGGGGTGGTTGCCGGTGTGACGACTGTGGGGTGCGGTGTCGGCGGGGTGTTCCGCCGGGGTGGGCCGTCGTCCGGTTGCGCCGTGCGGTCGGGGCCGGTGTGGTCGGGGGCGGCGGGTGCGGTCGGGGTGGCCGGTGCGGTCGGGGTGGGTGCGGTCAGGGGCAGGCGGCGGCGATGGTGTCGGTGAGGGCCTCCAGGTCGGTGGTGCGGGTGTCGGGGTGGAGCAGGGTGGCCTTGAGCCAGAGCCGGACGCGGCCGTCGGTGTCTTCGGCGCGGGCGCGGCCGATGACGGCGGTTCCGGCGGTGAGGAGGCGGCGGCGTACGTCGGCGACGAGTGCGTCTCCGGCTTCGTCGCCGTCGGTTTCGGCGAGCTGGTCGGCGGCGGTGGGGCGGAGGAGGACGGTGCTGATGCCGAGGGGGCCGGGGCGGCGGCGGAGGGCGGGGTGCCGGTCGGTGAGGGCGGCGAGTTGTTCGGCGGAGTGGACGCAGTGTTCGACGAGGCGGGCGAGTCCGGTGCGGCCGAGGGCGCGGAGGGTGACGGCCATTTTGAAGGCGTCGGGGCGGCGGGTGGTGCGGATGGAGCGGCCGAGGAGGTCGGGGAGTCCGGCTTCGGTGTCGTCGTCGGCGTTGAGGTAGTCGGTCTGGTGGGTGAGGGGTTCGAGTTCGGCGGTGTCGCGGACGGCGAGGAGTCCGGCGGCGACGGGTTGCCAGCCGAGTTTGTGCAGGTCGAGGGTGACGCTGATGGCGTGGTCGAGTCCGTCGAGGCGGTGGCGGAGGGTGTCGCTGAAGAGGAGGGGGCCGCCGTAGGCGGCGTCGATGTGGAGCTCGGCGCCGTAGGTGGTGGCGATGCGGGCGAGTTGGGGCAGCGGGTCGATGAGTCCTTCGTCGGTGGTGCCGGCGGTGGCGACGACGAGGGCGGGTCCGGCGGTGTCGGCGAGGGCGCGGTCGAGGGCGGCGGGGATGATGCGGCCGGCGTGGCAGGCGACGGTGAGGGGGGTGGGGAGGCCCAGGAGCCAGGCGGCGCGGTGGACGCTGTGGTGGGCGTTGGTTCCGCAGACGACTTGGACGGTGCGGGCGCCGTGGGCGCGGGCGCGTTCGCGGGCGAGGAGGAGGGCGACGAGGTTGGATTCGGTGCCGCCGCTGGTGACGAGGGCGTCGGGCTGGGGGCTGCGGGGGTGGACGAGGGCGGCGAGGGCGCGGGTGAGGCCGGTTTCGAGGGCGGTGGCGGCGGGGGCCTGGTCCCAGGAGTCCATGGAGGGGTTGAGTGCGGTGGCGGCGAGGTCGGCGGCCACGGCGACGGCGAGCGGGGGGCAGTGGAGGTGGGCGGCGCAGTGGGGGTCGGCGGGGTCGGCGGCGCCTTCGGCGAGGGCGTGGACGAGGGTGCGGAGGGCTTCGTGGGGGCCGGTGCCGTGTTCGGGGAGGGCGGGGTCGAGGGTGGTGCGGAGGCGGTCGGTGACGACTTTGGGGCCGCCGGCGGGGAGGGGGCCGCGGCGGTCGCGGCTGCCGGTGCGGAGGGCGTCGAGGACGGTGTGGAGGAGGGGTTCGAGGGTGTCGGGGCCGTGGGGGCCGCCGGCGAGGCCGTCCGGTGACGGTGCCGGTGGGGTGGTGTCGTCGCGTGGTGGGGCGGTGTCGTTGCGCGGCGTGGCGCGGGGGCCGGCCGGGGGTGCGGCGGGGCCGGTGCGGTGCGGGGGGCGGGAGGCGCCGAGCGACATGAAGGAGCCCTTTGGTCGAGGTATGGAGGCACACGAACCAGTGGGGTGCCCCGGTCGGGCGGGGTGTGCCTCATACTCCTCTACACGCTTCTTGGTCGTGCCGGGTTCACCGCGGGACCGAACAGAACGGGCCAACTCCCATAAAATCGCAGTGTGTTGAGGCGTGGTTACGGAGTGCGCGGCGTTCCGGTGCGGGGGTGATGGGGCGGGCGTCGTGTTGACGTGGCGGTGGTGCGGCCGTGCCCGGGGCGGTGGTGGGGCGCGGGTTCGTCCGGGTGTGTTCGCGGCTTCCGTCCGGGTGTGTCCGGAGGGCGGGGTGCGGCGGTGGGGTCACGGTCCGGAGCGGGATGGCGGCTCCGGGGCGCGGGGGCGGGTGCGGAGGGCTCCGGGGCGCGGGTGCGGGGTGCGGGCGCGGGGTGGTGCCGTGGGATGCGGGTTTCCGGCGGTGGTGGTAATGGGCGTACGGGGGCGTTCCGGGCGGTGGTCCGCGGGCCGGGGCGTCCGCGGTGCCGCTCCGCGCGTGAAACGGGCGGAGCGGGGTACCTCTGCGGTGCGTCCGCCGCCCGTCCCCGTCCACTCCGTCCATTGTCCCGTTTTCCACCCCCTCGTCCGGTCCGTTAACGTCCCTCTGTCCGTCCGTCCCCTTTCCTCTCCCCCGGTTCCGTATCCCTTCCCGTTTCCCAGTTCCGCAGGAGTGCCCGTTGATGGTTGATCCCGGGTATCCGTCCGGCGACGCCGACTACCGTCCGCTGCCCGGCGAGGAGCTGCTCCAGGCGATGTTCTACGGCCTGGACGCCGGGGTGTGGGTGATGGATTCCCGGGGGCGCATCCTGGTGGTCAACCCGCGGGGTGCCGAGATCGTCCGGCTGCCGCCGGAGCGGTTCATCGGCGCGGACGTCCATGAGCTGCTGCACCGGGAGGCGGACGGGAGTCTCCAGCCGCGTTCGCAGTGCCCGCTGCTGGCGGCGATGGAGGCGGGTCTGCCGACGAGGACGCAGGCCGCCTGGTTCCTGCGGGGGGACGGGACGCTGCTGCGGGTGGGGTGGCTGCTGGCCCCGTATCTGGTGGAGGGCGAGCAGGCCGGCGCCGTGGTGACGTTCTTCGACATCACCGAGCAGGAGGAGGAGGTGCGGCGCCGGGAGGCCCATCTGGCGGCGTTGCGCAAGCGGGCGGAGCGGCTGTCGCTGGTGTCGGAGGTGACGACGGTCCTGACGTCGACGCTGGATGTGCGGGAGGCGCTGCGGCGGCTGGTGCGGCTGGTGGCGCCGCGGCTGTCGGACTGGGCGGTGGTGGATCTGCTGGGTGAGCAGGAGGATGTGCTGCGGGTCGCGGTGGTCCATCACGAGAACGGCCGGCATGTGAGCGTCACGGAGCTGGAGGGGCCGCTGCCGGATCATCTGTCGTGGGAGTCCCGCTCGCCGCTGCAGCGGGTGCTGCGGGGCGCCTCGGCGCTGATCGCGGGCCCGGAGGATTATGCCGGTGTGCCGGACTCGGCCATTCATCAGGTGCAGAGTGATCTGTTCCGTTTCACCGGGATCCACTCGGCGGTGATGGCGCCGCTGCGCGGCGGCCGGGGGGTGCTGGGGGCGTTGACGCTGGGCCGGGCCGATCAGGAACAGCCGTTCGACCGGGAGGATCTGGAGCTGATCGACGACATCGCGCGGCGGGCGGGGCTGGCGGTGGACAACGCGCAGTTGTACGACCGGCAGCGGCGGGTGTCGGAGACCATGCAGCTGCATCTGCTGACGCCGTTGCCGCGGGTGGAGGGGCTGGAGATGGCGGCCCGCTATCTGCCGGCGCCGCACGGTTCGCAGGTGGGCGGTGACTGGTATGACGCGTTCGTCATGCCGGACGGGGCGACGACGCTGGTGATCGGGGATGTGATCGGGCACGACCTGCAGGCGGCGGCGAACATGTCGCAGATGCGCAATATGCTGCGCGCGTTCGTGTGGGACCAGCGGGACGTGCCGAGTCTGATCGTCGACCGGCTGGACAGTGCCCTGGGGCACATCAGTGATGTGCCGATGGCGACCCTGGTGTTGTGCCGGCTGGAGGGCGGGGGCGATGATCCGTGGCTGCTGCGGTGGTCGAACGCCGGGCATCCGCCGCCTCTGCTGATCACGCCGGACGGGGAGGCCCGCTTCCTGTGGGAGGGGCACGGCATGCTGCTGGGCACGGAGGCCAGTCCGCCGCGGGTGGACGCGACGGTGCCGCTGACGCCGGACACCACGGTCGTGCTGTACACGGACGGGCTGGTGGAGGCGCCGGGGCAGTCTCTGGACACCGGTCTGGAACGGTTGCGGCAGCGGGCGGAGCAGTTGGTGGGGCGGCCGCTGGGCGAGTTCTGCGACCGGCTGCTGGTGGAGGTGGCGCCGGAGGGGTCGGCGGACGACATCGCGCTGCTGGTGCTGCGGGTGCCTTAGCCCGGGGCCCGGTTGGCCCGGTTGGCCCGGTTGGCCTGTTGGTTCGCCTGCCCGGTTGGCCGTGAGCCGTGGGCCAGTGGGGCGTTGACCCGGCGGGGCCCGGCCCTCTGCCCTGGCCGGGTGTCCCGGGCAGAGGGGCCGGCCCGCGTCAGGTGACGGCCGGGCCGGCAGTGGCCCGGGCGCGCAGGATGCGGGCCAGGTCGTCGAGTTGGTCGGCGAGTTTCCGGCGGAGTGCCGGGGCGGGGTCGTCGTGGCGCAGGCAGTGGCGGCCGAGGCGGAGGGTTTCCTCGTCGACGGCGTGGGCCGGGTAGCCCTCACTGCCGAGGAGTGTCGCGATCGCGGGCCCGCGGCGGGCGGCGGCCGCGACGGCCGCGGGGTGGTAGCGGTGGACATAGCCGGTGAGGATCTCGCGCTGCTCGGGCTGCCAGAAGCCCTCGGCGGTGGCCTTCACGATCCGGTTGGACGGTTCGCCGGAGTGGAACAGGGCGTTCCAGGCCGTCTCCTTGGCTGCGGGGTCGGGGAGGGCGGCGCGGCAGCGGGCGGCGCCTTCCCGGCCGGTGGCGCCGGGGTCGGCGGCGAGCGCGGTGTCGATGTCGCCGTGGCCGGCGGCGCCGAGGACGGTGAGGCGCAGGAGCAGCCGCCAGCGGAGTTCGGGGTCGAGGGCGGGCCCCCCGGGCACGGTGCCGGCGGTGAGCCAGGCGCGGAGTTCGCCGGTGTCGGCGAGGTTGTCGAGGCAGCCGCGTACGGCGGCGAGCCGGAGGCCGGGGGCGCTGCCGTCGGCGGTGCGGTCGAGCAGGGCCCGGCAGACGGCGGTGAGGGCGGCGAGGGCCTCGGGGCGGTCCGGCGGGGGCAGGTACCGGTCGGCGATCTCCTGCCGGGCGAAGCCGAGGACGCCTTGGACGATGGCGAGGTCGGTCTCGTGCGGGAGGTGCGCGCGGACGGCGCGCAGGTATGCGGCGGGGGCGAGTTCGCCGTCGCGGACCATGTCGCGGGCGGTGTTCCAGACGACGGCGCGGGTGATCGGGTCGGGGAGTCCGGAGAGTGCGGCGAGGGCGGTGTGCCGGGAGCGGGGGTCGAGGCGGATCTTGGCGTAGTCGAGGTCGTCCCCGTTGAGGAGGACGAGTGGGGGGCGGCGGCCGGGGAGGGTGCGGGCGGGGGCGTCGCCGTCGGCGGGGACGTCGGTGGTGAAGCGGTCCCGGAGGGTGAGCCGGCCGGCGGGGGCGGGGCCGGTGGTGGCCGCGTCTGCGGTTGGGGCCGTGCCTTCCGCGGGGGGCGCGCCTTCGGCGGGAGCCGCACCCGCGGCGGGGGCTGCGCCTTCGGCGGGGGCTGCGTCTTCCGCGGTGGTCGTGACCGGGTCGTGGTCGTGGACCTGGTCGTGGACCTGGTCGTGGTCGTAGGTGGTGACGGTGATGCGGTGGGGGCGGGTGCCCGTGTGGCGCACGGTGAGCCGCCACGCGGGTTGCGCGGCGAGGGTGGCGCCGTCTGCGTCGGCTTCGCCCGTGGTGGTGGCTTCACCGGTGGTGGCGGGGCCGGTGGTGGCGGGGCCGGTGGTGGGGCCGGCCTCGGCCGTGACCTCGGCGGTGAGGGTGTCGACGCCGGTGGTGCGGAGCCAGCGTTCGGCCCAGCCGTGCACGTCCTCGGCGGAGGCGCGGGCCAGGGAGTCGATGAAGTCGGCGAGCGTGGCGTTGCCGAACCGGTGCCGGGTGATGTGGTCGTTGATGCCGGCGAGGAAGTCCTTCTCCCCCAGGCGGGCGACGAGTTGGCGGAGGGCGGAGGCGCCCTTGGCGTAGGAGATGCCGTCGAAGTTGAGGAGTGCGGAGGCGGTGTCCGGTACGTCCTCGGGGGCGGGGGCGACGGGGTGGGTGGTCGGCCGCTGGTCGGCGTCGTAGCCCCAGCCCTTGCGGGTGACGGCGAAGTCGGTCCAGGTGTCGCGGTGGCGGGTGGCCTCGGTGAGGGTCTGGAAGCCCAGGTACTCGGCGAAGGACTCGTTCAGCCAGATGTCGTCCCACCAGCGGAGGGTGACGAGGTTGCCGAACCACATGTGGGCCATCTCGTGGGCGATGACCATGGCGCGGGCCTGCCGCTCCGTGTCGGTGACGGCGGAGCGGTGGATGTGTTCGTCGCGGAAGGTGACCAGGCCGGGGTTCTCCATGGCGCCGTAGTTGAACTCGGGCACGAACGCCTGGTCGTAGGAGTCGAACGGGTAGGGCTCGTCGAAGATCTCGTGGTACCGGTCGAAGCAGCGGCGGGTGATGTCGAGGATCTCGCCGGAGTCGCGGTGGAGGTGCGGGCCGAGGGAGCGGCGGACGTGTACGCCGAAGGGGAGCCCGGCGTGTTCGGTGCGGACGGAGGTCCAGGGGCCGGCGGCGACGGCTAGGAGGTAGGGGCTGATGGGTGGGGTGGGGGCGGCCCGCCATCGGGTGGGGGCGGGGTTCTCGGCGGAGTTCTCGGTGATGTTCTCGGCCGGGTCTTCGGCAGGGTTTCCGTCCGGTGTGGTGTCCGCCGGTGTGGTGACGGCGTTGGAGAGGACTGTCCAGCCGGCCGGGGCGGTGACGGAGACCTCGAACACGGCTTTCAGGTCGGGCTGGTCGAAGGCGGCGAAGATGCGCGGGCCGTCGTCGAGGAAGCCCTGGGTGTAGACGTAGGTCTCGCCGTCGGCGGGGTCCGTGAAGCGGTGCATGCCCTCGCCGGTGCGGGAGTAGCGCATGTCGGCCTCGACGCGCAGTTCGTGCGCCCCGGCGGTCAGGCCGGTGAGCGGCAGCCGGTTGCCCCGCAGCAGCGCCGGGTCGAGTTCGCGCCCGTCGAGGAGGACGCGGCGCAGCCGGGCGGGGGCGACCTCGGCGAAGGTGTCTCCCGGGGTGGCGGCGGTGAAGCGGATGACCGTGGTGGAGCCGAACAGGTCGTCGCCGCGCGTGAGGTCGAGGTCGACGGTGTAGCCCCGGACGTCGAGGAGGCGGGCTCGGGTTCGCGCTTCGTCGCGCGTCAGTGCGGGCATGGCGCCCATGCTGCCAAAGGGGCGCGGGGCCGGTGCGGGGTGCCCGGGGTGCGGGGTGCCCGGGGTCCGGGGGCCCGTTCTGCGTGGCGGGGCTGGGCGGGGGCGCGGGGTGCCGTGGTCGGGCGGGGCCACTGCGGGGTCCCGGGCACCCGGGTGCGGGGGCGGGACAGTTCGGGGTGCCGGGGCCGGGGCCTCCGGAGGGGGGTCCTCCACCGTCTATTTACGGCCGCCTGGGCCCGTGCCGGGATCAGTGAACGGGGCCCGCGGCCACAAATACACGGCAGCGTGGAGGACCCCCCTCCTACGGCCCCGACCCCTCCTGTCACCCGTCGGCTTTCCGTGGATCCGGGGCCCCCACCCTTCCGTCGTCCGACGGCTTTCCGTGGAGCCGGGAGCGGTGGACGGCCCCGGCCCTTCCCGTCGCCTGCCGGCTTTCCGTAGATCCGGGGCGCCCGCCCCTTCCGTCGCCCGTCGGCTTTTTCTGGGTCCGGGGCTGTGGGGAGCGGGCGTTGGGTGCCGGGTGCCTCAGGAGCGGGCGATGGTTTCGTGGTGGCGGATGACCTCGGCGATGATGAAGTTGAGGAGCTTCTCCGCGAAGGCCGGGTCGAGGCGTGCGCTCTCGGCGAGTTGGCGCAGGCGGGTGATCTGGCGGGCCTCGCGGGCCGGGTCGGCCGGGGGCAGGCGGTGTTCGGCCTTGAGCCGGCCGACCTGCTGGGTGCACTTGAAGCGCTCGGCGAGCATGTGGACGACCGCGGCGTCGATGTTGTCGATGCTCTCCCGGAGCCGCTCCAGTTCGGCCCGGACGGAGGGGTCGGTGTCGTGCTGGTTCGTCATCGTGGAGCTCTCCGGTCACTCATCACGGGCAGGGCGTCACCGTAACAGTGGCGGGCGGCCGCCGCCGGGGGCGTCCATTCTGTGGGCCTTGAAGTGCTCTCCCGGCTGAAGCCGGGAGATTCCCTCCTACCTTGCGGTGGCGGGCTTGACGCCACGCGTGCGCCTGACGACTGCCCTCCCGGCAGTCGGGACGAGCGCGTGGCCCGTCCGGTACAGTTGCAAGACGTTCCGGGCTGCGTTGTGGTCGGCATTGCCCGACCATCCGCAGTCCGGGTTCTTGCACACGAACGTGGCCTGGTCCTCCCGGCTGCCCGGTGTGGTGAAGCCGCATGCGGAGCAGCGCAGGGAGGTGTTCGGGGCGGGGACCTTGTGCAGGGTGCCGCCGTGGCGGGCGGTCTTGTACGTCAGCATCGTCACGGTGCGGCCCCATGCTTCCTGGCTGATGGAACGGTTCAGACCGGACTTCTGCGCGACGTTCTTCCCCGGGTTCGCGATGGTGCCCCTGGCGGACTTGACCATGTTCGGGATGTCCAGTTTTTCCACCACGATCACGCCGTAGGTGCGGGCGAGTTCGGTGGTGGTCCGGTGCTGCCAGTCAGTGGCACGGCGCGTGGCTGTTGCGCGTAGCCGCTTGATCTGGTCGTAGGTGTTCCGGAGTCGGCGGGAGGTCTTCTCGCCGCGTTTGCGGAAGCTCTTGCGGTGCGCGGCGCGCTGCTCCAGGCGAAGCAGCTTGGCCTTCTCGCCGGTGTTCAGCCACTTGTCCCGGTCGGCTGTGCCGTTCGGGAGCCGTGCGGGGCGGCCGTGGTCCTGGTGGTTGCCGTCGGACAGGGCGAGCGGGATGTTGACTCCGGCGTCAATGCCGGCCTCTGGACCGGTGCGCGGTTCCGGCACGGTGTCGAGGGTCTGGGCGCGGAACGCGATGTGCCAGCCGAGGGCGTCCTTGACCAGCCGCGCCCCGGTGATCCGGTTGTCCTTGTCGGCGTGCTTGCCGACCGGGAGATCTTTGGTCCAGCGGAAGCGGATCCGGCCGACCTTGGGGATATTGACCATGCCCCAGCGGCGGTGCACGCGCGTGATCTGCAGGTCACGCCCCTGCGGGATGTCCACGGACATCACCGTACGGAGGCGGGCCTTGAAGTTCGGCTCGTCAGCCCGGCCTTCCCAGCAGTTCTTCCATGCCTGGTGGTACGCCTTCAGTACCGCCTGGGCTGCCTGGGCGGGCAGGACGCCGAGCCAGTCGATCTCCTTGCGGGCCTGCCGGATGGCCTCGTCCGTGGCCTGGAGGGACCGGCGGCACTTCGGCGTCATCGTCCAGAAGTCGTGCAGGAGATTCCACGTCGCCCGTGCGGCATGGGCCTGGGCGTCAACGAGCCGGACCTGTACAGGGGTCAGGGCCAGCCGGGCACGATGCCCGAGCTGCCACTTCCCCTGCACACGTTCCGTAGTCACACGGTCACGGTAACGTCTGGGCTTTGTCACCGCGCTGGGATCCAAATCGCGAGGTCCGCACCGGGCGTCATGTCGTTTACAACCTTCCCGCCCACTTGGTGTTCGTCACCAGGTATCGGCGCAAGGCCATGACCGGTGAGATGCTGACGCGCTGCGAAGAGATCATGCGGGAGGTCTGCGAAGACTTCGAGGCCGAGCTGAAGCAGTTCAACGGCGAAAAGGACCATGTCCACCTGCTCGTGCACTACCCGCCCAAGGTCCAGCTCTCCAAACTGGTCAATTCCCTCAAGGGCGTCTCCGCCCGGCTCCTGCGCAAGGAGTGCGACGCCCACGTCCGCCGGTACCTGTGGGGCGGGCACTTCTGGTCCGGCTCCTACTTCGCCGGAAGCTGCGGCGGGGCACCCCTGACCGTCGTACGCCAGTACATCGACAACCAGCAGCGCCCCGTGCGACAACCGTCGTGAACCCGGGACAACAGTGCAGATCCGTGCCCACAGCCGAGGTCAGAGCAGCCCTGAGATGCACTTCACCTCCGCCCTGAAGGACGGAGCACTGCGCAAGATCAAAGCTAGAGTTGGGGCGTGATGCCCGGGAGCGAGGTCGAGCACGGTTATCCGCGTCTGGAGACGGTGCGGGCGGCCGTCACCGCGCTGCACCGGGCGGTGCCGTCGGTGCGGTCCTTCACGGCCAGTGTGCTCCCCGTCGAGGTGGGTTTCTCCGAGGAGGAGGATCTGCGCGCGGGGGTGGAGCGGGTGGCGGGGGTGATGGTGCGCCATCTGGGGCTGCCGGAGGCGCCGGTGGTGGTGGCCTTCCGTGAGATGGCGGACGCGGCGAATGTGGAACTGGCGGCCGGTCCCGAGTACGACGTCGAGCTCAACGCGCGTTTCGGCCGGCACCGGCGGGACATCGGCGCGGCCCTGGCGCACGAGATCACGCATGTGTTCCTGCACCGCCTGGGGCTGTCCTTTCCCGCGACGGACGACAACGAGATCCTCACCGATACGGCGGCCGCGTATCTGGGGGTGGGCTGGCTGCTGCTGGACGCCTTCCGGCAGGACGCGCTGACGTCGCAGAAGCTGGGTTATCTGACGCCGGAGGAGTACGGCTACGTCCTCGCCAAGCGGGCCCTGCTGTTCGGGGAGGATCCCGCGCCCTGGTTCACCAGCCCGCAGGCGTACACGGCGTACGGCGAAGGGCTGGCGCGGGCCCGGGCCGACGAGCGGCAGCCGCCGTTGTCCGGTGCGAGCCGGTTCGCGCGGCTGCGGTACGGGCGGGCCCGCCGGGCGGCCGCCGAGCCGGGGGCGGCGCCGCCGCCTTCGCTTCCGGACGCCCCGTACTCCTTCGATCCCGGCCCGCCGCTACGGGTGACCTTTCCCTGCCCGGTCTGCTGTCAGCGGCTGCGGGTTCCCGTGCGGGGGCCGGTGCGGGTGCGGTGCGGGCTGTGCGGGAGCGTCCTGGACTGCGATACGTGACGCCCGGCGGACCACGGGGCCCATGGCCGTCCCGGCGAGCAGGAACAGTCCGCCGAGGAGCAGCCAGCCGGGTGGTCCCCAGTTCACCGTGAGGGCGGTGAGCAGGACCGGTCCCGCCATGCGGGCGACGGCCGTGGCGCTGCCGAAGAACCCCTGGTACTGGCCCTGCCGTCCTTCGGGGGCCAGGCCGAAGGCGATCTGCCAGGCGCCGGCGGACTGCATCATCTCGCCGGTCACGAGCAGGACGGCGGCCGCGCAGAGGAGGGCCGCGGCGACCGGCGCGGTGGCGGGGGCCGCGGCGGCGGCGAAGACGGCGCAGGCGGCGAGCATCACCGGGCCGGAGCGGCGCAGCAGCCGCACGGCCGGGCCGAGGCCGGTGGCGTGCCGGGCGATCCGTACCTGGAAGAGGGTCACGGCGAGGGTGTTGAGGAGCATCAGCAGCGCGGTCAGGGAGCCGGGGGCGGCGGTGCGTTCGGCGATCCACAGCGGGATGGCGATGCTGATCAGCGGCATGCGCAGCAGCATGACGGCCTGGAGGAGGGTGACCAGGGCGTAGGGCCGGTCGCGGAGGACGGCGAGCCGCGCGCCGCCGCGTGGTGCCGGGCCGGCGGGGGTGGGGGCCACCGGGGGCAGCGTCAGCAGGAGGAGGGCGCAGAGCAGGAATCCGGCGGCGTCCAGGGCGAGGGCGGCGCGGTAGGCGGCGGGGGTGCCGAGGTGGAGGGCGATGCCGCCGAGGGCGGCTCCGGCGGCGAGTCCGGCGTTGAGGGTGGACTGCAGGTGGGCCAGGACGCCGGTGCGTGCGGCGGGCGGTACGAGTCCGGCGAGCAGCGCCTGCCGTGAGGCGGCCAGACCGCTCTGGCAGATCGCGTAGAGGCAGGCGGTCGCGACGAAGGCGGGGAAGGAGCGGACGAGGAGGAAGCCGGCGACGGCCAGTCCGGTGGCGGCGGCGAGCAGCGCGGAGACGGTCCGGGGGCCGCGGCGGTCGGCGAGATGGCCGAGGAGGATGCCGGCCGGGGCGGCGGCGGCCCAGGCCAGGGTGAGTCCGAGGCCGATGAGGGCCGGCGGGAGTCCGGCGATGCGGGCGAAGTACAGGGTGGAGCAGACGTAGTAGGCGCCGTCGCCGACCGAGTTGACGAGTTGGGCGAGCGCGAGGCGCCGCGGCGGTCCGGCGGGCGGCAGGATGCGGGCGGGCATGTGGCTCCTGGGGTGCGTGGCCGGGGGTGTGCGGGGTGTGGCCGCGGCACCACGGTAGGGAGCGCAGTGGCCCCGGACCTGGGCCATTTCCGGGGTGGGAGAGCGGGCCAATCGGGGCCGCGTCCGTTCGGGAGGTGGGCCGCGGCCATCCGTGTTGTGATCGATGGGGAGGGTTTCGCATGGAACGGGGCCGAACGGGAGACCCGTAGAGATCCGGATACGCCTGGAAGCAGAGAGGATGCTCCGATATGGCAGCGAAGCAGAACCTGACGGTCCGCGACGTCATGACGGAGGGGACCCAGTGCATCGGCGAGAGCCAGAACATGTCCGACGCCTCGCGCATGATGCGTGATCTCGGCGTCGGCAGCCTGCCCATCTGCGGGGAGGACGACCGGCTCAAGGGCATGATCACGGACCGTGACATCGTGATCAAGTGCTGTGCCGAGGGGAAGGACCTGAATCAGGTCCGCGCCGGTGAGCTGGCCGGCGAGCTGTTCTGGATCGATGTGGACGCGTCGATCAGCGAGGCGCTGGACACGATGGAGCGGCACCAGATCAAGCGGATTCCGGTGATCGACACCGGCGCCGGCCACCGGCTGGTCGGCATCGTCACCGAGCACGATCTGGCCCGGAACATCAGCGACGAGATGCTCGCCGAGTTCGTCGAGAAGGTCTACGCCTGACCCCGCCCGCCGCGCCGCCCCGGTCCCCCGCCGTCAGCGGCGGGGCCCGGGGCGGTGGCGGTGTTGCCGAGGACCCGTGGGGCCCGCCCCAGCAGCGGGGCCCGGTGGGTGAGCCGCGGCGACCCTCCGAGAAGTACCTCCCGTTCGCGGCTCCCGCGAGCGGGGCGGTCCGCCCGGGTGACATCCTCACCGGGCGGCGGAACGCGCGGGCCGTCCGTCGGCGGATGTGCCGGGAAGCGCCCCCGGTGTCCGACCCGTCTGGAATCATCGGCCGGGTCACGGCTGAACAGGGGGCGGGGAGTGACGGATTCGGATTCCACGCGGGGCACCGGCCGCCGGCGGGCGCTGCTGATCGGTGTCAGGGAGACCCGGGCGCTGCACCGTGATCCCGGTCTGGCCGCGGCCTATCCGGCGCTGGACTGCGTGCCGCAGGACATCGAGCTGGTGGGCGCGGCGCTGAAGGGCTCGGGATACGAGGTGCGGTCGCTGCACCAGGACCACCCCGACCCCGACTGCCGGGATGTGGGCGGCAACGGGATCATCGGGGCCCTCGGCGCCTTCTTCTCCTCCTGCGAGCCGGGGGACACCGCCCTGGTCTATCTCACCTGCCACGGCGTCACCCTGGACGAACGGCATTATCTGGTCCCCGCCGACGCCCAGCCCGGCCCCGCTCGCGACGGTCAGCCCTGCGTCAACCCCCGGACGCTGCTCCAGACGGCCCCGGGGGAACTGCTCGCCGGGCTCTCCCCCGGTGTGACGGCCCTCGTCTGCCTGGACGCCTGCCGGGAGGAAGGAGTCGTGCCGTTCGAGCACGACGACGAGCAGAGGCTCTCCGGCGATTACGGCTCGGTGGTGTGGCTGTACAGCTGCAGCCCGGGCGAGGCGGCCTACGCCGACGCCGGGGGAAGCTGGTTCGGCCGGGCACTCGCCGAGGCGCTGTCGGCGAGCGCCTCCCCCAAGACGATCGGCGAGGTGTACGAGTACGTCGGCACGGTCGCGGGCAGGGCGGCCGGGGACGGCATTGTGCCGCCGCGGGTCGACCGGCGGGTCCCGGACTGGTCGTGGGAGTCGGCCCGGTCGGCCGTGGTGTGCGACGGGTCGGAGACCACGCACCGCTGGACCGAGGCCGTCGAGAAGTCGGCGCTGTGGGACGTCACCGCGGACGCCGGCAGCGTGCGGGAGCCGGTGCTGGACCGGTTACGTCACCTGGTGCGGCTGGTCGTCGGTCTGCGCACCGATACCCTCGCCCGGCGCCCCGACCCGTGGGACGACCCCCGCTACCCCGAGCGGCTGATCGGACAGCTCGGGGAGCTGGCCGTGCAGGCCGGGCTGCGGGAGGACGAGCGGCTGTCGCCGCCCGAGACGGCCGCGCTGCTCGCCGCGCCGATCGTCCACGAGGGCATCGTGGCCCTCGTCATGGACGAACTGGGCGCGCTGCCGCCCGAGGACGCGGACCGTGGGACGGCGGGCGGTCCGGAGCCCGGCGGCCCCGACGCCCATGCCGAGCTGGTCCGCAGCGAGTTGCGGGACATGGGCCGGGCGCACCACCTGGTGCGCCGCACGGCCGCGACCCTGCGTGAGCGCGGCCAGCTCGCCGCCGCCCGGGCCGCCGACCAGTGGCTGCGGCACCGCTTCGTCGCCGACTGGGACCTGGTCTGGGAGTGCACGGGCCAGTACGCGTCGGCGGAGAAGCTCTTCGACGTCGCCGTGTCCGCCGTGCTCGCGGCGACCCCGGCGCCCGGCTGGTGCGGGCCGGTCGCCCAGCCCCGGGAGGAGATCAGCAGCCAGCTCCGGCAGGTGCTCGGGCATGTCTCCGTGCGCCCGGGCGGCAGCCCCCGCATCAACGACCCGGACGCGCCGGACGGCTGGAACGACCATCCCCCGGTCCAGGGCACCCGCTGGCGGGGTGAGCAACTGGCCACCCTGCTGTGGGGCGCGGCCCTGCTGGCCGTGGACACGCGGACGCTGTCCAGCGTGCTGGTCGACCACCTCGCCGCGCGCACGCCCCTCTCGCCGTCCGACGCGGTGATCTCTCTCTCGGAGGGTCTGCGGTACGACCCGGGGAAACGCAGTGGCGAGCAGGAACGGCACGGCGTCGAGGTGAGCTTCCGGTGCCCGCATCCCGCCCTGCACGCGGCGGTGGAGGAGCTGGCCGCCCGCGCCGACACGGCGTTCCGCGAGATCCACCGGCACCACCAGGGCCGGGCCCCGCTGCTGCGCGGCCTGCCGCGCCGGGTCTCCACCGGGCTGCTGAAGCCGCGCGACCGGAAGTACACCGAGCCGCTGGAGCGGTTCCGGCTGGCCGAGGACGAGATCCGGCCGCTGCTCATGGGCACCCAGCTCTACGGCGATCCGATGCTGGCGGTGCGGGAGCTGTACCAGAACGCCCTCGACGCCTGCCGGTACCGCGAGATGCGTGTGCGGTACGGCCGGAAACGGCGCAGCGGGCACTCCGACGACTGGCAGCCGAGGATCGTGTTCCGGCAGGGGGTGGACGAGGAGGGGCGCCCGTACATCGAGTGCGAGGACAACGGCTCCGGGATGACCCGCGAGAAGCTGACGTCGATGTTCGCCCGGGCGGGCCGGCGCTACGAGCAGGACCCGGACTTCGTCCAGGAGCGCCGCAACTGGCGGCGGGCGGGGCTCGACGACGTCCATCTGAACAGCCGTTTCGGCATCGGGGTGTTCAGCTACTTCATGCTCGCGGAGGAGGTGGAGGTCCGCACGTGTCCGGTGAACGAGTACGGCGAGCCGGACTACCGCGAGCAGTTCCGGGCCGACATCCAGTCGGGCTCGGGGCTGCTCCAGATCCGGCCGGAGGCCGGTGCGCCCCGGTACGGAGGGACGCGGGTGCGGCTGTTCCTGGCGCACCAGGGGGGCGAGCGGCCGTCGTTGGTCGACTCCCTGGAATCCCTGCTGTGGTACAGCGACTACGAGGTGACGGCGGTCGAGCTGTCCCCGGACGATCCCCGCGAGGAGGAGAGACGCGCCGACTGGGACCCGGGGCAGCTGCGGCCGTCCCGGACCTGGCCCGGCGGCCCGGTGCGCGCCCATGGGGACGGCTGGTTCGTCCAGGGCAAAGGCCAGTTGCTGCTGGACGGGGTGGTCATCGGGGAGGCTCCGGAGGTCTCCGGCTACGTCGTGAATCTCCGTGACCACCACGAGCCGGTCCCCAGTGTCGACCGGAACCGGCTGCTGTCGTACGACGAGGAGAAGGTGCGGAAGTCCCTGCTGGACCGGGTGTCCGTGGTGGCCGCCGCGCCCGGCTGGGAGCGGGTCGATCTCTCCTGGATGTGGGAGCTCCCCGGGCGTGAGCCGGAGATCGCCATCGGGCTTCTGGAACATCTGCTGCCGCTCGCCACGGGCCAGACGGCGCCCGGCGACACCTTCCTGTCGACGTACACCGTCGTCGTGCCCCTGCGTCACAGCGGCTGCTTCCCTTCGGACATGACGCTGCTCAACACCCCCTGGTTCGAGGCGGGCTTCGAATCCGGCAGGAAGAACGCCAGCCCCGTCGCCACTCTGTGGCGCCGCACCGCATTGATGGCCGCGCACGAGGCCACGACCGGCAGCCAGCGGCTGTCCTTCGCGCGGTATCCGAGCCCTGTCGCCCTGGACGCGGTGATCTTCAGCGATCGCGTCATGTCCACGGGGGACTGGCGTCCGGCTCTGAAAGCCGCCGCGTCGGCACGACTCTCCCTGTCCGACACCCTGCGGGCACTGCGCCGTTACGCCGTGGCCGGTGCCCACGTCCCCGACGCACCGGATATCCGGGCGCTCGCCGACTACTGCCCCGACCAACTGGACGTGCGCATCTACGACGGGTACCGGAGCATCCGCGAGGAAGCCGGTCATGTCCCGGGGCGGTGTCCCGCCGAGCACGCCCCCCTGCTCGCCGCCGCCGCTCTGCACGGGAAAACCCTGGCGGTCGCAGCTGAGCGCCTGCACCGCCTGCGAACACTGGACGGGCGGCTCCCGGCCCCTCCCGCGCTCGGCACCATCGGTGACCACAAGCCCAGCCGGGCCGAAGCCGACTGTCTCGCGCGGAGGGACCGGCCCGGGGGTGAGACTGACTGGCGCACTGGCGCGATCACGGCGGCAGACCTGTTGACCAGGGCGGTGCGGGGCTCCTCACGGCCGCACCAAATCGTCCGGTCCGCCCGGGAAATGGCTGCACTGGGATTCTCTTACTCCGCACCGGGGATACCGTCCGAGCACGATTTCGATCCGGACACAACAGCGCTGCTCTCCGTGGATCTGGATAGATTGTTTCCCTGGCTGGACGGCGAGGCAGGACTTCGTCACCTGCTGCTCGGCTCTGCGGTACTGCGGCAGCCCCTCGCCGAGATCGCGCGGCGCGTCGAAGCCGTCCGCGCGGTCACAGGTATCGCCGCCGCCGAGATACCGGCGGAGGTGGCCGGCTGGACCGTGCCCGCCTGGCTGGCCGAGGCTCTCCGAGCATCCGCTCTCACACTGGGACCGTGGACCATCGTCTCCGCCTTCCACGCCAGCCAGGAGACACGGGCCGATGACACGGACCCCTTACAGGAGACGTGGGACCGGCTGGTGGCGCTCGGGATGCCCGATTTGGGGGCACCGCCCGAAGCGGTCTTCCCCACCACGTCGGCACTTCCCGTTTTCCTGCCCTCCTCTCTCACTTCGGAGGCGGGTCTCCCCGCGGTCGGGGAGTTCGCGGACCTCGACGGCGAAGGGCTCACCGGAGCGTTCCTGGTCGCGCTCGCGGACGGGCTCGACACAGATCTCGGAACCGCCTGGGAGCGGGTGGTACGCGAGGCCGCGGATTTCGGCCTGCCGCTCCGGGTCGTGCGGGTTCCCGACTCGGTGGCCCGCCTTCGGCCTCTCGGCGCGGACCGGGATGCCCTGTTCCGGGAAGGGCACACGGAAGGGGCCTACAGCTTCACGGAGACGCTGACCATCGCCCGCCTCCTTCAGCACGCGCTCCGATCGGGGACCACCGTCGGCCGCAGTGCGCGTCACCTCGCGCAGTACGCGGCGCTGGGCGCTCCCTCGCTCGACGCTCCCATCCTCGCCTCGGAGGAGGCGGTTCTCGACGGTCTCAAACCCGAGGTCTGCGACCGGGCCGCCTTCGAACCCGCCCTGCTCGGCCCCGGCATCCTCGGCCCGCTCGAACTCGTCCTCGTCGCGGGCCGGTTCGGGTGGCCGCTCGCCAAGACCCATGAGCGGTACGCGCCCTTCGCCGAGCTCGGCCTCGACGTGACCGTCCGGGCCCCGGAGGGCGAGGAGCGGGACACCGTTCCCGACTGGCGGGACGTCATCGTCCTCACCGAGCGGCTCACCGGCCGGGCGCCCGCGCTCTCCGGCGCGGTGGACCCGGACCACGTTCTGCTCTGTTCCGAGGAGACGGACCTCTCCCCCGCTCAGGTACTGGAGCGCCTCACCCGTTACGCGGCGCTCTTCGGCTTAACCTTGCCGGATTCTCCCCGCACGACAGGAGCACCGTGATGACCGGCCACAGTTCGGTGGAGTGGGACCCGCAGACCGAGAAGGTCGTAGTCGGGTTCACCTGGCGGCGGATCGGCGAGGGGGTGTACGAGGCCGCCGGGGAGTGCCCGGAGTGCCACGGCGCCATGGTCCGCCGCTGGGAACTCAACCAGTACGCCTACGTGGCGAAGGGCGGCGGGCTGAAAGCCCTGCGGCGGAAGAGGAAAGGCCGCGGGGGCGGCCGGGAGGATCTCGCCCCGCTCTACACCCGCTGCCTTTGCGGCCGGGCCCACGTCGGCCGGCCGGCGGACGAGGACAGCGCGGGCTGCGGCGCCCATCTGCTGATCGAGCTCCCGGAGGGCGGCCTGCCGGGCATCGGCGCGGCAGCGGACGGCGGGCGATGAGCGGTCCCCCGGTTCCCCCGGGCGCACCCGGCCCCGGCGGCCCGTACGGCCCCTGGCGGTTCACGCCCGAGCAGCTGGCCGCCGCCGACCGCCGGTTGCGGGCCATGGTGGAGCCGCACGAGCAGCTCCGGGCCGCGCGGCAGCAGGCGGAGGGCTACCGCAACTTCATCGCCTCGCTGACCGGGCTGATCGGCGCGGTGTTCGTGCTGAAGGGCCGGGAGAACCTCATGGATCTGCCGGGCTGGTGGCGGTGGGCGGTGATCGGTCTGCTGGCCGTCTCGTTCGCCGCGCTGATCGCGGCCTCGTGGCTCACCGTGTCCGCCGCGCACGGCCCGCCCGGCTCCACCCCGACCCTGGACGCCACCCGGGTTCTCGCCTACGAGCTCGAGCGCACCCGCGACATCTGGCTGATGGTGGGGTGGGCCCGCGGTCTGGCGCTGGCCGGGGTCCTGGCCATCGCGGCCGCCGTGCTCCTGACCTGGGTCGCCCCGGTGCAGGAGGAGGCGGCGAAGACGGGGAAGGCCGCGACGCGGTTCTGCGGCCCGGTGGTGACGGCCGCTCTGCTTCCCTGCTGACCGCTCCCTTGCCGGCCGTGCCCCCGACGGCTGTGCCCCTGCCGGCCGCGGACCGGCACTCCCCGCCGGCGCGGCCGGCGGCCGTCTCCTCGTACGGGAACGCCGCGGCGCCCGCCCCTCCGCGGTGGGAGAAGCGGGCGCCGTTCGCTCCGTCGCCCCCGCTCAGCGGCGGGGGTCCCGGCCGTCAGACCGTCAGCGCGCGGTCCGTCGGGCGGATCGGGGCGGGCAGGGAGCTGCCGCCGGTCAGGTAGCGGTCCACGCCGCGGGCCGCGGAGCGGCCCTCGGCGATGGCCCAGACGATGAGCGACTGGCCGCGCCCGGCGTCACCGGCGACGAACACGCCGTCGACGTTGGTGGCGTAGTTCTCGTCCCGGGCGATGTTGCCGCGGTCGTCGAGTTCCAGGCCGAACTGCTCGACCATGCCGTTCTCCCGGTCGGTGCCGGTGAAGCCCATGGCGAGGGTGACGAGCTGGGCGGGGATCTTCCGCTCGGTGCCGGGCTTCTGCTCCAGCTTGCCGTCCTTGAACTCGACCTCGATCAGGTGCAGCCACTGGACGTTGCCGTCCTCGTCGCCCTCGAAGTGGGTGGTGGAGACGGAGTAGACCCGCTCGCCGCCCTCCTCGTGCGCGGAGGTGACCTTGTAGAGCATCGGGAAGGTCGGCCAGGGCTGGTGCGGCGCCCGGTCCTCGCCCGGCTGGGGCATGATCTCCAGCTGGGTGACGGAGGCCGCGCCCTGCCGGTGAGCGGTGCCGACGCAGTCGGCGCCGGTGTCGCCGCCGCCGATGACGACGACGTGCTTGCCCTCGGCGCTGATCGGGGAGACGGTGAGGTCGCCCTCCTGCACCTTGTTGGCGAGCGGCAGGTATTCCATCGCCTGGTGGACGCCCTTCAGCTCCCGCCCGGGAACGGGCAGGTCGCGGGCGGTGGTGGCGCCGACGGCGATGACGACGGCGTCGTACCGCTTGCGCAGCTTGGCCGCGTTGATGTCGCGGCCGATCTCCATCTCGGTGCGGAAGCGGGTGCCCTCCGCGCGCATCTGCTCGATGCGGCGGTTGATGTGGCGCTTCTCCATCTTGAACTCGGGGATGCCGTAGCGGAGCAGGCCGCCGATGCGGTCGGCGCGCTCGAAGACGGCGACGGTGTGCCCGGCCCGGGTGAGCTGCTGGGCGGCGGCCAGGCCGGCCGGGCCGGAGCCGATGACGGCGACGGTCTTGCCGGAGAGCCGCTCCGGCGGCTGGGGGGTGACGTCGCCGCGCTCCCACGCCTGCTCGGCGATGGTGACCTCGACGTTCTTGATGGTCACCGGCGGCTGGTTGATGCCGAGGACGCAGGAGGCCTCGCACGGCGCGGGGCACAGCTTGCCGGTGAACTCCGGGAAGTTGTTGGTGGCGTGCAGCCGCTCGCTCGCCGCCGTCCAGTCCTCGCGGTAGACGTAGTCGTTCCACTCGGGGATGAGGTTCCCGAGCGGGCAGCCGTTGTGGCAGAACGGGATGCCGCAGTCCATGCAGCGGCTCGCCTGCTTGCTGATGATCGGCAGCAGGGAGCCGGGAACGTAGACCTCGTTCCAGTCCTTGACGCGGTCGGGGACGGGGCGGGTCTGCGCCACTTCGCGTCCCGTGGTGAGGAAGCCCTTCGGGTCAGCCATTGATCGCCGCCTCCATCATCTTCTCGTGGGTCTCGGACTCGGAGAGTCCCGCTCGCTCGGCGGCGTCCTTGGCGGCGAGCACGGCCTTGTAGGTGGCGGGGACGACCTTGCCGAAGCGGGGCAGGGCCGCGTCCCAGTCGTCGAGCAGGGCCCGGGCGACGGTGGAGCCGGTCTCCTCGTGGTGGCGCCGCACGACGTCGTGCAGCCAGCGCGCGTCGTCGGCGTCGAGCGCGTCGACGGCGGAGACGAGGTCCGGGTTGACGTTGTCCTTGTCCAGGTCGATGACGTAGGCGATGCCGCCGGACATGCCGGCCGCGAAGTTGCGCCCGGTCTCGCCGAGGACGACCGCGTGGCCGCCGGTCATGTACTCGCAGCCGTGGTCGCCCACGCCCTCCGAGACGACCGTGGCGCCGGAGTTGCGGACGCAGAAGCGCTCGCCGACCCGGCCGCGGAGGAAGATCTCGCCGCTGGTCGCACCGTAGGCGATGGTGTTGCCCGCGATGGTGGAGTACTCGGCGAGGTGGTCGGCGCCGCGGTCCGGGCGGACGACGAGCCGGCCGCCGGAGAGGCCCTTGCCGACGTAGTCGTTGGCGTCGCCCTCCAGCCGCAGGGTGACGCCGCGCGGCACGAAGGCGCCGAAGGACTGGCCCGCGGAGCCGGTGAAGGTGATGTCGATGGTGTCGTCCGGCAGTCCGGCGCCGCCGAACTTCTTGGTCACCTCGTGGCCGAGCATGGTGCCGACGGTCCGGTTGATGTTGCGGATCGCGATCCGCGCCCGGACCGGCTGGGCCTCCTCGGCGCTCGGTGCGTTGAGGGCGTCGGACGCGAGCTTGACCAGCTCGTTGTCGAGGGCCTTGCCCAGGCCGTGGTCCTGCTCGGTCACCTGGTGCCGGGCGGCGCCGGCCGGCAGGTCCGGGACGTGGAGCAGCGGCTCCAGGTCGAGGCCCTGCGCCTTCCAGTGGCCGACGGCCCGGGAGGTGTCGAGCAGTTCGGCGTGGCCGACGGCTTCTTCCAGGGTGCGGAAGCCCAGCTCGGCGAGGAGCTCGCGGACCTCCTCGGCGATGAACTGGAAGTAGTTGACGATGTATTCGGCCTTGCCGCTGAACCGCTCGCGCAGCACCGGGTTCTGGGTGGCGATGCCGACGGGGCAGGTGTCCAGGTGGCAGACGCGCATCATGACGCAGCCGGAGACGACGAGCGGCGCGGTGGCGAAGCCGAACTCCTCGGCGCCGAGGAGCGCGGCGATGACGACGTCGCGGCCGGTCTTCAGCTGGCCGTCGGTCTGCACGACGATGCGGTCGCGGAGCCCGTTGAGCAGCAGGGTCTGCTGGGTCTCGGCGAGGCCGAGCTCCCAGGGGCCGCCCGCGTGCTTGAGGGAGGTGAGCGGCGAGGCGCCGGTGCCGCCGTCGTGGCCGGAGATCAGCACGACGTCGGCGTGCGCCTTGGAGACGCCGGCGGCGACGGTGCCGACGCCGACCTCGGAGACCAGCTTGACGTGAATGCGCGCCTGGGGGTTGGCGTTCTTCAGGTCGTGGATGAGCTGGGCGAGGTCCTCGATGGAGTAGATGTCGTGGTGCGGCGGCGGGGAGATCAGGCCGACGCCGGGGGTGGAGTGCCGGGTCTTGGCCACCCACGGGTAGACCTTGTGGCCGGGCAGCTGGCCGCCCTCGCCGGGCTTGGCGCCCTGGGCCATCTTGATCTGGATGTCGTCGGCGTTGACGAGGTATTCGCTGGTGACGCCGAAGCGGCCGGAGGCGACCTGCTTGATCGAGGAGCGGCGGGCCGGGTCGTGGAGGCGGTCCGGGTCCTCGCCGCCCTCGCCGGTGTTGGACTTGCCGCCGAGCTGGTTCATGGCGATGGCGAGGGTCTCGTGCGCCTCCTGGGAGATGGAGCCGTACGACATGGCGCCGGTGGAGAAGCGCTTGACGATCTCCGAGACGGGCTCGACCTCGTCGATCGGGATCGAGGGGCGGCCGGACTTGAAGGAGAACAGGCCGCGGAGCGTCATCAGCCGCTCGGACTGCTCGTCGACCCGCCGGGTGTACTGCTTGAAGATGTCGTAGCGGCGGGTGCGGGTGGAGTGCTGCAGCCGGAAGACGGTCTCCGGGTCGAAGAGGTGCGGCTCGCCCTCGCGGCGCCACTGGTACTCGCCGCCGATGTCGAGGGCGCGGTGGGCCGCGGCGATGCCGGAGGCCGGGTACGCCTTGGCGTGCCGGGCGGCGACCTCCTGGGCGATCACGTCCAGGTCGGCGCCGCCGATCTTGGTGGTGGTGCCGTGGAAGTACTTCTCGACGAAGGCCTCGTCGAGGCCGACGGCCTCGAAGACCTGCGCGCCGCGGTAGGAGGCGACGGTGGAGATGCCCATCTTGGACATGACCTTGAGGACGCCCTTGCCGAGCGCCTTGATCAGGTTGCGGATGGCCGTCTCGGGTTCGACACCGGGCAGGAAGGTGCCGGCGCGGACCAGGTCCTCGACCGACTCCATCGCCAGGTACGGGTTGACGGCGGCGGCGCCGTAGCCGATGAGCAGGGCGACGTGGTGGACCTCGCGGACGTCGCCGGCCTCGACCAGCAGGCCCACCTGGGTGCGCTGCTTGGTGCGGATGAGGTGGTGGTGGACGGCGGAGGTGAGCAGCAGCGAGGGGATCGGCGCGTGCTCGGCGTCGGAGTGCCGGTCGGAGAGGACGATCAGCCGGGCGCCGTCCTCGATGGCGGAGGCGGCCTCGGCGCAGATCTCGTCGATCCGCGCGGCCAGCGCCTCGCCGCCGCCGTTCACCCGGTAGAGGCCGGAGAGGGTGACGGCCTTGAAGCCGGGCAGGTCGCCGTCGGCGTTGATGTGGACGAGCTTGGCCAGCTCGTCGTTGTCGATCACCGGGAACGGCAGGGTCACGCTGCGGCAGGACGCGGCGGTCGGCTCCAGCAGGTTGCCCTGCGGGCCGAGGGAGGAGATCAGGGAGGTGACGAGCTCCTCGCGGATGGCGTCCAGCGGCGGGTTGGTGACCTGCGCGAACAGCTGGGTGAAGTAGTCGAAGATCAGCCGGGGCCGGTCGGAGAGCGCGGCGATGGGCGAGTCGGTGCCCATGGAGCCGATGGGCTCGGCGCCGGTCCTGGCCATCGGCGCGAGGAGGATGCGCAGCTCCTCCTCGGTGTAGCCGAAGGTCTGCTGGCGGCGGATGACGGAGGCGTGGGTGTGGGCGACGTGCTCGCGCTCCGGCAGGTCGGCCAGGTCGATCAGGCCGGTCTCCAGCCACTCCTGGTACGGCTGTTCGGCGGCGAGTTCGGCCTTGATCTCGTCGTCCTCGATGATGCGGTGCTCGGCGGTGTCCACGAGGAACATCCGGCCGGGCTGGAGGCGGCCCTTGCGGACGACCTTGGCCGGGTCGACGTCGACGACGCCGACCTCGGAGGAGAGCACGACGAGGCCGTCGTCGGTGACCCAGTACCGGCCCGGGCGCAGGCCGTTGCGGTCGAGAACGGCGCCGACCTGGGTGCCGTCGGTGAAGGTGACGCAGGCGGGGCCGTCCCAGGGCTCCATCATCGTCGCGTGGTACTGGTAGAACGCCCGGCGGGCCGGGTCCATCGAGGTGTGGTTCTCCCACGCCTCCGGGATCATCATCAGCACGCTGTGCGGCAGCGAACGGCCGCCGAGGTGCAGCAGCTCCAGAACCTCGTCGAAGGACGCGGAGTCGGAGGCGTCCGGGGTGCAGACGGGGAAGACGCGCTCGGCGGCCTTCTCGCCGAACAGGTCGCTGGCGAGCTGCGACTCGCGCGCCCGCATCCAGTTGCGGTTGCCCTTGACGGTGTTGATCTCGCCGTTGTGCGCGACGAACCGGTACGGGTGGGCGAGCGGCCAGCTCGGGAAGGTGTTGGTGGAGAAGCGGGAGTGGACCAGCGCGATCGCGGTGGCGAAGGAGCGGTCGGAGAGGTCCGGGAAGAACGGCTCCAGCTGCCCGGTGGTGAGCATGCCCTTGTAGACGATCGTGCGGGCGGAGAGGGACGGGAAGTACACCCCGGCCTCGCGCTCGGCGCGCTTGCGGAGCAGGAACGCCTTGCGGTCCAGCGCCAGGCCGGTGTTCTCGCCGTCGGCCACGAAGAGCTGGGCGAAGTCCGGCATGGTGGCGCGGGCGCCGGCGCCGAGCATCTGCGGGGCGACGGGCACCTCGCGCCAGCCGAGGACGGTCAGGCCCTCCTCGGCGGCGATGGCCTCGACGCGGCCGGCGGCCTCGCCGTCACCGGCGGGGAGGAAGGCGATGCCGACGGCGTAGGCGCCGGCCTCGGGGAGCTCGAAGGAGACGGTGTTCCGGAAGAAGGCGTCCGGGATCTGGAGCAGGATGCCCGCGCCGTCGCCGGAGTCGGGCTCGGATCCGGTGGCTCCGCGGTGCTCCAGATTGCGCAGCACGGTGAGGGCCTGCTCGACCATGGCGTGGCTCGCCTCACCGGTGAGGGTGGCCACGAAGCCGACGCCGCAGGCGTCGTGCTCGTTGCGCGGGTCGTACATGCCCTGCGGGTCGGGGCGCCCGGCCAGGGGCGACCAGGCGGTGTTCCCACCGCTGGGCGCGGGGTGCTCGGACAGCAGGCGCGGCGTGCGCATCGGCTCTCCCGTCGTCGTCGTGGCAGTGTCAGTGCCGAGGGACGACGTTGGCCCTCTGCGAATTTCGTGCAGGTTACATGATGGCGGCTGTCCCGCAACGCGAAAACGGCGTTCCATCATGCGGACACCACCAGTTCAGAGCGGTGGTGGGGGGAGTGACTGGAGCGGCCCGCCCTGGTCTTCTCCGGCGCCGGACGGGCGGCACTGCCCGTAGCGCTTCCGGCTCATGCCCAGCCGGACGCCGGTCGAAACCCGCGAGTAACAAGATTTTCCCGGCCCGGAGGCCGGCCGGCGCGGCGGGCGCGCGGCCGGTGATCCTAGCTTACGGCTGTTCCGATGAGAGAGCCGAGGCCGTACGTCACCGCGGCGGCCGCACCACCGAGTATGAGCTGCCGGAAGCCGCTGTACCACCACGAGCGCGCCGTGACTCTCGCCACCAGACCGCCGCAGAGGAACAGCCCGGCCAAAGCGACCAGCACCGCCGGCCACAGCCGCTCCGTGCCCAGCAGGTACGGCAGCACCGGCAGGATGGCGCCCACGGCGAAGGCCCCGAAGGACGAGACGGCGGCGACCGCCGGCGAGGGCAGGTCGCCGGGGTCGACGCCGAGCTCCTCCCGGACGTGGATCTCCAGGGCCAGCTCGGGGTCGCGGGAGAGCTGCTCGGCGACCTGGCGGGCCAGCTCCGGCTCCACGCCGCGCGAGACGTACAGCGCCGCCAGCTCCCGCTCCTCCTCCGCCGGGTTGGTCCGGATCTCCTCGCGCTCGACCTCCAGTTCGGCCAGGACCAGCTCGCGCTGCGAGGCGACGGAGGTGTACTCGCCGGCGGCCATGGAGAAGGCTCCGGCGGCGAGACCGGCCAGCCCGGTGATCACGATGGTCTGCGAGGCGACGTTGCTGCCCGCGACACCCGTGATCAGCGCCAGGTTCGACACCAGGCCGTCCATCGCGCCGAAGACCGCGGGGCGCAGCCAGCCGCCGTTGACGTCGCGGTGGGTGTGGTTGTCCCGGTGCGCGTCGTGCGGCTTGTCCTCGGTGACACTCTCGGTGGCGTTCTCGGCGAGGTTGTCGGCGGCTGCGCTGCTGCTGGCCATCGGTGTGGTGCTCCCTTCCCCGGGACAGCCCGGCGGCTCCCCCTGGCCTCGACGGTACGCGCGATGCCATCGGCGGCGCCAGCAAGGAAGGCCGAACTTACCTGCCTGACCTGCGGTTTTCTTGGAGGGCGGGTGCGGGGGCGGGTGCTGTGGGCGGTTTCCGGGGCCGGGGTGCGGGCCGTCTCGGGGCGGTGCGGACAGCCGGACGGCGGCGGACCCCCGGAAGGGTCCGCCGCCGTCTCGGTGGGTCCGTGATCTCCGTCTCAGAGCTTCTTGGCGGCGCCGGTCTCGGAGCCGGCGGTGCCGTCGCCGTCACCCGGGCCCTCGCGCTTTGCACCGCCGGCCGGCCCGGCGTCCTCGACCGCCTTGGGGTCCTCGGCGGCCTTGGCGTCCTTGGCGTCCTTCTCGGGCCCGCCGCCCTTCCCGGGCTCCTCGCCGACCTCGCCGTCCGCCTCGCCGTCCGTCGTCTCGTCCGTCTCGCCGTCGCGGGCGGCGCCCGCGGCCTCCGCCGCGCGGGCCTCCTCCGCCGCCGGTTCGACCACCGTCTCCCGGCCGGGACGCAGCCGGGAGGAGACGATCATGTAGGTGACCGCCCCGAGGAAGACGACCATCGAGGTCCAGACGTTGAAGCGCAGCCCGAGCACGTAGTTCGCCTCGTCGATCCGCAGGTACTCGATCCAGCCGCGGCCCACGGTGTACGCGGCGACGTACAGCGCGAAGGCCCGGCCGTGGCCGAGCTTGAAGCGGCGGTCGGCCCAGATCACGAGCAGCGCCACGCCGACGCACCACAGCGATTCGTAGAGGAACGTGGGGTGGTAGAGCCCGGGCTCGGGACCCTTGTCGATCTTCAGGGCCCAGGGCAGATCGGTGGCCTTGCCGTACAGCTCCTGGTTGAACCAGTTGCCCCAGCGGCCGATGGCCTGGGCGATGGCGATGCCGGGCGCGACGGCGTCCGCGTAGGCCGGGAGCGGGACGCCGCGGCGCCGGGCGCCGATCCACGCGCCGACGGCACCGAGGGCGATGGCGCCCCAGATGCCGAGCCCGCCCTCCCAGATCTTGAAGGCGTCGACCCAGTTGCCGTTCTCACCGAAGTACGGCTCGTACGTGGTGAAGATGTGGTAAAGACGGCCGCCGACCAGACCGAACGGCACGGCCCAGACGGCGATGTCGGCCACCGTGCCGGGCAGGCCGCCGCGGGCGACCCAGCGCCGGCCTCCGATCCAGACGGCGGCGAAGACGCCGATGAGGATGCTGAACGCGTAGCCGCGCAGCGGGATCGGACCGAGTTCGATCACGCCGGTCGACGGGCTGGGAATGTATGCGAGGTCCATGGCGGTCCCGACGCTACCGTGCCGGGCGGGGTGCCGGGCAACCAGCCCGGCAACGGCTCCGTAACGGGGCCGCGCCCGGCGGGGCGCCGCGCCGCCGCCCTCCGTGGACGGCCCTCGCCGGGCGGTCGCGGGATGCACCCTGGGCTGTTCCGTCATCGCGGCGCGCGGCGCCGGTGCCCGGTGCACGTGCCGGGGCTTTCTCCTCCGCACTCCGGGGCGGTGCGGGAGCATCGCTGGAGCGATCGCTGGAGCGGAGGGGTGTCCGCACACCGCTGTGCGGACCTTCCTGTTGCGCGGCGTGAGGCACCCCACCCGGGGGCCGGGGAACTCCGCAGCCGGTGGCGGAGGGCCGGGAACGGCGTCAGGAGAGGGCCCGGGCCTGGTCGGCCACCACCGCGACCAGCAGGACGACGAAGACCAGGCCGGCCGCCACCCCCCACCAGCGCTGCCCGCGCGCCTGCGGCCACCCGGGCCCGGCGCTCCCCGCGGCGAACCGCGCCCACTCCTCCTCGGATATCGCGGACAGCCCGGGCTCGTCCGCGGCTCGGCCGGCGGCCGGCGACTCTGCGGTCACGGTCCTCACATCTCCTCGGGTCGGCGCACGGGGGCGTACGGCCGGGGCGCGCGGCGAACCGGCCGGGAGGGGGTGTGGGGGGTGAGGCCAGCGTAGAGCAGCGGGCCGACAGCGCCGAGAGCCGCGACAGCGGAACGGGGAGGCGCGTGTGCCGCCTCCCCGTTCCGCTCCCCCGCCGCGCCGCTGCGCCCCTCGCGGGCCGTGCGGCTCCCGGGCCGTACCGCCCCCGGGTGCCGCACCGCTCCCCCGCCGTACCGCCGCCGCGGTCCGGGCGGTCAGGCCCCGCGGCTCACGCCCTTCGCCAACTCCCCCGCCAGGAGGCGGACTTCGGCGAGCCCGGTCTCCAGGTCCGGGGCGTCCAGCAGCCGTTTGACGAAGGCCGAGCCGACGATCACGCCGTCGGCGAACGCCGCGACCTCGGCCGCCTGCTCCGGGTTGGAGACCCCGAGGCCGACGCAGACGGGCAGCTCCGTGGTGGCCCGGGTGCGGCGCACCAGGTCCTGGGCCTGCTCGCCCACGGACTCACGGGTGCCGGTGACGCCCATCAGCGAGGCCGCGTAGACGAAGCCGCTGCCGGCCGCCGTGATCTTCGCCAGCCGCTCGTCCCGGCTGCTCGGCGCGACCACGAAGACCGTGGCCAGGCCGTGCTTCGCGGCGGCCGCGCGCCACACCGCGGACTCCTCGACGGGGAGGTCGGGCAGGATGCAGCCCGCTCCCCCGGCCTCGGCCAGATCGGCGGCGAACCGCTCCACGCCGTACCGGTCGACCGGGTTCCAGTACGTCATGCAGAGCACCGGGGCCCCGGTCGCCGCGTGCACCTCGGCGACCGTGCGGATCACGTCCGTGATCCGCAGCCCGGCGCGCAGCGCGATGTCGTCGGCGGTCTGGATGACCGGCCCGTCCAGCACCGGGTCGCTGTGCGGCAGCCCGACCTCGACCACGTCGCAGCCGCCCTCGACCATCGCCGTGACGGCCCGCACCCCGCCGTCCACGGTCGGGAAACCGGCGGGCAGATAGCCGACCAGCGCGGCCCGGCCCTCCCCCTTGGCCTTGGCCAGGACGGATTCCAGGAGTTCCAGGTTGCCCGCCATCACTCGGCCTCGATCTCGTCGCTCGGGTCGTACAGCTTGAAGTAGCGCGCGGCGGTCTCCATGTCCTTGTCGCCGCGGCCGGAGAGATTGACCAGCACCAGCCCGTCCGGGCCCAGCTCGCGGCCGAGGACGAGGGCGCCGGCCAGCGCGTGCGCGCTCTCGATGGCCGGGATGATGCCCTCGGTCTCCGACAGCAGCCGCAGCGCCTGCATCGCCTCGTCGTCGGTGACCGCGCGGTACTCGGCGCGGCCGGTGTCCTTGAGGTAGGCGTGCTCGGGGCCGACGCCCGGGTAGTCGAGCCCGGCGGAGATCGAGTACGGCTCGGTGATCTGGCCGTCCTCGTCCTGGAGGACGTAGCTGCGGGAGCCGTGCAGGATGCCGGAGGTGCCCTCGGTGAGGGTCGCCGCGTGCTCGCCGGTCTCCACGCCGTGCCCGCCGGGCTCGAAGCCGACGAGCCGGACGGACGCGTCGGGGATGAACGCGTGGAACAGGCCGATGGCGTTGGAGCCGCCGCCCACGCACGCCGCGACCGCGTCCGGCAGCCGGCCGGCGCGCTCCAGGATCTGCCGGCGCGCCTCGACGCCGATCACCCGGTGGAAGTCGCGGACCAGGGCGGGGAACGGGTGGGGCCCGGCCACCGTGCCGAAGAGGTAGTGGGTGCGGTCGACGTTGGCGACCCAGTCGCGGAACGCCTCGTTGATGGCGTCCTTCAGGGTGCGGCTGCCGGACTTGACGGCGATGACCTCGGCGCCGAGCATCCGCATCCGCGCCACGTTGAGCGCCTGCCGCTTGGTGTCGACCTCGCCCATGTAGATGGTGCATTCGAGGCCGAAGAGGGCGCAGGCGGTGGCCGTCGCGACCCCGTGCTGACCGGCGCCGGTCTCGGCGATGACGCGGGTCTTGCCCATGCGGCGGGTCAGCAGCGCCTGCCCCAGCACGTTGTTGATCTTGTGGGAGCCGGTGTGGTTGAGGTCCTCCCGCTTGAGGAAGACCCGGGCGCCACCGGCGTGTTCGGCGAACCGCCGGACCTCGGTCAGGGCGCTGGGGCGGCCGGTGTAGTTGACGAGCAGTTCGTCCAGCTCGGCGGCGAAGGCGGGGTCGGCCTTGGCCTTGGCGTACTCGGCGGCCACCTCGTCGACGGCGGCGACCAGCGCCTCGGGGATGAACTTGCCGCCGAACGCGCCGAAGTAGCCCTCGGGGCTGGGGACCAGACCCTCGGGGTCCGGAATGAAGAAATCGGAGGACATCTGCGGTACTCCTCGTGACGGGGCGCGGGGCCCCGGCTGGTGGGTGGTGACAGTGGTGGAAGGGAACGCTCCGCGGGGAAGGCTCGCGTACGCCCGGCCGGGGGCGGCACCGCCGCCCGGTTCCGGCTCCCCGGCCCGGGGCCGCAGGCGCGGACGGGACGGTGAGCAGCGGCCGGGTATCCGGCGCCGCACGCCATCGCACGCCGCTGCCGAGGTCGCGGGTCCGGGTCCGGGTCCGGGGGAACCGGGATGACCCGGGACTCCGGGCACCGGCCTGTTCCCGGCACCCCCGAGCACTCGGTTGTCCCCGGTCCGGCCGGGTCCGGCTCGGGACCACGGCCCGGAGAACGGAGCCGAGCCGGTCTCCGGGACCGAACGGTCCGGAAGCCGGGTTCCGACTCGGATCGTTCCGGCAAACCGTGGCCGGAGCCGCTCCCGGGTCCGGATACTCCCGGGACAGGCACCGATCCGGACCGGTCCAGACCCTCTCCGCGGCTCCGGGGCTCGGTGTCCGGGCCCCGGCCGCCGGGTGCCGGCCGAATGCCCGGCAGCGCGGGCCCCGGGTGTCGGGTCCGGAAGCCGAGCGATGGGCGGGAGAGACCGGGAGGGCAGCCAACCCGGGGGCGGTCCGCTCAAGAGCGGGCGGCGCCGGGCGGTGTCAGACCGCGCCGGCGGGCGTACGCGTGGCCGCGGCACGCCATCGCATGCCGTTGATCTGCCCCGGCTCACTGCCGATGTGGTACCGCACCCGCCGCCCCCGCACCCGCCGCGCGGGCGCGCGGCAGCCCCGCGGCCGGCAGCCGCGGGCGAGCCGTGCGTACGGGGAACGGGTCATCGGGGCTCCTCAGCCGCGCCCGTGCCGCAGGGCCGGGTGCGCGCCGGCCGCCACGAGGTCGGACACCGCCGTCTTCGGGTCACGGCCGGTGACCAGCGACTCCCCGACGAGCACGGCGTCCGCGCCCTCGTTGGCATACGCGATCAGGTCGTGCGGTCCGCGCACGCCCGATTCCGCGATCTTGACGACGTGGTCCGGGATGACCGGGGCGATCCGGCCGAAGTTGGACCGGTCCACTTCCAGCGTCTTGAGGTTCCGCGCGTTGACGCCGATGACGCGGGCCCCGGCGACGACGGCCCGCTCGACCTCCTCCTCGTCGTGCACCTCGACGAGCGGCGTCAGACCGATCGACTCGGCGCGCTCGATGAGCGACACCAGGGCCGGCTGGTCCAGGGCCGCGACGATGAGCAGGGCGAGGTCGGCGCCGTGGGCACGGGCCTCCCACAGCTGGTAGGAGGTGACGATGAAGTCCTTGCGCAGCACGGGAATGTCGACCCGGGCGCGGACGGCCTCCAGATCCGCGAGCGAGCCGCCGAACTTCCGCTCCTCGGTCAGCACGCTGATGACGGCCGCGCCGCCCGCCTCGTAGTCGGCGGCGAGCCCGGCCGGGTCGGCGATCGCGGCGAGCGCGCCCTTGGACGGGCTGGAGCGCTTGACCTCGCAGATCACCTTGACGCTGTCACCGCGGAGCGCCGCGGCCCCGTCCTTGGCCGGAGGGGCCCCGGCCGCCCGCTCCTTGAGCTCGTCGAGGCTCACGCGCGCCTGCCGCTCCGCGAGGTCGGCACGGACTCCCTCGATGATCTCGTCGAGCACACTCACGGGAGCGGCCCCCTTCCGGGACGGTGGTGGAGCGATCGCGGCCGTCCGGTGCCCGCCGGGCACCGCCCCGCCCGCGACTGCGCGAGACTCTGCGATGGTATCCGGCCGGGCGCACACCCTTCACATCCGGGCGCCCGGGGTCCCGACACGTGGACAAACCCGGTGCTACCGGTTCCGGTTCTCACGGTGCCAGGCCCGCGCCGAACGGCAGGTTCCGGACAACCGTAAAGCCCGTGACGAGCGCCCCGGCGGCCCACCACGGCAGCCGGCTCCGCGCGGTTCGCACGGTACGCGCGGTACGCCGCGGGGCCGCCGGAGTCGTTGGATCCGCGGAGTCCATGGGGCCGGCGGGGCTCACGGGGGTCGTGCCCCATGCGGAACGCCCGCTCGGTCCGGCACTCCCGCTCGGCGTGGCCCCGGCAGCCCGGGTGGGCCCGGCGGCGCGCACGGGCCCAGCGGCGGCGCGCAGAGCTCGTACGGCCCAGATCCCCCAAACGACAGCCGCCGCTGCCACGGCCAGCACGGCCAGCGCGTTGGCGCCGAACGCGGCGGCCGGATCGCCTTGCGCGAGGGCGTGGACACCGCGCAGACCGCCGCAGCCGGGGCACAGAAGGCCGGTCGCGTGGAACAGCGGGCACACCGGGTAGCGCCCCGGCACGCCCGGATCCACGGCCCCGACCCAGCCGAGAGCGGCCGCACCGGCGGCGAGCGCCCCCAAGGGCGCGGCCAGAGCCCTCGGGCGGAACGGAAGAAGCCGCCCGGCACGGCCGGCCGGGTGACGGCCGCCACCGGGTGGCGCAGCCGGGCCGGACACGGCAGTGCCCGTCGGCGGACCCGGAGCCGAGGTGCGGCCCGTCACCGGATGCTCGGACGGGGCAGCGGAAACCGGCGCGGAGCGGAAAGGGCGGGGGACACGGGCACGGACCGAGCCCGGCGCCCGGCCGAGGCGGCGGGGGAATCCGGACGCCCGGGCAGAGCCGCGGGCGGACCCGGACACGGGGCCGCGGCCCCGGGCCGGTGCACGGGCGGACCCGGGCGCGAAGCCGCGGGCGTGGCCGGACAGATGTCCCGGGCCGAGTCCGGAGGCACGGGCGAAGCCGGGGCCGCGGCCCCGGGCGGGGGCACGGCCCGGGCCCGGCGCGGTGCGGGGTGTGCGGGTTGGTCGCTCACGAAGCCGAGTCTCGCCGCGGACGCGGAAAGGCGCAGCCCCGGGCCCTCGTACGCCGTCCATACGGCCGTACGGGCCACGGGGCCGCGCCTTCACGGTCTCGCCCCGGCTCGCGGGGGGGCGCCGTGCGCCACCCGCGGACCGGTCGGGTCAGTGCTGCGGCTGCTGCCGCTTCTGCGGCTCGCGCGAGGCGTCCTGGCCCATGCCGGCCTTCTTCATCATCCAGCCGACGATGCCGCCCAGGAAGACGATGGCGATACCCACCCAGAAGCCCACGGGGCTGGCCATCACGGTGAAGGCGCTGGCCACGCAGAAACCGATGAAGGCGATGATGACGCCGGTCCAGGCGGCCGGGGTGTGTCCGTGGTCGGTGCCCGCCATGAGTTCTCCTCGTTGCTCTGTGTGCGCCTGGCTCGGGCGCGGTGAACGCTCGCCGTCCATTCTTCCCGACGGGCTGTGACGCCGTCGCGCCGGGGTGCCGTCCCGGAGCGTCGCGAGGGCGCGGGCCACCGGGGCGGCCCGGGTATGGCCCGGATGCGGTCCCGGGCCGGCGAGGGCGGTGGCTTCAGCGGTCGCGGGTCGGGTCCTCGCCCCGGTCGAGGGCGCGCCACATCTCGTCGGGGCGCTCCGGGTCGGGCGCGGCGGCGCCCTGGCGCACCCCACCGGCCGGACGCTCGTACCGTCCCGACATAGCGGGCCAGCGGCGTCCGTGACGCAGGGCGATCAGCCCCGCGAGCAGCAGGAGCAGCCCGGCCGCGGTGGAGGCCAGCGGCCAGACGGTGTGCGTGACGTTCTCCACACCGGCGCCGACCAGGCCGGTGACCCGGGCCGCCTCCGCCTCCAGGGCCCCGGTGTCGGCGCGGCCGAGGAGGGAGCCGACGGCGGTGCCCGCCCCGCTGAGCGCCAGCAGCGCGGCGACGGCGGTGCGGCCCGCGCGGCGTACGGCGAACACGGCGACCAGCGCGGCGAGTCCGACGATGGCCAGCGCGGCGGGCGCCCCCGTCACGTCCCGGCCTTCGGCACTGACCCGCAGCGCCCCCTGGGCGGCGGTGGTCGTGGCCTCGGACCAGGTCTGTCCTCCGGCGACCAGGGCGAGGGCCGCGCCCGCGGCGCCGAGGGCGAGCGCGGCGGCGAGGCTGCGACGGCCGGTGCCGGCGGCGGGCCCGGCCGCCGGATCGGGCGCCGGCTCGGGCCCGGTCCGGTGCGAGCCGGATGTGGGACGCCCGGGTTCGCCGGGTCCGGGTTCGCTGTGTCCGGGTTCGCTGTGCTCGGCTTCGCTGTGCTCGGGTTCGGGATGACTGCGCGGCTCGGGTACGGGACTCACGTTTCCACTATGACCCGTACCGCCCCGCCGCCCGAACCCGGGGCGGTGGGGCACCCGGTACGGCACGGGTCACGGGGGGTATGGGACACGGGGCGGTACGGGACCCGAGGCGGCACTCGTCCCGTGGCAGTACGCGGCTTCCGAGGTGGGTGCGGGAGGGCCGGGGATGAGCAACTCGCAGGGACTGCCCCGTGACGCCTCCGGGGATCCCCGCGTCGTCCGGCTGCCCCCCGGTGGAGGACCAAGTGCCCTTTGGGGCGCCGGAGTACCGCCCGGCGAAGGGCGCCCCGCCCCGGTGCGGGCGGCTGGGCGGAGCCCGGGCGGGGCCCGGAAACGGCCCGCCGCGGCCCGGCCCTACCGCAGCCCGGAGGCCATCCGGACCGCGCGCAGCACCGCCGCCGCCTTGTTGCGGCACTCCGTGTCCTCGGAGACCGGGTCGGAGTCGGCCACGACCCCCGCCCCGGCCTGCACATACGCGGTGCCGTCGCGCAGCAGCGCCGTGCGGATGGCGATCGCGGTGTCGGAGTCGCCCGCGAAGTCGAGGTAGCCGACGCAGCCCCCGTACAGGCCCCGCCGGGTGGGCTCCAGCTCCTCGATGATCTGGAGGGCGCGGGGCTTGGGGGCGCCCGAGAGCGTGCCGGCCGGGAAGCAGGCGGTGAGCACGTCGAAGGCCGTCCGGCCCTCGGCGATGCGGCCGGTGACGGTGGACACGATGTGCATCACGTGGCTGTACCGCTCCACCGACATGAAGTCCACGACCTCGACACTGCCCGGCTCGCAGACCCGGCCTAGGTCGTTGCGTCCGAGGTCGACGAGCATCAGGTGCTCGGCGCGCTCCTTGGGGTCGGCCAGCAGTTCCTCGGCGAGCGCGGCGTCCTGCTGCGGGGTGGCGCCGCGCGGCCGGGTGCCCGCGATGGGGTGCAGCATGGCGCGCCCGTCCTCGACCTTGACCAGCGCCTCGGGGCTGGAGCCGACGACGTCGAAGCCGTCGAACCGGAGGAGGTACATGTACGGGCTGGGGTTGGTGGCGCGCAGCACCCGGTAGACGTCCAGGGCGGAGGCCGGGCAGGGCGTCTCGAACCGCTGGGACGGGACGACCTGGAACGCCTCCCCGGCCCGGATGCGCTCCTTGATGTCCTCCACGGCCTCCTGGTACGCGGCGCCGCCCCAGCGCTGGGTGAACTCGGGCAGTTCGGAGGGCGGCACGACGGCGGCGCCGCCGGGGAGGGGCCGGGCGAGGTCGGCGGTCATCGCGTCGAGGCGGGCGACGGCGTCCGCGTAGGCCTCGTCGACGCCCGTGTCGAGGTCGTTGTGGTTGATCGCGTTGGCGATGAGCAGGACGGTGCCGTCCCAGTGGTCGAGCACGGCGAGGTCGGAGGTGAGCAGCATGGTGAGCTCGGGGAGCCCGAGGTCGTCACGGGTGCTGTCGCCGACCTTCTCCAGGCGGCGGACGATGTCGTAGCCGAGGTAGCCGACCATGCCGCCGGTGAACGGCGGCAGGCCGAGGAGATCGCCGAGGTCGCGGGGGGTGTGCAGGGTGTCGACGGTGGTGCGCAGGGCCTCCAGCGGATCGCCGCCGGTGGGGACGCCGACGGGCGGCGTGCCGAGCCAGTGCGCCTCGCCGTCGCGGACGGTGAGGGTGGCGTCGCTGCGGACGCCGACGAAGGAGTAGCGCGACCAGGAGCGGCCGTTCTCCGCGGACTCCAGCAGGAACGTGCCGGGGCGTTCCGCCGCCAGCTTGCGGTACAGGCCGACCGGGGTGTCCCCGTCGGCGAGCAGCCTGCGGCTGACGGGGATGACGCGGCGGTCGGCCGCCAGCTTGCGGAAGGTGGTGAGATCCATCGTGGCGGCACCGGTGCTCATGGGCCCGGATCCTAGTGGGCCGGGCGGACCCGGCCGGGGCCGTTCCAGCATGCGGCCGCGGCCGCCGTCCCCACGGCGGGCCCTCCACGCCGGCCCCGCCGGGTGCGGTCCCGGGCCGGGCACCGGGCTCGCGGGACCGGGCGGCCACCGAAGACAGCCGGACGTAACGGCCGGATGGGACGGCCGGTCAGGCGGAGGCCGCCGGGCCGAGCGGCAGTTCGTCGGCGTCGAAGCAGGTGCGGTCGCCGGTGTGGCAGGCGGCACCCACCTGGTCGACCTTGACGAGCACGGTGTCGCCGTCGCAGTCGAGCGCCACGGACTTGACGTGCTGGACGTGGCCCGAGGTGTCGCCCTTCGCCCAGTACTCGCCGCGGCTGCGGCTCCAGTAGGTGCAGCGGCCCGTGGTGAGGGTCCGGTGCAGGGCCTCGTCGTCCATCCAGCCCAGCATCAGCACCTCGCCGGTGTCGTACTGCTGCGCGATGGCCGGGACGAGCCCTTCGGCGTTCCGCTTGAGCCGCGCGGCGACGGCGGGGTCGAGGCCGGAGGAGCCGGCGGGGGCGGCGGCGCGGTCGCCGGAGTCACGGGAGTCGCTGGACATGGGCGCCATTGTGCCGCCACGTCCGGGGCACCGGGAAATCCGCCGCACGGCCGGGGCGGCGCGGGGGCACGGGACACGCGGCCGACCCGTCCCGGGGCCCGGGCCGGTCCGCCCCCGAGACCGCCCCCGACCTCGCTCGGGGTTCTCCCCCACTGTCCCCCGAACACAGCGCGGCATCGTGGCCGCTCCCCCGGCGCGGTCGTAGGGTGGCGGTATGTCGACCCATGCGAAGCGTGAACGTCTGCTCCTGGCCGATCTGTTGGAGAACGCGGGCCCGGGGGCCCCGACCCTGTGCGGCGACTGGACCACCCGCGACCTCGCCGTGCACCTCGTGGTGCGCGAGCGGCGTCCCGACGCGGCCGCGGGCATGTTCGTCAAGCCGCTCGCGGCGCGACTGGACCGGGTGCAGGCCGAGTTCGGCGCCAAGCCGTACGAGGAGCTGATCCAGCTCATCCGCACCGGCCCGCCCCGGATGTCGCCGTTCACCCTGAAGCAGATCGACGAGGCCGCCAACACCGTCGAGTTCTATGTGCACGCCGAGGACATCCGCCGCGCCCAGCCGGACTGGACGCCGCGCGAGCTGGACCCGGTCCTGGCCGACGCCCTGTGGTCCCGTATCGAGAAGGCGGCCCGGATGATGGGCCGCAAGTCGCCGGTCGGCCTGGTGCTGCGCCGCCCGGACGGCCGCACGGCCGTGGCCCACCGCGGCACGCCGGTGGTCACCGTCACCGGCGAACCGGGTGAGCTGCTGCTCTTCCTCTACGGCCGCCAGGAGCAGGCGCGCGTGGAGACGGAGGGCGACAAGGACGCCGTCGCCAAGGCGTACGCGGCCAAGCTCGGCATCTGACGCGGCTGACGCGGGCGGCCGGCGGCCCCGGGCCGGGGCACACGGCCCGGGCCTCGCGGTTCACCCCTGTGGCCCACCGTGGGGGTGCGAGGAGGGTGCTCGCGCCGTTTCCCGGTGCGGACTGCGGGCCAGGGCACTCACCCGGCGACGCTGACGGAGATGCCGCCGGTGCCGGGCGATGTCTTCGACCGCCGGCTGAAGTCCGGTCGGAGACAAACCGGATACGAGAAGGTTCAGCGACTCGCTCCGGTCGAGTCCGGACATCCGCTCTCGTCGGGGAATCGTGGAACGCGCTCCCGGTCCGCTGCGGCCGGGTGCGGGCGAGGGCGGCGCGTTCCACTGGAGACCCTGGGGCGCACCGCCGGGGCCGGGGACGGCCGCGCGGCCGGCTTCGGCGGCCGGGACGGCGCGGGGCTTCGCGCTGAGTGAACCGGCCACGGGCCGCGCCCGGCGCCGTTACCGTCTCCGCCATGAGCGCCGTGACGCAGCGAGTCGCCGTACTGTCCGACATCCACGGGGTGCTGCCCGCCCTGGAGGCCGTGCTCGCCGAGCCCGCCGTCCGGTCCGCCGACCGGATCGTGCTCACCGGGGACATGGCCGCCGGGCCGCAGCCCGTCGAGACGCTGGACCTGCTGGACTCGCTCGGCGACCGGGCACTGTGGATCCGGGGCAACGCCGACCGGGAGTTGGTGGAGGGAGCGCCCGCCGGCATCCCGGTCTCCGCCTGGGCGGCCGAGCAGCTCCGCCCGGACCAGACCGAGCGGCTCGCGGGTCTGCCGCTCACCGCCGAACTGGATATCGACGGCCTCGGCCGCGTGCTGTTCTGCCACGGCACCCCGCGCGACGACGCGGAGGTCATCCTCACCGACTCCTCCGCCGGCCGCTGGGCCGAGGTCCTGGCCGGTGTGGACACCGGCGTCGAGGTGGTCGTCTGCGGCAACACGCACATGCCGTTCGCCCGGCTCGTGCACGGCCGCCTGGTGGTCAACCCGGGCAGCGTCGGCATGCCCTATGGCCGCCGGGGCGCCCACTGGGCCCTGCTCGGCCCGGGCGTGGAGCTGCGCCGCACTCCGTACGACTACGCGGCGGCGTGCGCGCGGATCGCCGCCGAGTCGGCCTTCCCGGACGCCGCCGCCTGGGCGGACGAATACGTCCACGCCCGCAACTCCGCGGAGGACGCGGTCGCGGTCTTCGGACCCCTGGAGGGGCGCCCGGCCCCGGGGCCTCCGACGTGACGTAACGGGCGCGGTGGGCCGGGGGCCGTGCTTCCCCCCGCACGCGCCCGGCGATACCGTGCCGCACCGCGCCCGAATCAACGGTGTCGGGGCGGTGTTTCCGCCGGGCTCGTTTCCGCCGGGCCCGGGTGCGCGGGACCGGCTCCCCGGCCGCAACGGGCCCCTGTGCTCGAACGTTCTCGAGCGTCCTCGAACGACCCCGTGTCCGAGGGGCCGCCTCTCCCCGCCAGCGACACCGGAGGCGAGCCGGGCTTCCCTCCCGGCCCCTCGGGATGCGCGGAACCTTCTCCGGACGGGCGGCCGGGACCACCCCGTCTCGAACGGCCCCGCGCCCCAGCGCAGTTGCCTACGCTGACGCACATGACTGCGACGACCGACACCGCCGGCGGCACCCACGGGTCCGCTTCGCGGGCCGAGACCTTCCGCGCCCTCCACCACGACCGGGCGCCCTCCGCCCCGCTGGTCCTCCCCGGCCCCTGGGACGCGGTGAGCGCGCGGGCCTTCGAGGCCGCCGGTTTCCCGGCCCTGGCCACGCCCAGCGCGGGCGTCTCGGCGGCCCTCGGCTATCCGGACGGCGGCGGCACTCCGCCGGAGGAGATGTTCGCGGCGATCGGGCGGATCGCCCGCTCCGTCTCTGTCCCCGTCTCGGCGGACGTCGAGGACGGCTACGGCCTGCCGCCCGCCGAGCTGGTCGAACGGCTGCTGGAGGCCGGGGCGGTGGGCTGCAATCTGGAGGACTCCGATCCGGCGGACCGGCGGCTCGCCGACCCCCGGCGGCACGCCGACCGGCTGGCGGAGGTCCGGGAAGCGGCGGGCGACGCCCTGTTCGTCAACGCCCGTGTCGACACCTTCCTCCGCGGTGTGCCGGACACCGGGGCGGCGATCGAACGCGGCCGGCTCTACCGCGAGGCCGGTGCCGACTGCGTCTACCCGATCCTCGCCCCGCCGGAGCTGCTGCCCGAACTCGCCGCCGGCATCGGCGGACCGCTCAACGCGATCGCCGTCCCCGGCGGCCCCACCCCGCGCGAACTCGGCGAACTGGGCGCCACCCGCGTCACGTTCGGCGGCGGCCTCCAGCGCCGTATCGCGGAGGAGATCCAGAGCCTGGCGCGGGAGCTGGGCGGCGGCTGACCCGGAGCCCGACCCGGCCGGCCTCCGGCGGCACGGCAGGCGTACTCGGCGCTCCGGGGAGCCGTCGGCCGCGTGGCCTGTACGCGTCGTCCGGACCGCGGTGTGACACCGGCCCGATCCCGCCGGTGTCACACCTCGGGAGGTCTCTCCGCGGGCTCCCGGTGCGTGGCCTCCCGCCGCGTACGCCGTCGTCTGCGGCCGATCACGAAGTTCAGCGGGACCAGTGCGAGCCAGGACCACATGGCCGCCCCCGGGGAGACGAAAGCCACCGGCACGGCGGCACCGAAGACCACGGCGGTGACCCCCGAGTCCACGGCGAGCCGCCGCCTCCTCGCCGTCGGGCCCCCGTCGGCCGGTCCGGCGCGGTCCCGGACCGTCTCGCTGCGGCGAACGGCGACCACCAAGGCCGTGTGAACGGCATTGATGGCCGCCACCGTGCCCGAGTAGACCGCCACGGCCAGTGCCTGGTCGGTGTACTCGGCGAGCAGGGACGTCGGGAACGGCAGGAGAGCCACCAGAGCGAGTCCCAGCAGCGTCAGACCGAGCGCCGCGCCGTCCGCCGCGGGCGCGGCGCCGAGGATGCTGCGGTGATCGCGCCAGAACTGGGCGATGACGGCGAAGCTGAGCGCGTAAGCGGCGATGTTCGGCAGCACATCACTCAGCGCCTGGTGGAAGCCCGCGCTGTCCAGGCCCGCCGGTACGGAGATGTCCAGCGCCAGGAGCGTCATGGCGATGGCGAAGACCCCGTCCGACAAGGTCTCCACTCGCTGGGCCCCGCCGGCCCCGGCGGTGCCACCGTTTCCACCGAAGGAGCCCTTCCCGTCGCGGTGTGGCCCGGTGTTCGTCACATCAGACGATCCTCGCCCCTTTCCTCCCCGGCGGCATCCGGGACGGCGCCGTCCGGACCAGTACGTTTCCGCGCCCGGGCTCAGTAAGGGCTTGCAGGGCAATTTGCCTACTGCAAAGCCCTCCCGGAAGCGGCACCGTGGTGCGGCCACGTAGAACAGGATCTTGAGTGAGGAGCAAGGCGATGGGTCTCTCCGGGGCGCCGCGTTAAGTTCTTGCGAACGAACTCGACCGAATGAGGGATGTGGCGGGTGTCTGGCGAAGCATTGCGTGACCGGCTGCTGGACGCGGCCCTTGAACTGGCCTCTCCCGGCCTGGTTCTCACCGTGCCGTCCTTGCGATCGGCGGCCCGGGCCTGTGGGGTGTCCGCCACTGCGGTGTACCGCCACTTCGCCTCGCAGAGTGAACTCAACCGAGCCGTTCTCCTGCGCACCGATGCCCTCTTCGTCGCTGCGCTGACCGAGGCCGACGATCCGAAGCTGCCTCCTCTCGACCGCCTCCGCCGCATCGCCGCTGCCTACTTGGCCTGGGGCATCGCCAACCCGGGGCTGTACCAGTTGCGTTTTGAGAGTGCCGGCCAACTGGGCGAGGACTACGTACAGAGCGGGGCGGCGGACGTTGTCCTGAGAGGCATCGGCCAACTGGCCAGAGGAGCGGGCGCGGACGAGCGCGTCACTGCTGAGGATCTCTGGGTCGGCATGCACGGAGTGGTCTCCCTGCGCATCCACAAACCACACCTGGCGTGGCCGGACGTGGAGACACACGTCGACCGGCTCTTCATCCTGTGGGGCTTCACTGCCTGAACGCCGTCACCAGGCCGCCCCTCGTCTCCCTCTTCGCCTTTCGGCGTTTCAGCGGTCCCCCTTCCCGCTCCGGTCATCCGAGGCCGACGGCACTCGACATGACAGGTTGACAGCTGTTAACTTCAGTCGCGGTTAACAGGCGTCAACCTGTGTGCCCAGGCGCGATGTGCCATGGAAAGGACCGAGAGCATGCTCACTGTCAACGACCTCCCGGAGCCGTCGGCGTTTCCCCTGCTGGGTCACCTCCCGGCCCTGGCGCGCGGTCCGGCCATGCACCGCGTGCTCCATGACTGGCGGGACACGTACGGCCCGGTCTACCGGATCCGGTTCGGCCGTACTCCCCTGGTCGTCACCTCGTCGCCGGACATCGTTCAGACAGTTCTGCGCGAGCGACCGGGAGCATTCCGGCGGGCTCCGCTGCTGGCGCAACTCATCCACGAGATGGGCGCTCCAGGTCTGTTCGATGCGGAAGGCGAGGACTGGCACCGCATGCGCCAGATCGCAATGCGGGGCTTACGTGCCGAGGCATTGCGTGACTCCTTCTCCGTGATCATCCGGTCTGTCGAGCGGCTCCGGACGCTCTGGGCCGCCAAGGAGGCTGCGCGGGTGGACGTCCTCGACGACCTGATGCGCTACACGGTCGAAGTGTCGACGGCCTTGTTCTCAGGCCACGATCTGGACGCCCTGGGACCACAGCAAAGCGATGGCCTGGCCGGGCGCCTGCCACTGGCTTTCGAGCAACTCGGGCGCCGGATCTCCAGCCCGATCCCGTACTGGCGGTGGGTCCGCCTGCCCGCCGACCGCAGGCTGGACGCCACCATTGCGGAGCTCCGTGGCCTGGTGGAGAAGCAGTACGTCCAGGCCAGGCGTAGCGTGGCAGAAGGGCGGGAGCCGGTTACTTACCTGGAGGCGCTCGCCGAGGCAGGCGCGAACGGCGGCGGACAACTGGCGGAGAAGGACGTCGTCAGCGCCGTGGTCAACATGATCGTAGCGGGGGAGGACAACACTGCCGCCGCTGCCGCATGGGCGCTGTACTACCTGGCCGCCCATCCCGAGGTGCAGCGGAAGGTATGGGAAGAGGCGGAGGCGGTGCTGGGGGACACGGGACTCCGAGCCGACCCGGCCGCCCTGTCCCGGTTGCGCTATGCCGAGGCGGTGGTCCACGAATCGATCCGCCTGCGCCCGACGAGCCCTTTCTTGATCATGCAGGCCGTCCGTGACATCACCGTTGCGGACGGAGCGGACGCCTTGCATCTGAAGGCCGGAACCCTTGTCATGCCGCTGCTGACACACGGTTCGGATGTTGACGACAGCAGGTACCCGGACCCCGGCGCATTCGAGCCCGAGCGCTGGCTGTCCCCCTCCGCCCCGCGAACGGACGGCGTATCACCGTTCCTGCCCTTCGGAGGCGGGCCCCGGTTCTGCCCCGGACGCAACCTCGCCCTCATCGAGATGACCATGGTCGTCGCCATGGTGTGCCACCACTTCGAGTTGGAGGCCGACACAACAGCGGGCCCGGTCGGCGAACGCGTGACCTTCGCGATGCTGCCAACGAACCTGGGCGTCCGGATGCACCGACGTTAAACGCCAAGCTCCCGGGTGCGCGTACAGGCGGTGCGTCCGGCCGGCCCCTCAACGGTCCGCGTTCTCGCAGGCCGCCGCCACGGCGCACTCCGCCCACACCGTCTTGCCGGGCCCGTTCCGCTCCTGCACGCCCCAGCGGAGGGCGACCGCCTCGACCAGGGCCAGCCCCCGCCCCCGGTCGTAGCCGGGCGAGGGCTCGACACGGACGGGGCGGCCGGGGTGGGTGTCGGACACCTCGATCCGGAGCACGCCGGTCCCGGTGTCGTACGCGAGCCGCAGCGCGCAGTCCCGGCCCGGGACGAGGCCGTGCAGCGCGGCGTTCGACGCGAGTTCCGCGATGACGAGGGTCGCGCCGTCGAACGCGCAGGTGCCGCGCGGGAGCCCCCAGTCGACGAGCTGATGCCCGGCCAGCAGCCGGGCGAGCCGGGCACCGCGCCGCGTGGACGGGCAGCGGTGCGCGAACGTACGTACGGTGACGGGGACTTGGGTGCGTGGTGCTGTCATGACAGCCAGCGTTCCGGCCCGTCACGGCAGTTGACCAGGAACGACGCTGACCCAGATTCGCGCTGTATCAGCCGATTCGCTGGACTGGAGCCATGCCGCTGCGTGACGATCGACGCACCGAGAGTGGCGCGGGAGCGCGGCGGAAAGGCGGAGCGGCGATGGCAGCGAACAACGGGGGCGGCGGGAACGGGCGCGGAGGTACCGGCGGTGAGGGCCGCGGCTGTGCGAACGGTGAGCCCGAGGTGTCCGACAGCCTCAAGACCTTCGGCGCGGTGCTGAAGGCGCTGCGGGAGGAAGCGCGGCTGACGCAGGAGGAGTTCGCGCCCCGGGTGCAGTTCTCCCAGCCGTACATCGCCAAGATCGAGCAGGGCAAGCGGTTCCCGCCCCTCAATCTCGTCGACCGCTCGGAGGATGTGCTGGGCCCGATGGCGGCCCGCGTCCTGGGCGCGGCGGCTCGCAGCCTCACCCGCAAGGCAGGACTCGCCTCCTGGTTCCGGCAGTGGGCCGGGATCGAGGAGGAGGCGGTGTCGTTGTATGCCTATGAGTGCCGGGTCGTTCCGGGACTGCTGCAGCCCGAGCCGTACATCCGGCAGATCTTCGAACGCCGCCTGCCGCCGCTCACGGAAGAGCAGTTCGAGCGCCAGGTGACAGCCCGGCTGTCCAGACAGCGGCTCTTCGCCGAACGGCCGAACACGACGTTCAGCTTCATCATCGAGCAGGCTCTGCTGACGCGCCGTCTGGGCGGTACCGACGTCACGAGGGCACTGATCGACCATCTTCTCGAGCAGGGACGCCTGCGGAACGTGGACATCCAGGTCATGCCGCTTGAGCAGGAGGATCACTCCGGCTTCGAAGGGCCGATGTATCTGGCGGAGACAGTCGAGAACCGGTGGATCGGCTACGTCGAGGGCCACGACAGCAGCGCCCTCATCACCGACCCGAAAGCAGCCAGTTCGATGCTTCAGCGCTATGGCAAGATGCGCGCACAGGCTCTGAGCCGACAGGCCACCACGAGCCTGCTGGAGCAGATTCGAGGAGCGCTATGAACACGGCTGAACTGGTGTGGTTCAAGAGCAGCTACAGCGGCGGCGGCGGCGACAACTGCGTCGAGGTCGCCATACGTCCCGAAGCCGTCCTTGTCCGGGACTCCAAGGACACCGAGCGCCACCCGCTGGTCGTTTCCCCTGACGCGTGGACGGCCTTCACCGCACAGGCGGCGCATCTGCGCGCCTGAGCGCCGCCCCGGCCCGCCTGGCGACGGCTGCCCAACGGACGGCGGACGCGAGCAGCCCTGCCCACGGGGCCGCCGCCTCACAGTGCGACTGGTGGTTCGATCGCCGCGTCCGTCCCGGAGACGCGCGGGGGACGCGGACGGGTCAGCAGCCGTTCCTCCAGGACCGTCGCGTAGATCGCGGCGGTCGTGGGCGCCGGGTGGGCCGGGGGCCAGATACCCCGCCGGTAGGAGAAGCGGCGGCCGCGGAAGGTGACGGCGGCCACCGCGCAGACGGCGCGGACGGCGTTCTCCTCGTCCCCGTCCTCCGTCAAGTACTCGATGTCCAGTGACTCCAGCCGCGCGCCCCGGCAGACCAGGAAGGTTTCCAGGGCGGGCCGGGCGGCCCGCAGGAACGCTTCCGCGTAGCGCTGCGGGCTGCCGTGCCGAGCCTGCTCTCCACCGGTCATTCGTCCACTGTGTCATCTCGGCGCGGGCGTCGGCCCGGTCGCGGTACGACCTGCATTGCGCCGTGGCCGAGCGCCATGGGCCCGCCGTCGGCCGGATCCCGTTGCTCCGGAACCCGGCTGACGGGCAAGGCGGCAACATCCCGGGCCGGAACGCTGCCGTACACCGGACAAGAACGCGCGGCGCGGCTGATGGCACGCTTCCCCGCATGACCACCGCACCGGAAGTGATCTGCCGTTCGCCCTACCGCCGCGCCCTGGGGTTCTTCTTCCTCGGCCTCGGGGTGGCCGGGGCCCTCCTGGCCCTGGCACGAGCGGCCTCCCGGGGCACTTTCCTGGACGTGTGGCTGGGCCTCGGCCTGTTCTTCGCACTGGTGGGCTTCGCCTCGGTCCGCGGGGTCAGCGCCGAAGTGCGCGGTGACGCCCACGGCTTGCACTTCAGGACGCTGCTGCGCCACCGGAGCGTGCCGTGGCGCGACATCGCCGACCTGCGGGTACAGCTCCAGTCCGCGGGGGCGTTCCACTCCCAGGAGATCCGCCGCGTCGGCCTGGTGCTGCGCGACGGACGCAAGAGGCTGCTTCCGCTGCCGAGCAGCGGTGCCGCCCCCGACCTGGAGTTCGACGCGAAACTGGACGCGCTCCGCGCGCTGCACCGCCGCTACGGGGCCCCGGAGTCGGACCATCTGCCCGTGGTCTCGTCCCGCACCGCCGGGCGCGGCTGGGCCGGGTCGCTGATCCTGTGCGTCCTGCTGCTCGCCGGCGCGGGCGTGGCCGCGTCGTTCGTACCGGGCACCGCGTCGGAGATGCGGGCGTGGCGGTCGGCCGTTCCGTGCGCCGTGGAAGCCTCCACCGCGGAGCCGCGGGCGGACTGCCTTTCCACCCTGCCGGCCGTGATCGAGCGGACCGAGGTCAACGGGCCCAGGCAGCCCAGCCATCTGTATTTCAGCGACGGCCGGCCGCTGGAGCGGCTCCCGGTTTCGGAAGAGGCCGCACAGGCGTTCCGGCCCGGCGACGGCGTCGAACTGACCGTCTGGCGCCGCGAGGTGATGGAGGTCGCCGGGGAGCGCCATGTGTGGCGCAAGCGCGTCATCCCCGCCGGTGACGTGGCCGTCTTCGCAGCCGTGCTCGTCCTCACCGCGGGCTACCCCGGGGCCCGGGTGCTGCTGCGGCTGCGCGGGCGGCGGCTACCCGATGACGAAGTGCTGCCGTCGGCGCTTCCGTTCGTGGGCGCGCTCGCCGGTACGGCGCTGTGGCTGCTGCCGCTCTGCTACCTCCACCCCACGACGCTGTTCACCTCTTCGGTGGCGGTCACGTGGGCAGCCGCGGGCTCGCTCGTCACACTGGGACTCCTCGTCCTCGCCTGGCGCGCCACCAGGGTGCGCGGTCCCGGAGAGGCCGGTGCGGCCGGGCAGTCCGCGGGGGAAGAGGAGGGCGAGGGGGAAGTCTTCCTGCGGGCCCGCTTCCTGGAGGAGACCGACTACAACCCGCACCGCTTCGGCAACCACATCGTGCTGGGCGGCGGCCCGCCCGCGGTGACGCCCCACTCCGGCCCGGGCCGGTTCGCGGCGAGACCGATACCGGTGGGGCGGCTCACCGTCGGGGAAGTGCGCCGGGTCCGGGGCGACGACAGCGAGGTCGTCCCCCGAAGCTGGCACATCGCCGAACTCGACGACGCGGGCCGACGGGTCCGCCTCGCGGCGGCCCCGGCCGACCTGGCCCGTATCCTCCGCGCGCTGGACGCCAAGAGTGCGTCCGCGGCCCCGGCGGCCCGGCCTCTCAGCGGACCGGGTGGCCCGCGTCCCGCAGGGCGTTCTTGACCTCGCCGATGCGGAGGTCGCCGAAGTGGAACACCGAGGCGGCCAGGACCGCGTCCGCGCCGGCGGCGACCGCCGGGGCGAAGTCGGACAGCTTGCCCGCGCCGCCGGAGGCGATCACGGGGATGGTGACCTCCGCGCGCACGGCCTTGATCATCTCGGTGTCGTAGCCGTCCTTGGTGCCGTCGGCGTCCATCGAGTTCAGCAGGATCTCGCCGGCGCCCAACTCGGCCGCCCGGTGGGCCCATTCGACGGCGTCGATGCCGGTGCCGCGCCGCCCGCCGTGGGTGGTGACCTCGTAGCCGGAGGCGGTGGTGGTGCCCTCCGGGCAGCGGCGGGCGTCGACGGAGAGGACGAGCACCTGGCTGCCGAAGCGCTCGGAGATCTCCCGGATCAGCTCGGGGCGGGCGATCGCCGCCGTGTTGACGCCGACCTTGTCCGCCCCGGCGCGCAGCAGCTTGTCGACATCCTCCGTGGAGCGGACGCCGCCGCCGACGGTGAGCGGGATGAAGACCTGCTCGGCGGTGCGCCGGACCACGTCGTAGGTGGTCTCGCGGTCGCCCGAGGAGGCGGTGATGTCGAGGAAGGTCAGCTCGTCGGCGCCCTCGGCGTCGTACAGCTTGGCCATCTCGACGGGGTCGCCCGCGTCGCGCAGGTTCTGGAAGTTGACGCCCTTCACGACCCGGCCGCCGTCCACGTCCAGGCAGGGGATGACTCGGACCGCCAGGGTCATGTCGCTCGGTCTCCTTCTCGTTCTTCGGTCTGTGCGGGGTGGTTCTGCGCGGATACGTCCTACGCGGGGGCCGCGGCGCCGGCCGGCCCGGAGCGGTCGTCGCCGCGGAACGCCTCCAGCTCCACCTCGACCAGCACCCGGGAGTCGACGAAGCCGGAGACCACGACGAGGGTCGCGGCCGGCCGCACGGCGCCGAACAGCTCCTGGTGGGCGCGGCCGACCGCCTCCACGTCGCGGGCGTGGGTCAGATACATGCGGGTGCGGATCACGGACTCGGCGCCGAGGCCGAACCGCGCCAGCGCGTCGAGCGCGTTGCGGAAGGCCGTCCGCGCCTGCTCGTACGGGTCGCCCTCGCCGACCAGATCGCCCGCGACGAGCGGCATGGTGCCGGAGACCAGCACCCGGTCCCCCGCCGCGACGGCCCGCGCGAAACCGATCGACTCCTCCCAGGGGCTGTCGGTCTGCACGCGCTGTATGGAGGGCGGTGTGGCGTCGGACGGTCCGGATCCGGGCATCGGCATCGGTTCTGCTCCTCGAAGCTGCGCGGGCGGGGCGGGCGGGGCGGGCGGGGACGGTATCGGGCGGACGAACGGGCGGGCGGTACGCCCCGGCCGCGGCAGTGCTGTGGGTGCGGTGCGGTGCGCGCCGCGGCCGGTCACCGCTCACGACACCGCGGCGAGCGCCTCCTCCAGCGTGAACGCCTTGGCGTAGAGGGCCTTGCCCACGATGGCGCCCTCGACACCCTCCGGCACCAGAGCCGCGATGGCCCGCAGGTCGTCCAGGGAGGAGACGCCTCCGGAGGCGACGACGGGCTTGTCGGTGGCGGCGCAGACGTTCCGCAGCAGTTCCAGGTTGGGGCCCTGGAGGGTGCCGTCCTTGGCGATGTCGGTGACGACGTAGCGGGCGCAGCCCTCGGAGTCGAGCCGGGCCAGGGTCTCGTAGAGGTCGCCGCCGTCGCGGGTCCAGCCGCGGCCGCGGAGGGTGGTGCCGCGGACGTCGAGGCCGACGGCGATCCGGTCGCCGTGCTCGGCGATGACCTTGGCGACCCACTCGGGGGTCTCCAGGGCGGCGGTGCCGAGGTTGACGCGGGTGCAGCCGGTGGCGAGGGCGGCGGCCAGGGTGGCGTCGTCGCGGATGCCGCCGGACAGCTCGACCTTGATGTCCATGGAGCGGGCGACCTCGGCGATCTTCTCGCGGTTGTCGCCGGTGCCGAAGGCCGCGTCGAGGTCCACGAGGTGCAGCCACTCCGCGCCCGCCTTCTGCCAGGCGAGGGCGGCGGAGAGCGGGTCGCCGTAGGACGTCTCGGAGCCGGACTCGCCGTGGACGAGGCGGACGGCCTGGCCGTCGCGGACGTCGACGGCCGGGAGGAGTTCGAGGCGGTGCGTGGTCATGGCGTGGCGTGCCTTCGGTGTCGTGGCGGACGGGGAGAGGTGCGCGGTGGCGGGGTGCCGCACCGGGGCGGCGGCCCCCGCCGCGCGCGGTGCGGCACCGGGGTCAGAGGGTGTCGACCCAGTTGCGCAGCAGCTGGGCGCCGGCGTCGCCGGACTTCTCCGGGTGGAACTGGGTGGCCCACAGCGGGCCGTTCTCCACGGCGGCCACGAACGGCTCCCCGTGCGTGGTCCAGCTGACCTTCGGCGGGCGGATGGAGGCGTTGCCGGCCTCGAAGTCCCACTGGCCGACCGCGTAGGAGTGGACGAAGTAGAAGCGGGTGTCCTCGTCAAGGCCGGCGAAGGCCTGCGAACCCTCGGCCGCCTTCACGGTGTTCCAGCCCATGTGCGGGACGACGGGGGCGCGCAGCGGGCCGACGGTTCCCGGCCACTCGTCCAGGCCCTCGGTCTCGACGCCGTGCTCGATGCCGCGGGCGAAGAGGATCTGCATGCCGACGCAGATGCCCAGGACGGGGCGGCCGCCGGCCAGCCGCCGGCCGACGACCCAGTCGCCGCGTGCCTCCTTGAGCCCCTGCATGCAGGCGGCGAAGGCGCCGACGCCGGGGACGAGCAGTCCGTCGGCGTTCATGGCGCGGTCGTAGTCGCGGGTGATCTCGACGTCGGCGCCGGCCCGGGCGAGGGCGCGCTCCGCGGAGCGAACGTTGCCGAAGCCGTAGTCGAAGACGACGACCTTCTTGCCGGTGCCCGTGCCCCGGCCGGTGCCGGGGCCGGTGTCCGTGCCGGTCATTCCCATACTCCCTCCAGCCGCATGATGCCCGCCGCCAGGCACATCGCCGAACTGATCGCCAGCAGCACGATCACGCCCTTGGGCAGCCCCTGCCTGGCGAAGGAGATCACCCCGCCGAGCAGGAACAGCCCCACGACGATCAGGACGGTGGACAGCCCCGTCACAGCGCGCCCTTCGTGGACGGCAGGATGCCGGCGGCGCGCGGGTCGCGTTCGCTGGCGTAGCGCAGCGCGCGGGCGAGGGCCTTGAACTGGCATTCCACGATGTGGTGCGCGTTGCGCCCGTAGGGCACGTGGACGTGCAGGGCGATCTGCGCCTGGGCCACGAAGGACTCCAGGATGTGCCGGGTCATCGTGGTGTCGTACTCGCCGATCATCGGCGCCATCTTCTCGGGCTCGGTGTGCACGAGGTACGGGCGGCCGGAGAGGTCGACGGTGACCTGGGCGAGCGATTCGTCCAGCGGGACGGTGCAGTTGCCGAAGCGGTAGATGCCGACCTTGTCGCCGAGGGCCTTCCGGAAGGCGGCGCCGAGCGCCAGCGCGGTGTCCTCGATGGTGTGGTGGCTGTCGATGTGCAGATCGCCCTCGGTCTTCACCGTGAGGTCGAAGAGGCCGTGCCGGCCGAGCTGGTCGAGCATGTGGTCGTAGAAGCCGACGCCGGTCGACACGTCGACCTTGCCGGTGCCGTCCAGGTCGATCTCGACGAGGACGCTGGTCTCCTTGGTGGTGCGCTCCACGCGGCCCACGCGGGTCATCGGTTCGTCTCCTTGGTGGGGTTCCCGGTGCTCCGGGGGTCTGGTGCGGTCCCCGGGCGGTGCAGCACGGCGCGGACCGCGTCGAGGAAGGCGTCGTTCTCGGCCGGGGTTCCGGCGGTGACGCGCAGCCATCCGGGCACGCCGTTGTCGCGGACCAGGACGCCCTGCTCCAGCAGGGCCCGCCAGGTCTTGTGGGCGTCGTCGAAGCGGCCGAACTGGACGAAGTTGGCGTCCGAGTCGGTCACTTCACAGCCGGCCGCGCGCAACTCCGTAACCAGGCGGTCCCGTTCCGACTTCAGCTGTTCCACGTAACCGAGCAGGGTGTCGGTGTGTTCCAGCGCGGCGAGCGCGGTGGCCTGGGTGACGGCCGAGAGGTGGTACGGCAGCCGCACGAGCTGGACGGCGCCGACGACGGCCGGGTCGGCGGCGAGGTAGCCGAGCCGGAGCCCGGCCGCGCCGAAGGCCTTCGACATGGTGCGGCTGATCACCAGCAGCGGCCGGCCCTCGATCAGCGGCAGCAGCGAGGGGCGGTGGCTGAACTCGCCGTACGCCTCGTCGACGACGACCAGCGTCGGCTTCGCTGCCTGGGCCGCCTCGTACAGGGCGAGGACGGTCTCCGCCTCGACGGCGGTGCCGGTCGGGTTGTTCGGGGAGGTGATGAAGACGACGTCGGGCCGGTGCTCGGCGATGGCCGCGCGGGCGCCCTCCACGTCGATGCGGAAGTCGGCGTGGCGGGGGCCGGAGATCCAGCCGGTGCCGGTGCCGCGCGCGATGAGGGCGTGCATCGAGTAGGAGGGCTCGAAGCCGATGGCCGTGCGGCCGGGGCCGCCGAAGGCCTGCAGCAGCTGCTGCAGCACCTCGTTGGAGCCGTTGGCCGCCCACACCTGCTCGCGCGTGACCTCGTGCCCGCAGGTGCGGGTGAGGTACCGCGCCAGTTCGGTGCGGAGTTCGGCCGCGTCCCGGTCCGGGTAGCGGTTGAGGGTGCGGGCCGCCTCGGTGACGCGCTCGGTGATGCGCCGCACGACCGGCTCGGGCAGCGGGTACGGGTTCTCGTTGGTGTTGAGCCGGACGGGCACGTCGAGCTGGGGGGCGCCGTAGGCGGACTGACCGCGCAGTTCGTCCCGGATGGGCAGGGCGTCCCAGGGTGCCGGGGTGTTCACGCTCACTTGCTCCCGGGCCCTCCGTCCGCCCCCGGCCCGCCGGGGAAGCGGGCCGTGATCGCGGCCCCGTGCGCCGGCAGGTCCTCCGCCTCGGCGAGGGTGACGACGTGGTGGGCGACCTCCGCGAGCGCCTCGCGGCTGTAGTCCACGACGTGGATGCCGCGCAGGAAGGACTGCACCGACAGCCCCGAGGAGTGGCAGGCGCAGCCGCCGGTGGGCAGGACGTGGTTGGAGCCGGCGCTGTAGTCGCCGAGCGAGACCGGGGCGTACGGGCCGACGAAGATCGCGCCGGCGTTGCGGACCCGGGCGGCGAGGGCCGCCGCGTCGGCCGTCTGGATCTCCAGGTGCTCGGCGGCGTAGGCGTCGACCACGCGCAGGCCCTCGTCCATGCCGTCGACCAGCACGATGGCGGACTGCCGGCCGGCCAGGGCCGCGGTGACCCGCTCCACGTGCTTCGTCGCGGCGACCTGCGTCTTCAGCTCGGCCTCCACGGCCTCGGCCAGCTCCGCGGAGTCGGTGACGAGGACGGAGGCGGCGAGGGTGTCGTGCTCGGCCTGGCTGATCAGGTCGGCGGCGACGTGCACCGGGTCGGCCCCGGCGTCGGCCAGGACGGCGATCTCGGTCGGCCCGGCCTCGGCGTCGATGCCGATCCGGCCCTTGAGCAGCCGCTTCGCCGCGGCGACGTAGATGTTGCCGGGGCCGGTGACGAGATTCACCGGCAGGCACTCGTCGGTGCCGTAGGCGAACATGGCGATGGCCTGGGCGCCGCCCGCGGCGTGCACCTCCGCCACGCCCAGCAGGGCGCAGGCGGCGAGGATCGTCGGGTGCGGCAGGCCGCCGAAGGCCGCCTGCGGCGGGGAGCTGACGGCGATGCCCTCGACGCCCGCCTCCTGCGCGGGCACCACATTCATCACAACGGATGACGGGTAGACGGCGAGGCCGCCCGGCACGTACAGGCCCACGCGCTCGACGGGCACCCAGCGCTCGGTGACGCTGCCGCCCGGCACGACCTGCGTGGTGTGGTCGGTGCGGCGCTGGTCGCGGTGGACGAGCCGGGCGCGGCGGATCGACTCCTCCAGCGCGGCGCGGACGGCCGGGTCCAGCTCCTCCAGGGCCCGGGCGAGGGCCTCGGCGGGGACTCTGGTCCGGTCGGGGGTGACACCGTCGAACCGCCGGTTGAAGTCGATCACCGCGGCCGAGCCCCGATGGCGCACGTCGTCGCAGATCGGCCGCACCTTCTCCAGGGCGGCCTCGACGTCGAACTCGGCTCGTGGCAGCAGGTCGCGCAGGGCGGCCCCCTCGGGGAGGGCGTCGCCGCGCAGATCGATTCGGGAGATCACGAGGTCAAGTGTCTCAGACCCGGCACGCGGACCGGGCAGCCGTATCACTCGCTGATACGGGACCCCGGAGTCACTCGTGACCATCGGCTTTCATACGGTTACCCAGCGGGCATGGGACAGCTGTACGGGCCGGGACGGCCGTGCACGACGGAGGAGGACGGGCGAGTGACCGTGCCAGGGGACGGCGAGCCGCCGGCATCTCTTGAACTGACCCCGGCGGAGTGGGGGATGTGGCAGGCGTTCCGCAACGGCAGCACGCACGATCTGCGCACCAGGAATCCGCTCCACGACGATCCGGACGGGCAGCACCGCTGGGGTCCCGACCGCACCGTGCGCGCCCGCGTGCTGGCGCTGTTATTGCTGGACGGCCCGCCGCCGCAGCCGGGGCGGGTGACCGCGCTCAAGCTGAACGGGGCCTACGTCACCGGCGTCCTGGACCTGGCCGGCGGCACCGTCGATCCGTACGTCGAGATGCACGGCTGCCGTTTCGAGAAGGAGATCCTGCTGCCGGAGTCCCGTTTCACCACGCTGCGGCTGGTGGGCTGCCGGATACCCCGGCTGGAGGGCGCGCGGCTGCAGACCGAGGGGGATCTGCATCTGCCGCGCTGCACCGTGCCCCACGGCATCCGGCTCACCGACGCCCAGATCGGCACCGATCTGCTGCTCAACCAGATCACCGTGGAACGCGACCGCCGGGGCCGCTCGATCGTCGCCGACGGCATCTCCGTCGGCCAGGACCTCCAGGCGGAGCTGATCGAGTCGCACGGCGAGCTGAGCCTGCGCGGCGCGCAGATCGGCGTCTCGCTCAGCCTGCGCGGCAGCAAGCTGCGCAATCCGCACGGACGGCGGGCGCTCAACGCCCCCCAGCTCACCGTCGAGCGCACGCTCTACCTGACCGCCGCCGGGCTCAGCAGCTCACCGTTCGCCACCGGCACCACACCGCCGTACGGGATCGTCAACACGCCCGGGAGCGGCGTGCGGCTCCAGCGTTTCGAATGCGTGGGCGGGGTGCGGCTGGACGACGGGCGCTTCGGTGACGCCGTCGACTTCGAACAGGCGCGCTTCGTCATGGAGGCCGACCAGGAGCTGTCCATGCGACGCATCCAGACGCCGGAGCTGCGCTTCCTGTGCGACCGCCCGCACCGCGGCCGGGTGACCCTGTCGGGTGCCAAGGTGGTCAATCTGGTGGACCAGGCGTCGAGTTGGCCGGGCCCGGGCGGTCTGTCGATGGCGGGGTTCACGTACGAGTGCCTGATCCCTCGCGGCCGGTTCCCGCTGTCGATGCGGCTGGAGTGGGTCGCGGCCGCCACCCCGGAGTACGCCCCCGAACCCTACGAGCAGTTGTCGAACGCGCTGCGGACGAGCGGCGAGGACGCCCACGCCCGCGAGGTGCTGCTCGCCAAGCAGCGGCGGCGCCGCGAAACCCTGCCGCTGGCAGGGAAGCTGTGGGGATTCCTGCAGGACTGGACGGTGGCGTACGGCTACCGGCCGGGCCGTGCGGCGGTCTGGATGGCCTTCCTGTGGGCGGCCGGCGCGCTGCTGTTCTCCCGGACCAGGCCGCCGGCCATCAGCGAGGAGGGCGCCCCGCACTGGGACCCGGCGATCTACGCCCTCGACCTGCTGCTTCCGGTGATCAATCTGGGCCAGGACACCTCCTGGCGGATGACGGGCTTCCACCAGTGGGCGTCGGTGGTGATGATCCTGCTCGGCTGGGTGCTCGCCACGACCGTCGCGGCCGGGGCCTCGCGCCTGCTGCGGCGCAACTGACCGGCCGCCGGGCCGCCGGGGCAGCCGGAACTCCGGTTTTTTTACCGCTTGTTGACCATCCCTCAAGCAACCGAAATTCTGATACCGAAGCGTCACCGTAAACCGCTGGAACCGCTACGACCTGCGCTTTTCAATGGGAGCATGGTCTATTTCCGCGCGCTGACGACCACTGCGCGCATGATCCGCCATGCCTCGAGTCTCGCCGCCGGCCTCGTTCCCGACCACGAGGTGGTGCTCGACGCACCCGACGAGCGGCTCTCCGGCGTGCTCGCCGCCGCAGCAGCGGGCGACCACCGGCCCGCCGCCGCCCTGTTCGCCGCCACCCGGGACGGCGCCGAGTGGGAGTACCGCGACCGCTGCACCGGCGTCCTGGCGCGCTTCGCGCACTCCCGTCCCGGCTGGTTCGGCCGCTGGCAGGCCGACGCGGCCCCGGGCGACCCCGACGTCGCCCTGCTCCGCGCCGCCCTCGCCGTACGCCGCGCCTGGCCGCGCGCCGATCGCGAGGAGTGGCTGCACGCCGCGACCCCGCTCATCCGCGCCGCCGCGGCGGCCGCGCCGCACGACCCGGTGCCCTGGCGGATCGCCCTGGACCAGGCGCGCGGACTCGGCCTCCCGCAGGCCGGGTTCGACGCCCTCTGGTCGGAGGCCGTCGTCCGCTCCCCGCACCACAGCGGCTGCCACGTGGCGGCGCTGCGCTATCTGACCGCGCGCTGCCGTTCCACCGACCCGGCGGACGGCGGGCGGTGGCACACCGCGGAGGGCGCGGGAGGCGCCCGGAGCACGGGGGCCGCCGTCGTCGGCGCGGACGACACGGACCGGGAGGAGGGCGACGTCCTTCTCGGCGCCCGCCGCCACGACGCCTGCTTCTACTTCGCGGAGCGGGCCGCCGAGGCCGCGCTCCCCGGCTCCCTGCTCCAGGCCCTCCCGGCCCGGGCCCTCCTCGCCCACGCGGCCCCGGCGGGCGGGCCGCGGACCGGGGGCACCGGCCCGGCCCGGCTCGCGGCCGCGGAGTCCGCGGACCTGGCGGAGATCGCCTCCCCGGGCCGGGTCGACGCCGCCGTCGAACTCGCCATCGGCATGTCCGCCCGCTACGCCCCCGGCGACCCGTGGCCCGCCGAGGTCCGCAACGTCCTCGCCCTGGTGCTGATCATCCGCGGCCGCTGGGCCGACGCCCTCCACCAGTTCCGGCTCATCGGCCCGCACGCCACGGCCTTCCCGTGGACCGCCGTCTCCGACGACCCGCTGGGCCAGTTCCTGGAGACGCGCGACGGCACCCGGCTCCAGGTGGCCGCCGGCATGCCCCTGTGGCGGCGCGGCCACCGGGCGGTGCCGCCCGGCCAGTAGGCTTGTCCGTTGTGACCATCGCGCGCCTTCCGCTCTTCCCGCTCAACACGGTGCTCTTCCCGGGCCTCGTCCTGCCGCTCAACGTCTTCGAGCAGCGGTACCGGGCCCTCATGCGCGACCTGCTGAAACTCGACGAGGACGCGCGGCGCTTCGTCGTCGTCGCCATCCGCGACGGTCACGAGACGGCGCCTTCCGTACCGGGGCTGCCGGACGCCACCGTGCTGCCGGAGCGCGGCGCCGGCGCGGGCTTCGGCGGCGACCCGCTCGCCGCCTTCCACTCCGTGGGCTGTGTCGCCGACGCGGCGACCATCCGCGAGAAGGAGGACGGCGGCTACGAGGTGCTGGCCACCGGCACCACCCGGGTCCGGCTGCACTCCGTCGACGCCTCCGGCCCGTATCTGACCGGCGAGTGCGAGGAGCTGCCGGAAGCTGCGGGCGAGGGCGCGGGCGCGCTGGCCTCCGGGGTGGTCCGGGCGTTCCGCACGTACCAGAAGCGGCTGGCCGGGGCGAGCGAGCGGTCGCTGGCGGGCGAGCAGGAGCTGCCCGGGGAGCCGTCCGTGCTGTCGTACCTGGTCGCCGCGGCGGCGGTGCTCGACACCCCGGCCAAGCAGCGGCTGCTGGAGGCGCCCGACACCGCCACCCGGCTCGCGGCCGAGCTGAGACTCCTTCGCGCGGAGAGCGCGGTGATCCGTAGCCTTCCCTCGCTGCCCGCGGTCGATCTGACCCGGCAGCCGATGAGCCAGAACTGAGGGAACCGCGCACGGCGGAGAAGCCGGCGGAGCGCCGGCCGGGCGGACGTGCCGGGCGGCGGAACAGCGGACGGAGGCACGGAGACGGTGGCGAAGAAGAAGCAGCGGCGGGGCGGCGGGGCGGCGGCCGGTGCCGGCGGCACCCCCGCCACGGTCGCCCTCACCGAGGCCGGCACGGCGTTCACGGTGCACGCCTACGAGCACGACCCGGCCGCGGCCTCCTACGGCGCGGAGGCGGCCGAGGCGATGGGCGTGGAGCCGGCCCGGGTCTTCAAGACGCTGCTCGCCGAGGTGGACGGGGCGCTGACGGTCGCCGTGGTCCCGGTGTCCGGCTCCCTGGACCTCAAGGCCCTGGCCGCGGCCAGGGGCGGGAAACGGGCGGCGATGGCCGACCCGGCCGCGGCGGAGCGGGCCACCGGCTACGTCCGCGGCGGCATCTCCCCGCTGGGCCAGCGGCGCCGGCTGCCCACCGTGCTGGACGCCTCGGCTTCGGAGCACGCCACGATCTGCGTCTCGGCGGGGCGCCGCGGCCTGGAGGTGGAGCTGGCCCCGGCCGATCTCGCCGCCCTCACCGGCGCCGTCCTGGCCCCGATCGCCCGGCCCTGAGCCGGGGCGGCGCGGGGCCCCGGCACGGCTCCGCCCCGCTCAGAGCGGTGGCAGCGGCGGTTCGGGGTCGCGCGGGCCGAACAGGCCGGTCAGCGCGAGATGGACGAGCATGGCGGCGGTGGGCCACGCCAGCAGCGCCCCCTTCGCCCGCAACTGCAGCGGCCCGTCGAAGGTGACGCCCTTGCCCACCTCGCGGGCGTGCGCGACGACGTCCGTGGTCGGCCCGAGGGCGATGCCCAGCCGCCAGGCGATCACCGAGCCGAGCAGCCCGCCCAGCGCCAGGGAGACCACCAGCGGCACGCCGCCGCGCCGGAAGAGCAGGAACACCAGCAGCGCCCACACCGCGCCGAAGGCCAGGCCCAGCAGCACGAAGGTGCCGTCCGCGCCGACCGCCTGCTCGCCCTCGGTGTTCTCCAGGTAGACGGCCTTGCCGTCGGAGACCAGCGGCACGCGCGGCGCCAGCCACACCCAGGCGAGCCCCAGCAGCGCCCCGGTGACGGCGACGACGAGGGCCACCAGGGCGGCTCTGCGCAGTTCCCCGGGCTCGACGAGACGCGGAGCCGGGGAGGCGCCGAAGGGCGGCTGCGACACGGGGTCTTCGGGGGGACGGCCATGGGGCGGCGGTGTCAGCGGTGCGGTCACCCCGCCATCGTGCCAGGTGCCGTACCGGCTCCCCCGCACCGGAGGGCCGTCGGGGCGGCTCACCGCAGCGCCGCCCTGCGGTAGGCCCAGGTCGCCGCGGCCAGCGAGACCACGCCCACCCCGGCGCAGACGGCGAGATCGAGCCCCAGGGCGGTCCAGTCGGGACGGGTCTCGAAGGCCCGGGCCAGCGCCTCCACCCCGTAGGTGGAGGGCAGCAGGTCCCGGGCCCAGGCGACCGGCTCAGGCAGCCGCGACGCGGGCAGCACACCCAGCAGCAGCGCCGCCGACATGCCCAGCTGCCCCAGCAGCGTGGCGATCTCCTGCCGGGGCGCCAGCAGCCCGAGCGCCGCGCCCAGACCGGCCAGCGCGGCGCCGGCCAACGGGATCACCGCGGCGAGAACCCACAGCTGTCCCATCGGAAGCTGGAACATCACACTGCCGGCCACGGCGACGAAGACCGTCCCGGGCACCGTGAACGAGGCGTACGCCCCGGCGGCCCCCAGCACCACGGCGGCGGGCGGCACCGGCAGCGTGGCGTAGTGGTCCAGCCCACCGCCGGCCCGCAGCCGCCCGAAGTACTGGGCGAGCAGATTGAGCCCGACGAAGGCGACAACCAGGACGCTCGACCCGGCCACCACGGCCCGCGCCTCCTCGCCGCTGTGGACGATGCCGCGCATCAGCACCATGATCCCCAGCGACTGGAAGGTCGCCACGAACAGCAGCGGAATCCGGGCCACCCGGGCCCGCGAGAGCTGCGCCCGGTAGACCGCGGCCAGCGCGGGCAGCAGCCGCGCGCGGGGCGCGAGCGGCGCCCGCTCCGCACCGGGCGTTCCGGACCCGGGCGCTCCGGCCGCGGTGGCGGGGGCCGCGCCGGGCACGGCCCGCGCGGACACGGCGCTCACCTCGTACCGCTCCCGTCCGCCGCCGTGGCCCGTCGTGTGCCGCCGGTCACCCCTTCACCAGCCCTTCCGTGCCGTTTCCGCCGAGCGCGAGATACACATCCTCCAGGCTCGGGGTGGCCAGCGTGAAATCGTCGAGCGCCGCGAACGCCGGGCCGCCGGTGACGGCGGCGACCAGCGCCCGGGCCCGCTCCTGCGGAAGCCGCAGCGTCCAGTGCCGGCCGGTCTCCGTCGCGCCCTCCCGTACGGCCGCGACCTCCGGGACGTTCAGCGGCGGCCGGTCCCGCCACACCAGCTCCAGCCGCACCTCGCCGTCCACCAGGGCCTTGAGCCCGGCCGGGGTGTCGCAGGCGATGACGCGGCCGTGTTCCAGCACCGCGACCCGGTGGAGGACGGTCTCGGCCTCCATGACGTTGTGCGTCACCAGCAGGACGGTGGCCCCCCGCTCGGCGCGGCGGCGGTCCACGGCGGCCCAGACGGCGCGCCGCGCCACCGGGTCCATGCCGGTGGTGGGCTCGTCGAGGACGAGCAGGGGACGGTCGCCGACGAGCGCGGCGGCGAAGCAGGCGAGCCGCCGCTGCCCGCCGGAGAGCCGGCTCAGCGGCTTGCCGGCGAGCGCGGCCAGGCCGAGTTCGTCGAGGACGGCGTCCCGCTCGGCGCGGGCGGTGCGCCGGTCCAGGCCGCGCAGCCGCCCCGTGGTCTCGGCGGCCAGGGCGACCGTCAGCTCGTCGAGGGCCGTGGACTCCTGGCCGAGGTAGCCGATGAGCCGGGCGGCGCGCTCGGGATGCCGTACGAGGTCGTGGCCGAGCACCCGGACCTCGCCCGCGTCGGGGCGCATGAGCCCGGTGAGCTGGCGGACGAGGGTGGACTTGCCGGCGCCGTTGGGCCCGAGCAGGCCGAAGATCTCGCCGCGCCGCACCGTCAGGTCGATGCCGTCGCTGGCCCGGACGGCCGGATGGGCCGGGGCGCCGCGGCGGGCGCGGGCGGCCGGGTAGGTCTTGACCAGGCCCCGGACCGAGCAGACCGGCGGGGCGGCCGCCGCCGCGCCGCCGGCGCCGTGTTCCGCCTGTGCTGTGCCCGTGCTCACGGTGAACGAGACTACGCGCCCGCCCGTCTCAGTCGGTGGCCGGGGAGGGCTCGGCGGCGGCCGGGGACGCGGCCGGGGCGCCGGCCTCGCGCCAGAAACCGGCGCGGATCGCGTAGCGGTCGCGCTCGTCGATCTGGTCGTCCTTGTGCGCCAGCAGCCCGAACCGGGCCGCGTACCGCAGCAGTTCGCCGTCGATGCGGTGCGGGATGCGCGGGTACTCGGCGGTGAGCTGCCGCAGCGGGGCCGGGGAGGGCAGCCGGTCCTTCCAGCGGCGGGCGAAGACCTGGCCGACCTCGAAGGGGTCGCCGCTGACGGCCGTGATGTCCTCCTCCCGGTCGGCCCAGCGCTGCTCGGCGCTGGTGAGCTGGGCGAGGGTGGGCAGCGCCGCGCTCTCCGGGGGGTCGGCGGGGCCGCCGCCGCGGTCGATCCAGCCGCGGTCGGAGGACCAGCGCAGGGTCGCGGCGGGGACCGGCGGGGGCGGCCCGGCGGGGGCGGCCGGCCCGCGGCCGAGACCGGCCAGGTCCTTGGGGGTCGGTACGCCTCTGGCCGCGCCGTCCGCCGCCCCGTCCGCGGAGCCGTCCGCCGGGCCGGTGTTCCCGGCGGCCCGCCCGTCCCGCCCGCCGGCGGCGCCGTCCTGCGTGCCGTCCGGGGCCGCGCCGGGAACGCCGGGGGCGGGGGCCGGGGCGGAGCTGTCCGGCGCGGCCGGGGAGCCGTTGCGCGGGGCCGCCACCCGGCTCTCGCGGGGCCGGTCGCCGTCGGACTCGGGCAGCGGGGCGGAGAGGATCGCCGCGATCTCCGGCTGCGACTCGGGCCGCGGCGGGCAGGCGGTGACGGCGTCCCGGGCGCGGACGGCCCGGGTGATCCAGCTGCGGTCCAGGACCCGTCGTTCGTCGGCCTCCGCGACGAGGTCCTCGGACTGGTTGTAGTCACCGTCGGCCGCCTGCACCGCCCAGAGGTGGACGGCGACGCCGTGCTCCTTGGCGGACATCAGCCCGGGCAGCAGATCGCCGTCGCCCGTGACGAGCACGATGTCGGAGCAGGCGCGGTTGCGGGCGAGTTCGGTGAGTTCGGCGTGCATCGCCGCGTCGACGCCCTTCTGCGCCCAGCGGCCGTCGCTCCGGGTCAGCGCGCCCAGCCGGACGGTGACCCGCGGCATGACGCGCAACCGCCGGTGCTCGGGCTGGGGTACGCGGTCGGGGGCGCCGTCGAACCAGTAGATGCGGAGCAACTGCCGCTCCGTGTCCGCCTCGGCGCGCTCCCGCAGGGCCTGGATGAGGGCGGCGTGGTCCACGGTGATACGGGACCGGGCGGGCTCCCCGGCGAGCAGACTCGCGGCGGCCCCCAGCAGGTAACCGGCGTCCACCAGAACGACGCAGCGCTCCACGGTCCACCCTCTTTCCTGATTCGCCGCCCCCCGGAACGGTGTGCTGTCGGGTTTCCCCCCGAGTCTGCCCGACCGCCCGGGGGTTATCTGCCGAACTGGATCACCGGCGTGGCGCTTCGGCGCCGCCGTGCCGTGATCTCACCACTCACGGACGGTAATTGCCCGACATGCGGCCTTTGTCAGGGCATGTCACAGTGAGGGCGACGGCGCTCCCGTCCCCTGCCGGGCCGCCGGTCCGGAGCGCCGGGAGGAGGCACCACCATGGCGAAGAACAAGAACCGGGACCGCAAGCAGCAGGCCCGCTCCGCCGCCGGGGCCGGCGAGGAGCAGGGCAAGGCCGGTTCCATGGAAGCCCAGGAGCGGCAGAGAGCGGAGTCCCCGGAGCCTTCCCGGGGCGGTTCGAAGAAGCACCAGCGGCGCTTCGGGCACAACTGACGGCGCCACCCGGCGCACAAGGGGCGCGCCCGGTCTCCCGGGCGCGCCCCCGCGTTCGTACGGCCCCGGCGGCCCGCCGTACGGCGGGAGCCCCGGGCCTCAGCCGGCCAGGCAGGACGGCCCGAGCAGCACCTTGAGATCCCCGAACAGGGCGGGGTCGGCGGTGACCCGGTGCCGGTCGAGGCGCAGCACGGTGGTCTTGCGCGCGCCCTGGAGCTTGATCCGGACCTCGGTGGCGCCCCGGTGGTGGGTGAGCACCTCACCGAGCTTCTCCACCAGCGGCGGAGTCACCCGCACCGTCGGGATGGTGATCGTCACGGGCGCGTTGGCGGAGGCCTCCGAGAGGTCGGGGACCATCAGCTCCATCGCGACCAGCCGGGGCACGTCCTCCCGCTTGTCGAGCCGGCCCTTGACGAAGACCACGGCGTCCTCGACGAGCTGGGTGGACACCAGCTGGTAGGTGGCGGGGAAGAACATGCAGTCGAGGGAGCCCGCCAGGTCCTCGACGGTGGCGATGGCCCAGGCGTTGCCCTGCTTGGTCATCTTCCGCTGGAGGCTGGAGATGATGCCGCCGATGGTGACGATGGTGCCGTCGGGGTAGTCCCCGCCGGTCAGCGCGGAGATCGCCGCGTCGGCCTTCTCGCTGAGGACGTGCTCGATGCCGAAGAGCGGGTGGTCGGAGACGTAGAGGCCGAGCATCTCCCGCTCCTGGGCGAGGAGATAGGCCTTGTCCCACTCGATATCGGAGAACTCGACGTCGAGGCCGAAGCCCGGGGTGTCGTCGCCCTCGTCCTCCCCCATGCCGCCGAAGAGGTCGAACTGCCCTTCGGCCTCCTTCCGCTTGACCTGCACCACGTTGTCGATCATCGACTCGTAGTGCGCCGTCAGGCCCTTGCGGGTGTGGCCCAGCTCGTCGAAGGCGCCGGCCTTGATCAGGGACTCGACGGTCCGCTTGTTGCAGACCACCGCCTCCACCTTGTCCAGGAAGTCCGGGAAGGAGGCGTACTTCCCCTTGGACTTGCGGCAGCGCACGATCGAGTCCACGACGTTCTGCCCGACGTTGCGGACGGCGGTCAATCCGAAGACGATCGTGCTGTCACCGCGCGGGGTGAAGTTGGCGTCGGACTCATTGACGTCCGGCGGGAGGACCTTGATGCCCATCCTGCGGCACTCGTTGAGGTAGATCGCCGACTTGTCCTTGTCGTCGCGCACCGAGGTGAGCAGCGCCGCCATGTACTCGGCCGGGTAGTTGGCCTTGAGGTAGGCGGTCCAGTAGGAGACCAGGCCGTACGCGGAGGAGTGCGCCTTGTTGAAGGCGTAGCCGGCGAAGGGCACCAGGACGTCCCACACGGCCTGGATGGCCTCGTCGGAGAAGCCCTTGTCGCGGGCGCCCTTCTGGAAGTTGACGAACTCCGCGTCGAGGACTTCCTTCTTCTTCTTGCCCATCGCGCGGCGCAGCAGGTCGGCCTGGCCGAGCGAGTACCCGGCGAGCACCTGGGCGGCCTTCTGCACCTGCTCCTGGTACACGATGAGGCCGTAGGTGATGTCGAGGACCTCCTTGAGAGGCTCCTCCAGCTCCGGGTGGATCGGGGTGATCTCCTGCTGGCCGTTCTTCCGCAGCGCGTAGTTGATGTGGCTGTTCATGCCCATCGGGCCGGGCCGGTAGAGGGCCGAGACGGCGGAGATGTCCTCGAAGTTGTCCGGCTTCATCATGCGCAGCAGGGAGCGCATGGGGCCGCCGTCGAACTGGAAGACGCCGAGGGTGTCGCCGCGCTGGAGCAACTCGAAGGTCTTGGGGTCGTCCAGCGAGAGGTCGAGCAGGGTGATGTCGATGCCCTTGTTGGCCTTCACGAGCTTGACGGCGTCGTCCATGATCGTGAGGTTGCGCAGGCCCAGGAAGTCCATCTTGAGCAGGCCGAGCGACTCACAGGTGGGGTAGTCCCACTGCGTGATGGTGACGCCGTCGGTGTGCCGGACCCAGACCGGGACATGGTCGGTGATCTTCTCGCTGGACATGATGACGCCGGCCGCGTGCACGCCCATCTGCCGCACCAGGCCCTCGACGCCGCGCGCGGTGTCGATGACCTTCTTGACGTCGGGCTCGTTCTCGTACATCGCGCGGATCTCGCCGGCCTCGCTGTACCGGGGGTGCGAGGGGTCGGTGATGCCGGAGAGCGGGATGCCCTTGCCGAGGACGTCGGCGGGCATGGCCTTGGTGAGCCGGTCGCCCATGGCGTACGGGTAACCGAGCACCCGGGCGGAGTCCTTGATGGCGTTCTTGGCCTTGATGGTGCCGTAGGTGCCGATCATGCAGACCTTGTCGGCGCCGTACTTCTCCGTGACGTACCGGATGACCTCACCGCGCCGACGCTCGTCGAAGTCGATGTCGACATCGGGCATGGAGACGCGCTCGGGGTTGAGGAACCGCTCGAAAATCAGGCCGTGTTCGATGGGGTCGAGGTCGGTGATCCCCATGGCGTAGGCGACGATCGAGCCGGCCGCCGAACCGCGGCCGGGGCCGACGGCGATGCCGTTGTTCTTGGCCCACATGATGAAGTCGGCGACGACGAGGAAGTAGCCGGGGAACCCCATCTGGATGATGACGTCCATCTCGTACTCGGCCTGCCGCTGCCGGTCGTCGGGGACGCCGCCCGGGTAGCGGCGCTCCATGCCCCGCTTGACCTCCTCGCGGAACCAGGTCACCTCGGTGTAGCCCTCGGGGACCTCGAAGCGGGGCATCAGGTCGCGCTTCTCGAACCAGCCGTCGGTGTCGATCTGCTCGGCGACCAGCAGGGTGTTGGCGCATCCCTCCTGCCAGGCGTCCGAGGAGTCGATGGCGTACATCTCCTCGGTCGACTTGAGGTAGTAGCCGGTGCCGCCGAACCGGAAGCGGTCGGGGTCGGAGAGGTTCTTGCCGGTCTGGATGCACAGCAGGGCGTCGTGCGCGTCGGCCTCGCCCGCGTGGGTGTAGTGCGAGTCGTTGGTGACGAGCGGCGGGATGCCGAGCTTCTTCCCGATCCGCAGGAGGTCGTCGCGGACCCGCTTCTCCAGCTCCAGACCGTGGTCCATCAGCTCCAGGAAGTAGCGGTCCTTGCCGAAGATCTCCTGGTAGTCGGCGGCGGCCTTGAGCGCCTCGTCGAAGTGGCCGAGCCGGATGCGGGTCTGCACCTCGCCGGAGGGGCAGCCGGTGGAGGCGATCAGGCCCTCGGCGTGCTCGGCGATGACCTCCTTGTCCATCCGGGGCCACTTGGTGAGCCAGCCCTCGGCGTAGGCGTCGGAGGAGAGCCGGAAGAGGTTGTGCAGACCGGTCCTGTTGCTCGCCCAGATCGTCTTGTGGGTGTAACCGCCGGAGCCGGAGACGTCGTCCCGCTTCTGGTGCGGCTGGCCCCAGGTGATGCGCCGCTTGTTGCGCCGCGACTCGGGGGCGACGTAGGCCTCGATGCCGATGATCGGCGTGACCCCGGCCTTGGTGGCCTGCTGGTAGAAGTCGTAGGCGCCGTGGAGGTTGCCGTGGTCCGTCATCGCGATGTGCGACATGCCCATGTCCTGGCAGGCCGCGAACATGTCCTTGAGCCGCGCGGCACCGTCCAGCAGCGAGTACTGGGTGTGGACGTGCAGGTGCGTGAAGGGCGGCTTGGTCACGGTGGAAGACCTCCGGGCGCGGGTCGGTGACGGCTGGGACGCGTGGGAAACGCGTGCGGCGACAGCACCGAAGTCTATGCCCGGGGAGCGTGGCCGGAGGGCACCCGGGAGCCCTCTCCCGGCTTCCCCGGGACGGGTTTCCCGCCGCCCGCCGGGACCGGCCGGGCGGGCGCCGCGAGCCGCCGGAACGGTACGGGAAAGCGCCGCGCGGGCGTGTCCCCCGGCGGACCGGACCGGGCGGGGGCGGCCCGCTCCGGACCGCCCGGGACCGCCGGGGTCCGGCCCGGACGGCAGGGTTCCGGCAGGGGTCCGGGGCTGCGGCCGGAAGCTTTCCGTTTAGGTCCCGCTTAGCCGGGGCCGTGGCACACTTTCCGGCGATGGACGTATCGGGAGCTCAGCTGAGGACGCTGCGGGCGGCGCTGTTCACGGCGCTCTGCCTCACGCTGTCCACGGCCGCGCACGTGGCCCTGTCCGGAGTGCCGCTGCCCGTCGGCCCGGTGGCGGCGGTCGCCGCCGGCGTCTTCCTGATCGCGTACGCGCTGGCCGGCCGCGAGCGCGGCTTCTGGTCGATCGCGGCGCTGCTCGTCCCCCTGGAGCTGGCGGCGGACACGGTCTTCACCACCGGCCGGCACGCCTGTTACGGCGAGAGCGGCGGCCCGGTCGCCGGCCCGCTCCGCTCCCTGGGCGTCGATCTGCTCTGCGGCGGCGGCCCCCTCGGGACGCCGCTGGCGCGGATGGCGTCCCCGGACGGCGCCGCCGCGCTGCCGGTGCCCGGCGGCCCGGCCACCCCCTGGCTGCTGCTCGCCGCGCACACCGCGGTCGGCCTGGCCGCCGCCGTCTGGCTGTGGCGCGGCGAGGCGGCCCTCGGCCGGCTGCTGCGGGCGCTGGCCGCCTTCGCCTTCCGGCCGCTGCTCCTCGCCGTCGCCGCGCTCGTCCCCGCGGGTCCCGCGCCGCGCCGCGCGCCACACGGTCCGCGGCACCCCGTGGCTGCGGGCCGGCTCCCCATGCTGGTGTACTCCGTCGTACGGCGCGGACCGCCCGCCGTCGCGGCTGTCCGCTGACAGTCCCGACAGCCGCCGGGCTCCGTCCCGGCACAGCGATCCGCGACCCCCGAGACCACGGAGCAGGGAATCACCATGAGCAAGCGCAACAGCCAGGAAGCCAAGAGAAACGCCCGCGAGCGGCTGCGCGAGGAGCGTGAGCGGCAGGCGAAGAAGGACAAGCTCCGCCGCCAGCTCGTCGTCGGCGGCTCGATCGTGGGTGTCCTGGCGATCGCGGCCGGCATCGGCTTCGCCGTCAGCCAGATGGGTGACGGCGGCGGCAGCGGCACGGTGAGCTCGAAAGAGTGGAACGACGCCGCCAAGGACAAGAAGTTCGTGAAGCCCGCCAACACCTCCGGCGCCAAGGGCACCGATGTGATCATCGGCGAGAAGGACGCGAAGAAGACCCTCCAGGTCTACGAGGACATGCGCTGCCCGGCCTGTGCCGCCTTCGAGCAGGGCGCCGGCGAGATCCTGATCCAGGACGTCGAGGAGGGCAAGTACAAGGCCGAGTTCGTCATGGCCACCTTCATCGACAACATGGCCCAGGGCTCGGGTTCGAAGAACTCCCTGAGCGCCCTGGGCGCGGCCCTGGACGTCAGCCCGCAGGCGTTCATGGACTACAAGCACGCGCTGTACTCGCAGAAGAACCACCCGGAGGAGTCCGAGGACAAGTTCGCCGACGACGACTACCTCCTGGAGGTCGCCGGCGAGATCAAGGAGCTCAAGGGCAACGCGGACTTCGAGAAGGACGTCAAGGACGGCACCTTCGACAAGTGGGCCCAGGAGATGGCCAAGAAGTTCGACAAGAGCAACGTCCAGGGCACCCCGACCCTCAAGATGAACGGCGAGAAGCTCGTCGTCGAGGGCACCGAGAACACCCCGATGGCCCCGGATCAGTTCAAGGCCGCCATCGACAAGGCCCTCACAGCGGAATAATCACCGCCGGAACGGCAACGGGCAGACGAACTTCCGTCGTACGTCTGCCCGTTCGCCGTACCCGGCAGTAATCTGTCGGCCCGTGACGGACCTTACGAAGACCGAGACCGCCCCCCGCCCCGCACGCCACTCCCGCCGCACGGTCGTCATGGCCGCGGCCGCCGGAGCGGGCGCCGCGATGATCCCGCTCACCGGCGCCCAGCGTGCCGTGGCGGCCGAGAACGCCCCCGCGTTCCTGCACGGCGTCGCCTCCGGCGACCCGCTCCCCGACGGTGTCCTGCTGTGGACCCGGGTCACGCCGACCGCCGACGCCGTACCCGGCTCCGGCAAGGGGCCGGACACCCCGGTCGGCTGGGAGGTCGCCGAGGACCGTTCGTTCGCCTCCGTCGTCGCCCGCGGCACCGCGACCGCCACCGCCGCGTCCGACCACACCGTGAAGGCGGACGTCCGCGGACTGCGCCCGGCCACCCAGTACTTCTACCGCTTCACCGCCGGCGGCACCGTCTCCCCCACCGGCCGCACCCGCACCACCGCCGCGCACGACGCCACCGCCCCCGCCGTCCGCTTCGGCGTCGTCTCCTGCGCCGACTGGGAGGCCGGCTGGTTCTCCGCCTACCGGCACCTCGCCGCCCGCACCGACCTCGACGCGGTGCTCCACCTCGGCGACTACATCTACGAGTACGGCAGCGGCGGCTTCCCCGGCGCGGACGGCGTGATCCGCTCGCACGTCCCCGCTCACGAGATCCTCACCCTCGCCGACTACCGCGCCCGGCACGGCAACTACAAGACCGACGAGGACCTGCGGAACCTGCACGCCACCCACCCGGTCATCGCCATCTGGGACGACCACGAGGTGGCCAACGACGCCTGGTCCGGCGGCGCCGAGAACCACACGCCCGGCACCGAGGGCGACTGGGCGGCGCGCGTGGCCGCCGCCAAGCAGGCGTACTTCGAGTGGATGCCGGTGCGCCCCTCGATCGCCGGCACCACCTACCGCCGGCTGCGCTTCGGCCGGCTCGCCGACCTCCACCTGCTCGACCTGCGCTCGTTCCGCTCGCAGCAGACCTCCATCGGCAACGGCGACGTGGACGACCCGGACCGCACCATCACCGGCCGCAAGCAGCTCGACTGGCTGAAGAGCGGACTGGCCTCCTCCGACGCCTCCTGGAAGCTGGTCGGCACCTCGGTGATGATCTCCCCGGTGGCCTTCGGCTCCGTCCCCGCGCATCTGCTGGGCCCGCTCGCCGAACTGCTCGGTCTGCCCCGCGAGGGCCTGGCCGTCAACGTCGACCAGTGGGACGGCTACACCGACGACCGGCGCGAACTCCTCACCCATCTGCGGGAGTCGGGCATCGAGAACACCGTCTTCCTCACCGGTGACATCCACACCGCCTGGGCCAACGACGTCCCCGTCAAGGCCGCCACCTACCCGCTCTCGGCCACCGCCGCCACGGAGTTCGTGGTGACCTCGGTGACCTCGGACAACATCGACGACATCCTCAACGTGCCGCCGCAGACCGCCTCCCTGGTCGCGACGGCCGCCGTGCGCGCCGCCAACCGCCATGTGAAGTGGGTGGACATGGACTCGCACGGCTACGGCGTCCTGGACGTCACCGCCGAGCGGGCGCAGATGGACTACTACGCCATCACCGAGAAGACCGACCGCGCCGCCGGCACGGAATGGCTGCGCTCCTACCGGACCCACTCCGGCGCGCAGAAGCTGGAGCGGGTGGACCAGCCGGTCCGCTGACCCGTCACCCGCTCCGGCCGCCGGCCCCGGCCGTCGGTGGCCGCCACCCGCGTCACCCATCCCGCCCGCCGCGGTCCCGGCCGCGGCGGGCGGGCGGCGGCGCGTACCGCTCCCTCCCGGCCCCGTTCTCCCTCCCGCGGCGGGCCCCCGGGAGGCGGCGGGCTGGATACCCTGCTGCTGCACCTGGCATGGACGGCAGCGGTACGGCGGCTGGGGGACGGCGAGTTGAGCGAGTCCGGAGACATCATCGGCGGCCGCTTCGAGCTGCTGGAACGGCTCGGCAGCGGCGGTATGGGCGCGGTGTGGCGGGCGCGGGACCGGGCTCTGCGGCGGGAGGTCGCCCTCAAGGAGGTGCGGCCCCCGGATCCGGCGGCGGCCGGCGCCGGTCCGGAGGCCGTGCGCGTGCTCCGGGAACGGGTGTGGCGGGAGGCCCGGGCGCTGGCCCGGCTCAGCCACCCCCACGTGGTGACGATCCATCACATCGTGGACGACGAGGGCCCGTATCCCTGGCTCGTCATGGAACTGCTGTCCGGCGGCACCCTCCAGGACCGGCTCGACGCCGGCGGCCCGCTGCCGCCTCCCGAAGCCGCCCGCATCGGCCGTGAACTCCTCTCCGCCCTGTCCGCCGCGCACGCCGCGGGCATCCACCACCGCGACGTCAAACCGGCCAACGTCCTGCTGCGGCCCGACGGCGGCGCGGTGCTCACCGACTTCGGCATCGCCGCGCTGCGGGGCTCCGTGTCCCTCACCGCCGTCGGCGACGTGATCGGCTCTCCCGAGTACATCGCCCCCGAGCGCCTCCGGGGCCGCGACGACCTCCCGGCCTCGGACCTCTGGTCGCTCGGCATGCTGCTGTACGTCGCCGTGGAGGGCGTCAACCCGGTGCGCCGCGCCACGGCCGTGGCCACCCTCGCCGCCGTGCTCGACGAGCCGGTGCCGCCCCCGCGGCGCGCGGGCCGGCTCGCCCCCGTGCTCGCGGAGCTGCTCGTACGGGACCCCGCCGCCCGGCCGGACGCGGCGCGGCTCGACCGGCTGCTGGCCGCCGCCCGCGACAGCGGCGCGCCCCCGCCCCCGCCGCCTCCGCCTCCGCCCGGTTCCCCGTCCCCGACGCTGCCGGGCACCCCGCCCCCTGCCGGGCCGGAGGACGCCCGCCCCACCGTGGCCGCGGCCGGTCCCGCGCAGCCCGCCCCCGGCCGCCGGGGCCGCCGTACGGTGGCGGGGCTGGCCGCCGCCGCGGTCGCCGGAGCCGGGCTCGCGGCGGCCGGCGTCTACTGGGCCCTGACCGCCGACGGCGGCAGGCCCCCTCCGCCCCCCACGCGCACCACGAGCGCGTCCACGGCCACCGCCTCCGGCACACCGCCGGAGAAGTCCCCGTCCTCCCCGCCGGCGTCCACCACCCCGCCGAGCGGGAGCACCGGGGCGTCCGCGTCGCCGCCGGGGACCTCGGCGTCGTCACCGTCGCGGACCGCCCCGTCCGCGACGGACCCGCGTCCCGGCACCTGGATCGCCCAGCTCTTCTCCGAGGCGGTGGTGGCCGGAGAGCCCGCCCCGCGGCGGCAACTGGCGGAGCTGCGCGAGGAGATCCCGGAGGCACTGCTGCTGCACAGCAGCGACTTCGCCTCGCTGCGGCCCGGCTACTGGGTGATCTACGTCCCGGGCCCGTTCGCCGACGGTGAGGCGGCCCTCGCGTTCTGCGCGGAACACGGCCGGACCACCGAGAACGAGTGCGTGGGCCGCTACCTGAGCCATGAGGAGAAGGACCGGGACCTGCTGTGCCTCCCCACCCCGGACGGCGGCTCCCGCGGCCGCTGCACCAAGCCGTGACCGGCCGCTACCGCGCTCTCGCCACCGCCGCGGGCCGGCCACCCCCCTCAGCCTGCCGGCCGTCCGGCCCTGGCTTCCGGGAGCGGAAACCCGTGAGGGGGAAGAGGGCCAGGCAGTCCTCGCGGCACACCCCTTCGTGCAACTCGATCAGCGGCCGGCCGGCCCGCACGACGTCTTTCGCGCGCATCGTGATCTGACGCCAGGTGAAGGTCGGGTCGGGGTGCTCGGCCGCCCAGCGCAGCGCGTCCGGCTGAGCGGCTCCGTAGACGATTCCCCCCATCTTCGCCCAGATGGCGGCGGCGGTGCACATGGGACAGGGTTCAAGCGTCGTGACCAGGTAGGCGCCGGGGAGATACCGCGAGCCGGCCCGTTCCGCGGCCGTCCTGATGGCCACGATCTCCGGATGCGCCGTCGGGTCCGTTCCCTCGACGAGCCCGCTGCCCGACGCTCCCAGGACGGCGCCCTCCCTGACCACCATGGCACCCAGCCCGTAGTTCCCGGATGCGGCCGCCTCCCTGCCCAGGCTCACGCATTTCCGCATGACCGCTTCGAACCGGTCATGACCGGCTGTGCCCATCAGAGGCCCCTTTCGGCGACAGTGTCGTCCAGCATCAGCAGTTCTTCCCGCCCGCAGATTTTCCGGTCGGCTTCTTCGCTCGCTGTCTCGGCCCACAGGGAGCCGTCGTTCTCCACGATCCAGTAGGCGTGACTGCGGAAATCTATACAGCGGACCGTGATGCGGCCGTGGTATTGGTCCGCGAGTTCCGCCGTACGCCCGATGACCGCATCCAGTTCGGCGGGAGAGAAGCAGAATTCATTCCTGCGGCGGGCCCGGCCCCGGGACACGACGGGGATGAAACTGATCTTCCCGGCACCGGCTTCCCGGCTGAACTCGACCAGTTCCGGCATCAGGGACAGCGATCCCGGCGTTATCACCGAGTTGACCGACAGCCGTGTGCCGCGGCCGCCGACGAGCGCCATATTCCTCCGCACCTCGCCGAAGGAGCGCCTCCGCAGGACGAGATCGTTGTCGGAAGAGGGCCGGTGGACGCTGAACTTGAACTCCCCGCCGGCGGCGGCACAGGCTTCGAGTAATTCCCCGGAGAGGGTGATGCCGTTGGTGATGACGACCGGCTTCAGCCCCGCGGCGGCGATCAGGGTGACGATCTCGGGCAGATCCTCGCGCACGGTGGGTTCCCCGCCGGACAGCTTCATCGAACGGACCCCCTGCCGTGCGAAGAACCGCGCCATCCGTCCGATATCGGCGGCAGGGAGCTCCGCCCGGCTCGTCGGCGGGGCCTGGCAGAACGAACACGCGGCATTGCAGCGCCGGGTCAGCCGGACGCAGACGGACGCCGGTAAGTCCTCATACCACGGGGGCACCGGCCGGCTCCGTTTCCGTGGAGAGCTCCAGCATGTTGAGCATGTGGGACATCTGCTCGGCGAAGCGCTGGGCGTAGTCGAGGCTCGTGCGGACGCGGTCCCCGCCGTCCGGCCCTCCGGGCACCTCGGTGCCGTAGAAGACGATGACGCCGTGCGGTGGCGCGTCTGGGGCATGGCTGCCCGTGACCGCGTCCAGGCGCAGCACCGGGCAGGCGAGCACCCAGCGTTGCGCGGGCTCGATCATACGGCCGACCTCGGGGTCGTACAGTTCGCTGTGGGCGGCCGGGAGTTCCTGGAACAGCGGCACCCTCTCCCGGAAGGCCCGCCCGCTGACGATGTGTGGCGTGTCCACATGGATCCGCGTGAAACCGAATTCGCGCGGCATGCTGATGTTCAGCACGGCGAGATCACGGTCCTGCCTGATGTAATAGCGCCCTTCCCCGTCCTCCTCGGCCACGAAATACCGCGCATTGCACCGCACCTGGAGAGTTTTGGCGATCAGTTCGCAGACCAGCTCCAAGGTGCTTTCCAACAGGCGCCGTTGGCGCTGTTGCAGCATCAAGTAGCGCTGCCTGAACTCGTCGTGTTCCAACATGGCCCACCTTCGGGTAGCGCTCTCACCGGCAACCAGGGAAAAGATACCCAGGACCAGCAATGAATTATCCCAGCCGAGCCCCAGGGCCGACTCCACATAGCCGCCCTGCGCAATCTTTTCCGTATAGAAGTTGACCCAGCATCCGATCATGACAACGGAGGCGACCGAAGCGGCAAGTCTCACGGACGTCAGCATGTGCGGCACGGCCACTCCCCCGGGTAGACCTACCCAGTGCAGCAGGCACTCCCACGCCCCACCAGACGGCCTGCGGATATCACGCCACCCCGGAGGGCCGGGAGCCGGTAAAAGAGTCAACTTCCGCAACACCGGGCACGATCGGCACCAAGGGGAAATGTGCAGTGAAAGCACGCCCCATACAGGTATTTTCGGCCTTTCCCACCGGTACCCGTAACCGTCCCGGCAGCGGCCTGACCTGGCAGGCGTCCGAGACCCTCATGCGTACGCCCCCGCGCGGAGGCGGCGCCGCCCCGCCGCGGACGCGCGGACGGCGGGGCACATCGGCACCGGGCGGAACGGCCGGCGGATGGCGCGAAACGAACCGGCGTACGCGGACGCCGCCGCGCGGCCCGCGCACCACGGCGCACCACCGCGCCCGGTCGGGGCTCCGTACCGCCGCTACAGCTCCGCCAGGAACGACAGCGCCACCGACCAGGTCTTCTCCGCGGCCTCGGGGTCGTGGTCCGGGAGGTCCGGGTCGGTGTAGAGGTGGCCCGCGCCCGGATAGCGGAAGACCTCCACCTCCGCACCGGCCCGGCGCATCCGCAGATACCAGGCGTTCAGCCAGTCGTGCGGTTCGAAGGGGTCAGGGTCGGCCACGTGGAGCTGGACCGGCAGCCCGTCCGCGGCCGCGTCCTCGGCCAGGTCCGAGGTGCCGTGGAGCAGCAGCAGCCCGCGGGCCTTCTCGTCCGCCAGGGCGAGGTTCTGGGCCAGGGAACCGCCGAGCGAGAAGCCCGCGTAGACCACACCGCGGTCGGACAGTGGCGCGGCGGCCGCGATCGCCCGCTTCAGCAGCTCGTCGCCGCCGATCTCGTCCCCCAGGTCCATGCCCTCCTCCACGGTGCCGGCGGTGCGGCCGTCGTAGAGATCCGGTACGTGGACCTCGTGCCCGGCGGCCCGCAGGCGGTCGGCCGCGGCGTGCACGGCCGGTCGCAGACCGTAGGAACTGTGAAAAAGAACAACTGTCGGAGAGCCCGGCACCGGTGTCACTTCCCTGAGAGCGGTTAGCAGTCTCCTCATCGTGCCAGTTACGGTCGGTCGGAGGCCCGCGGCCCGGAGGCCGCCGGAAGCCCGCCCCGAGGAGGAGACACATCGTGCCGATGGAGGCTGTGCTGCGCCCGCTGATCGTGTTCGGCGGTGCGCTGGTCATCTCGCTCGCCGTCGGCTGGGCCGTGCGGGTGGCGCTCCGCAGGAGCGACGCCCGGCACCCGGAGACGCCGCTGTGGGACATGCTGAGCCGGGCGCTGGTCCCGCTGCAACTGGTGCTGGGCGCGGCGCTGCTGCGCGGCTCGTACGACCAGGCACACCTCGCCCGGGACCACACGGTGGCCATCGGGCGGCTGCTGACCCTCGTGCTGATCGGTGCCACCGCCTGGCTGGTGCTGCGGGTGGTCACGGCCGTCGTCGAGGCCTCGTTCGCCCGCTACTCGGCGACGACCAACGAACGCGCCCGGGTCCGCCGGGTGCGCACGCAGATCACACTGATCCAGCGGGTGGCGACCGCCGTGGTCGCCGTGGTCGCCGGTGCCGCGATGCTGCTGACGTTCCCCGCGATGCGCGCCGTCGGCACCTCGCTGCTGGCGTCCGCCGGTCTGCTCGGCATCGTGGCCGGCATCGCCGCGCAGTCCACGCTGGGCAACCTGTTCGCCGGACTGCAGATCGCCTTCGGTGACATGGTGCGGATCGGCGACACGGTCGTGGTCAACGGCGAGTGGGGCACCGTCGAGGAGATCACCCTCACCTTCCTGACCGTGAAGACCTGGGACGAGCGCCGCTTCACCATGCCCGTCTCGTATTTCACCAGCCAGCCGTTCGAGAACTGGTCGCGCAACAGCCCGCAGATGACCGGCACCGTCTTCTTCCATGTCGACCACTCCGCGCCGGTGCAGCTCATGCGGGAGAAGCTGGGCGAGATCGTGCAGACGATCGACGCCTGGGACGGCCGGAACTGGAATCTCACCGTCACCGACTCCACCCCGAGCACCATGGAGGTACGGGCGCTGGTGACCGCGCGGGACGGGGACACCCTGTGGACCGTACGGGTCGAGGTCCGGGAGAAACTGCTGACCTGGCTGCGCGAGGAGCATCCGTACGCCCTGCCGCGCATCAACACCGCCCCGGCGCTCTTCCCGCCGCCCCGGAGCCGGGAGCGGGACGGTCTGCCGACGGGCGTCGACGGGACCGTGGCCGCCCAGCGAACGGAGTCACCGGAGGACGGGGCGGCGACGGCCCGGCCGGAGACGGCGGAGAGGACCGGGAGCCCGGAGAAGACCGCGAAACCGGAGAAGACCGGGGGTTCGGAGAAGACCGGCAGGGCCGCCGGCAAGAACCACTTCGGCCGCGGCCCCCGGCTCCACCGCCGCTGAGCCCCGGGCCGGACCCGGCCCCCTCCCGCGTAAGGCTCCTCCGCGAGAGGGGACTCAGCGGGAGGGGCTCTCCGCCGAGGGGCCGCCTCCCGCTACGCGCTCTCGGAGCGCACGATGTCCAGCGCCCGCTGCAGATCCTCGGGGTAGGCGCTGGCGAACTCCACCCACTGTCCGTCGGCCGGGTGCTCGAAGCCCAGCCGCATCGCGTGCAGCCACTGCCGGCCGAGCTTCAGCCGCTTGGCGAGGGTCGGGTCGGCGCCGTAGGTGAGGTCGCCGACGCAGGGGTGGCGGTGCGCGGCCATGTGCACCCGGATCTGGTGGGTGCGGCCGGTCTCCAGCTTGACGTCGAGCAGGCTGGCGGCGCGGAAGGCCTCGATGAGGTCGTAGTGCGTGACGCTGGGCTTGCCCTCGGCGGTCACGGCCCACTTGTAGTCGTGGACCGGGTGCCGGCCGATGGGGGCGTCGATGGTGCCGCTCAGCGGGTCGGGGTGGCCCTGGACGAGCGTGTGGTAGCGCTTGTCGACCGTGCGCTCCCGGAACTGCTGCTTCAGCAGGCTGTACGCGCGCTCGGACTTGGCCACCACCATCAGCCCGGAGGTGCCCACGTCCAGACGGTGCACGATGCCCTGGCGCTCGGCGGCTCCGGAGGTGGAGATCCGGAAGCCCGCGGCGGCCAGCCCGCCGATCACGGTGGTGCCGGTCCAGCCGGGGCTGGGGTGCGCGGCCACCCCGACCGGCTTGTCGATCACGACGATGTCGTCGTCGTCATGAACGATCTCCATGCCCTCGACGGGCTCGGCGACGATCTCCACCGGCGGTGCGGCCCGCGGCAGTTCGACCTCCAGCCAGGCACCCCCGGTGACCCGGTCGGACTTCCCGGCGAGGCTGCCGTCCACCAGTACCTTCCCGGCGGCGGCCAGCTCGGCCGCCTTGGTGCGGGAGAAGCCGAACATACGGGCTATCGCGGCGTCGACGCGTTCGCCTTCGAGGCCGTCGGGTACGGGCAGCGTGCGGATTTCGGGAAGGGTGCTCACCCGTCGAGTATGCCGGACGCGCAACGCCACCCGCCCCGGCCGGTCCCCCGGCCGGCCGCGCTCCCCGGGTGCCCGGAGGTCAGTCCTTGTGGACGGTGCCGTCGGGGTCGAGCCCGCGGAAGGACAGCAGCACGATGAGGATGCCGCCGCACACGATCGCCGTGTCGGCGAGGTTGAACACCGCGAAGCCCTTGGGAGCGATGAAGTCCACGACCTCGCCCCGGAAGAAGCCGGGGCTCCGGAAGAGCCGGTCGGTGAGGTTGCCGAGGGCGCCGCCGAGCAGCAGCCCCAGCGCGATCGCCCAGGGCAGGCTGTAGAGCTTGCGCGCGATCCGGGCGATGACCACGATCACGACGGCCGCGATGACCGTGAAGACCACGGTCAGCGCCTCCCCGATACCGAAGGCGGCACCGGGGTTGCGCACGGCCTCGAAGCGCAGCCACTCCCCGATCACCGGAATGGCCTGGTGGTGCTCCAGCTTCGCGACCACGAGCATCTTCGTGCCCAGGTCGAAGAGGTAGGCGATCGCGGCCACCGCGAGCAGGACGGCGATCCGCCGCCTGCCCCGGGTCTGCGGGGTCGCGCCCGCGGCGGAGTCCGCCTCCCGCTCGCCGGCCGGCCCGTCCTCCGGGCGCTCCCCCTCGGAATCCGGGGTGTCGATGATCCGCTCCGCCTCTGCCACGTGAGTCCCTCAGCCTCTGGTCCGCCGCCGGGCCCCACCCGGCTGAGGACGAGGGTACGGCACGGCCCGGCGGCCCCGGACCGTGCCGGGGGCACCCCGCCACCGGCCCGCCCCGGGGTTGTCCGCCCCTCACCCCGCTCCGGACGGCGGTCTCCGGTCGCACGGGTGCCGCATGACGCGGCGCCGCCCGCGCAAGGGCCGTGCGCGGGCGGGCCGGACAACGCGGCGGGAGTGCGGTGGGAAAGGGGCCGGGAAAGGGCAGCCGGACCCGTCAGCGCCGTTCCTGCCGCTGCTTGCACTCCACACAGAGCGTGGCCCGCGGGAAGGCCTGCATCCGGGCCTTGCCGATGGGGTTGCCGCAGGACTCGCAGCGGCCGTACGTGCCCGTGTCCAGCCGCTCCAGTGCCCGCTCCGTCTGGTCGAGCATCTCCCGGGCGTTGGCGTTGAGGGCCAGTTCGTGCTCGCGGGTGATGTTCTTGGTGCCGGTGTCCGCCTGGTCGTCGCCGGCGCCGTCGCCCGAGTCCCGCATCAGCCCGGCGATCGCCTCCTGGGAGGAGGCGATCTCGGTGCGCAGCCGTTCGGCCTCGCTGTGCAGCTCGTTCCGCGCCTCGTCGGCCTCTTCGGCGGTCCACGGGTCCTCACCGGGCCGTACCGCCAGTTCCCCGGGCACGGCCGCGGCCGTGCCGGCCGGGGTCTTCTTCGCAACCACCGTCTTGGCTCCCGTCTTCTCTGCGGGCTTCCCGGCGACCGGTGCCGCCTTCGCGGTCCGCTCCGGCGCGGCCGTCCTCTTCGCGGGCGGCCTGCGTACGGCCGTCTCAGCGGCGGCCGTCCCGCTCACCACGGCCGCCGCGCCGGCCGTACCGGCGCGGTTGTCCGGGGCCGCCGTACCGGCCGGCTCCACCGTCGGGACGACGGGCTTCTTCGCCACCATCGCAGCGGCCCCCTCACCATATTGTGATCTTGTCGTTAATCGTGCTCGGACGATAAGTCGACTCCGGGGTCGCGGCAACGGGGCACGCCGACCGTCTGGATCTCCCACCGCCCGCGGCCCGCCTCCGCCGGTGCCGGCCGGGAGCGAGCCTGCATCCGTTGTGCCCCGCTCTCCAGCGGGTAATCCGGTGCGCCCGGAGACGCCGGGGCACCTCCCGCGGCCTTCCCCGAACCCCGGGCCCCCGCGTATGGCCATTCGGGTGGGGCCGCCTCGGGGCGGGCCGCCCCCCGGAAACCGGTCGGCCGCCGCCCGCCCGGGCCCGTACACTGGGCGCAGCGTGAGGCGTGGATGGGGACGAGTAGTTCCGTACGCAGCCATGAGCGACCCGGGGACGGTGCGAGCCCGGGGGTGTGCGCGGTGCGAAGATCACCCCGGAGCCGCCGGAGGAAAGCCCCCGCGCGCGGCGGGAGCGAGTAGAACCGGCAGCGCACCCCAATGAGGGGACCGAGGAGCGCCGGCCGGTGACTCCCCGGTCAAGGAGGGTGGTACCGCGGGAGCCGCAGGCTCTCGTCCCTCCGACGGACAGCACGATCACGACCCGCATGTGTCCGCCGGAGGCAGACCCCGATGAGTCCACAGCCGCAGTACCGCCAGGTCCCCGCCCAGGTCGACCTGCCCGCGCTGGAGCACGCCGTGCTCGACTTCTGGCGCGAGAACAAGGTCTTCGCCCGCTCCCTCGAGCAGTCCGAGGGGCGGCCCGAGTGGGTCTTCTACGAGGGCCCGCCGACCGCGAACGGCATGCCCGGCGCCCACCACATCGAGGCCCGGGTCTTCAAGGACGTCTTCCCCCGCTTCCGCACGATGCGCGGCTACCACGTCGCCCGCAAGGCCGGCTGGGACTGCCACGGCCTGCCGGTGGAGCTGGCGGTCGAGAAGGAGCTGGGCTTCAACGGCAAGAAGGACATCGAGGCGTACGGCATCGCGGAGTTCAACGCCAAGTGCCGCGAGTCGGTGACCCGCCACACCGACGCCTTCGCCGAGCTGACCACGCGCATGGGCTACTGGGTCGATCTCGACGACGCCTACCGCACCATGGACCCCGAGTACGTGCAGAGCGTCTGGTGGTCGCTGAAGGAGATCTTCACCAAGGGCCTGCTGGTGCAGGACCACCGTGTCGCGCCCTGGTGCCCGCGCTGCGGCACCGGTCTCTCCGACCACGAACTCGCCCAGGGGTACGAGACCGTCGTCGACCCCTCGGTCTACGTCCGTTTCCCGCTGACCTCCGGCCCGCTCGCCGGCGAGGCGGCCCTGCTGGTCTGGACGACGACCCCGTGGACGCTGGTGTCCAACACGGCCGTGGCCGCCCATCCCGGCGTGCGCTACGTCGTCGCCACGGACGGCAGCGAGAAGCTCGTCGTCGCCGAACCGCTGCTGGAGAAGGCGCTGGGTGAGGGCTGGGAGGCCACCGGGCAGTCCTTCACCGGGGCCGAGATGGAGCGCTGGACGTACGAACGCCCGTTCGCGCTGCTGGAGTTCCCCGCGCCCGGGGAGGGCGAGCCGGCCCCGCACTTCGTGGTCAACGCCGAGTACGTCACCACCGAGGACGGCACGGGTCTGGTCCACCAGTCCCCCGCCTTCGGTGAGGACGACCTCAAGGTCTGCCGCTCCTACGGCCTGCCGGTCGTCAACCCGGTCCGCCCCGACGGCACCTTCGAGGAGGAAATGCCGCTCGTGGGCGGCCAGTTCTTCAAGAAGGCCGACGAGGACCTGGTCGCCGACCTCGACAGCCGCGGCCTCCTCTTCCGGCACCTGCCGTACGAGCACAGTTACCCGCACTGCTGGCGCTGCCACACCGCGCTGCTCTACTACGCGCAGCCGTCCTGGTACATCCACACCACCCAGGTCAAGGACGCCCTGCTCCGCGAGAACGACCGCACCAACTGGTACCCGGAGTCGGTCAAGTACGGCCGCTTCGGCGACTGGCTGAACAACAACATCGACTGGGCGCTCTCCCGCAACCGCTACTGGGGCACCCCGCTGCCCGTCTGGCGCTGCGCGGAGAACCACCTCACCTGCGTCGGCTCACTGGCCGAACTCACCGAGCTCACCGGCACCGACCAGTCGGAACTCGACCCGCACCGCCCGTACATCGACGAGGTCGTCTTCCCCTGCACCGCCGAGGGCTGCTCACTGGAGGCCGCTCGCGTGCCGGAGGTCATCGACGCCTGGTACGACTCCGGCTCGATGCCCTTCGCGCAGTGGGGCTACCCGTACAAGAACAAGGAGATCTTCGAGAAGCGCTATCCGGCGCAGTTCATCTCGGAGGCCATCGACCAGACCCGCGGCTGGTTCTACACGCTCATGGCCGTCGGCACCCTGGTGTTCGACAAGTCCTCCTACGAGAACGTGGTCTGCCTGGGCCACATCCTCGCCGAGGACGGCCGGAAGATGTCCAAGCACCTGGGCAACATCCTCCAGCCGATCCCGCTCATGGACCGGCACGGGGCCGACGCCGTGCGCTGGTTCATGGCCGCCGGAGGCTCCCCCTGGGCCGCGCGCCGCGTGGGCCACGGCACCATCCAGGAGGTCGTCCGCAAGACGCTCCTCACCTACTGGAACACGGTCGCCTTCCAGGCCCTCTACGCCCGCACCTCGGGCTGGGCGCCGAGCGCCTCGGACCCGGCCCCGGCGGACCGCCCGGTCCTCGACCGCTGGCTGCTGAGCGAGCTCAACACCCTGGTCGGCGAGGTCACCGAGGCGCTGGAGGGCTACGACACCCAGCGCGCCGGAAAGCTGGTCTCGGCCTTCGTCGACGACCTCTCGAATTGGTACGTCCGCCGCTCCCGCCGCCGCTTCTGGCAGGGCGACGCCGCGGCGCTGCGCACCCTCCACGAGGTCGTCGAGACCGTGACCCGGCTGATGGCCCCGCTCGTCCCGTTCATCACCGAGCGGGTCTGGCAGGACCTGGTCGTCCCGGTCACCCCGGACGCCCCGGACTCGGTGCACCTGTCCACCTGGCCCGAGCCGGAGGCCGCGCTCGTCGACCGGGAGCTCTCGGAGCGGATGCTGCTGGTCCGGCGGCTGGTGGAGCTGGGCCGGGCGACCCGCGCCGAGTCGGGGGTCAAGACCCGGCAGCCGCTGTCGCGCGCGCTGGTCGCCGCCGCGGGCTTCGACGCCCTCTCGCCGGAGCTGCGGGCCCAGATCACCGAGGAGCTGAACGTCAGCTCCCTCGACTCCCTCTCGGCCGTCGGCGGCTCCCTCGTCGACACCACGGCGAAGGCCAACTTCCGGGCCCTGGGCAAGCGGTTCGGCAAGGGGGTCCAGGCGGTGGCCAAGGCGATCGCCCAGGCGGACGCCGCGGCCCTCTCCCGCGCCCTGCGCGAGGGCACCGCGTCGGTCGAGGTGGACGGCGAGACGGTCGCCCTCGCCCCGGACGAGGTCATCATCACCGAAACCCCGCGCGAGGGCTGGTCGGTGGCCTCCGACGCGGGCGCCACCGTGGCCCTGGACCTGGAGATCACCCCGGAGCTGCGCCGCGCGGGCCTGGCCCGCGACGCGATCCGGCTGATCCAGGAGGCCCGCAAGAACAGCGGCCTGGACGTGGCGGACCGGATCGCCCTGCGCTGGGAGTCCACGGAGCCGGAGACCCGGGCGGCGCTCACCGAGCACGCGTCCCTGATCGCGGACGAAGTGCTGGCGACCGACTTCGCCCCCGCCGAGGCGGCCCCGGGGCCGGACGAGGCGTACGGCGAGCCCTTCACCGACGAGGGCCTGGCCCTGACCTTCCGGCTCCGCAAGACGGAGGTCTGAGCCGTACCCCTCGGGCCCCGTACGCGGCAGCGGCAGCTGCGGCGTACGGGGCCTTCGCCGCTCCGAGGGTCCGCGAGGTCGCGAGGCCGCGGATCGCGGACGGGAGCCGGACGTGAGCGATGTCACCGCCGACACCGATCCCCGCCCGCCGGGAGGACCGGAGGCACACACAGGGCCGGGCCCGGAGGAGTCCTCCGGGCCCGGCCCTGCGATATGCCGACGTACGCGCGCCCTAAGGCGCCGCGGTCAGTTGTCGTCCTCGTCGATGAGGAAGCCGCGCATCGGCGACGGCGCCTGCTGCATCGGCGACGGGCCCTGCGGCCGCACCGGCGCCATCGGCTGCGTCATGGCCGGGGACATCTGCTGCTGGCCGCCGTACGACGGGCCGCCGTTACCACCGGAGGGACCGCCCATGGACTGGTTGCCCATGGTGTGCCCACCCATCGAGCCGGCACCGGCCATCGAGGGCGACGGGGGCAGCGACGGGGCCGCCGGGGCGCTGCGCGGCGGGGCCAGCGAGTCGTCGGCCTGGTTCTCGAGCTGGCGCAGCTGGCTCTCCAGGTACGACTTCAGACGGGTTCGGTACTCCCGCTCGAAGCCGCGCAGGTCCTCGACCTTGCGCTCCAGCGTGGCGCGCGCGGACTCCAGCGAGCCCATCGCGACACGGTGCTTCTCCTGGGCGTCCCGCTCCAGGGCGTCGGCCTTGGCGCGGGCATCCCGCTCCAGGCCCTCGGCACGGCTGCGGGCCTCACCGACGATCTTGTTGGCCTCGGAACGGGCCTCCGCGATCGCCTGGTCCGCGGTCTGCTGCGCGAGCGACAGCACGCGCGCGGCACCGCCGTCACCCGGTCCGCCGGGACCGGGGCCGTGACCGTGGCCCATGTGGCCGCCGGGGCCCTGGTGCTGCTGCATGTGCTGGCCGGGGCCGCCGGGGCCGCCCATAGGACCGCCCATGTGACCGGGACCGCCCTGCATCGGGCCGGGACCGTGCATGCCGGGGCCGCCCTGCGGGCCGTGGCCACCGGGACCTGCGGGCAGCTGGGGTGCTCCACCGGGCAGCTGGGGCGGACCCATCTGCTGCGGCGGCACCGGCTGCGGGCCCGATATGGCGGCGGGCACCGGCCCGCCGGGCCTCTCCTGCTGCTCCGGCGGTTTGCGCATGTTCTGTTGTTGCTGGTTCTGGGCGGCGGCGCGCGTCGCGGCGGCGAGCTTGGCCCGCAGGTCCTCGTTCTCGCGCAGCAGCCGGGTCAGCTCGGCTTCGACCTCGTCGAGGAAGGCATCGACCTCGTCCTCGTCATAGCCCTCTCGGAGGCGGACGGTCGTGAACTGCTTGTTCCGAACGTCCTCAGGGGTCAACGGCATCTCTTCACCTCAACGTAGTCGTCGGCATATCGGCAAGACCGTATCGTTCACAGCTGCCTCACGACGGAGATCAGGATGTAGACGATGATCATCAGTACGAAGAAGGACAGGTCGAGCGCCACGCCCCCGAGACGCAGCGGCGGAATGAACCGCCGCAGAAGCTTGAGTGGCGGATCGGTCACAGTGTAGGTCGCTTCCAGGACCACGACCATCGCCTTGCCGGGTTGCCACGACCGGGCGAACTGGAAGACATAATCCATGACCAACCGGAAAATCAGCACAATCAGGAAGCACATCAGCGCGATGTAGATCACCTGCAGTGCGATGTCCATCCCGCGCTTCCCTCTCCCCTTGCACTTCGTCTCGGGCCGTACGGCCGGTTGTTGCGTCTCAGCTCTGGTTGAAGAACCCGCCCTCTGCGATACGGGCTTTGTCCTCCGCCGTGACATCGACGTTAGCAGGCGACAGGAGGAACACCTTCTGCGTCACCCGCTCAATGCTGCCATGCAGGCCGAAGACCAGACCGGCCGCGAAGTCGACAAGTCGCTTCGCGTCGGTGTCGTCCATCTCCGTCAGATTCATGATCACCGGAGTGCCTTCACGGAAGTGTTCCCCGATGGTACGGGCCTCGTTGTAGGTCCGGGGGTGGAGCGTCGTGATGCGGTAGGGCTCGCGCTCGGACACGACCTTGGGCATGATCACCGGTGCGTTCTTCTCCAGGCTCTGGCGTTCGGGTGTGATGGATGCCACGGGGGCGATACGGGCGGGACGTCCGCTTTCGGCCACTGCGGCCACCGGTTCGCGCTGCGCGGGGGGTTGGGCGACTCTTACCGGTTCGTCCGGTTCAACCCGTTCCATCCGGTCCGGCTGGTGCGGCTGGTGCTGCCGGTGGGCCCGCTCGGGCTCCGGCTCGGGTTCGAATTCGTCATCGGGGTCGAATCCCCGGCCGTCGTACCCATCGTCCTCCACGAGGCCGAGGTAGACCGCCATCTTGCGCATCGCGCCGGCCATGTTCTGCGTCCTCCGCTCTGTGGTGGATCGGCTCCGTCAACCGGCCGCCCTGGATCCACTCGGTCCGTCCGCCGGGAGCGGAACCGACCATATTTTCTGCTGTGGTCCGACTTCTTGGCGACGTTACCGGAGGCCGGGCCTGACTCCGAGTACCGCAGTACCGACGCGCACATGTGTCGCTCCGGCCCCGATGGCGTCCTCGAGATCCGTACTCATACCCGCTGAGACCATGTTCGCAGCAGGATGACGCGTCCGCAGGCCGGATGAGATTTCCAACAGCCGGTCGAAAGCCGCCCGTTGACGCCCGGCGTAGGGGCCGGTGAGCGGTGCCACGGTCATCACGCCGTCGAGCCGCAGGCCCTCGGCGGCCGCGATCGCGTCCCCCAACTCCGGTACCGCGTCCGGCGCGGCACCGCCCCTGCCCGCCGCCTCGCCGGAGCCGGCGTCCAGCGCGACCTGGATGAGGCAGCCCAGTTCGCGTCCGGCCCGGACAGCGGCGCCGGACAGCGCCCCGACGAGCCGGAGACGGTCCACGGAGTGCACCGCATCGGCATAACCGGCCACAGAGCGGACTTTGTTGGTCTGCAACTGGCCGACAAAGTGCCAGTTGAGCGGCAGATCCGCGCATTCCGCCGCCTTCGGCGCGGCGTCCTGGTCCCGGTTCTCCGCGACGTGCCGGACGCCCAGTTCGGCGAGGAGGCGAACGTCCGAGGCCGGGTAGGTCTTGGTGACCACGATCAGGGTCACCTCCTCCCGCTTGCGGCCGGCCGCGGCACAGGCGGAGGCGATGCGTTCCTCAACCCGTCCGAGATTGGCGGCCAGTTCGGCCCTGCGATCGGTCACGCTCATCCGTCCAGCCAGACATAGGAGGCCAGGCGCCCGGTGGTGCGCTCGCCCCGGTAGGAGAAGTGATCGGCGGATTCGCGGGTGCAGACACTTGACGATGCCACCCGCTCCACCCCGAGCCCGGCCAACTGGGCCCGGACTCCGGCCGGCACGTCGAGGGCGGGGGTGCCCCAGGCCGTGACGGCCCGGGCCTCCGGGACCAGGCCCGCGACCTCGTCCCGCATCGTCTCCGGGACCTCGTAGCAGCGGCCGCAGATGGCGGGGCCGGTGCGCGCGACGAGCCGGGAGGGTTCGGCACCGAGCCGCACCATGGCCCCGACCAGCGCCGGGACCACTCCGGCCGCGAGACCGGGGCGGCCCGCGTGGGCGGCGCCCGCGACACCGGCGGCCGGGTCGGCCAGCAGGACGGGGACGCAGTCCGCGGTGAGCACCGCGAGGGCGAGCCCGCGGCGGGCGGTGACCACCGCGTCGACGGCGTCGTCCGCGCTGCCGTTCCGGGGGCCGTCGACGACGGCCACGTCCCGGCCGTGCACCTGGTTCATCCAGACCACCCGCTCCGCGGCGAGGCCCAGCGACTCCGCGGCGAGCTCGCGGTTCTTGCGGACGGCCGCGGGGTCGTCGCCCACCGCGCCGCCGAGATTCAGCTCGGCATACGGAGCGGCGCTCACCCCGCCCCACCGGTCGGTGAAGGCGAAGCGGGCGCCGCCCGTCTCGTACTGTTCCCCTATCACGTGTGCGCCAGGCCTACTTGAGGAAGTCCGGCACGTCGAGCTCCTCGGCCTGGCTGTCCGAGTACGGACGGGCCGGCGGCACCTGCGGGGGCGCGACCGGCGGCGAGGGAACGTCGGCGACCGGCGCGGTCCCGGCCGGCTCGGGCTCCTCCTCACGGGAGGGGGTGACGCTGCCGAGCCCGCCGAAGGACGGGCGGTTCTCCGCCGGAGCGGGCGCGGGGGTCTCCTCGCGGGCGCCGTAGGAGCCGAGCACCTTGTCCCGGCTCTGGCTCTTGGACGGCGGCTGGCCGCCGTCGAACCCGGCCGCGATGACGGTGACCCGGACCTCATCGCCGAGGGCGTCGTCGATGACCGCGCCGAAGATGATGTTGGCCTCGGGGTGGGCCGCCTCGCTGACCAGCTGCGCGGCCTCGTTGATCTCGAACAGGCCGAGGTCGGAGCCGCCGGAGATGGAGAGCAGCACCCCGCGGGCGCCGTCGATGGACGCCTCCAGCAGGGGCGAGGAGATGGCCATCTCGGCTGCTGCCACCGCGCGGTCGTCGCCGCGCGCCGAGCCGATCCCCATGAGCGCCGAACCGGCCTCGGACATCACGGACTTCACATCCGCGAAGTCGAGGTTGATGAGCCCCGGGGTGGTGATGAGATCGGTGATGCCCTGGACACCCGACAGCAGGACCTGGTCCGCGGACTTGAAGGCGTCGAGCACGCTGACCTGGCGGTCGGAGATCGACAGCAGCCGGTCGTTGGGGATCACGATGAGGGTGTCGACCTCGTCGCGCAGGCCGGCGATGCCGTCCTCGGCCTGGTTCGCGCGACGCCGGCCCTCGAAGGTGAAGGGGCGGGTGACCACACCGATGGTCAGTGCGCCCAGGGAGCGGGCGATGCCGGCGACCACGGGGGCGCCGCCGGTGCCCGTGCCACCGCCCTCGCCCGCGGTGACGAAGACCATGTCGGCCCCCTTGAGGACCTCCTCGATCTCCTCGCGGTGGTCCTCGGCCGCCTTGCGGCCGACATCGGGGTTGGCGCCGGCGCCGAGGCCCCGGGTGAGCTCACGGCCGACGTCGAGTTTGACGTCCGCGTCGCTCATCAGCAGGGCCTGTGCGTCCGTGTTGATCGCGATGAACTCGACGCCCTTGAGACCGACCTCGATCATCCGGTTGATGGCGTTGACGCCACCGCCGCCGATGCCGACGACCTTGATGACTGCGAGGTAGTTCTGCGGTGCTGCCACGTCGAAGGCCTCTCGCCTCGAGTTACGTATGCCTGAGGGCCGGTTCGAAGTGCCGACCCGAACCCTAACCGTGAAGTTTAGGGTTACCAGTGTGTCTGCCCCTTGGAGCCTTCGAACGAGACACTAAGTCGACAAGCGCCGCGCGTTCAATGAACACGCCGAACCTCCCGCTTTTCTTTTCACCCTATGTGATCGCGCGCAGTGGTGGGGCACCAGGGTGCGCGCCGGGTGAGCGGGGGTCAACTCCCCGAGACCGCCGGGGCGCTGGGAGAGCTCACGTCGAAGTGCCCGGCTCCGCGGGCGGTTTTCAGCAAAGCCCGGAGAGTCCTCGCCTTCTGTTCCGAGCGCTCGGGCGAACCCCACACCACGGTCCGGCCACCCGTCAGTTCCAGTGTGAGGGAGTCATAGGAACGGACCAGGAGGGCGCGGGTCTCCCGGTGGACCGGGGCAGGCAGTCCGGCCACGACGCCGGCGGCCTCCCGCCGCAGCCGTTCCGCTCCGAAACGATGCCGGCTCGGCGATCCGGCGGCATCCATTTCCAGCAGCGGCACGCCCTTGGGCCGTTGGCTCACCGTGGCGAAAGGCACACCCTCACCGTCCACTTCGATGAACTTTCCGCCCTTTTCGATAAGCACTGCGGATTTCCGCTCGGTCACCTTCAGTTCGACCTCGTGCGGCCATGAGCGTACGACGGCGACCGAGTCGATGCGCGGGAGTTTTTCCCGCAGCCGGCCGGCGACCGCGTCGGTGTCGACGGAGACGAGCGGGGCGCCGCGCGGCACGGCGGCGGCCCGGCGGACCTCCTCCGGGGTCAGGACGCGGGTGCCGTCGACCGTCACGCGCTCCACCCGGACCCAGGCCGAGCCGTTGAGGACCCAGAAGACACCGGCCGCGAACAGGGCCAGACCGGTCACCCAGAAGACGAGCCGGTCGGCACGCGGGCGCCACCCGCGCGGGCGCTCCCGCCCGGACGGCTCCGGGGGCGGGCCGGACGGCGACAGTCCGCTGTCGCCGCGCGGGGCGGTCGTCGGTCCGGCCACGCTCCCCTGCTTTCCCGCGCCCGTGCGCGCTGTTCTCCGGTGGCCGTCAGCCGGCCCGGTGTGCGGCGATCGCCTCGTAGACCATGCCGACCAGCAGTTCGTCGGCGTCCCGGCGGCCGAAGTCGGCGGCGGCGCGGGACATCTCGTACAGCCGGTGCGGGTCGGTGAGGACCGGAAGCACTTGCTGCTGCACCCACTCGGGGGTCAGTTCCGCGTCGTCCACCAGCAGTCCGCCGCCCGCCTTCACCACCGGCTGGGCGTTGAGGCGCTGTTCGCCGTTGCCGATGGGCAGCGGCACATAGGCGGCGGGCAGTCCGACGGCCGACAGCTCGGCGACCGTCATCGCTCCCGCGCGGCAGAGCATCATGTCGGCTGCCGCGTAGGCCAGATCCATCCGGTCCACGTAGGAGACGGGGATGTACGGCGGCATGCCGGGCATGTTGTCGGCCCGCGGCAGTTCGTTCTTCGGACCGACCGCGTGCAGGATCTGGACGCCCGCGCGCTGGAGCGCCGGGGCCACCGTCTGCACGACCTCGTTCAGCCGCCGGGCGCCCTGCGATCCGCCGGAGACCAGCAGGGTGGGCAGATTCTGGTCCAGGCCGAACGCGGCACGGGCCTCCGGACGGGCCGCCGCCCGGTCGAGGGTGGCGATGGAGCGGCGCAGCGGAATGCCGACGTAACGGGCGCCGCGCAGCTTGCTGTCCGGGGTGCTCACCGCGACGGCCGCGGCGTACCGCGAGCCGATCTTGTTGGCGAGGCCGGGGCGCGCGTTGGCCTCGTGGACGATGATCGGCACGCCCAGCCGCTTGGCCGCGAGATAGCCGGGCAGGGCCACATAGCCGCCGAACCCGACCACGCAGTCGGCCTTGGTGCGCTCCAGGATCTGCTCCGCGGCCTTGATCGTGCCGCGCAGCCGGCCGGGAACGGTGATCAGTTCCGGTGTGGGCTTGCGCGGCAGCGGTACGGCCGGGATCAGCCCGAGTTCGTAGCCCCGCTCGGGTACGAGCCGGGTCTCGAGTCCGCGCTCCGTCCCCAGGGCCGTGATTCCCACGGCCGGGTCGCGCCTCCGCAGGGCATCCGCGAGGGCGAGCGCGGGCTCGATGTGGCCGGCGGTCCCCCCACCGGCGAGTACGACATGCACCGAAATTCACCGCTCTCCGGACGGCGGCCGCTCCGCGCGCCGTCTCATCGTGTTCCTTCTCGCCCGGGCCAGCCGCTTACCCGGGTAAAACTGCCTCATCCGAGGCTGCCGCATGGCCAGGGCCGCCCGGGCAGCGGGCTCACTGCGCGCGAACGCGATCATCAGCCCGACGGCGAACAGGGTCGGCAGCAGGGCCGACCCCCCGTAGGACACCAGCGGGAGCGGGACTCCGGCGATCGGCAGCAGACCGAGCACCGCACCGATGTTGACCACGGCCTGGGCCGTGATCCAGGTGGTCACACCTCCCGCGGCGTACCTGACGAAGGGGTCCTCCGTGCGTCCGGCCACGCGGATACCCGCATAGCCTAGAGCCGCGTAGAGGGCGAGCACCGACAGCGTCCCCGCCAGGCCGAGTTCCTCCCCTGTCACGGCGAAGATGAAGTCGGTGTGTGGTTCGGGTAGTTCGCCCCATTTCTCCACACTGGCGCCGAGGCCGGCACCGAACCAGTTGCCGTTGGCCAGAGCGTATATCCCGTGGACGGCCTGCCAGCACTGGTCCCGTGGGCCGGGGTCGGTGGCACCGATGCACTCCAGCCGGGCCATCCGGTTGGGATTGGTCCCGATGAACAGGGTGCCGATCAGCCCGGCGACGGCGAGCACCCCGGCGAACAGCCGGGTGGGGGCGCCGGCCAGCCAGAGCAGGCCGAAGAGGATCGCGGTGAGGATGACGGCCGTGCCCATGTCGCCGCCGAGCATGATCAGTCCGAGCAGCAGGAAGGCGACCGGGACCAGCGGCACCAGCAGATGCTTCCACTGGGTCAGCAGCTTCTTCTCCCGCTTGCGCGCGAGCAGGTCGGCACCCCAGAGGACGAGGGCCAGCTTGCCGAACTCGCTGGGCTGGAGCTGGAACGGGCCGCCGAGCTGGATCCAGTTCTGATTGCCCTTCACCTCGTGTCCGATGCCGGGGATCTGCACCATGAGCAGCAGTACCAGGCACACGGCGAGCAGCGGGTACGCCAGGGCGCGGTGCAGCCGCACCGGCATGCGGGAGGCCAGCAGGAGCAGACCCCCGCCGATGCCGGCGGCCAGCAGTTGCTTGCCGAAGAAGTAGGTGGAGGGCAGGTCGGAGCGGAGGGCCTGGATCTGGGAGGCGGAGAAGACCATGACCAGGCCCAGTACGGTCAGCAGCAGCCCGCTGCCCAGGATCAGGTAATAGGCCGTCAGCGGACGGTCCCAGGCGCGCCGCAGGCGGCCCTGGAGACGCCGCAGCCGGCGCACCGGGCCGGAGTGTCCCGACGGGCCGCGGCCGGGGGCGGGGCGGCGGGGCGGCGCGGTGCGGCTCCGGCCGCCCGCGGCCCCGCCGGCCCGTGCCGGGCGGGGCCGGGCCGTGGCGCGCTCACGTGTCGGGATGCGGGGCCGCTCGGCCGTCATGTCCCCTCCAGTCGGGCTGCCGGGTGCCGGGCGGCCGGTCGGGCACAGGGGGCAGCCCGGTCAGCGTCCCTGTCCCCCATGGCCGGCCCCGAGTGCGCACACGGCCTCGGCGAAGGCCTCGCCGCGCTTGCCGTAGTTGACGAACATGTCCATCGAGGCGCAGGCGGGGGCCAGCAGAACGGTGTCTCCCGGCCGGGCGAGCGCCGCCGCTTCCCGGACCGCCGCCGCCATCGCCCCAGTGTCGGTCCGGTCGAGCTCGGCGACCGGGACATCGGGGGCGTGTCGCGTCAGGGCTTCGCGGATCAGAGCCCGGTCGGCGCCCATCAGGACGACCCCGCGCAGCCGTCCCGAGGCCGCCGTCACCAGCTCGTCGAAGGTGGCGCCCTTGGCGAGGCCGCCGGCGATCCAGACGACGTGGTCGTAGGCGGTCAGGGAGGCCTCGGCGGCATGGGTGTTGGTCGCCTTGGAGTCGTCGATGTACGTGACGCCGCCGATCTCCGCGACCCGGGCGATGCGGTGCGGCTCGGGCCGGAACGCCCGCAGGCCGTCCCGTACCGCGCGCGGCTCGACGCCGTAGGCGCGGGCCAGGGCCGCGGCGGCGAGGGCGTTGGCGATGTTGTGCGGGACCGGCGGATTGACGTCGGAGACCTCGGCCAGCTCCTGGGCCTGCTTCTGACGGTCCTTCACAAAGGCGCGGTCGACGAGGATGCCGTCGACGACGCCGAGTTGCGAGGGCGCCGGCGGGCCGAGGGTGAAGCCGATGGCCCGGCAGCCCTCCTCCACGTCGGCGGCGCGGACCAGCTCCTCGGTGGCCTTGTCGGCCGCGTTGTAGACGCAGGCGACCGTGTTGCCCTCGTAGATCCGGCCCTTGTCGGCGGCGTACGCCTCCATCGAGCCGTGCCAGTCGAGGTGGTCGGGCGCCAGGTTGAGAACGGCGGCGGAGTGCGCGCGCAGGCTGGGCGCCCAGTGCAGCTGGTAGCTGGAGAGTTCGACGGCCAGGACGTCGTACGGCGCGGCGTCCTCCCGCTGTTCGGCGAGGACGGCGTCCAGGACGGAGACGCCGATGTTGCCGACGGCGGCGGTGCGCAGTCCGGCGGCCTCCAGGATGGCCGCGAGCATGCGGACCGTCGTGGTCTTGCCGTTGGTGCCGGTGACGGCAAGCCAGGGCGCGGCGCCGGGGCCGCGCAGGCGCCAGGCCAGCTCCACGTCGCCCCAGACCGGGACGCCGGCCCCGGCCGCGGCCCGGAAGAGCGGTTTGTCCGGCTGCCAGCCGGGGGCCGTGACGACGAGTTCGGTGCCCTCGGGGAGGGTGGCGCCGTCGCCGAGGCGGACCGTGACGCCGAGCGCCTCCAGTTCGGCGGCCTGCTGCCGCGACCGTTCGTCGTCGCCGTCGTTGACCACGGTGACCCGGGCGCCGAGGCCCCGCAGCACGCGCGCTGCGGGGACCCCGGAGACACCGAGTCCGGCGACGGTGACACGGGTGCCGGTCCAGTTCACTTGCCCGCCGCCCAGCCCGCGTAGAAGAGACCGAGACCGACGATCACGCACATGCCCTGGATGATCCAGAATCTGACCACGACCAGCACCTCGCTCCAGCCCTTGAGCTCGAAGTGGTGCTGGAGCGGCGCCATCCGGAAGACCCGCTTCCCGGTGAGCCGGAAGGAGCCGACCTGGATGACGACGGACATCGTGATCAGGACGAAGAGGCCGCCGAGCAGGGCGAGCAGGAGTTCCGTGCGGGAGACGATCGCCAGGCCGGCGAGCGCGCCGCCGAGGGCCAGCGAACCGGTGTCGCCCATGAAGATCTTGGCGGGTGAGGTGTTCCACCACAGGAAGCCGAAGCAGGCACCCATCAGGGCGGAGGCCACCACGGCCAGGTCCAGCGGGTCGCGGACCTCGAAGCAGGCGGCGGGGTTGGTCAGCCGCTCGGCGTAGGCGCAGGACTCCTGGTGCTGCCAGACGCCGATGAAGGTGTAGGCGCCGAAGACCATCACGGAGGCACCGGTGGCCAGGCCGTCGAGGCCGTCGGTCAGGTTCACGCCGTTCGACATCGCGAGGATCATGAACAGCGCCCAGATCACGAAGATGACCGGGCCCAGCGACCAGCCGAAGTCCTGGGTGAAGGACAGCTTGTCGGAGGCCGGTGTCTGGCCCCGGCTGTCGGCGAAGTTGAGCGACAGGATCGCGAAGGCGATGCCGACGATCAGCTGGCCGGCCATCTTCGCCTTGGCGCGCAGACCGAGGCTCCGCTGCTTGACGATCTTGATGTAGTCGTCCAGGAAGCCGACCAGGCCCATGCCCGCCATCAGGAAGAGCACCAGGAGACCCGAGAAGGTGGGGTTCTCGGCGGTGATCACCTTGGTGAGGGCGTACGCGATGAGCGTGGCCAGGATGAAGGCGATACCACCCATGGTGGGGGTGCCGCGCTTGCCGTGGTGCCCGCGCGGGCCGTCGTCCCGGATGTACTGCCCGTAGCCCTTGCGGGCCAGGAGTTTGATCAGCAGCGGAGTGCCGACCAGGGTCAGGAAGAGCCCGATGACTCCGGAGAAGAGGATCTGCCTCATCGGCCGGCGACCTCACCCTCGCCCGCGGCCGCGCCGCCGTCGGCGAGCAGCTCCTGCGCCACCCGCTCCAGCCCCACCGACCGGGACGCCTTCACCAGCACGACGTCTCCCGGGCGCAGTTCTCTGCGCATAAGGTCGACCGCCGCCCGTGCGTCGGACACGTGCACCGACTCCTCACCCCACGAACCCTCGTTCTTGGCACCCATGTCGAGCCAGGCGGCCTCCCGGCCCCCGACCGCCACAAGCTTGCTGACGTTGAGTCGGACGGCCAGCCGCCCGACCGCGTCGTGCTCGGCGAGCGACTCCTCACCGAGCTCCGCCATCTCACCGAGCACGGCCCACGTACGACGCCCCTTGCCCATGGCGACGAGCGCACGGAGCGCCGCCCGCACGGAGTCGGGGTTCGCGTTGTAGGCGTCGTTGACGACCGTCACGCCGTCCGGGCGCTCGGTGACCTCCATGCGCCAGCGGGAGAGCTGGCCGGCCTCGGAGAGCGCGGTGGCGATCTCGTCGGCAGGCATGCCCAACTCATGGGCGACGGCGGCCGCGGCGAGCGCGTTCGACACGTGGTGCTCACCGTACAGCCGCAGGGTCACGGCACTGCACCCGGTGGGGGTGCGAAGTGTGAAGGCGGGCTGTCCGGTGTCCGTGAGGCGCACGTCCTCGGCCCGGACGTCGGCCTCCGCGGACTCACCGAACAGGACGATGCGGGCCCGGGTGCGGCCCGCCATGGCCCGTACCAGCGGGTCGTCGGCGTTGAGGACGGCCAGGCCGCCCTCCGCGGCCGGCGGCAGGGCCTCCACCAGTTCGCCCTTCGCCTCGGCGATCCGCTCCTTGCCGCCGAACTCGCCGACGTGCGCGGTCCCGACGTTGAGCACCACCCCGACCCGCGGCGGGGTGAGCTCCGCGAGGTACCGGATGTGCCCCTTGCCGCGGGCGCCCATCTCCAGGACGAGGTGACGAGTGCTCGCCTCGGCGCGCAGGGCGGTCAGCGGCAGCCCGATCTCGTTGTTGAGGGAGCCGGGCGGCCAGACCGTGGGACCGATCCGCTGCAGGAGCTGGGCGAGCAGGTCCTTGGTGCTGGTCTTGCCGGCCGAGCCGGTGAGCGCCACGACGGTGGTGCCCAGGCGCCGGACGACCTCCCGGGCCAGCGCGCCGAGCGCGGCCGTGACGTCGTCGACGACGATCGCCGGGACGCCGACGGGCCGGGCGGCGAGGACGGCGACCGCCCCCTGCTCGACGGCCTGGCGCGCGAAGTCGTGGCCGTCCGCGTTCTCACCGGCGAACGCGGCGAACAAGCCGCCGGGGCCCGCCTTCCGCGAGTCGATCTCGACGGAGCCGGTGACCCGGGCGCCGGGGTCCGGTATGTCGTGCGGACGGCCGGAGACGGCGGCGGTGATCTCGGCGAGCGAGAGGTCGATCACCGGTCACCCCCGCTGGGGCCGGAAGGCTGCCGGGTGAAGGCATGTGCGCGCATGGCGGTCTGTCATCCCTGGTCGGTGGAGTGCGGAGCGAGCGCGCCACCGGCTTCCGCCGGGGTGGCGCGCTCCGCGGCGGCACGGGAGCGGATGGCCTCGCCCAGCACCTCGCGGTCGTCGAAGGCGCGGACCACGCCCGCGATGTGCTGGCCCAGTTCGTGCCCCTTGCCGAGGACCAGCACCGCGTCGCCGGGCTCGGCCCGGGCGACGGCCGCGGCGATGGCCTCGGCGCGGTCGGCGTGCAGCAGGACGTCGCCGCGCTCGTGGACCGGGACCTCGGAGGCGCCGGTGAGCATCACGGCGAGGATCGCCAGGGGGTCCTCGGAGCGCGGGTTGTCGGAGGTGAGCACGGCGGTGTCGGAGAGCCGCGCCAGCGCCGCGCCCATCGGGCGGCGCTTGTGCGGGTCGCGGTCGCCGCCGCAGCCGAGTACCGCGTGGATCCTGCCGTCGGTGACCCGGCGGACCGCGCGGAGGACGGATTCCACGGCGTCGGGCTTGTGCGCGTAGTCGACCAGGGCGAGATAGGGCTGGCCCTCGTCGACCCGCTCCAGCCGGCCGGGGACACCGGGGATCCCCGCGACGCCGTCGGCCGCGGTCTGCGGATCGACGCCGGCGACGACCAGGGCGGTGATCGCGGCGAGGGCGTTGGCGACGTTGAACGGGCCCGGCAGCGGCGCGGCGGCCCGCACCGACTCGCCCTTGGGGCCCACGGCGGTGAAGCGGGAGCCGAGCGGGCCGACCTCGATCTCCTCGGCGCGCCAGTCGGCGTCCGGGTGGCCCTCCGCGGAGAAGGTGGTGACCGGGACCTCGGACTCCTGGACCAGCCGGCGGCCGTACTCGTCGTCGAGGTTGACGACGCCCGCGCGGCTGCGGCGGGCGGTGAACAGCTGCGCCTTCGCCCGGAAGTAGTCCTCCATGTCCGGGTGGAAGTCCAGGTGTTCGGGGCTGAGGTTGTTGAAGACGGCGACGTCGAACACGCAGCCGTCGACCCGTCCGAGGACCAGGGCGTGGCTGGAGACCTCCATGGTGACCGAGCGGACCCCGCGCTCGCGCATCACGGCGAAGAGGGCCTGGAGGTCGGTGGCCTCCGGGGTGGTGCGCTCGCTCTTCAGGCGTTCGTCGCCGATACGGGACTCGACGGTGCCGATGAGGCCGGTGGGTTCGGGGGCACCGCCCTCCTCGCCGGCGCCCTCCGCGCCGGTGGCCGCGTGCTGCCGGCGGGCGGCGGCCGCGGCCCGGAGACCGCCGTCGATCATGTACGCGGTGGTGGTCTTGCCGGAGGTGCCGGTGATGCCGATCTGGAGCAGATCACGGCCGGGGTCGCCGTAGACGGTGACGGCCAGTTCGCCCATCCGGCCGCGGGGGTCGTCCACGACGAGCACCGGGAGGCCGGTCGCGGCGGCCCGTTCGGCACCGGACGGGTCGGTGAGGACGGCCGCGGCGCCGAGGCCGGCGGCCTGGCCGGCGAAGTCGGCGCCGTGCAGGCGGGCTCCGGCGAGCGCCGCGTAGATGTCGCCGGGGCGCACCGCGCGGGAGTCGTGGGTGATGCCCGTGACCGCCACGTCCGCGGCGCCCGGGGGGACCTCGGCGCCCAGCTGATCCGCCAGCTTCGCCACCGGCGTGGGGTGGACCCGCTCGGGGCGGGGCGCGCCCGGGGGGTTCGCGGGCACTCGCCTGGGGGCCTCCCCCGTGGGCGGCGCGTCGGGGGACGGGGTGTGGGACTGATCAGCATGTGGCACGGCGGTGAGCGTACCCGGCCCACCGGGCCGGTCGCGAAACAAGGGGTGGGAGGCATTCCGCTCCTCGCCGCCCGGGGTGATCGACGTCACGGGATCCGGCCTCAATCTTTTGCTCGGTTTCTGGGATTTCCTGGGTTTCCGGCGCCTCCCGGCCTGCCGGGCCGCTCCTCCGGTTCTTCCTCCGGTTCTTCCGGTCTGGGCTGTTGTTCCCCGTTGTCCCGCCATGTGGTGCGTCGTTCCGCGTGATTCCGCCCGGTTCCGTGCGTGTTCAGCCGCGTGGCTCGAAGGTCACCGGAAGTTTCGCCGGTTCGGCGCCGGTGGGGGGCACCTTGAGGCTTTTCAGCGCGAACTCCATGACCTGCTTGTACACGGGGCCGCAGGTCTGGCCGCCGAAGTAGCTCCCCTTCGCGGGGTCCGGGTCCTGGACCGCGCAGTAGACGGTGATCCTCGGTTTGTCCGCGGGTGCGAATCCGGCGAACGAGGCGGTGTAGCCGTTGTAGCGGCCGGTGTCCGGGTCCACCCGGTTGGAGGTGCCGGTCTTACCCGCGACGCGGTAGCCGGGGATCCGCGCCTTGGTGCCCGTCCCCTCCTCGCTGCCGACGACGGACTCCAGCATCCTGGCGAGCGTCTTGGCCGTCTTCTCGCTGATGACACGAGTGGTCTCGGGCTCGGGCGCCGGGGTGAAGCGGCCGTCGGGACCGGTGGTGCCGCGGACGAGCGTGGGCTCCACGCGCAGCCCGCCGTTGGCGATGGTCGAGTAGACGGACGCGGCCTGGACGGCGTTGATCGAGAGCCCTTGACCGAAGGGGATCGTGTACTGCTGCGAAGCGTTCCAGTCCTCCGGCTTCGCCAGGATGCCCGGGGTCTCGCCGGGGTAGCCGAGGCCGGTGGGCCGGCCGATGCCGAACTTCCGCAGATAGGAGTGAAGGACCTTGTTGGCCTCCTTCTGCGTCGCACCGAGCTGTTCGACCGCGAGGATCGTGCCGAGGTTGCTGGACTTGGCGAGCACGCCGTTGAGCGTCAGGTACCAGGTGGGGTGGTCGACGTCGTCGGCGAAGAGCCGGTCGGCCCGGTGCAGCCGGTTGGGCACCGTCACATGGGTCCCCGGAGTGGCGGCGCCCTCCTCCAGGACGGCGGCCATCGACATCACCTTGCTGGTGCTGCCGGGCTCGTAGGCGTCCTGGAGGGCCGGGTTGCCGAGGTTCGTGCCGGCGGCGGAGATGTCGTTCGGGTCGAACCCGGGGGCGTTGGCCAGGGCCAGGATCTCGCCGGTCCGGGCGTCCTGTACGACGACGTAGCCGCGTTCGGCCCCCGACTTCCGGACTCGGTCGGTGATGGCCCGCTGGGCGGCCCACTGCAGATCGCGGTCGATGGTCAGCCGGACGTCGGAGCCGGGCACGGCGGGCTGCTCCCGGGCGCTCTCCGTGGGCACCCGGCGGCCGCCGGAGTGGGCGTACGTGATCTTGCCGGGCTCGCCGGCCAGCTCCTTGTCGAGCTTGGCCTCCAGGCCCCCGCCGCCCGTGCCCTCGGCGTTGACGAAGCCCAGTATCCCGGCGGCCAGTTCCCGGTTCGGGTAGACCCGCTTGCTGTGCGGCTCCTGGTAGATCCCGGCCAGCGGGTTCGGTTCGCCGCCGGAACCGGATTTCCCGGCGAAGCCGTCCTTGAGGTCCTTGATCTGCTGCCAGACCTGCGGTGACCGGCGGCGCGCCAGGACCGCGTAACGGGAATCGCCCGCGGAGAGCTTCTCCGCCAGCGTGTCCTCGTCCTCCCCGAGGATGGGCGCGAGCAGTTCGGCGGCCCGCTCGGGGGCGTCCCCGGTCTCGCTCTGCTCCGGGGTGAACAAATACGGGTCGCCGATGATGTCGTAGGCGTCGACGGTGGTGGCCAGCTCGCCGCCGGAGCGGTCGGTGATGGAGCCGCGCTCGGCCGCGATCTCATGGGTGATGTACCGGTTGACCTTGCTCTTGGCCGCGTAGGTGTCCGCCTCCACGGCCTGCACCTGGAGCAGGCGGACCACGAACGCCAGCATGACGAGGGCCAGCCCGAGGCCGACCAGCCGGAGGCGGGGCCGGGGATTGCCGAGCCGGATCGGCCGCTGCGCCGGGCGGCCGGGGCGCGGGCCGCGGCCGGGAGCGCCCGGGCCGCGGCTCCTGGTACCGCCGGACCGCGCGGCCCGGCCCGCCGGTGCCGGCCGGCGGCCGCGGGAGGCGGCGGGGCCGGGCACCCGCCGGCGCGGCTGCTGGGGATCACTCATGCGCTGGCCTTTCCGGTGCGGGGGCGGGCGGTCAGCCGCCGGAGCGGTGGGCGGGCGGCTCCGGGAGGGGCGCGTCCGCCGGCCCGGGGAGCTCGGTGAGCCCCGCGAGCCCGGAGGGACGTGCGCCGCCGGAGGGGCTCGGCGCCGGGGACGGCGGGGCGGCGGCCTCGGACGGGACGCCGCGCACCGTGCCGTCCGGGTACAGGAACGCCGGGCTTCCGCCGGGGACCATGCCGAGCTCGCGGGCGCGCTCCGCCAGCGCGTCGGGCGCCGTGAAGGCGTCGACCTCCTCCTGCAGGGCCTGCTGCTGGTCCGTCAGCTCGGTGGTCTCCTTCCTCAGCTCGCTGAGCCGGAAGGAGCCCTGGTTGAGCGAGGCGTTGAGGAGGAGCAGGCTGATCAGCCCGCCGGCGAGCAGCAGCACCACCAGAAGGACGAACGGCGTACGGGCCGCCGTGCTCTGGCCGGCCGGCATCAGCCCCGCCAGCCGGGCGGCCCTGCCGCGGAGCGCCCTCTTCACCGCCGGTCCTCCCTGATCCGCTGCGCGCCGCGCAGCCGGGCGGGCGCGGCGCGCTTGTTCTCCGCGAGCTCCTCCTCGCCGGGCAGCTCCGCGCCGCGGGTCAGGAGCTTCAGCCGCGGCTGGTACTGCTCGGGGACGACGGGCAGGCCGGGGGGCGCCGTATTGCCCGCTCCGGCGACGAACACCTGTTTGACCAGCCGGTCCTCCAGCGAGTGGTACGACAGGACGGCGATCCGGCCGCCGACGGCGAGCCGGGACACCGCGGCGGGGATCGCCCGTTCGAGGACGGACAGTTCGCCGTTGACCTCGATGCGCAGCGCCTGGAAGGTGCGCTTGGCCGGGTTCCCGCCGGTGCGCTTCGCCGCCTGCGGCAGGGCGTTCCGGATCAGCTCCACGAGCCGGGCACTGGTGGTGAAGGGCTCCTCGGCCCGGGCCCTGACGACGGCGTCCACGATCTTCCGGGCGAACTTCTCCTCGCCGTAGGTCCGCAGGATGCGGACCAGGTCGCCGGGCGGATAGGTGTTGAGGACCTCGGCCGCGCTCATACCGGTCGTCTGGTCCATCCGCATGTCGAGCGGCGCGTCCTGGGCGTAGGCGAACCCACGTTCGGCCTCGTCCAGCTGCATGGAGGAGACGCCGAGGTCGAAGAGGATGCCCTGGACGCGCGGAACGCCGAGGCGGTCCAGCACCTCGGGCAGCTCGTCGTAGACCGCGTGCACCAGCGTGGCCCGGTCCGCGTGGGGGGCGAGCCGCTCACCGGCGAGCCGCAGCGCCACCGGGTCGCGGTCGAGGGCGACGAGCCGGACGCCCGGGAAGGCCTTCAGCAGGGCCTCGCTGTGTCCGCCGAGGCCGAGGGTGCAGTCGACGGCGACGGCGCCCGGCTCCGCCAGGGCCGGGGCCAACAGGTCCAGGCACCGCTGGAGCATCACCGGGACATGTCGGGTCTCGCTCATGCGCCCTCTCAGATCGGCGCCGCCGTACACACCGCCGGGTCCCCGCCCGCTCTGCGAACCGCTGGCACCGGGGAAGGAGCGTCAGCCGACCGGGGAGCGGGAGGAGGCCGAGCCGTACGTACAGGCCGCGCACGCGGGGATTTTCGGTCCGGGGGAGCTCCGCGCCTCCCACTTCGCGTCACTTTAGTCCACTCCTCCCCGCGGTCAATCAACGGGCCTGCGCGCCGCGCGGACCGGCTCCCGGTCCTCCGGAGAGCGGTCCGCGGACGGTGTGGATCCGCTCACATCCCGCTTGTTGGGCGGCTTTGCCCCCCTCTCACAGCGGGCCACGGCCGGGCGCGCCGGATAACGTCGGAGTATGTCGACATCTACTCCCGCACCCCGTCCCGCCACCGACAGCGTCATCGACCGGCTGGTGGCCGCCAACCGGAAGTACGCCGCCGGGTTCACCGACCCGGGCATGGATGCCCGACCCGTTCAGAAGGTCGCCGTGGTGGCGTGCATGGACGCCCGGCTGGACCTGCACGCCGCCCTCGGCCTGGAACTGGGCGACGCCCACACCATCCGCAACGCCGGCGGTGTGGTCACCGATGACACCATCCGTTCCCTGACCATCAGCCAGCGCGCCCTGGGCACCCGCAGCATCGCTCTGGTCCACCACACGAACTGCGGTCTGGAGAGCATCACCGAGGAGTTCCGGCACGACCTGGAGATGGAGGTCGGCCAGCGGCCGAACTGGGCGGTGGAGGCCTTCCGGGACGTCGACCAGGACGTCCGCCAGTCGATGCAGCGGGTCCGGACCTCGCCGTTCCTTCTGGCCACCGACGACGTCCGCGGCTTCGTCTTCGACGTGACCACCGGACTGCTGCGGGAGATCGACCCCGCCGGCCCGGAGTCCTGAGCCCGGGCGGCCGCCCGGTACGCGGGGACACCCCGGGGCCACCCTGCCCGGACAGACAAGCCGGGACAGATGGCGACAAATGGCCCCGGGTTGTCCACAGGCGTGTGACGCGAAGCGGCGGGGGCGGCAAGAATGCGCAGTGTGGCACCGTCGCCGGCGAACGCCGGACGCGGTGTGCGCGTATGACGCGCGTGTGATGTGTGGCCGGCCCGCCGTGGGGGTGCGCCGGCCCGGAGAACGGGCCGAGGAGGGCTGGGTGACGACCTATGACGATCGAGCGAGCCTCACTGATCTGACCACCACCGCGGAGCGTGTGCGCCGGTCGGTGGAGAACGTGATCGAGGGCAAGCCGGAGGTCGTACGGCTCTCGCTGACCGTGCTGCTCGCCGAGGGCCATCTGCTCATCGAGGACGTACCGGGGGTCGGCAAGACCATGCTGGCGAAGGCGCTGGCACGGTCGATCGACTGCTCGGTGCGCCGCATCCAGTTCACCCCCGACCTGCTCCCCTCGGACATCACCGGGGTGAGCGTCTTCGACCAGCAGCGGCGGGACTTCGAGTTCAAGCCCGGTGCGATCTTCGCCCAGATCGTGATCGGTGACGAGATCAACCGCGCCTCGCCGAAGACCCAGTCGGCGCTGCTGGAGTCAATGGAGGAGCGGCAGGTCACCGCGGACGGGCAGACGTACGAGCTGCCCAGCCCCTTCATGGTGGTGGCCACCCAGAACCCGGTCGAGATGGAGGGCACCTACCCGCTGCCGGAGGCACAGCGGGACCGCTTCATGGCCCGGGTGTCCATCGGCTACCCGAGCGCCGAGGCCGAGCTGGAGATGCTGGACGTGCACGGCGGCGTCTCACCGCTCGACGACCTGCAGCCGGTGGCGCACGCCCACGACATCGTGAAGCTGATCGAAGCGGTCCGCACGGTGCACGTCGCGGACTCCGTCCGGCGCTACACCGTCGATCTGGTGGCGGCCACCCGCAGCCACCCCGAGCTGCGGCTGGGCGCCTCGCCGCGGGCGACGCTCCATCTGCTGCGGGCGGCGAAGGCGTCGGCGGCCCTCCACGGCCGGGACTACGCGCTGCCGGACGACGTGCAGGCCCTGGCCGTCCCGGTGCTCGCGCACCGGCTGCTGCCCACCGCCCAGGCCCAGCTGGGGCGGCGCACGTCCGAGCAGGTCGTCGCCGACATCCTCCGGCAGACCCCGGTGCCCGACCCCTCCGCGCCGCAGTGGGGCCGGACGCCGCAGGGCCGGCCGCCGGGCCTCCGGGGGCTGTGATGTCCGCCGCGCCGGGCCGGGCCTCGGCGCCCGCGGAGGACGGGGCGGACGGGGAGCACCGGGGCACGCTGCGGAGCGCGCTGGCCGGGCTCACCACCCGGGGCCGGTCCTTCCTGGCCGCCGGTTTCGCCGCGGCCGCGTGCGCGTACGTCCTCGGCCAGGACGACCTGCTGCGGGTCGGGCTGCTCCTGTCCGTCCTGCCGCTGGTGTGCGTCGCGGTGCTGTACCGCACGCGCTACCAGGTGGCGGGCAGCCGGCGGCTGGCCCCCGCGCGGGTTCCTGCCGGCTCGGAGGCGCGGGTGCGTCTGCGGGTCGACAACGTCTCCCGGCTGCCCACGGGGCTGCTGATGCTGCAGGACGGCGTGCCGTACGTCCTCGGGCCGCGCCCCCGGTTCGTCCTGGACCGGGTGGAGCCGGGCGGACGGCGTGAGGTGTCGTACCGGGTGCGTTCGGATCTGCGCGGCCGCTATCCCCTCGGGCCGCTCCAGCTGCGGCTGACCGATCCCTTCGGGATGTGCGAGCTGACCCGCGCGTTCAGCGCGCGGGACACCCTGACCGTGGTGCCGCGCACGGACCCGCTGCCGCCGGTACGGCTCTCCGGGGACACTCCCGGTTACGGCGAGGGGCGGCACCGTTCGCTCGCGCTGGCCGGCGAGGACGACGTCATCCCCCGCGGCTACCGGCACGGGGACGATCTGCGCCGGGTGCACTGGCGTTCCACCGCGCGCTACGGCGAGCTGATGGTGCGCCGGGAGGAGCAGCCGCAGCAGCCGCGCTGCACGGTGCTCCTCGACACCCGCCGTGTCGCCCACCGGGGCGCGGGGCCCGACTCCGGGTTCGAATGGGCCGTGTCCGCGGCGGCCTCCATCTCGGCACACATGCTGGAACGGGGCTTCTCGGTACGGTTGTTGACCGACACCGGTGACACGGTGCCCGGTACCGACGGCGGCGCGGGATCACCGGGCGACTTCGCGGACACGGCCGGGCTGATCCTGGACACCCTCGCGGTGGTGGACCACTCCGACGAACCGGGGCTCTCCGCCGCCTACGAGGTGCTGCGCGGCGGTCACGAGGGGCTGCTGGTGGCGCTGCTCGGCGCGCTGGACGAGGAGCAGACGGCGGTGGTGGCGCGGCTGCGGCACCGGACCGGCCGCGCCGTCGCGTTCGTCCTGGACGCCGGCGCCTGGGCGCGGGAGCCGGACGCGGACCCCGGCGGCTTCGCCGGCCGGCTGCGGCTGCTGCGCGAGGCCGGCTGGTCCGTGGTCCCGGTCGCCCCGGGCGCGTCGCTGCCCGACCTCTGGCGGATGGCCGAACGGCCGCGGGCGGGGGCGCCCGCGGGCGGCCGGGCGGAGGGTTGACATGACGCGGCGGACCGAGGAGGGGCGATGAGCGGACGCGGACGGCTGGCGGTGAGCGCGGCGCTGGCCACCCTGCTGGCGGCCTGCTCCCTGCTGCCGCTGGTGAAGGAGGCCGGGTGGCTGCTGCAAGCGGCCTTCCTGCTGGCGGCCGTGTCCGGGGCGGGTGCGCTGGCGCGCCGGGCGCCGCTGCCGCGCCCGCTCACCGTACTCGCCCAGCTGGTGGCGGCCCTCGCCCTGCTGACCTGGTCCTTCGCGCGAGGGCAGGCCGTGGCCGGACTGCTGCCGGGCCCGGACGCCTTCCGCGAGTTCGCCATGCTGCTGTCGGAGGGCGGGCAGGACGTCGGCGAGTACTCCATACCGGCGCCCGTGACGCCCGGTATCCGGCTGATGCTGGTCGGCGGCGTGCTGGCGATCGGCCTGCTGGTGGACGTGCTCGCGGTGACGTACCGGACGGCGGCCCCCGCCGGCCTGCCGCTGCTGGCCCTGTACTCCGTGGCGGCCGGGCTGGACCAGGGCGGCTCGCGCTGGCTGTGGTTCCTGCTCGCGGCGGTCGGCTATCTGCTGCTCCTGCTGGCCGAGGGCCGGGACCGGCTCTCCCAGTGGGGACGGGTCTTCAGTGGCGCGCCGCCCGCGCCCAGCAGGCTGGGTGCCGGGCTGGAGTCCGGCGGCGGCCGGGCCGCCGCCCCGCTCCGCACCGGCCGCCGGATCGGCGCGGTGACCCTGGGCATCGCGATGCTGCTGCCCGCCGTCATGCCGTCGCTGGGCGACGGGCTGCTCGACGCGCAGCGGGGCACCGCGGGCTCGGGCCCCGGCGCGGGCACGATCACCACCGTCAATCCGCTGGTGTCCCTGCAGAACAGCCTCAACCAGCCGGAGAACCGGGAGGTGCTCTCCTACCGGACCAACGCGGAGAACACCCGCGACCTCTATCTGCGGATCGTCGCCCTGGACCAGTTCGACGGTGCCTCCTGGAAATCCTCGGAACGGCCGATACGCCCGGTGCCCGACGAACTGCCGCCGCCGGCCGGACTGAGCCCGGAGATCGCCACGACCAGGGTCGACACCTCCGTCTCGGCATCCGACTCCTACCGGCAGAGCTGGCTTCCGATGCCGTATCCGGCCACCCGGGTGAAGATCGGCGGGCGCTGGAGCTTCGAGCCGGAGGGCCGCACCCTGGTCGGCAACCGCCGGCAGACCACCCGCGGGGCGGAATACCAGGTGTCGAGCCTGCTGGTGCGGCCGACCGCGGCGCAGCTCGCGGCAGCGGGCCCGCCGCCCGCGGATCTGCTGCGCGAATACACCGAGGTGCCGGACTCGCTGCCCCCGGTGGTGGCCCGCACGGCCCGTGACGTGACCCGGGGCGCCGGCACCGCGTACGAGAAGGCGGTGCGGCTGCAGGACTGGTTCGCCTCCGAGGGCGGCTTCGTCTACGACACCCAGGTGGAGGCCGGGAGCGGCAGCCAGGCCATCGCCAACTTCCTGGACCAGAAGGAGGGCTTCTGCGTCCACTTCTCGTTCTCCATGGCCGCCATGGCGCGGACCCTGGACATCCCGGCGCGGGTGGCGGTCGGCTTCACCCCCGGCACGGCGAGTGCGAACGGCGCCATGTCCGTCGGCCTCCGCGACGCGCACGCCTGGCCCGAGCTGTACTTCGAGAACATCGGCTGGGTCCGCTTCGAGCCGACGCCCTCCCGGGGGACGGTGCCCGACTACACCGTGCCGGACGCCCCGGAGAGCGGCACCACGGATCCGGAGGAGCCGGAGGCCGTCGAGTCCTCGGAGCCGTCGGCCGCTCCCTCCGACCGGGACGACTGCCCGGCGGACCAGCGTTTCCTCGGGGAGTGCGAGACGCCCCCGGCCGATGCCGGCGGTGGAGCCGGCGGTGGCGGGCTGCCGCTGCGCACGATCCTGCTCTCCGCCGGGGCCGCCGTTCTGCTGCTGGGACTGCCGCTGCTGCCCCTGCTGTGGCGGACCCGGGTGCGCGGACGCCGGCTCGCCGTGGCGGGGAAGGAGCCGCAGGACCCGGCCGAGGGGGTCCTCGCCGCCTGGCGGGAACTGATCGACTCGGCCTGGGACCACGGCTTCCCGCCCGACGACTCGCAGACTCCGCGCCGGGCCGCCGAGCGGATCGTGGCGGCCGGCGGGCTGGAGGAGCCCGCGGCCGCATCGGTGCGCCGGGTGGCCGGGGCCGTCGAGCAGGTGCTGTACGCGCCGGTGCCGCGTCCGGTGCCCGGAATCGCCGAGGACGTACGGCGGGTGCGGGCGGCCCTGCACGCCTCGGCCGGGCGGGGCGCGCGGCTGCGGGCCCGGTTCGCACCGCGCTCGGCGGTGCGGGTGGTGTGGGCCTGTTCGCGCGGGTGGTCGGCGCTGGCCGAGCGGTGGAACATCGCCTGGCGCACGGCCGCGCTGCGGGTCGCCCGGCGCGTTCCCACCCGGCAGCGGGGCTGAGGCCGGGCCCGCCGGGAAACGGGGAGGCCACGGGGGAGGCCGGGGCCGAACAGTCCGCTCGCGGGCACGACTTGAGGGGTGACCTCTCGCGAGGTCACCCCTCAAGGTGTGAGTCCGTGTGCCGGGCTCCGTCCGGCTCAGCCGCCTCCCGGCGGAGGATCAGTGTCCCGGCTCGTCGCGGCGGCGCTGCCAGCGCTCCTCGATGCGGTTCATCATGGAGCGGCGCTGCCTGCCCTGTCTGCGGCCTGCCGGGGCGCCGGCGTCGCTCGGCTGCGGCTCACCCGGCTGGGGCGCCTTGCGCCAGCTGGTGACGGCGAGCGCGGCGCACCCGAGCATGACGAGGAACCCCACCACGCTGATCCAGATCTGCTGGGCAACCATGCCCGCCATGAGAAGCGCGATACCCACCAGAAAACCCGCGACCGCCTGGTACACCCGGCGACGGGTGTACGTGCGCAGCCCGCTTCCCTCAAGCGCTGTCGCGAACTTGGGATCTTCGGCGTACAGCGCTCGCTCCATCTGCTCGAGCATGCGCTGCTCGTGCTCCGAGAGCGGCACGGAGTCCTCCTACTCGTCGGTCGCGGGAGCGACCGGGTGCGACGCTTTCAAGGATAGGCAGGGATTCGCCCCCGTGAAACCCGCTCCCCTCCGTCATTTCCCAGACGTGAGGGCACATCGGGTCAGGATCCGGGTGACTCTCCCCTGCCGGCCCGTCCGACGATGCCGACCGTGTTCCCTCGATCATACGGGGCAATGCGTCCGATTGGGTGAGGCTGTGGCCCAGAGCATGCGCCAACCGGAGCGGGACGACTCCGGACGGTATGCCGTACGGCGTCAGCCGGACTCCCGTTCACCCAGCACGTGGAGCTGGGTGGCGACGGACTGGAGGGCCGGGACCTCGGCCGCGGCCGCCTCCAGCCGGAGCAGGGCTTCCAGGGCGCCGGGCTCGCTGTCGACCAGGGCGCCGGGCACCAGGTCGGCGAAGACCCGGACGCCGTGCACCGCCTCGACGGCCAGGCCGGCGTCGGCGACGAGCGCGGTCAGCTCGTCGGGGGTGAAGCGGCGGGGCACCGGGTCCCCCTCGCCCCAGCGCCCGCGCGGATCGGCCAGGACCTGCTGCGCCTCGGCGAAGTGCCCGGCGAGCGCGCGGGCGAGCACGGCACCGCCCATCCCGGCGGCGAGCAGACTGAGCGTGCCGGACGGACGGAGCGCCGCGACGGCGTTGCGCACGCCCTCCGCCGCGTCCTCCATGTACTCCAGGACGCCGTGGCAGAGAACGGCGTCGAAGCCGCCCGGCTCGACCACCTCGAACAGGCCGTGCGCGTCGCCCTGGACTCCGCGCACGCGGTCGGCGACTCCGGCTTCGGCGGCCCGCCGCTCCAGGGCGAAGAGGGCGTTGGGGCTGGGGTCGACCACGGTGACGCGGTGGCCCTGGCGGGCTACGGGCACCGCGAAATTGCCGGTGCCGCCGCCGGTGTCGAGCACGTCGAGCACAGGGCGGGCACCGTGCCCGCCCGGGTCCGCGCTCTTCATCCGGCGGTCCAGTGCCTCCCGGAGCACATCCCAGACCACGGCGGTGCGGAGAGAGGCTCGGGGGCGCATCGGGTCGGACACGGCGGGTGACTCCTCGGCGCGGGACCGCCGGGGGTCGGCGGTCGCAGTCGGTGCAGGCGCCCTCCACCCTATTGCCTCTCCCGCTCAGCTCGCGTCGGGCTCCGCCTCCGGCCGGGGCTCGGGGTGACGGGCCTGCGGAAGCACCGGCTGGAGCACCAGCATCCGCTCCACGATGCGGAGGAACATCCCGGCGTCGCGCAGCAGATCGTCGGCGTCGCGGCTGCCCGCCGCGTCGCGTATGCCCGCCTCGGCGCGGGCCCGGCGGGCGGCTCCGGAGGCGAACAGCATGCTCCACTCGGTCAGTTCGGGAGCCACCTCGGGCAGTACCTCCCACGCGCTGCGGATGCGCTGCCGGCGGCGCGGGGTGCTCTCGGGCCGGCCGCGGACCGCGAGCACGGCCGCGGCGGTCCGCAGGGCGGCGAGGTGTGCGGTGGCGTACCGCTCGTTCGGCTCCCGGAGTCCGGCGGCTTCGTCCAGTCCGGCACGGGCCTGGGAAAGCAGGCCCAGAGCTTCGGGCGGTGCGCCGGCCCGGCGCACCACGGGGTGAACGTCGGCCGGGGAGCCGGCGTGTGCGGGGGTGGTCCGGTTGCTGCGGCGTCGGCGCGCTGCGGCGGACGTGGTCGCCATGACGAACCTCCTGTCGTCGCGGAACGGCTGTAGGGGCCGTATGTGCATATCGTCGGGCACACCACTGACAATCCGTCCTGACCTGCGATTTTCCCTCTTTCCGGCCGCTTACCGGGCCGTCCCTGCCCGCGGACTCCCCGGCCCGCGCGAGACGGGGACCCCCGGCCGCGGGCCACCGGCCCGCGACCGATAGTTTTTGCACTGACCAGTCAGTTCAAGAAATGACGCCGTGATCGTTCCGCGTCGCCCCCGGGCGACCGCGGCACGGAAACGGGAGAGGGGACACGAGGGTGACGGACACCACCCCGGCGGGAGCGGCGGTCACGGCCACGGGTTTCGGCCTGCGGGGCCCCCGCGGCTGGGCCTTCCGCGACATCGCCGTCACGGCGGAACCCGGAGCGCTCATCGCCGTCGAGGGACCGTCGGGCACGGGCCGCACCTGTCTGCTGCTCGCCCTCACCGGGCGGATGCGGGCCCACGCCGGACAGGCGGAGGTCGCCGGCCTCCGGCTGCCGACCGGCCGCGGGGCCCGGCGGGGGCACATGGCCGCCGTACGGCGGATCAGCGCCCTGGGCCCGGTCCCGGGCGTCTCCGAACTCGAGCCGTCCCTGACGGTCGCCGAGCACCTGCGCGAACGCGCCCTGATGGAACGCCGGTTCGGCGCCCCGCCCCGCGAGCTGCTGCGCCCGCGCGCAGCACGGGCGGCGGACCTGCGGCAACGGGTCGAGAGGGCGCTGGATGGCGCCGGGCTGGCGCCCGAGACCCTGCCCAAGGGCTCCCGTACGACGGTGCGGGATCTGGAGCGGCTGGAGTCGCTGCGGCTGTCGGTCGCGCTCGCGCTGATCGGCCGGCCGCGGCTGCTGGCCGTCGACGACACCGATCTCAAGCTGCACGGCGAGGAACGGGCCGCCGTATGGGACCTGCTGGCCGGGGTGGCCGCCGCGGGGACGACCGTCCTCGCCGTGTGCAGCCAGGCTCCGCCCGGCTCCGTCGTCGTCCGCACCACGGCCACGGACACGGCCGGGGACACGGCCGGGGACACGGCCGGGGACGACGCGGCCGCCGGGCCTCCGGACACCCGCGCGGACTCCGGGAACGGAACGGCGGGCAGGCCGGCGGACGGGTCCGCGGAGGAAACGACGGACGGGCCGACCGGCGCACCAACGGACGGGAAGGGGACGGCGGATGCGTTCGCCACGACTCGCCGCGCTTGAGCTGCGGCGCTTCGGCCGGGGCCGGATGCCGCGGGCGGCACTCGTCGCCCTGCTCCTGCTGCCGCTGCTCTACGGAGCGCTCTACCTCTGGTCGTTCTGGGACCCGTACGGCCGGCTCGACAAGGTCCCGGCCGCCCTGGTCAACGCCGACCGCGGCGCCACCGTCGCGGGTGAGCGGCTCGCCGCGGGAGACAGGATCGCCGACGGCCTCCGCGACAGTCACACGTTCGAGTGGCACGAGGTCAGTGCCGCCGAGGCCCGTGCGGGGGTGGAGAGCGGCCGCTACTACCTCTCGCTGTCCGTACCGGAGGACTTCAGCGAGCGCCTCGCCTCCGGCTCCGGCGGCCGGCGCCCGGTGAGCGGCGCGCTCCGGGTGCGCACCAACGACGCCAACAACTACGTCGTCGGGCAGATCTCCCGGACCGTCTTCGCGGAGGTGCGCTCCGCCGCTTCGGCGGACACCGCCCGCTCCTACCTGGACAAGATCTTCCTCTCCTTCTCCGACATCCACGGAGCCACCGAGAAGGCCGCCAAGGGCGCCGACAAGGTGGACAAGGGGGTGGGCAGGGCACACCGGGGCGCCACGGATCTCGCGGACGGCCTGACCAGGGCCGAGAAGGGCAGCGGCGACCTCAGGACCGGCCTGCGGAAGCTCCACGACGGCTCCCGCCGCCTGGACTCCGGCGCCGCCGGCGTGGCCGAGGGCACCGGGAAGCTCGCCGCCGAGGCGGAACGGATGGGCCGTCTCGTCCCCTTCCTCAAGGAGCACGGGGACGAGATCGGGCGCACCGCCGGCCTGGTCGCCGACACCGCCGGGACCGTCCGCGGCCATCTCGGTGACCTCCCCTCCCCCACGACCTCGGCCGAGCTGGCCCGGGAGAGCCGCGAGGCCGCGGACTTCCTCGCGGCCGACCACAAGGAGCGCTGCGAGCCGGCCCCGGCGCCGGGCGACGACGCCTGCCCGCGGCTGGAGAAGGCCGCCGAGGCGGCCGGCAAGGCCGCGGACGCCGCGGAGACCGTCGAGTCCCTGGTGCGCGGCGAGAACGGCGAACTGGACCGGCTGGACCGCGACCTGGCCTCCGTGCAGCGGTACGCCCGGACCCTGGAGCGGAAGGCCCCGCTGCTCTGGAAGGACGTCGACACCGCCGTCAAGGGGATCGAGAAGCTGGACGCGGGCGCGAAGAAGGTCGCCCGGGGCGCGCACTCCCTGCACACCGGTCTGACCACCGTCAAGAAGGGCTCGGAGAGCCTCGACCGCGGCATCGGGAAGCTCTCCGAGGGCGCGGACGATCTGGACGGCGGTCTGTTCCGGCTGGCGGACGGATCGGAGAAGCTGGCCGGCGGCCTCCACGACGGCGCGCGGAAGATCCCGGACTACGACCGCGACGAGCGCGACGCGCGAACGGAGGTCATGGCCGATCCGGTCCAGCTCGCCAACCGCTCGCTGCACACGGCGCCGAACTACGGCACGGGCTTCGCCCCGTACTTCATCCCGCTCTCCCTCTGGGTGGGTGCCATGGTCGCGTACATGCTGATCCAGCCGCTCAACCGGCGCGCCCTGGCCACGGGCGCCTCCTCCTGGCGCATCGCGGTGGCCGGCTGGCTGCCCGTCGCCGCCCTGGGAGTACTGCAGACGGCGGCCCTGATGTCCGTACTCCACTGGGGACTCGGGCTGCGGATGGCGCGGGCGGCGGGCACCATCGGCTTCCTGCTGCTGGTCACCGCCTGCTTCGCGGCCGTCGTCCAGTGGCTGAACGCGCGCTTCGGTCCGGCCGGCCGCATCCTCGTGCTGGCGCTGCTCATGCTTCAGCTCACCTCCGCGGGCGGCACCTACCCCGTCCAGACCAGCCCCGGGTTCTTCAACGCCGTCCACCCCTTCCTGCCGATGACCCATGTCGTCGAGGGGCTGCGCCGGCTGATCACCGGCGGCGGGCTGGAACCGGTCTGGCAGGGCACCGCCGTACTCGCCGCGTACACCCTGGGCGCGCTGGCGCTCACCGCCTGGTCGGCCCGGCGCCGCCAGGTGTGGACGGTGGACCGGCTGCACCCGGAGCTGAGCCTGTGAGCTCCGACCAGTCGGTAGACCGCCCGGTAACCAGGAGAATCACCGGTATGGAGAGCACGAGCACCCGCCGCCGGGCCACCCGCACCAAGCTCTACGAGGCGGCCGTCACGCTCATCGCGGAGCAGGGCTTCTCGGCCACCACGGTGGAGGAGATCGCCGAGCGCGCCGGGGTGGCCAAGGGCACCGTCTACTACAACTTCGCCAGCAAGAGCGAACTGTTCGAGGAACTGCTCCGGCACGGGGTGGGGATGCTCACCGCCTCGCTCCAGCGGGCCGCAGACGAGACCGCGCGGCGCGGCGGCAGCCGGGTGGACGCGCTGGACGCCATGGTCCGCGCCGGGCTGGCCTTCATCGACCGCTACCCGGCCTTCACCCAGCTCTACGTGGCCGAGCTGTGGCGCACCAACCGGGCCTGGCAGGACACCCTGCTGGTGCTGCGGCAGCAGGCGGTCGCGGTCGTGGAGACGGTGATCCGGGAGGCCGTGGAGCGCGGCGAGGTGAGCCGGGAGGTCGATGTCCAGCTGACGGCGGCGGCCCTGGTCGGGATGGTGCTGGTGGCGGCGCTGGACTGGAAGGCGTTCCAGCAGGAGCGGACCCTCGACGACGTCCACGCCGCGCTGTCCCGGCTGCTGCAGGGGCGGGTCGGCGGAGAGCGGTGCGCGCCGCGCGAGTGAGCGGCTCGCGCGCGCGGCGCGGGGCGCGGCGCGCCCGGGTGCCGGCGGGCGTGAGCGCGTGAAAAGGCGCTGCCCTGGCGTGGTGCGATCCCCCGTCGTACCCCGCCAGGACAGCGTTCCCCCGTGCCCCCGTGCCCGGGGTCTCCCCGTGTTCCGGGGCCTCCCCGTGCCGCCCGGACGAGCTCCCCCGTGGTGCTCCTCCGGGCCGTTCCGGGGTGCCGCGCCGTTCCGCCGCCCCGTGCCGGCGGTGCCGGCGGGCTCCCCTCGCGCCCCTCACTCTTCCGTTCGCGGCCGTCCCGTCCCATCCGCGCGGCTACTCATCCGCCGTCTGGGTACAGATACTCAGACCACGCGCCGGATACTCACGGCCGGGTACGGCGGCACCTCCGCAACCCGGCGAAGGCCCCGGCCGGGCGGGCGGACGGGGCACCGGCACGGCCGTCGGTCCCCCCGGCTAAGGTCTCGCCCATGGCACGGATTGCGGTGATCGGCGCCGGCACGGGCGCGATGGCGGCGGCCGCCCGGCTGGCCGTGGCAGGCCACCGGGTGGCGGTGTACGAGCGCGCGGAGACGTACGGCGGCGCCCTCCGCCGCTTCGAGCGCGACGGGTTCGGACTCGACACCGGCCCCGGGCTGCTCCATCTGCCCGCCGTCTTCCGCGACTTGTTCCTCAAGACCGGCAAGGAGCCGCTGGAGTCGTGCGTCGGGCTGAGCCAGGTCGACCCGGCGAGCCGGCATCTCTTCGCGGACGGTACGGACCTCTCCCTGCCGGGCGCCTCCCGGGCCGGTGTGATCCGGGCTCTCGACACGGCGCTCGGCGCCGGCGCCGGTGAGCGCTGGAGCGAGCTGCTGGGCCGCGCCCGGGAGACCTGGGAGGTCACCCGGCGCCCGCTGCTGGAGGAGCCCCTGCCGCGCGAACGGGCGGCCTCCCTGGAGCGCGATCCGTACCCTGCGCGGGCCGGCCGGGGGCTGCTCGGCCTGCGGCGGGCGCGGCCGCCCCGCAGCCTCGCCGAGCTGGCCCGGCGCGAGCTGCGCGATCCGCGGCTGGCCGCCCTCCTGGAGAGCCACGCCCTGGCCTACGGCTTCGACCCGCGGACCGTGCCCGCGAGCGCGGCCGTGCTGCCGTATGTGGAGCACACCTTCGGCAGCTGGTACGTACGCGGCGGAATGCGGGCCCTCGCGGAGGCCCTGTACGAGCGCTGCCGCGCGCGGGGCGTGGAGTTCACCTTCGGCGCGGAGGTGACGGGCGTGTCCGTGCGGGACGGGCGGGCGGCCGGCCTGGAGATACGGAACGGCGGCCCGGTGGAGGCCGACGCCGTGGTCTCCGGCGTCGACGCCCGGCTGCTGTACGGCGGGCTGCTGCCGCCGGAGGCGGGCGCGCCGCCCTCGCCGCCGCCGGCCACCTCCTCGCCCGGTTACGGCCGGTTCAGCCTGCTGCTGGCGCTGCGTGGCCCGCGCCCGGACGGGACGGCCCACCGCACGGTGCTGCACGCCGCCGATCCGGCGGCCGAACGGGCCGGTCTGGACGGAGACTTCGGCGGCCTCTGCGACCGGCCGACGGTGACGGTGCTGCGCCCCGGCGATCCCGGGCTGCTCCCGGACGACGGCCATGAGACCGCGGTGCTGTCCGTGACCGTCCCGCCGCACGCCTCCGGGGAGGGCGCGGCGGGGGGCACGCTGGACTGGACCGCCGGGGACCGGGCCGAGCGGTTCGCCGACGCCGTCCTGGCCGCCGCCGGCAAGGCCGGGCTCGATCTGGAGAGCCGGATGCTGTGGCGGGAGATCCGGACCCCGGCCGACACGGAGCGCGAGACGGGGGCGCCCGGGGGCTCGGTGCCGGGCCCCGCGCTGGCGGGCGCCGGCGGGGCGTTCCTGCGCGCCGGCAACCGCGCCGCTGTCGGCGGGCTGTACCTGGTGGGCGGTTCCGCTCATCCCGGCGGCGGGCTCGCCCACACCGGTATGTCGGGCGCCCTGGCCGCGGGCCTGATCGTGAACGGCGACGACTGGCGCGGCTCGCAGTAGGCCGCGCCGGCGGCGCGGCGGAGCCGGGCCGGGTTCCGCCGGGTCAGTAGCGGTACTGCTGCTCGTCGAAGCCGCTGTTGTAGCCGGGAGGCGCCTGGTACGGGTAGGGCTGCTGGTCCGCCGGGGCCTCCTCGGGCGGAAGGGGCGCTCCGCCGTCCCGCGGCTGGGGCACCCAGACGCCACCGGGCGGGGTCTCGGAGTACGGCTGCGCGTACGGGTCCGCCGCGTACGGGTCCGCCGCCTGGTACGGCGCGCCCGCGTACGGGTCGGCCGCTCCGTAGGCCGTGCCGCCCTGGGCGTAGTCCTGACCGTAGCCCTGGTTCTGCGCGCCCGCGTACGGGTCGGAGTAGTCGCCGTACTGCGCCGCCTGGTAGTCGTACGTGCCCTCGCCGTAGCCGGTCTGGCCGCCCGCCTGCCCCGTGGTGGCGCCGGTTCCCGCGTAGGAGCCGTAGCCGTCGTCGTAGCCGGCGTACTCGTCGTAGCCGCCCCGGCCCGTGTCGCGTCCGGGATCGCCGTAGCGGGTGTCGCCGTAGATGCCGTACTCGCCGGTGTCGTCGGGCAGCGGCTCGGGCCGGTAGACCTCCGGCTCCGGCTCCCGTTCCGGGCGTGCGCCGGCGCCGGGGAACCCGCCGCCGTCCGCGAACTCGCCGCCGTCGGGCAGCGCTTCGAGCTCCGAGACCTCCAGCGTGGGCTCCGACCGGTGCCCGGGGTCGCCCTTGCGGCGCTTGCTCGCGCCCGGCTTGCCGCCGATGGCCCACCCGGTGGAGAAGCCGCGCCGGAAGGAGAGCGTGACGAACGTCTGCCCGACGGCGAAGGCCATCGCCCCGATCCCGATCAGGATCACGGAGGGGATGAGCAGGACGCCGACGACCACGCAGGAGAAGCCCGCGAAGGCGAGGAGCCGCCAGCGCAGCCGCGCCTTGTACTGCAGCAGCACTTCACCGAGCAGCCAGAGGGCGACGACCCCGAATGCGATGTAGAGGACTGTCCAGCCCATGTGCCGCCCCGCTTCCGCCGCTTTCGGCCGTCATCGGGGCCGCTGGTGCAGCCCCAGATTTTCGTAGATCTCCAGCGTCGCCGTCGAGTGGTTCAGGGTGATGAAGTGCAACCCCGGGATGCCCTCTCCCATCAACCGCGCGCACAGCTCCGTGGCGTATTCGATCCCAATGGAGCGTACAGCGGCCGCGTCGTCTTTGACGGCGAGGATCCGTTCGGCGAGCTCCGGCGGGAAGGCCGCGTTGCTGAGCTGGGCGAATCTCTCGATCTGCCGGACGTTGGTGACCGGCATGATCTCGGGGATGATCGGGGTCTCGCAGCCGGCCGCGGCCACCCGGTCCCGCAGCCGCAGATAGTCCTCGGGGTAGAAGAACATCTGGGTGATGGCGAAGTCGGCGCCGGCCCGGCACTTGTCGACGAAGTGCCGTATGTCGCTCTCCCAGTCCGGGGAGCGCGGATGCATCTCGGGGAAGGCCGCGACGCCCACGCAGAAGTCGCCGGACTCCTTGATCAGCCGGACCAGGTCGGCGGCGTACCGGACACCCCGGGGGTGCGGGACCCACTCGCCCATCGGGTCGCCGGGCGGGTCGCCGCGGAGCGCGAGCATGTTCCGGATCCCGGCGCCCGCATAGCTGCCGATGACGTTGCGCAGTTCGGCGATGGAGTGGTTCACCGCCGTGAGGTGGGCGACGGGGGTGAGCGTGGTGTCGGTGGCGATCCGCTCGGTGGCCCGCACGGTGCCGTCGCGGGAGGAGCCGCCCGCCCCGTAGGTCACGGAGACGAAGGTGGGGGCGACGGCCTCGATCCGCCGGATGGCGTTCCACAGCGTCCGCTCGCCCTTCTCCGTCTTGGGGGCGGCGAACTCGAACGAGTACGACTGCGCGCCGGACGCGAGAAGGTCGCGCACGGTACGGGCGTGATCCGTCCGGGTGGAGGGGATACCAAGGGCCATACCGGCAGGTTAACCAGCCGGCGCACCCGGCCCCCAGCCTTGTCCAGCAGGCGGACAGCAGGCGGACGGGCGGACGGGCGCGCGGTGTGGGGCCCGCCACAGCGGGCCGGGCCGCTCGCCCCGGAACCGGCCGGCCCCGGGGTCAGAGCGGGCGTTCGCGGAGCCTGCGGGCGAGGTCCGCGGCGGCCGCGGCCGGGTCGGCGGCCTCCGTGATGGCGCGGACCACGACGACCCGCCGGGCTCCCGCGTCCAGTACCTGCTCCAGATTGCCCGCGTCGATCCCGCCGATGGCGAACCACGGGCGGCCGGTGCCGAGGGCCGCGGTGGAACGGACCAGGTCCAGGCCGGGGGCGGGCCGTCCGGGCTTGGTGGGGGTGGGCCAGCAGGGGCCAGTGCAGAAGTAGTCGGCGCCCGGTTCGGCGGCGGCCGCGGCGGCCTCGGCCCCGGAGTGGGTGGACCGGCCGATCAGCGGGCCGTCGCCGAGGATGGCCCGGGCGGCGGGGACGGGCAGGTCGCCCTGGCCCAGGTGGAGGATGTCGGCGCCGGCGGCGTGGGCTATGTCGGCGCGGTCGTTGACGGCGAGCAGCTTGCCGTGGCGGCGGCAGGCGTCGGCCATCACCTCCAGGTGCTCCAGCTCCTCGCGGGCCTCGATGCCCTTGTCGCGCAGTTGCACGACGTCCACGCCCGAGGAGAGCACCGCGTCGAGGAAGGCGGGCAGGTCGCCCCGGTGGGTGCGGGCGTCGGTGCACAGATAGAGCCGGGCGGCGGCGAGCCGCGCGGCGGCTTCGGTGCGGGCATGGGCATGGGCCATGGCGGTCCCCCCGTGTCGTCGGTGTACGGGCCCGGTTTGCCCCCGGACCCGTACACCATTGCGGTCGTTCAGGCTGTGCGGTTGTTCAGGCGGTGCGGTTGTTCAGGTGTCGCGGTTGTCCGGACGCCTGGTGCGGGCGCGCCGGCGCGCGCCCGGTGGTGCGTACGGTACGGGCCGCCGGACGGCCGTGGGGCCGGGCCCCGTGCGGATGTCCGGGACGGCGCGCGGCCGGGGCGTTCCGCGGGAGGGGAGCCGGCCGGGCCACCGCCGCGCTACCGGGCCCGCCCGCGCGCCGCCGGCCGGCCCGCGCCGGTCTCCCGGCGGAGCCCGGCCGGCGGGCGGAGTGGCTGTCCGGCGTGGGACGGGACCGGCGGGCGCGCGGCTATCGGCCGCCGGCCTGCGGGCCGCCCGGTACGGTCGTCCGGCTCCGTCCGGGCCGGGTCAGACGGCGAGCGCCTGGGCGCGGCGCTTCACCTCCGTACCGCGGTTCTCGCCCAGGGCCTGGGCCGGGGTGCCGGGCAGGCTGGGGTCCGGGGTGAAGAGCCATTCCAGCATTTCCTCGTCGGTGAAGCCGTCGTCCCGCAGGAGCGTCAGCGTTCCGACGAGACCCTTGATCACCTTGCCGTCGCCGATGAAGGCGGCGGGCACCTGGAGCACGCGGTTCTCGCCACGGCGCACCGCGATCAGCTGGCCCTCCTTGACGAGCTGCCGGACGCGGGTCACTTCGACGCCGAGGCGTTCGGCCACGTCGGGGAGGGTGAGCCAGTCGGAGACGAGCGCTTCGGTCTTCGTGTCAATCTCGGTCACAGGTCAAGCGTGCCATCCGGGACCGACAGCCGGAAGCGCGGCACCGCCGGGCGGGCGTGCCCACCCGCTCAGACGGCGGCCGACTTGAGCGGCACGGAGGGGTCGGCGGCCCGTTCCGGATCGAGCCGCGCCGCCCGTTCGATCAGCCGGCGGCCCTGCGCCAGGTCCCGCGGGCGCCCCACGGCGAGCAGGGCGGTCAGCACCCCGTCCCGCAGCCAGCAGACCGACCAGGAGACGCCGGCCGGGTCACCGCGCCACAGCAGGCGCTCACCGCCCGTGTGGTGCCCCGCGTACTGCAGGAAACGGCCGAACTGCTCCGACCAGAAGTACGGCACCGGGTCGTACACGGGGGTTTCCTCGGCGCCGCGCGCGATGTGCGCCGCCACGGTGACCGGCCCCCGGAAGGCGTTGTCCCAGTGGTGGATCAGCAGCCGTCGGCCGTAGCGGGCGGAGGGGAAGGACGCGCAGTCGCCGACCGCGTAGACGTCCGGCAGCGAGGTGCGCAGCCGTTCGTCGGCCCGTACGGAGCCGTCCGCGCAGAGCTCGACGCCGGAGCCTCCGAGCCACCCGGTGGCGGGCCGGGCGCCGATGCCGACGACGACGGCGTCCGCGCGGAGCCGGCTGCCGTCCCCGAGGAGTACGCCGCCGGGCTCCACGGCGGCGACCCGGGCGTCGGTGAGGAGACGCGCGCCCGCCTCCTCGTACCAGCCGGCCATGGGGGCGGTGACCTCGGCCGGGAGGGCGTCGGCCAGCGGCCGGCCGGTGGCCTCGACGACGGTGACGGGGCAGCCGGCCTCGCGTGCGGCGGTGGTGAGTTCGGCGCCGATCCAGCCCGCGCCGACGACGACGATCCGGCGGCCCGCGGCGAGCACCGGGCGCAGCCGCTCGGCGTCGTCGACCGTGCGCAGGACGTGCACGCCGGGCGTGGTCTCGCTGCCGGGGAGACCGATCGGCTCGGCACCCGTGGCGATGACGAGGTGGTCGTACGGGAGGACGGTGTCCCCGGCGACGACGAGCCGGTCGCCGGCCCGGAGCGCGTTCGCCGAGTGACCGAGCAGCAGTTCGACGTCCAGGGCCGCGAAGTCGATGCCGAGGCCGGTGTCTCCGGCGGCTCCGGCCGGGCCGGCGGGGGTGGCCGCGGACGCGCCCGTGGACGTTCCGGGGGGCGTGCCGTCCGCGGTGCCGCCGGGCCCGCCGGCGTTCCCGGCGGGCGCGGCCTGGAGCAGCGCCTTCGACAACGGCGGCCGGTCGTACGGCTGGTGGGGTTCGGCGCCGAGGAGGGTGATGGCGCCCGGCCAGCCCTCCTCGCGGAGCGCGACCGCGGTCCGCGCCCCCGCCATGCCCGCGCCGACGATCACGACTCGTTCCGCTGCCCGCCTGTCCTCGCTCACGCGCTCACTCTAGGGCCGCCGGACGGGGCACCGCGGGCGGGTGGCCGCCGCGCCCGGCCGGCCGGCCGGTGACGGGTACGAGCACGCGCGTGCGCCGGGCGAACGGACCGTGCCCGCAACGCCCCTGGACGGCGGGTGGGCGGTGGGGCCTCCGGCGGGGCCGGGCCTTTACAGCGGTCGGCGCGGTGGCGTTAGGCTGGCGGGCACAAGCACTCGCGGGAGCCCGGAGGACCGGGCTGAGAGGGAGGCCGGACCGCCTCCGACCGTACGAACCTGATCCGGGTCATGCCGGCGAAGGGAGGAGCTGGACGCCCATGCACACGTCACCGGGGAACACGCACGGCGGCAGGGACACCGGCGGGAACGGGCGAGCGGGCGGAGGCGGGCGCGGTACCGCCCGGCACACCCATGACGTCCTGGTCGTCGGGGGCGGCATCATCGGCCTGGTCACCGCCTGGCGGGCGGCCCAGCGCGGCCTGGACACCGCCGTCGCCGATCCCGCGCCGGGCGGCGGCGCCGCGCAGGTGGCCGCCGGGATGCTGGCCGCCGTCACCGAACTCCACTACGGCGAGCAGACGCTGCTGGGTCTCAACCTGGCCTCCGCCGCGCGCTATCCGGCGTTCGCGGCCGAGCTGAAGGAGGCGAGCGGCCAGGACATCGGTTACCGGGCCTGCGGCACCCTCGCGGTCGCCCTGGACGCCGACGACCGCGCCCATCTGCGCGAACTGCACGCCCTGCAACTGGCGTCGGGACTGGACGCGCAGTGGCTGACGGGCCGCGAGTGCCGTCGCCTGGAGCCCATGCTCGCGCCGGGGGTGCGCGGCGGCCTGCGGGTGGACGGCGACCACCAGTGCGACCCGCGCCGGCTGGCGGCGGCCCTGGTGCGCGCCTGCGAACGCGCGGGAGTCGTCTTCCACCGGCAGCGCGCCGAACGGCTGTCCGTGCCGGCGGACCGCGCGACCGGCGCCGTCCTGGACGACGGCACGGGCGTCGCCGCGGGGCTGACCGTGCTGGCCGCCGGGAGCACGAGCGGACTGCTGCCGGGCCTGCCGGAGGACGTGCTGCCGCCGGTGCGGCCGGTCAAGGGGCAGGTGCTGCGGCTGCGGGTGCCCGAGCGGTACGCGCCCTTCCTCTCGCGGACCGTCCGGGCCGTGGTGCGCGGCGGGCAGGTCTATCTGGTGCCGCGCGAGAACGGCGAACTGGTGATCGGCGCGACCAGTGAGGAACTCGGCTGGGACACCACCGTCACCGCGGGCGGGGTGTACGAACTGCTGCGCGACGCCCACGAGCTGGTGCCCGGCCTGACCGAACTGCCGCTCACCGAGACCCGCGCGGGCCTGCGCCCCTGCTCGCCGGACAACGCCCCGCTGCTCGGCCCGTCCGCGCTGCCCGGTCTGCATCTGGCGACCGGCCACCACCGCAACGGCGTTCTGCTCACCCCGGTCACCGGGGACGCGATGGCCGAGGCGCTGACCACCGGTGCGCTGCCGGAAGAGGCCCGCGCCTTCTCCCCGCTGCGGTTCGCGGGCGGCGCCACCGGCCCGGGCACCGCCGCACCGGCTTCCGTCCGACAGGAGCAGCCCGCGTGACCGCCGACGCCAACACACACGCCGGCGCACACGCCGGCGCGGACGCCGCCGCGGAGTCCGGCGCCAACGCGACCGCCACCGTGACCGTTTCCGTCAACGGGGCGCCCCGGGAGCTGCCCGCCGGCACCACGCTGGACCGGCTGGTCGACGGCTTCACCCGGGCGCGCACCGGGGTCGCCGCCGCCGTCAACGAGGCCGTCGTCCCACGCGGCGACTGGCCCGCGACCCGGCTCGGCGAGGGCGACCGCGTCGAGATCCTCACCGCCGTCCAGGGAGGCTGACCCATGGCCGACACCACCGTGCAGGACAGCTCCGTGCAGGACAGCTCCGCGGACGACGGCACCGCACCGTCCCCCGGCTTGTCCGTGACCGCACCCGCCTCCGCGACCGCCGCCGATCCGCTGGTCATCGCCGGGGTCCCGTTCGCCTCCCGGCTGATCATGGGCACCGGCGGCGCCTCCAGCCTGGACGTCCTGGAACGCTCCCTCGCCGCCTCGGGAACCGAACTGACGACCGTGGCGATGCGCCGGCTCGACCCGACCGTCCAGGGCTCCGTCCTCTCCGTCCTGGACCGGCTCGGTATCCGCGCGCTGCCCAACACCGCCGGGTGCTTCACCGCCGGGGAAGCCGTCCTCACCGCCCGCCTCGCCCGTGAGGCGCTCGGCACGGACTGGGTGAAGCTGGAGGTCGTCGCCGACGAACGCACGCTGCTGCCCGATCCGGTCGAACTGCTGGACGCCGCCGAGACCTTGGTCGACGACGGCTTCACCGTCCTGCCCTACACCAACGACGACCCCGTGCTGGCGCGGAGACTGGAGGAGGCGGGCTGTGCCGCGATCATGCCGCTGGGCTCCCCCATTGGCTCCGGCCTCGGCATCCGCAACCCGCACAACTTCCAGCTGATCACCGAGAGGGCCGGGGTGCCCGTCATCCTCGACGCGGGCGCGGGCACGGCCTCCGACGCGGCCCTGGCCATGGAGCTGGGCTGCGCCGCCGTGATGCTCGCCTCGGCGGTGACCCGCGCGCAGGAGCCGGTGCTCATGGCGCACGCCATGCGCCACGCCGTGGAGGCCGGGCGGCTGGCGCACCGCGCGGGCCGCATCCCGCGCCGCCACTTCGCCGAGGCGTCCTCGCCCGCCGAGGGCCGCGCCACCCTGGACCCGGAGCGCCCGGCCTTCGGCTGAGGGCCCGGAGCACGGGAGTCCGGACGGGCCGGCAGGCCCGGGAGGCCGGACCGGGGGCGTCCGGCGGCAACCAGCGGCGGCGAAGCCCGCGTACCAGGGCTGCGGTGCCGGCCGGCGAGATCCGCAGGGTGGTTCTCGCCGCAGGTCTCCGGCGCTACGGATCGCCGGCACCGCCGCGTCTCCGGTGGCCCCCGCCACCGTGACGGCACGGCCGCCCCGGCTGTGATCGTTCTCACGCCCGGCCGCCCGGCCGGCCTCCGCCCCGCGCCCGTGGCGGCCCCGGTCCGTACGCCCCAACAGGCGCCCCCGGCACGGCCGCCGCGTCCCCCGGCGCGTACCCCCGGCCCGTTTCCCACCCGCTGTCACATTCCGGTAGCGGTACGGTCATAAGGGCGCCGGGGACGGCCCGCACCGCGCTCCCCGGCTCGTAGACTCACCAGCGTGGATACGACCCTGCAGGACCCCTCGTCCGGCCCGCGCCGGGAGGACCCCCTGGTCGGGCAGGTGCTCGACGGCCGCTACCGGATCGACGCGCGGATCGCCACCGGCGGCATGGCCACCGTCTACCGGGGCCTCGACACCCGGCTCGACCGTGTGCTCGCGCTCAAGGTGATGCACCCCGGGCTCGCGGCCGACGCCTCCTTCGTCGAGCGCTTCATCCGCGAGGCGAAGGCCGTGGCGCGGCTGGACCACCCCAACGTCGTCGGGGTGTACGACCAGGGCGACGACGGCCGCCACGTCTTCCTCGCCATGGAGTACGTCGCCGGCTGCACGCTGCGCGACGTGCTGCGCGAGCGCGGCGCCCTGCGCCCCCGGGCCGCGCTGGACATCCTGGAGCCCGTCCTCGCCGCGCTCGGCGCCGCGCATCTCGGCGGGCTCGTCCACCGCGACATGAAGCCGGAGAACGTCCTGATCGGTGACGACGGCCGGGTCAAGGTCGCCGACTTCGGCCTGGTGCGCGCCGTGGACACCGACACCACGGCCTCCCCCGGCACCCTGCTCGGCACGGTCTCGTATCTTGCGCCCGAGCAGATCGAGCACGGCACCGCCGACCCCCGCGTCGACGTCTACGCCTGCGGCATCGTGCTGTACGAGATGCTGACCGGCGCCAAGCCGCACGCCGGCGGCACCCCCGCCCAGGTGCTCTACCAGCACCTCCACGAGGACGTACCGCCGCCGTCCGCCGCCGTGCCCGGCCTGGCCGCGGGGCTGGACCGCCTGGTGTGCGACGCCACCGCGCGCGTCCCCGGAGCGCGCCCGGCGGACGCGGCCGCGATGCTCGCGGTGGTCCGCGAGGTGCGCGCCGGGCTCACCGAGGCGGAGCTGGACGCGGTGCCGCCGCAGGCGCTGACGCCCGCGGCCGCCGGCAGCGAGGACCGCACGAGCGTCCTGCCCCGTACCCGGGCCGCGGCGGCCGCGGCGGGGGCCCCGGCCCACCGCGGCGGGGCGCGCCGCGAGCCGTACGAGAGCACCACCGCCCTGCACCGCGAGGACGGCATGGAGCGCACCAGCCGTCTGGAGGTGCCGCCGCCGGAGACCCCGGGGCCCGGCTCCTCCGCCGTTCCCACCGCGCCCGCCGGGCGCGCGCTGCGGCGCCGCCGGCTGCTGCCGCTGATCACGGCCGGACTGCTGCTCCTCGGCGGCGTCCTGGGGGTCTGGTACATCAACTCCGGCCAGTTCACGCGGGTCCCGGGCGTACTGGGCGAGCCCCGGGCTGCGGCCGAGAAGACCCTGCGCTCCGCCGGGCTGGACGTCGAGGTGCGGCAGGGCTTCAGCGACGTCGTGGAGCGCGGACGCGTCATCAGCACCAAGCCGGAGCGCGGGGCCCGCATCCGCGACACCGGCACGGTGACCCTCCTCGTCTCCAAGGGCCCGGACGTGGTGGAGATCCCGGATCTCAAGGGCGTACCGCTGGGCCGGGCGAAGGACCGGCTCAAGGAGCTGGGCCTGGTGCCCGGCGTCGTCACCGAGACCTTCCACGACACGGTGGCCCGCGGCGCGGTGGTCCGCAGCAGCCCGAAGGCCGGCACCCAGCGGAAGCCCGACACGGCCGTCGCGCTCACCGTCTCCCGGGGCGAGCCCGTGGAGACGCCCGATGTGACCGGCGAGCCCGCGGCCGACGCCCGGCAGACGCTGGAGGACGCGGGTCTCAAGGTGAGGATCGCCCCGGAGCGCGTCTTCTCCGAGGAGGAGAAGGGCGCGGTGGCCGGGCAGTCGCCCGCCGAGGGTGCCACCCTGGCGCAGGGCGACACCGTCACGCTCACCCTGTCCCGGGGCCCGGAGATGATCGCGGTCCCGGACGTCGAGGGCCAGGACGCCGGGGACGCACGGCGCGAGCTGGAGGAGCTGGGCTTCGAGGTGAAGGTCAGCCGGTTCTTCTTTGGCGACACGGTCTTCGACCAGTCGGTCGATCCGGGCGACGAGGCTCCGAAGGGCAGCACGATCACACTCCGCGTGCGGTAGGGCGAAAGGGCCGTACGGCGGTACGGCCCTCGCTCTTCGTGCGGTTCACGAACGCGGCGCGGACTTCTCGCCCGGTCGGCGGATTCCTGAAGAACATGCCCATTTGCCTAAAGGCGTTAGGCAAAGGCATGATGCCTTCTGGAAACAGGAGGTGAGGCAGTGGCACGCGCAGGGCTGACCACGGAGCGGCTGACCCGGGCCGGAGCGGAGCTGGCCGACGAGGCCGGGCTCGACCAGGTGACCCTCTCGGCGCTCGCCCGGCGGTTCGACGTCAAGGTGGCGAGCCTGTACTCGCACGTGAGGAACTCCCGGGACCTCCGGACGAGGATCACCCTCCTCGCCCTGGAGGAACTCGCCGACCGGGGCGCCGCCGCCCTCGCCGGGCGGGCCGGGAAGGACGCCCTGACCGCCCTGGCGGACGTCTACCGCGACTACGCGAGGGAGCACCCCGGCCGCTACGCCGCGGCCCGGCTGCGGCTCGACCCGGAGACGGCCGCCGCGAGCGCCGGCCCCCGGCACTCCGCGATGACGCGGGCGATCCTGCGCGGCTACGACCTGGCGGAGCCGGACCAGACGCACGCGGTCCGGCTGCTGGGCAGCGTCTTCCACGGCTACGTCACCCTGGAGACGGCGGGAGCGTTCAGCCACAGCGCCCCCGGCACCGAGGAGACCTGGCCGAGGATCCTCGACGCCCTCGACGCCCTGCTGCGGAACTGGCCCGCGCCATCGTCCGCGCCATCGTCCGCGCCCGCCTCCGCGCCCCCGCCCCCGTCCGCCCCCTGACCCGGCCGGGAGACCGCTGCCGCGGCATCCCGCGAAGCCCGGCCATCCGCATCCCCACCCCCAAGAGGCAGGCCAATGCTCACCGAGCACCCCCGGATCACCACCCCCATCACCGCGGACCTCGTGCGCGGCGCCCTCGATCTGGAGCGCACCGAGCACGGGCTGCTGCCGCACCGGCTGCCCGCCCGGGCCCGCGCCCAGTGCGACGACGGACAGCTGGCCATGGCCGAGTCCCAGCCCTCGGGCGTACGGCTGGTCTTCCGTACCCGCGCCACCGCCGTCGAGCTGGACACGCTGCCCACCAAGCGCGTCTACCAGGGCGCCCCGCCCCGCCCGGACGGTCTGTACGACCTGCTCGTCGACGGCCGCCCGGCCGGGCAGGGGCGTGTGGCGGGCGGGAACACCCTGCTCATCGACATGGCCGCCGGGACCGCCGAGAAGCGGCCCGGCCCGCCCGGCACCGTCCGCTTCGACGGCCTGCCCGACGGCGTCAAGGACGTCGAGATCTGGCTGCCGCACAACGAGACCACCGAGCTCCTCGCCCTGCGCACCGACGCCCCCGTCGAGCCGCTGCCGGCCGGGAGCCGCAGGGTGTGGCTGCACCACGGCAGTTCGATCAGCCACGGCTCCGACGCCGCGAGCCCCACCACCACCTGGCCGGCGCTGGCCGCCTCGCTCGGCGGCGTGGACCTGGTCAACCTGGGCCTGGGCGGCGGCGCCCTGCTCGATCCGTTCACCGCCCGCGCCCTGCGCGACACCCCGGCGGACCTGATCAGCGTCAAGATCGGCATCAATGTCGTCAACGCCGACCTGATGCGGCTGCGCGCCTTCGGCCCCGCGGTGCACGGCTTCCTCGACACCATCCGCGAGGGCCACCCCACCGTGCCGCTCCTCGTCGTCTCGCCCGTCCTCTGCCCCATTCACGAGGACACCCCCGGCCCGAGCGCGCCGGACTTCGACGGCCTCGCGGAGGGGAGGCTCCGCTTCCGGGCGACGGGCGACCCCGCCGAGCGCGCCGCGGGGAAGCTGACCCTGGGCGTCATACGGGAGGAGCTGCGCCGCCTCGTGGAGCGGCGGGCCGCCGACGACCCGCATCTGCACCACCTCGACGGCCGCGAGCTCTACGGAGAGGCGGACTCCGCCGAACTGCCCCTGCCCGACGAACTCCACCCGGACGCCGCCACGCACCGCCGCATCGGCGAACGCTTCGCCGCCCTGGCCTTCGCTCCGGGAGGCCCCTTCGGCGCCGAAGGGGCCTGAACCGCCCGCTCCGGCGCCGGCTCCCCGTCCCGCTCCGGCCCGGGACCCGCGTGCTCCGGACCCGGGCCGGGAGCATGCGGGCCGCGGCGGCCCGGCGGCCGGGCCGCCGCGGCCGCCTGGCACCCTGGAGGGGTGAACGCCCCGTACGCCCGCGCCCCCGTCACCGCCCCGGACCATTCCCCCGCCCGCACCCGGAACCCCGTCGGCAGCCATGTCCCCGTGGCCGGCGGGCTCGCCGCCAAAGGGCTGGCCTACGCCCGGGAGATCGGCGCCGAGACCGTACAGGTGTTCGTGGCCAATCCGCGCGGCTGGGCGACCCCGGCCGGCTCCCCGGCGCAGGACGAGGCGTTCCGCGCCGCCTGCGCCGCCGAGGCGCTGCCCGCGTACGTCCACGCGCCCTACCTCATCAACTTCGGCTCGCACACGGAGGCGACCGCCGAGCGCTCCGCGGAGTCCCTGCGGCACTCGCTCCGGCGCGGCCGGGCGATCGGCGCACTGGGCGTCGTCGTCCACACCGGCTCGGCCACCGGAGGCCGGGAGCGCGCCACGGCCCTCGCGCAGGTGCGGGAGCGGGTGCTGCCGCTGCTGGACGAGCTGACGCACGACGACGACCCGTGGCTGCTGCTGGAGCCGACCGCCGGCCAGGGTGCCTCGCTCTGCGCGCTCGCCGAGGACCTGGGCCCGTACTTCGAGGTGCTGGACCGCCATCCCCGGCTCGGCGTCTGCCTGGACACCTGCCACGCCTTCGCCGCCGGGCACGACCTGGCGGCGCCGGGCGGCACCAAGGCGCTGCTGGACGAGCTCGTGGAGACGGCCGGCCCGGGCCGGCTGAAGCTGATTCACGCCAATGACTCCAAGGACGTCTCCGGGGCGCACAAGGACCGGCACGAGAACATCGGCCGGGGCCACATCGGGGCGGAGCCGTTCCGCGAGCTGTTCACGCACCCGGCGGCCGAGGGCGTACCGCTGGTCATCGAGACCCCGGGCGGCCGGGAGGGGCACGCGGCGGACGTGGCCCTTCTGAAAGAGCTCCGGGACGGCGTCACCGGCCCGTAGCGGAGGCGGAAGCCGGGGCGGGCGCCGGAGCGGGGGCACGGCGGGGCGCTCACCGTGCGCCGGTCCGCCCGAAGGCGCCGCCGGCAGGGCTACAGCTCCGGGCCCTCGCCCGGCTCCTCCTGGTAGGAATAGCGCTGCTCGCGCCAGGGGTCACCGAGGTTGTGGTAGCCCCGCTCCTCCCAGAAGCCGCGGCGGTCGGTGGTCATGTATTCGATCCCCCGGAGCCACTTCGGCCCCTTCCAGCCGTACAGGTGCGGCACGATCAGCCGCACCGGGAAGCCGTGTTCGGCGGTGAGGAGCTCGCCGTCCTTGTGGGTGGCGAGGAGGGTCCGCTCGGACGCGAAATCGGAGAGCCGCATATTGGCGCTGTAGCCGTACTCCGCCCAGGCCATGACATGGGTGACGGCGGGCGCGGGGGGCGCGAGCTCCAGGATCGTACGGGCCGCCACGCCGCCCCACTCCGCGCCCGTCATGGAGAACTTCGTGACGCAGTGGAGATCGGCGGTGACCGTCGTGTAGGGCAGCGCCGAGAATTCCTCGTGGTTCCAGCGGTCCTTGCCGGCCGGGTCGGCCAGGGCGCCGAAGATCCGGAACTCCCAGCGCTCGGGTCTGAACTTGGGCACCGGCCCGTAGTGGGTGACCGGCCAGCCGCGCTGTAGCCGCTGGCCGGGAGGAAGGACCGACTGTTCCCCTTCGCGGCTTTCCGGCTGACCCATGAGGTCCATGGTGACAGACCCCGGCCGCGGATCGTGACCGGGGCGGGGACGAAGGGGGTGAACGCGGGCCGGCGAGGACGTTCCGGATCAATTCTCCGGAGGCCCGGCCGGGCCGGCCGCGGTGCCCCCCTGCACCGCACCCCGGCCCGCCGGTTCCGGTACGCGTGCGCGAGGGGCGCGGATCGATGCGATCCGCGCCCCTCGCGCACGTCATGTCCGGAAAGCCGCCCGGTGGTGAGCCCGGGCCCGGCTCACCACCGGGCGGCCCCGGCTCACTGCTCCCGGTACATCTCCGCGACCAGAAACGCCAGGTCCAGCGACTGGCTGCGGTTGAGCCGCGGGTCACAGGCCGTCTCGTACCGCTGGTGCAGGTCGTCCACGAAGATCTCGTGGCCGCCGCCGACGCACTCGGTGACGTCGTCGCCGGTGAGCTCTATGTGGATGCCGCCCGGGTGGGTGCCGAGGCCCTTGTGGACCTCGAAGAAGCCCTTGACCTCGTCCAGCACGTCGTCGAAGCGGCGGGTCTTGTGCCCGGAGGCCGCCTCGAAGGTGTTGCCGTGCATCGGGTCGCAGGCCCAGACCACCTGGGCACCGGAGGCGGTGACCTTCTCCACCAGGTTGGGGAGCTTGTCGCGGACCTTGTCCGCGCCCATCCGGGTGATGAAGGTCAGCCGGCCCGGCTCGCGGTCCGGGTCGAGCCGGTCGATCAGCGCCAGCGCGTCCTCGGGCGTCGTGGACGGGCCGAGCTTGACGCCCACGGGGTTGCGCACCCGGGAGGCGAACTCGATGTGCGCCCCGTCGAGCTGCCGGGTCCGCTCACCGATCCAGACCATGTGGCCGGAGACGTCGTAGAGCTGCCCCGTCCGGGAGTCGGTGCGGGTGAGCGCCGACTCGTAGTCGAGGATCAGCGCCTCGTGCGAGGAGTAGAACTCGACGGTCTTGAACTCCTCCGGGTCCGCGCCGCAGGCGTTCATGAAGTTCAGCGCCCGGTCGATCTCGCGGGCCAGCGCCTCGTAGCGCTGCCCGGACGGGGAGTTCTTCACGAAGTCCTGGTTCCAGGCGTGCACCTGCCGCAGGTCGGCGTAGCCGCCGGTGGTGAAGGCGCGCACGAGGTTCAGCGTCGAGGCGGAGGCGTGGTACATCCGCTTCAGCCGCTCCGGGTCCGGGACCCGGGCCTTCTCGGTGAACTCGAAGCCGTTGACGGAGTCGCCCCGGTACGAGGGCAGCGTCACGCCGTCGCGGGTCTCGGTCGACTTGGACCGCGGCTTGCTGTACTGGCCGGCGATCCGGCCCACCTTCACGACCGGCACGGAACCGGCGTAGGTGAGCACGGCGCCCATCTGGAGGAGCGTCTTCAGCTTGTTGCGGATCTGGTCCGCGCCCACGGCGTCGAACGCCTCGGCGCAGTCACCGCCCTGGAGCAGGAACGCCTCACCCCTGGCTACGGCACCCAGCTGGGCCCGCAGCTGGTCGCACTCGCCGGCGAAGACGAGCGGAGGATAGGACTCGAGGTCCGCGATCACATCGCGCAGAGCCTCGGAGTCGGGCCACTCGGGCTGCTGCGCCGCGGGCAGGTCTCGCCAGGTGTTGACACCGGCGGTGGATTCAGCGTTCACGGTCACGGCGTCAACCCTACGACGCTCCGCCGCGCCGCCCATCCCGCGCCCGGAATCTGAGACAAAATCCCGCCTCCCCCCTCCCCTCCCCGCCGGACCGTCCGCTGCGGGAGCGCCGCCGGGTTGTGGGAGCGGCGGCCCGGCCGCCCGCCGCCGAGGCTCCAGAAACCGAAGGACGCCGCCCCTTCCCGGCCGTCCTCCCCGCCACCCCGCCGACCATGGCCATGACGGCCCGCACCGGCCGCCGCCTGGGCGTATCCCGCGGCCCGGCGAGACGGCCCCCGCGCGGCCCGGGCCGCCGGCCGGAACCGGCGGGGATCCCGCACCGCTTCAAGTATTGACGGTGTACCGACAGCTCTCTACGTTGACGACATTCTTTGAGAGCGCTCTCAAAAAGGAGAGTCCATGCGTCTTCGCAGACTTCTGGCCGTCACCACGGCCGCCGGCTTAACAGCCACGGGCCTCGTCGCGGCCGGGGCGAACAGCGCCGCCGCGGCCACCGTCCCCGTCGGACAGGGCAGTTACAGCGACACCCGTCCGGCCGGCGCCGCCGGACCGCAGAACAACAGCGGCGCCCCCGTCACCCCCAAGGTCACGGCCGCCGCCGAGGACCGGCCCGTGCCGACCAACGACTGGTGGTCGTCCCTGGCCTTCCAGCGCTTCGCGGACAACCCGTACTCCGAGAACATGTACGGCCACCCCCTCACCTACAAGGCGGTCTCCGGCGGACTGGAGGTCGGCTACCCCACCGCCTCGGCGATCGTCGGCGACGGCCGCCAGTACGAATTCCCGCACCAGCGGGATCTCACCGTCGGCCTCGACGGCCTCAACTCCCCCGACGCCAAGGCCCACGACTGGAGCGACTGGACCGTCACGCCCCAGTGGTCCGACGGCTCCCGGACGTTCCGCGCCACCATCGGCCACGGCATGCCCTTCGTCTACGCCCAGGGCAGCGGCGGCGCCGCGCGGATCACCACCGCGAGCACGCCCGAGGTCTTCGCCGACGACGGCAACGTGCTCGGCGTCACCGTCGCCGGCCACCACTACGCGCTCTTCGCGCCCACCGGCAGCGACTGGACGGTCTCGGGGAACGACATCCGGGCCGGCCTGGGCTCCAAGGACTACTTCTCGCTGGCCGTCCTGCCCGACACCGACGCCCTGGCGGACTACCGCGCCTACGCCTTCAGCTTCGTCACCGGCTCCAAGGCGACCTGGGACTACGACGAGAAGGCCGGCCGGGTGCGCGCCGGCTACACCCTCACCACCACCGCCAAGGAGGGCACGGAGACCGGCACCCTCCAGGCCCTCTACCGCCACCAGTGGCTGCACACCACCGATCCGCTCACTCCCCACACCTACGTCTCGCCCCGCGGCACCATGAAGGTGCGCGAGGGGAAGAGCTTTACCACCGAGCAGAAGGTGACCGGCGTCCTGCCCGGTCTGCCGAAGACCTCCGGCCCCGACACCGCCCGGCTCAAGACCTACCTCGACGAGGCCGTCAACGCCGGCGATCCGTTCAGCGGAGCCCGGGACACGTACTGGACCGGCAAGGCCCTGGGCAAGCTCGCCCAGCTCGTCCCCATCGCGGACCAGCTGGGGGAGACGGCCTCCCGGGACAAGCTGCTGGAGCTGATCAAGGGACGGCTGGAGGCGTGGTTCACCGCCGGCGGGGAGGCCGAGTTCTCCTACGACGCGGACTGGCGCACCCTCACCGGCTACCCCGCCTCCTACGGCAGCGACAAGGAGCTCAACGACCACCACTTCCACTACGGCTACTTCGTGCTGGCTGCGGCCGTCGTCGCCCAGCACGACCCGGCGTGGGCGGCGGACTCCGCCTGGGGCGGCATGGTCGACCTGCTCGTACGGGACACCGCCAACCCCAGCCGGACCGACGCGATGTTCCCCTTCCTGCGCGGCTTCGACGTCTACGCCGGGCACAGCTGGGCCGCCGGACACGCCTCCTTCGCGGCCGGCAACAACCAGGAGTCGTCCTCCGAGTCCGTCAACCTCAGCGCCGGACTCATCCTGTGGGGCTCGGCGACCGGCAACACCTCGCTGCGCGACCTCGGCGTCCACCTCCTCACCACGGAGTCGGAGGCCATCGCCCAGTACTGGTTCGACGCCGACGAGGAGGTCTACCCCGGCGACTACACCCACGACATCGTCGGCATGGTGTGGAGCAGCGGCGCCGCCTACGCCACCTGGTGGACCGCCAACCCGGAGGAGATCCACGGCATCAACGTCCTCCCCGTGACGGGCGGTTCGCTCCACCTGGCCCGCGAGAAGGACGCCATCCGGCGCAGCATCGCCGAGATGGAGAAGGAGAACGGCGGCCCGGCGACGGAGTGGCGCGACCTGCTGTGGGAGTTCCAGGCCCTGGCCGACCCGGCGAAGGCCAAGGCCGCCTGGGACGCCAACGGTGGCGCCTACACCCCGGAGGAGGGCGAGACCAAGGCCCACACCTACCACTGGATCACCACGCTGGACGCGATCGGGACCCCCGACACCTCCGTCACCGCGGACAGCCCCACCGCCGCCGCGTTCGCCAAGGGCGACCGCCGCACCTACGCGGCCCGCAACGACACCGGCACCGCCCGGACGGTCACCTTCTCCGACGGCGCGGTCCTCAACGTCCCCGCCCACTCCTCCGCCTCCGGCGACGGAACCGACACCCCGCTGCCGGGCGACCCGGACCCCACGCCCACCCCCACACCCACACCCACCGACCCGGAGCCCACCCCCACGGACCCGGAACCCACCCCGACCGATCCCGAACCCACCCCGACGGACCCCTCCCCCTCGCCGGTGACCGGTGACACCTTCCACCTGCGTCCGGGCGGCACGCTCGGCACCACCGCGGCCACGGCCCCGGCCACCGACACCATCGCCTCCGCCGAGGGCGGCAATTACGACGGCACCCCGCACAAGCCGCTGGTGTACGAGGTGCGGAACGTGGACGGCACCGTGAAGGACGGCGCTTCCACCGACTTCCGGCTCAAGGTCGACGCCGGTGTGTACGTCGGCCTCGGCCAGCAGGTCCGGATCTCCTACGACCTGACCGGCGACGGTTCCTTCGACCGCGTCGAGACGTACCGCTACTTCGCCACCGACCCCCTCCCCGGCTACGAGGACTACACCCCCGCCCGCACCGGACTGCTCTCCTCCTCCGGCACCCTGGGCAACCTCCGGGGAGGGACCGTCCGCGCCGAGGTCTGGAGCGCCATCGGCAACGCCCCGGCCACGCTCCAGGTCGGCACCGGCTCGGTCCTGACCATCCCCTTCCGTTAGACCACGGCCCGGCGGCGGCCCCGCGGCCCCGGGCCGGCGGTGAGCGCCCGGGATCACCCGGTGTCAGGCGGGTGATCCCGGGCGCGGCCCGTACACGACGCCGCGCCCGAAAAGCGCACGCAGCACTTCCGGCTACTCCGCGACCGGCATGATCGCCACACCGAATCCCTTGTAGGTGCCGGGCCGCGTCGTCGCGATCTCCCAACCGGTGGTGGTGGCGAGCATGGCAGCGTGAACCGCCGGCCAGCCATCGGCGGGCCAGAGTGCCTGAGCCAGCCGGCCACAGGCGTCAGCCGTGATCCGGTCGAGGGTGTGGACGTCCACCCCGGGGAGCTGCGCGAGGTGCAAGGAGATGCCGGCACGGTGCCGGACGGCTTCCGCGACACACATCGCGGGGGCCGCGATGGTGTAGTCGGGGCGGCTGTGGGCCCGGACGATATAAGCCGAGAGAAGCCGGTTGCCGGAGCCCGCGGCGGTCAGGGCGTGGTGGTCGAAGATGATGCCGTTGCTCATGCGGCACCCGCGCCCCCGGCTGAGCGCCGAGCCTCGGTGCGGGCGATGCTGGCCGCGATCATGCCTTCGGCCTCGATGAGTTCCTCGTCGCTGAGACGGGCGCCTCCGAGAAGATTCTCCTCCACATAGGCCCGGACTCTTTCCGCTTGCCGGTCACGCTCTATGCGGTAACGCGCTGTTTCGTTGAGCCAGGCGGAGACCGAGGACGTCTGACCACTGGCCACCAGATCCTGCACCGCGTGCAGAAGTTCGGGATCCAGAGTCACGGAAACGGGCTTCTTCGGCGCCTTCTCAGTCATGACACGATGCTATACGAACCCCATGCGATTCCCTCGCATGGTCGCCGGAAGGGCCGTCGCGCACTCGCCGGGCCCTCGCGCACGTGGCCGGAACGGAGCGGTGCGCCCGGTGCCGTTCGGATAGAGTGGCCGGCATGTTCGCGCCTCTGACCCAGAACTGGTGGTGGCCCGCTGAGACGGCGGCCCACCTCCTCGCGCGTACCCACTGAACCTCTCACCGCGAAGGCCGCCCCCGGGGGCGGCCTTCGGCGTTTTCACGGACGGCCGTCCCTCCGCAGCTGACGGAAGGAACCGCCCGCCATGGAACGATCACCCGGCACCGCCCGCACCTCCGCTTCCCCCGTCTCTCCCGCCTCCCCGAGCCCGTCCCCCGCCGCTCCCGGCCCCGACGGCTTCCTCGCCTCCCCCGCCGCCGTCGTGGCGCGGCTGCTGAGCCCGGGCGGCCCGCCCTTCGCGCTGCTGCGCCGCCGGTCGCCGGGACGGGAGGAGGACGTGGTCGAGATCCTCACCGGTCCCGTCGAGCACGTCGAGCGGCTGGCCGACATCCCGCTCGGCGAGGGGCCGGCCGCGGACGGACGGCCCGTCACCGACGCGCTCGCCCTCATCCCCTTCCGCCAGATCCGCGAGCGCGGCTTCGACGTCCGGGACGACGGGACGCCGCTGGCCGTCCTCCGCCCCGAGCAAACCCTCGAACTGCCGCTCGCCGCCCTCCTGGACGCCCTGCCCCGGCATCCGGTGCGGGTGGAGAACGGGGCCTTCGACGTGACCGACGACGCCTACGCGGAGATCGTGGAGCGCGTCGTCCGGGACGAGATCGGCCGCGGCGAGGGCGCCAACTTCGTCATCCGCCGCACCTTCCGCGGTGAGATCCCCGGCTTCGGCCCCGCCGACGCCCTCGCCCTCTTCCGGCGGCTGCTCGCCGGGGAGCGCGGCGCCTACTGGACGTACGCCGTGCACACCGGCGAGCGCACCCTGGTCGGCGCCAGTCCGGAGGCGCATGTGCGGATGTCCGGCGGAACGGTCGTGATGAACCCCATCAGCGGCACCTACCGCTACCCGCCCGGCGGGCCGGACGCCGAGGGCCTGCTGCGCTTCCTGCACGACCGCAAGGAGGTGGAGGAGCTGTCCATGGTCGTGGACGAGGAGCTGAAGATGATGTGCGCCGTCGGCGACCGCGGCGGCGCCGTCATCGGGCCGAGGCTGAAGGAGATGGCGCATCTCGCGCACACCGAGTACGAGTTGCGCGGCCGCAGCTCCCGGGACGTCCGGGAGGTGCTGCGGGACACCATGTTCGCGGCGACGGTCACCGGCTCACCGGTCCAGAACGCCTGCCGCGTCATCGAACGGTACGAACCCATGAGCGCGGCGGACCCGGACGGCCGCGGGCGCGGCTACTACGCGGGCGCGCTCGCGCTCATCGGACGGGACGCGGGCGGCGCGCAGACCCTGGACTCCCCCATCCTCATCCGGACCGCCGACATCGCCCCGGACGGCCGGCTGCGGGTGCCGGTCGGCGCCACCCTCGTCCGCCACTCCGACCCGCGGAGCGAGGTGGCCGAGACGCACGCCAAGGCGGCCGGCGTCCTCGCCGCGCTGGGCGTGCGTCCCGCGCCCGGCGGCCCGGACGGCCGGGGCGGCCCGGACGGCGCCGCGCCGCGGCGGCTCGCGGACGATCCGCGGGTGCGGGCCGCGCTCGACGCCCGCCGCGCCTCCCTGGCACCGTTCTGGCTGCGCATGCGGACGGCGGAGGACCCGGCGGCGTCCGCCGCCCCGCTCGGCCCCGCCCTCTCCGGCCACCACGCCCTGGTCGTCGACGGCGAGGACACCTTCACGGCCATGCTGGCGCACCTGCTGCACTCCACCGGTCTCGCGGTGACCGTACGCCGCTACGACGAGCCGGGGCTGCGCGAGGCGGCGCTCGCCCACCGCGGCCCGGTGGTCCTCGGCCCCGGCCCGGGCGACCCGGCCGACGCGGCCGACCCCAAGATGCGCTTTCTGCGCGCCCTCGCCGCCGAACTGCTGCGGGAGCACCGGCACGGGCTGCTGGGCGTCTGTCTCGGTCACGAACTGCTCGCCGCGGAACTGGGGCTGGAGACCGTCCGGAAGGACGTGCCCCACCAGGGCGCGCAGGAGCGGATCGACTTCTTCGGCCGCGAGGAGACCGTCGGCTTCTACAACACCTTCACCGCGCGCTGCGGGGAGGCGGCGGCACGAGAGCTGGCCCTGCGGCAGGTGGAGCTGAGCCGCGATCCGGTCACCGGCGACATCCACGCGCTGCGCGGTCCCGGCTTCGCGGGGGTGCAGTTCCACCCGGAGTCGGTGCTGACCCTCGACGGGAGGTCCGTCGTCACCGGCCTGCTGGCGGCCGTGCGCGTGTAGGGCCGCTCCGGTGCGGCCACAGCGGCCGCGGGGAGCTGGTCACCGGGAGCGCCGGGGTCCGCGGGCCCGCCCCGGCGTCCCCGGACCCAGAGGTCCGTACGGAACGGGACCGAGACCCGGCCATGCCGCGCCCCGGCGGCAAGTGCGGCGGGCGCGGCGGGCAGCCGTCCGGCGGACGAACGGCGCCCCCCGCGGCCGCCGCGGTCACGCGGTCGCCTGCCGCGCCCCGGGGACCGGGCCCGGCGAAGGCCCGGCTAATCGTCCGGTTCCGGTTCCTCCTCCCCGGCCTTCCACAGCTCCTCGAAGCGCTTGATGCGCCGGGCCACCCGGTCCTCGCGCAGGTCCAGCGTGGTCTTGGCGTTCATCCCGCGCAGGTCCGGCTCGACCTCGTAGGACAGCGAGTGGTCGAAGACGATGAAGTCGTTCGTGGTGTCGATCCCGGCCGTCGGGGGCAGCTCGGACAGCGCGAGGACGCGCACCTCGATGCCCAGGCCCTTCTGGTGCTCCACCACTTGCAGCAGTTCTTCGTCGATCTCCTGCGGTGTGTTGACGATGAACAGCCGGCGGATGCTCACCCCGTGCTCGTGGATCGCGTCCCGCTGGGCCCGCAGATAGCGCTGCCCCAGCTCGGTGGGCCAGAAGTCGTGGTCCACGGAGGTGCTGGTGGCGTCGATGGTGCGGGAGGCGCACTGGGTGAGCGTCACGATCCAGTCGTGGTCCTCCCCGTCGTAGTCGGCGTGTTTCTGATGGAGGTTGGCCATCAGGGTGCCGACGCGGGTGACCTCGGCCTGGGCGAACGCCTTCACGATGTCGGGCCCCTCGGAGCCGACGGTCGTGGCGTTGCGCACCAGCCGGGTCACCCCGTCGGCCCGCAGGGCCGAGCCCTCGACCAGGCCGAACAGCTCGGTGGCGTGGTTGATCTTGGCGAAGCCCTCGGCGACCAGCTCCTTCATCTCGGCGTTGTGGACGGTGAGGCTGTGCTCCACGGCGCCGAGCCGCCGCTCGAAGTCGACCATGTACTGCACGATCATGGCCGCTCCGGCGACGAAGACGGAGACCGTCAGCTTCCAGACCTCCGGTTGCTCGACGGCGTTGGTCAGGGCGTAGGTGAAACCGCCGATCAACGCGGTGATGAGGGTCTTCAGCAGGAATGGCGGAATGCCGGCCTGCCGCGGCGGGTCCAGGGCCGCCGCGGCGGCCGGTGCTCCCGGTGTTCTCGTCGATGCGTGCATCTGTCGTCCAACTCCCCCGGTCGGGTTTGCGCGTGCCCGCACCCCCGTCAGCGTGCCGTCAGGGCTTCGCGCAGCAACGGAATGGCCTGCAGGGCGAGCTGGTCCCTGATGCGCTGGACCAGCGTCTGCCACTGCCGGGTGAATCCGGGCTCCCGCTCAAGCACCTCCCACAGCGGGCCCAGGGTCGTGTCCACTCGTGCTCTCGGCATCCACAGGTGCAACAGATGGTCCACGGCCGGGCGGAGCGCCATCACGGCCTCGTGCCCGTCCGCCGATCCCAGCCGGCTGCGCTCGACCATCCGTACGAGGGTCGTGAGCAGCCAGTCGTGCAGGGCCAGATCCTCACAGAGGCCGGCGCAGCGGGAAGGTTCCACGTGCTCCGGCAGCCGCAGCTCCACGGTGCGGAGCCCGTCCTCGGCGAGGGTGAAGCGTTCGATCGACGGGCCGTCGCCGTCCCGGGCCCGTAACGCGGCCCAGCGCAGCCGTGTGCGCCGGGATTTGAAGGGGGGCCGCTGGTCCAGCAGCGGATGCCGCAGCAGATCGCCGAGGAGCCGTTCGGCGATCGCCCCCAGATCGAGCTCGCCGGGCTCCCTGCGGTCGGCCAGGACGCCGTCGGCGACGGCCCGTTCGGGCAGCCGGCCCAGGGGTTCCACCACACCGGGCCGGACGAGGTAGTGCCCCCAGGGGCGGCGCGGCTCCGCGCCCCGGCCCGGGGAGCGGAAGTACGCGGTGCTCTGGAGCACCCGGCCCTCGGTGAGCACGGCGCGGGCGGCGACCGTGCCGACGGCGCGCACCTTGGCGCCGGTGGCCGCGGGCAGCCGGCAGTCCACACCGGTGAGGACGTCCGGGGAGACGGCGTGCAGATTGGGCCGCTCGGAGATCCGCACCCGCTCGTCCGCCCGGATGCGGAGCAGTTCGCCCGCGGCCGCCGCGGGCAGCGACGCGAAGGTCTGGAGGAGGCAGGTGCGGACCTCACCACAGATCAGCACGGTCTCCCCGGGGTCTCCGGGCGCCCGCATCTCAGGGCCCCGCGCAGAAGACGTGGCTGACGCGGTCGGCGATCTCGTCCGGGAGCGTGACCTTCTCCCCGGCGGAGCGCTCGGCGACCTGGCGGAGCGCACCGGAGTCCACTTCGACCTGGCCGAGGATGACGCGGACGGCGTGCTCGACCGGCAGGAAGCGGGAGGGCAGCACGGACCAGGTGCGGTAGGCGGCGAACGGCTGGGCCGCGGGGTTGAGCCGGGTCAGCGGCGCCAGGTCGGCCCAGTCCCGCGGAAAGCCGCCGTCCGGCCGGGGCCGTGCCCGGAGCACGGGCTCGCCGCGGTGGCGGAGGAGCCCGAGCCGGGCCAGGTGCCAGACGGCGGCGAGGAACGGGCAGGACCAGGTGCGGCGGCCGTCGCGGTCGTCCCACAGCTCGACGTCCATGAAGACGGAGTGGCGGCGGGCGGCGGTCTCGGCCGGCGGCCGCCACGAGGCCGGGAGGTCGTTGGCCATCGCCTCCAGCCGCTCCACTCCGGGGGTGCGCTCCCCGTTGGCGAGCCAGCCGATCTCCTTCACCGGTGGGCGGGAGCCGTCGCTGCCGGGCGGCGGCGACTCGACGAGCCGGTGCTCGACGGCTTCGGCGAGACGCACGCCGTCGGCCACGTCGCAGGCGGACTCCCGGGCCAGGTAGTCGATGGTCAGTCCGCAGCGCTCGGCCTCGGTCAGCAGGAGGGGGACGAGCTCGGCGGGCGAGGAGAAGCGGCTGAAGTAGTCGTCGACGAGGAAGCAGGTGCTGATCCGCGGCCGCGCGCCCCCGCCGTTCGCGGCGGAGGCGCGGACCGCGTCCACCCAGGGCCGCACCTGGGCGAAGTGCGCGCGCAGCCGTTCCGGGCCCGCCTCGAAGTCCTCCATGTACAAGTGGCCGATCTCCAGCGAGACATGGGAGAACGGCACGGACTTCGTGCGCGGGTCGGCCGTCGTCTCCCGGAAGACAGCGTCCGTCACGGCTGCCCCCAGAACTCGTCGTCGGTGAGCTTCCCGGCGAGCTCTTCGAGGGCCTGCAGGGTCTCGATGTTGGCGATCCGGCTGGCGAGGACGTCCTCGTCGGTGATGAGCTGCTCCCGCCACTGCAGGACGGGTTCCAGCGGTACGGAGCCGAGCAGCCGGGTGTAGCCGATGTCGAGGTCCGCGGCGAGCACGTCGAGGTCCTGGTCGCACTTGCGCATCCAGGCGGACTGGGCGGGCGGCACCTGGGACCACAGCGGTGACTCGGGATCGGGCACCGCGGCCCGGACGAAGCGGATGGAGCCGGTGAGCCGCGCCTCGTCGTGCCCGCGGGCGACGCCGCCGGCGACGATGCCCCGGCCGCCGAAGACCAGCCCGGCGGCGGCGATCACATGCTGGCGGGTCCAGCGGTGGTAGACGAGCCAGCGGGCCGGGACCGAGCGCATCTCGCGCCGCGAGGTGGCCTCCAGGGCGAGGTCCACGGCGTAACTGCGGCCGGCGCTCAGGTCGACCACCACGACGTCGAACTCGCCGTTCAGCCGGAGGAGGAGATCGACGCAGCGGCGCAGGGTCTCCCGGCCGACGGTGAACTCGCCGCCGCTGCGGTCGCCGGGCAGCAGGACGAGGTTGCCGGAGCCGGCCGGGCGGTGGCGCAGCAGCTCGTGCTCGGTGTCGGCCCAGACGTCGATCCGTACCGGCTCGGTGTTCCTGCCCTGGAGGTAGGAGTGGAGCCCGCCCGTCTCGACGCCGCGCAGCGCTCCGGGCACGTCGAAGACGGCGGCCGCGGTGGGGGAGCCGAAGTCGAAGTCGAGATAGCAGACGTCGTCCCCGGCGAGCGCGCGGCGGTAGGCCAGGTTCGCGCTGGTGACGGAGCGGCCGGTGCCCCCCTTGTCGGAGGCCGCGAAGACGATCACGTCACACGCCCCGGGAGGCGGTCTGCCGGGCCAGGGCCAGGGTGTCGAGTTCGCCGAGGACCTCCGTGCTGAGCGCGCAGGAGGTGCCGGGCTGTTCCTCCAGGATGCGCCGGGCGCGGGCGAGTTTGACCTCGATGCCCTTCAGCGCCATGCCGCGCGATCCGTCGGCCGTCGAGGTGGGTTCGAGCTGCTCGTTGCCGAGGAGGTGGGTCGCCTCGCTGAGCAGGTCGCGGGCGAGGGTGGTGAGCGTGCCGCTGCGGATCGGCGGCTGGGTGTAGAGCTGGCGCGCGGCGACCATGCACTCGGTGACGCGCTCGGTGATGCTCCAGGACATCGCCCAGTTGCGGTCCGGCGAGTCGGGATAGACGGCGTGGATGTTGTCCCAGAGTCCCGCGGTCTCGCCGCCCCGGATACGGCGCTGCCACAGATGGTCGAAGATCCGCTCGGCCAGCCGCAGCAGCCGGTCGTGGGAGGAGATGCTGCGGGACAGGGAGCACAGCTGGATGGTCCGCTTGAGCAGCTGGGCGGAGAAGTCCGGCATCGACCACTGCATGGGCGGGCCGAGCGCCTCACTGCCCTGGAGGGGCATGGCCACACCCGGGTTGTGCAGCTCGACGGCCGCGTCGCCCACCTTCATGCGGCTGGTGATGCGGCCGCGTTCGGCGAGCCGCTGCATGACGTCGACGGTGCGGGTGAGGTCGTCGTCGGTGGCGCGGCGGCGCACCAGGTCGTGGACCAGGATGGCGGCGACGGAGAGCGAGAAGTACTCCGACTCCTGCCGCTGGCCGGTGGTGCGCCAGGGGATGTCCTCCAGGGGCCAGCTGCCGTCCCCGAACCGGGCGATGCCCGACCAGTACTGCTGGGTGATCTCCCACCGGAGCCGCAGCGCGTCGGCGAGGCGCTGCTGTTCGGTGTTGAGCAGTCCCAGGGTGAGGGTGCGGTCGGAGAAGAGGTCCTGGATGCCGTCGAGGGCGACGACGGTGAAGTAGAGGTACGGGGTGGGCCGGGCGATGCCGTCGGGCTGCGGCCCGATCTCGCTCTCGATCTCGACCGGCGGGGCGTCCTTGACCAGGCTCCAGGCCCAGCCGCACTCGAAGAGCTGGTTGTCGTCGTCGAGGCCGTCGGCGACCTCGACGCCGAGGGAGATGCTGTCCCGGATCGTGGCGCGCAGGGCCTTGAAGCGGCGCTGGAACTGCTGGGCGGCGATCCGCTCGGAGACCTGCCCCTGCCCGAGGAGCTTGCAGAGGGTGCGGCCCTGGGGCGCCTCGGCGTCGAACACGTTGACCGTGAAGGAGCGGAGCAGGCTCACCATCGCGGCGGTGAGCCGGGCTTCGGTGGCGGTCCTCAGTTCCTCGGCGAGCGCCTGGACTTCCGCGCGGCGGGGTTTGCTGAGATAGACCTTGAGAAAACCGAGGGTCGCCAGGGAGAGCGTGATCGACAGCGAAAAGGAGTCGACGACCCCCAACTCCCGCTGTTCCGGGGTGAGTTCGTCTGCGGAGTCCCTGGCGTTGAAGTAGTGGCCACCGGCGAAACTGGGTCTCTTGTCGTCGGTGGTGTGGGTCCTCATGAATTCGGCTACAGCCGAAAGGATCTTCGCCGGGATCTCCAGACGGCTGCCCGCGGCCTGGAGGGCGTCCCGGACGTCACGGTCCGTGGTGTCCGGATCGTCCAGGCGGAACGCGGGGAACTCCGTGGCCGGGTACAGGATGCAGAGCAGGCGTTCGGCGTCCGCGACCGTGCTGCGCCCCCCTGATTTACCCCAGTCCCATTCCCCGTCCACGAATGAATAACGCGCGATGGCGCGCCAGATGTCCAGCAATTGCTGGCGCGGCTTGATCTGCATCCCCCATACCCCTCACCCGGGGCCCGCCCCCGCATTGTTCACCGGAAAGCGGGCCGCCCTTCACCGACGTGCGCGTGATTCAGCGGAACATCAAGAAGGAGAATGACGCCGTCCGCATGCGACGATCATTCCCTTGTACCCCTTGCGAAGAGGGCGGTTTCCCGGAATTCCGATGCGGGTGATCCGGATTTCCCCCTCGGCGAAGGGAGCCAGTGCGCCCCGCACCTGCTCCTCCTCCACGCTGCAGGCCGGGAAGGACTCCCCGCCGACCGTGTAACCCGTGGAGCCCTCCATGAAGGCGGCCGCGAAGGGCGCTCCCGGCAGCAGGCACTCCGCGAACCGCCGCACCCCTTCCCGGAACTCCTCGAGGGACGTCGTCATCGACTCGGCCACGAAGAACATCGTGCCGATGCCCCAGCGCCGCTCGGGGAGATCGAACAGATTGCCCTGCTTCGCACGGGCCGCCAGCCGCAGTCTCGCCCGGGGGTCCTCGATCCCCGCGTACGGCTCCACCTCGCGCAGGACGCCCCAGAAGGCGTCCCAGTTGGTCTCGTAGCCGGGGATCTGGCGCTCCAGCCACTGCACGTTGGTCGCGGCCCGCTCGAAGAGCGTGACCTCCGAGCACCAGGGGAGCAGAGTGAGCGCGGGGTACAGGTTGGCACCCGATCCGACGTCGATCCCCGGCACGGGCCCGGCCGCCGGGTGGCGCCCGAAGTGGTCCCGGAAGTGATCCCGGACGATGCGGATGATCTGCTCGTCGTCGGAGCGCAGGTGACGGTAGTTGTGCTCGACGTACGCGTCGGAGTCAAACGCGTTCCAGTCGGTCTCACCATTGAGCTCTTGCGATTGCGATTTCCCGCGCCCGGGATCAAACGTTCTCAGAACCATCTGCCAAGCGTAGCGAGAAACTCCGGCGCGGTCTTCGCTTTGAACAAGCCATACGGGGTCCGCGGAAGCACGGAACCGGCCCGGAGGGAGCACGGGGGGCGCGTCGGCGCAATGCGGCGTCTGGCCCGTTCCGGCCTTGAACGTCCTGTTCGGCGCGGGAATCCTGGTCTGACCGCCGGCCGTCGGCCACCCCGCCGGAAGGCGCACGCCGTCCAACCGCGTTCCACCTGTACGGGTGACGACGCGTTGTCCCAGACTCTTTCACCAGGAAGTGGCGCATGACTGCTCTTTCCGGAGATCGATTACCGCTGTCCGCCGCCTCGGCGGTGTCTCTGGCCCCGGAGAACCGGCCGCCATGGGTGAGAACGATCACCGAGGAGGATCTGCCGCCGCTGTCCCGGCTCGACGAGGCCGTCTTCGCCGAGCACGCCTACCCCTACTTCGTGCTGCGCCAGCTCTACGACCTGCACGGGGACCAGCTCCTGGTGCTGGACGACGGCGACGCGCTCGTGGGGTACGTCCTCGTCGGCACCCAGTCCGACAAGAGCCGCAGCTGGATCCTCGGGCTCGGCATCGACCGGAGGTCGCGCGGCCGCGGCTTCGGGCGGCAGCTCATGGCGGAGGCCTTGCGCCGGCTGCGCGCGGCGGGGGTGCGCGAGGTCCGGCTGACCGTCGAGCCCGCCAACACCGCCGCGGTGGAACTGTACGAGTCGATGGGCTTCACCCGGCTCGACCACCACGAGAACTACTTCGGCCCCGGCGACGCCCGGCTGGTGATGATGCTGCCCCTGCGGAGATGACACGGCGGCGGGGGCGCGCTCCGCGATGCGCGGTGCGCGCCCCCGCCGTGCGTGGTGCCGGTCCGCCGTCAGGAATCCTCGGCCGGCGGCCCGTCCGGGCGGCCCTGTCTGCGCAGGGCCTCGTCGAAGTCCTCCCGGGCTTCGCGCTGGATCTCCTCCGCGTCGGCCAGGACCTCCTCGGTCCGCGCCCCGCCCTCCGGGGGCGGGGACGGCAGGGTGGTCAGCCGGCCGAGCAGGTCGCGGCAGGCGTCGTCCTCCGAGAGATACGCGCGCACGTCCTGGTCGCGGGAGCGCTGGCGGAGGCCGACCGCCCAGCCGTCCGACCCGGGCCGCAGGAAGAAGTACGCGTCCGACTGGAACGGGATGTCGTGTACGCCGGGGATGTCATAGAAGGCGTCCGGAACCCGCTCCTCCCGCAGCGTCCGGACGAGTTCCCGCCTGTCCACGATGCCGGTCCTTTCGTCGGGTTGCCCGTTCCGTACGGTCGTCGGCGTCAGTTGAGCGGCCGGAGCTTCCCGGCGGCCACGAGGTCCGGGACGGAGAGGCCCGTCTTGTACTGGAGGCCGCCGCCGGGCTGCCCGAACCAGGCCCGCGCCGGGCCGGCCTCGACCGTGAACGGCTCCGCCACCTCGTAGAGGTGGTACCCGAAGGGGTACCGCGGATCAATGGTGTTGAGATTGCTCGGCGGAATCGCGCGCTCCGCGAAGGGGGTGCCCGCCGGGGCGAGGAAGTTGCCGAAGCCGCTGCCGAAGAGGTCGACCTTCTGCCCGGCCCGCAGCTCGATGCCGATCTTCAGCGGCCGGCCGTTGACCAGGACCCAGCCGTCCGGGTCCGGGTACCACCAGCCGGCCGTCGGCTCGTTCCAGTAGCAGGCGAGGAAGCGCTCGGGGGACAGGCCGCCCAGCCGGTCGTAGCCGCGGAGCATCCGGCCGATGGGGCCGTGGTGCGGAAGGTGGCGGGGGCCGAACCGCCAGTCGCCGAGGTAGTAGCGCTGGAGCCGGGGGTCCGGCGGTCGCGTGGTGCCCGCGACCCGGTCCGTGGTCGGGCAGACGGGGTGGTGGTACGCGTGAGTGCCGGACGCCGGGGCCCCGGTGGCGGCCGGCGGGCCGGCCAGCGCGGACGCCGGGGTGGCGGCGCAGAGCGAGAGGAGCGTCCCGAGAAGGACGAGGAGATGCCGGAGGGGGCGCATGGGTGTCCCGTGTGTCGTGTGGGGGGCTGACACGGGGATACATCGCCGTTTTCACCGGCCGGGCGGGGTGCCCCGCACCGGCGTCAACCGGTCGGAGCAGCGCCGCCCCACGGGCGGGCCAAACCCGGTGGCCCCGGCGGGCCACCCGGGCGGGGGAACACTTACCGGCCGGTGCCGCCGGCGGCGCCACCCGCCGGGACCAGGACGTTCTCGCTGGTGCGGCCGGCCAGGTAGTCGTCGATGTTGCCGACGGTGGTGCCGATGATCTGGGCGGTGGCGTCGCGCGTGTAGTACGCCTGGTGGGAGGTGACCAGGACGTTGCTGAAGGTCATCAGCCGGGCGAGGGTGTCGTCGGTGACCACGTCGAGCGATTTGTCGAGGTAGAAGAGCCCGGCCTCGGCCTCGTAGACGTCCAGCCCGACGCCCGTGAAGCGGCCCGCCTTCAGCTGCGCGATGAGCGCGCCGGTGTCGATGAGTCCGCCGCGGCTCGTGTTGACGAGGATCGCGTCGTCCTTCATCACGGACAGGCCGTGCCGGTCCAGCAGATGCTCGGTCGCGGGCAGCAGCGGCACGTGGAGGCTGACGAGGTCGGCCTCGGCGAGCAGTTCGGGCAGGTCCTCCCGGTACTCCATGCCCAGCTCGGTGCAGGCCGGGTTCTCCGCGACGTCCCAGCCGAGCAGTCTCATCCCGAAGCCGTGGGCGATCCGCGCGAAGCACTCGCCGATCTTGCCGGTGCCGATCACCCCGGCGGTGCGGCCGTGCAGATCGCGGCCCATCAGCCCGTCGAGACGGAAGTCGAAGTCGCGGGTGCGGGTGGCGGCCCGGACCACGCGCCGGTTGACGGCCATGGCCAGGGTCCAGGCGAACTCGGCGACGGAGTACGGCGAGTAGTGGGAGACCCGGGCGACGGTCATGCCGAGCTCCGCGGCCACCTCCAGGTCGATGTTGTTGAAGCCGGTGGCCCGCTGGGCGATCATCCGGGTGCCGCCGGCGGCGAGGGTGCGCAGGACGTCGGCGTCGAGCTGGGCGTTGACGCTGACGCTGACGATCTCGTGATCGGCGGCGATGGGGGCGGTGTCCCGGTTGAGGAAGACGTCCACGCAGCGGACGGTGTGCCGGCCGGCGAAGGCCCGCTCGATCATCGGCTTCTCGTCGTTCTGAACGCCGAAGGCGAGGATGTCCACGATTCTCCCGGTACGAGCAGCAGCGGCTGACGGCAACGCCCTTGATGCTACAAGCCGTCCGGACGGGGCTCGTTGCCGCCGACGGGACCGGGACGGGAGAGGCAGGCGCCCGGGAAGGGGCCGGGAGGAGGGAGCCGGAGCGGCGGGCCGCGGTGGCGGCCGCCGCTCCGGCTCCGGTCCGGGGCCGGCCGGTGCTCCTGTGGCCGCCGTCAGCCGAAGAAGACGCCCGCCTCGGCGTACAGTTCCGGGCGCACGGTCTTCAGCTTCGCCGTCGCGTCATGGATGGGCACCCGCACGATGTCGGTGCCGCGCAGGGCGACCATCTTGCCGAAGTCCCCGTCGCGGACGGCGTCGATGGCGTGCAGCCCGAAGCGGGTGGCGAGCCAGCGGTCGTACGCGCTGGGGGTGCCGCCGCGCTGGACATGGCCGAGGACGGTGGTCCGCGCCTCCTGGCCGGTGCGGGCCTCGATCTCCTTGGCCAGCCATTCGCCGACGCCCGACAGCCGGACGTGGCCGAAGGCGTCCTGCGAGCCGTCCTTGAGGACCATGTCGCCGTCGAGGGGCATGGCCCCCTCGGAGACGACCACGATCGGGGCGTAGCGGATCTTGAACCGGGATTCGACCCAGGCGCACACCTTCTCCAGGTCGAAGCGCTGCTCCGGGATGAGGATGACGTTGGCGCCGCCGGCGAGCCCGGAGTGCAGTGCGATCCAGCCGGCGTGACGGCCCATCACCTCGACGACGAGCACCCGCATGTGGGACTCGGCGGTGGTGTGCAGCCGGTCGATCGCCTCGGTGGCGATGTTGACGGCCGTGTCGAAGCCGAAGGTGTAGTCGGTGGCGGAGAGGTCGTTGTCGATCGTCTTCGGCACCCCGACGCAGTGGACGCCGTATTCGTCGGCCAGTTGGGCGGCCACCCCGAGGGTGTCCTCCCCGCCGATGGTGATGAGCGCCTCGACCTCCAGCTTGGCCAGATTCTCCTTGATCCGGCGGATGCCGTGCTCGGCCTTGAGCGGATTGGTCCGCGAGGAGCCGAGGATGGTCCCGCCGCGCGGCAGGATGCCGCGGACCGCCGGGATGTCGAGCGGAACCGTGTCGGCTTCCAGGGGGCCCCGCCAGCCGTCGCGGAACCCGACGAACTCGTACCCGTAAGTCTGGACGCCTTTGCGGACGACGCCCCGGATCACGGCGTTCAGTCCGGGGCAGTCACCGCCACCGGTCAGTACTCCGACCCGCATGGGATCTTCCCTTCGTGATCATTCTCCGTAGTCGCGCCATTACTCGCTCACGGTAGTAGTGATTCAGATCACAGGGGATGGGAGCAATCGGGAGATTTCGCACTTTCCCGGGGAGACCGGCCTCCGGCTTCACTCGTATGGAGTGACGGCGAGGGGTGACGGAAGGAGCGAAGGAAAGCGACGGAAGGGGTGACGGAAGGGCTGACGAAACGTCAGGCGTCGTCGAGCCCGCGCTCGATGGCGTACCGGACCAGCTCCACCCGGTTGTGGAGCTGGAGTTTGCCCAGGGTGTTCTGCACGTGGTTCTGCACCGTGCGGTGCGAGATGACCAGCCGCTCGGCGATCTGCTTGTACGAGAGGCCCTTGGCGACGAGCCGCAGGACCTCGGTCTCCCGGTCCGTCAGCCGGGGAGTGTCCGGGGCGCCGGCGGAGGGCGGCTCGGGATCGGAGGCCAGCCGCCGGTACTCGCCGAGCACCAGCCCGGCCAGGCCGGGGGTGAAGACCGGGTCGCCGGCCGCCGTCCGGGCCACCGCGTCCAGCAGTTCCTCCGCCCCGGCGGACTTGAGCAGATAGCCGGTGGCGCCGGACTTCACCGCCTCCAGGACGTCCGCGTGCTCGCCGCTCGCGGAGAGCACGAGCACCCGCAGCCCGGGCTGGGAGCCGACGAGTTGCCGGCAGACCTCGACGCCCGGCAGCCCGGGCAGGTTGAGGTCGAGGACCAGGACGTCGGGCCGCGCCGCACGGGCGCGCCGCACCGCCTGCGGGCCGTCCCCCGCGGTGGCGACCACGCTGTACCCGGCCGCCGCCAGGTCGCGCGCGACCGCGTCCCGCCACATCGGGTGGTCGTCGACCACCATCACCGTCACCGCCGCCGGTTCCGTCGTCATGCGTCCTCACTCCCCCGTGCCGTGCGCGGCATCCGCAATTCCACTTCCGTGCCCTGCCCCGGTACGGACAACAGCTCGGCGCTGCCACCCAGATCGCGCAGCCGGCCGCGGATGGAGAGGGCGACACCGAGCCGCCCCTCCCGCTCCGCGTCCGCGAGGCGCCCCTCCGGGATGCCCGGGCCGTCGTCCCGGACGGTCACGATCACCTCGTCCGGCTCGTCCTCCAGCAGGATCCACGCCCGCGCCTCCGCGCCCGCGTGGCGGTCCACATTGTCCAGGGCGGCGCCCACGGCGGCGTCCAGTTCCTCCGCCGCGCGGGTCCGGAGCAGGACGGGCGCGCCCGGCTCGGCGAAGGAGACGCGGGAGGTGGCGCGGGCGGCGAGCAGGGTGCGCAGATCGCACCTCCCGTCCGCCGCCACGGCGTCCGGGCCTCCGGGCGCCCCGGTACGCACCCGGGCACCCCGGACGGCTCCGCGCGCCGGGCCGGTCTCACCCGCGGCCGCGGGGCGGGCGCCCTCCGGGCCCGGATCCGGCTCCGCGGCTCCCCCGGACGCGTTCGCGGCGGAACGCCGGGCCGCGGGGACGAGGCCGCCGGCCACCAGGGTGCGCAGCGCCACCTCCTGTTCGCCCGCCATCCGCCCCAGCTCGGCCGCCTCGCCGCCGATCTCCGCGCCGCGCCGCTGCACCATCGCGAGCACCTGGAGGACGCTGTCGTGGATGTCGCGGGCCAGCCGCTCCCGTTCGCGGGTCGCGGCGTCGACCTCCAGGGCCCGGGCGAGGGTGCGCTCACTGGCCCGGGCCACCTCCACCACGTAGCCGATGGCGACACTGGCGATCCACACCAGCAGGACGTTGTGCACGGTGTCCTGAGCCGGGGCGCCGCGCTCGATCAGATTGGCGGCGCCGACGATCGCGGAGGCCACCGCCGCCCAGCGCCAGCCGCCCTTGAGGGCGAAGCCCAGCACCGCGCCGGCCGTCCAGATGGACGGCAGGGTGGGGCCGCCGGTGTCGATGCGCTCCGCGGTGTCGAGGACGGCCGTCAGCAGAATGCCGGTGACCGCCATGGTCAGATCGACGACCAGGAAGCGCAGGGTGCAGCGCTCGGCGGAGGAGACCCGGCCGACGGTCGCCAGCGTCCAGGCGGCGAGCACGGCGAGATAGGCGGCGGCGCCGAGCGGGTGCGCGTACTCGTCGTGGTCGTAGCCGAAGAGAGCGAGGGCGTAGAGCATGGTCAGCACCCGGTAGCCGGTCAGGGCCCGCCAGAGCGGCTGTTCCACGGACATCCGGGGCCGGACCCGCCCGCCGGGCGGCTTCCCCTCCCCCGCCGCCCCGCCGCCGGGCCGTACGCGTGACCGCACGCTCGGTGCCATCTCCCCAATCCCCCTCGCCCGGGACGGATTACGTCCCGGAATCTCCCGGTGCGCCGGTCTCCCCGGCGCTCCCGGCCCCCTGTGCCCCCCGGGCCTCCCCGGCCCGCCGGGCGCTCTCCGCGCCGTCCGCCGCCGCCTTCTCCTCGTCCCTCCGCCGCTTCGCCTCCTCGGCGAGCTGCCGCTTGGCGACATTGGCGTAGACGTCGACGTACTCCTGGCCGGACAGCTTCATGATCTCGTACATGATCTCGTCGGTCACCGAACGGAGGATGAACCGGTCGTTCTCCATACCGTGGTAGCGGCTGAAGTCCAGCGGCCTGCCGATCCGCATCCCGGGGCGCATCAGCTTCGGTACGACCTTGCCCGGCGGCTGGATCTTCTCCGTGTCGATCATGGCGACGGGGATCACCGGAGCCCCGGTGGCGAGCGCGACCCGGGCGACACCGGGCTTGCCGCGGTACAGCCGCCCGTCGGGCGAGCGGGTGCCCTCCGGGTATATCCCGAACAGTTCGCCGCGCTCGATCACCCCGACGCCGCTGCGGACCGCTGCCTCCCCCGCGGCGCGGCCGCCCGAGCGGTCCACCGGCAGCTGCCCGACGCCCTTGAAGAAAGCCGCGGTCAGCTTGCCCTTGACCCCCGGGGAGGTGAAGTACTCCGCCTTGGCGATGAAGGTGACCTTCCGGTCCACCATGGCGGGGAAGAAGAAGGAGTCCGAGAAGGAGAGATGGTTGCTGGCGAGGATCGCCGGACCCTCCGCCGGGATGTTCTCCAGCCCTTCCGCCCAGGGACGGAAGGCGAGTTTCAGCGTCCCGCCGATGGACAGCTTCATTGCGCCGTAAAGCAACCGAGGACCTCCTGTGTGTGCGCCTCGACTCTAGCCTGCCGCCGCGGGCGGTCCCGCCCGGAGGCGGGCTTCGGACCTACCCGGTACCGGCGCCGTCGCGTACGGTGAAAACCGGCCGCGCCACCGGCCCGGCATCACCCGGCAGCCCCTGCCGGACCTCGCGAAACGACGACGAACAGGAGACCTCCGGTGCAGGTCCTCCCCGGAGCCGAACCGTTCCACCACGAAGGCGGGGACATCGGCGTCCTGCTCTGCCACGGCTTCACCGGTTCCCCGCAGTCCATGCGTCCCTGGGCCGACTTCCTGGCCGGGCGCGGATACACGGTGTCCCTGCCGCTGCTGCCGGGCCACGGCACCCGCTGGCAGGACATGCAGCTCACCGGCTGGCAGGACTGGTACGCCGAGGTCGACCGGGGTCTGCGCGGCCTCACCGCCCGGTGCCGGAAGGTCTTCGTCTGCGGCCTCTCCATGGGCGGCGCGCTCGCGCTGCGGCTCGCCGCCAAGCACGGCGACGAGATCAGCGGCCTCGTCGTGGTCAACCCGGTGAACCGGGTGCACGGGCTGTCGGCGTACGCCCTGCCCGTCGCCCGGCATCTCGTGCGCACCACCAAGGGCCTGGCGAGCGACATCGCCAAGGGCGGCGTCCAGGAGGCCGCCTACGACCGGGTGCCGCTGCACGCCGCGCACTCGCTGCGCCGCTTCCTCTCGTTGCTCGACGCCGAACTTCCGCAGGTCACCCAGCCGTTGCTGCTGCTGCACAGCCCGCGGGACCATGTGGTCTCCCCGGCCGACTCCGCCCGCATCCTCAGCAGGGTCTCGTCCACGGACGTCACCGAGACCCTGCTGGAGCGCAGCTACCACGTGGCCACGCTCGACTACGACGCCGAGCGGATCTTCCAGGACTCCCACGACTTCATCGGCCGGCTCACGGCGGGCGACGCCCAGCGGGAAGGGACGGCGACCGGTGGCTGAGCGCGGTACCGGCACCGGGCACGAGGACGGCCCCGAACCGTTCGACGAGGAGGCCGCCTGGGCGGCGATCGTGGCCGGATACGGCGAGGAGCCCCAGTTCCCCGGGGACGACCCGCCCGCGCGCGAACCGGTGGCCGGACCGGGCGCGCTGCCCGGCTTCCTGGAGACGGACAAGCCGCTGAAGCCGTTCCCGCCGGACGCGGGGGCGGAGGCCGGGACGGACGGACCGGGGCGGGGCGCGGCGGAGACGGCTGCCGGAGATCCCGGGCCCTCCGGGGCCGGCCGGCGGAGCGGAGGCGCGGGGCCGGCCTCCGCGGAGCGGGAAGCCGGGGCCGGCACCGGCACCGGCACCGGGGAGACGGCAACGCCGGGGGCGGCAGGTGCCTCCGGGGCCGAGACCGGCTCCTCCGCCTCGTCCGACCCCTCCGGCGGGGGCGGCTCCGGCGGCTCCGGGCCGGCGGCCGGGGCGGACCGGCCGCTGGGGTCGAGCGTGATCTTCCCGGCCGGCATGGGCCCCCGGGACTGGAGCCCGAAGGAGCCCGCCGAGGGTCGGGGAGGCGCGGAGGGCGCGGACGAGGACCACTTCGTACCGCCCGAGCCGCCGCCGCTCCCGCAGGCGGACACCCCCACCAAGTTCGCCTGGCTCGCGGTGCTCGGCGGTCCCCTGCTGCTCATCGTGACGGTGCTGTTCCAGCAGCCGGTCACCTGGTGGATCGCGGTCCTCGGGGTCGGCGGCTTCCTGGGCGGCTTCGCCACCCTCGTCGCCCGGATGCGGGAGGACGACGAGGAGGACGACGACCCGGGCCGGGGCGCCGTCGTCTGAGCCCGGGCCCCGGCCCCGGGCCCGCCGGGGAGCCGGCAAGCCGGGAAGCCGGGAGGCCGAACATCGGCGGACCGGAGCCTTCCGAAAACGGCCCGCCGCGCCTACGGTGTTCCCCGAAGGCCTCCGTGCGATCGAGGTGGGTACCTCCGTCGCACGGGGGTCTTCGCCAATGCCGGGGGCTTTCCCCGTGCCGGGGCCCGCGCCGGCCCGGCGCCGGTACCGGAGTCCCGGCGCGCCATCCGCCGTGCGGGCGGGCGGCGTTCAGGGACGCGCCGGCGCACCGCTCCGCCCGGCGGCGGGCGGCGCCGCGGGGACTCTGAGGGCGGCCAGGACGGGGAGATGATCCGTGGCGGCCCCGAGGTCGGCATGGCGGACGCCGGCGAGGCCGAGGGGAACCCCGCAGCCCAGGATCTCCACGCCCTCCGTGGCCAGCACCGCGTCGATGCGCTGGTGCGGTTCGGCGGGGGTCGAGGTGTACTCGCCGCCCCAGGGGGCTTCGGCCCAGGCGTCCCGCAGCCCGCCGGTGAGCCGGCGGAACGCGCGTCCGTCCGGCCGGTCGTTGAGGTCGCCGCCCACGACCGCGTACGGCACCCCGGCCTCCCGCGTCTGCCGGTCCAGCACCTCCAGCAGCATTCCGGCCTGTGCCGTGCGTTCGGCCGCCGCCAGGCTGAGATGGCAGCTCGCCGCCACCAGCCGGGCGCCCCCGAACCGCAGCACCGCGGTGGCGAAACCGCGCCGGTGCAGCCCGGGGGTGAGCGGCAGCAGGATGTCCTCGGTGCGCTCCACGTGCGCGCGAAGCGAGGAGAGGATCAGCGGGCCGGTGGCGGTGGCCCCGCCCGTGACGTACACCAGCCCGGCGGCGCGGGCGAGCCGTGCCACCGCCTTGCGCCAGCGGAAGAACCGCGGCGCCTCCTGGATCAGGACGAGATCGGGGGCGCAGGCCCGGATGACCCGGGCCAGCGCCTCCTGATCGTCGCGCATCGAGCGGATGTTGTAGCTGAGCACGCGGATCACGGCGGAGCCGTCCGGCTCGGTGCGGGAGGCGGGCAGGTCCGTCCGGTCCTCCGCCGCGCCGCCGGGGCCCGGACCGTGCTCCGCCCCGGCCGTCCCCGCTCCGCCCGTCCCCGCCGTGTTCATCCGCCCCGTTCCTCCCTGCGGCTCCGCCGCGGGTCAGCCCTGGCGCGCCAGGTCGGCGGCACCCACCAGACCGGCCTTGCCGCCGAGTTGCGCGGCGAGCACCTGCGCGTGCGGCCGCCACTGGCTGCCGACCAGCCAGCGCCGGAAGGACTTGCGGATCGGCTCCAGGACCAGGTCGCCCTCGTCCGAGACCCCGCCGCCGATGATGAACGCCGAGGGGTCGAAGAGCGAGGCCAGATCGGCCAGCCCGGCGCCGGCCCAGCGGGCGAGTTCGCGGAACGAGTCGACGGCGACCGGGTCGCCGCGCCGCGCCGCCTGGCTGACGTGCCGGCCCTCGATGCCCTCGGGCGTTCCGTCGCCGAGCGAGAGCAGGATCTCCGCGTTCTCGGGGGTGGCCACGGAGCGCTGGCGGGCGTAGCGGACGAGGGCGCGCCCGGAGGCGTACTGCTCCCAGCAGCCCTGGCTGCCGCAGCCGCACAGCAGGCCGTCCGGCACGACCCGGACGTGCCCGAACTCGCCCGCGACGCCGAAACGGCCGCGGCGGAGCTTGTTCCCGATGATGATGCCGCCGCCGAGGCCGGTGCCGAGCGTGATGCAGATGACGTCGTCGTGGCCGGCGCCGGCGCCGAACTTGTACTCGCCCCAGGCGGCGGCGTTGGCGTCGTTCTCGACGACGACCGGGAGCCCCACCCGCTGCTCGACCTTGTCCTTGAGCGCCTCGTGGCGCCAGTTGATGTTGGGGGCGAAGAGCACGGTGGCCCGCTTCTCGTCGACGTACCCCGCCGCGCCGATGCCGACGGCCGAGATCTCGTGGCCGGTGCTGACCGTGCGGACCGCTTCCGCGATGGCGTCGATGACGCCCTCGGAGGTCGGTGGGGTCGCGACCTTGCTCGTTTCGAGAATCGAGCCCTCTTCGTCGACCACGCCAGCTGCGATCTTCGTGCCGCCGATGTCGACGCCGATGGTGAGTCCCATGTGTCCCTCAGTTGTCCGGTCGATCCCCGCTGCGTGACCAACCGTACCGGAGCTGTGGTCAGTCGAGGTCGATGCGCTGGCTTCCGGACGGACCCTCGGGACCCTCCCGCCCCTCGCGGGCCTCTCCGGTCTCCTCCCTGCTCTCGGGGCTGCCGGGGCTCCCGGGGCCGGCACCGGAGGCCGCTCCGCCGTCCCGGGTCCAGCGGCTCTCCTGGCGCTCCACGGCGGAGCGGTAGGCGGCGAGGAGCTCGGAGCCGGCGGCGGCGAGGTGGTCGAAGACGTCCGGGTTGCGCTCCACGACCGGTTCCACGGCGGCCTTGGCCCGGTCGACCAGCTGCTGCACGGCGCTCTGCGCGGCCAGGCCCGCGACCGGGAGCTGCAGCGAGGAGAGCTTGTCCGTCACGGCGTCGGCCAGTTTGCGCAGTTCCTCGGCGGCGCTGCCGGGCGGCCTGCCGTGCTGGGCGCGGCGGCGCGCCTTCTCGGCCGCGAGGTCCTCGGCACAGGCCGTGGACCAGGCGTCGGCGTCGGTGGCCGGGGCCGGACTCGGGGCCGGGGTCCCGGCGGGTTCGGCGGCCGGGCGCTCGGTGGGATCGCTCATTGCGGGCTCCTGCTGCGGGATCGGCGGTCAGGCGCCTCTGCGGGCACCCCCGCCTTCGACGGTACCGGAACCGCCGCCGATGGCCGTCTTAGCGGCATGGACCCCGGGGCTGTCCGGCCCTTCACGGCACGCCGCTCCCGGCCGCGCCGCGCCGGCTCTCAGGGGGTGCGGGGCCAGAGCCCGGGCTCGGGCACGAAGCGGACCCGCAGCTCGCCCCCGGACAGCCCGGCGCCGGCCACGGTGCAGCGGCGCAGCGCCGGCGGCAGCGGGACGATGCGGCGGAACGGACCGGCGGCGACGAGGAGTTCGTCCCCGCGCCGCACCAGTTCGAGGTCCCCGCGCTCGGCTCCGGCCAGCGGGACGCGCCAGACGAGCACCCCCTCCTCGGCCCGCCGGTCCTCCACGGGCCAGCCGGGGGCGCCCGGCGCCGGAGTGGGCGCGGGAGTGCGCTCCGGCGCGGGGACCGGTACGGCGCCGTGCACGGCCTCGCCCCGCGGTGCCCGGCCGTACGGGGCCGGTACCACCGGTGCGCCGGGGTGGTGTCCGGGGCTCCCGGGCGGCCGGTGCCCGAGTGCGGCGGCCAGCGCGGTGAGGTCCTCCGGGCCGCGCGGTTCGCGGCCGAGGTGCGGCAGTTCGTACACGGCCGAGCCGGTGTCCGGGTCCGCCCACTCCTCGTACAGGGCTTTCAGGGCGGTCTGCTGCTCGCCGGAGAGGGCCGCCAGCCAGGGGTCGGCCGAACCGGTGGGCAGCACCTTTCCGGCGACGACCGCGTCGACACGGTGGCCGTGCAGGGCGAGTCCCGGGCGGAGCCGGCGGAGCGTGTCGACGGCCGCCGGACCGGGCTCGGCGACCAGCCGCAGTGTGGTCGTCGGAGCGCTCAGCACCTCCTTCGCGGCGGCGAGTTCGGCGCGGGCCCGGTCGGCGGCCTCGTAGAGCCAGGGGGCCGGCATCGGCACCCCCGCGAGCTGCGCGAGCACCGGCCGCAGGGCCCGGGCGGCCTGCCGCCGCGGGGGCAGCAGCCGGTCCAGATACCAGCTCAGCTGTTCGGGGAGCGCCAGGACGGCCAGCGCCTCCTCGGCGGGCGGCAGATCGACGACGACCAGGTCCCAGGCGTCCGGAAACCCGGTCCCCGCCGCCGGATGCTCCGCCCCGGACGGGCCGCCCGCCGTGCCCGCGCCGGAGGCGGGTGCGGTGGCCGGCACGCTGCCGGAGACGGAAGCGGCGGTGGACGCGGGGGCGGATGCGGAGGCGGCCGATCCGGGGGCGCGCGCCGGCAGATCGCGGACCGCGCGGAGGGCGCGGAGGACGGCGAGCCGCCCGGCATCCGGCAGGATCGCGAGCTCGTCCCGGTGGAGCGGAGAGGCGCCCAGCAGGTCGAGTGCCGGTCCACCGCGCTCCTGGAGGGCAAGGAGGCGTTCCCGCAGGTGTTCCCCGCCCTCGACGCGGGCCGCCCAGAGACCGGGCGCGGCGGACACGGGCACGGTCCAGGGGGCGCCCGGGGTGTACGCGGCATCCGCCGGGGCGTGCGGCGCCGCTCCGGGCTCCGGAGCGCGGGTGGCCGCGGCGGGCGCCGGGAGCGCGCGCCCCAGTACCGCGTCCAGCGGGCCGGGCCGGCCGGTGGTCAGCAGCAGGACGCGCCGCCCGCACCGGGCCGCGGCGAGGGCGGAGGCCGCGGCGGCGGTGGTACGGCCCGCCCCGCCGGGGCCGGTCACCAGGACCGTGCGGACGAGGGGGCGCGTCACCTCAGGCCTGCGCGCCGCTCTCGACGCGCTTCTTCAAGCCCGCCAGGGCCCGGTCGATGATGACCTTCTCGGCCTTGCGCTTGATCATGCCGAGCATCGGGATCTTGACGTCGACGGTCAGCTGGTACGTGACCTCGGTACGGGCGCCGCCGTCGAGGGGAGTCAGCCGGTAGGTGCCGTCCAGGGAGCGCAGCATCTGCGACTTCACCAGCGTCCAGCTCACCTCGTGCTCGCCGGTCCAGGTGTAGGCGAGGGTGTGGTCGTCCTTGATCGCACCGGCGTCGAGCACCAGCCGGACCTGCTCGGCCCGGCCCCGGTCGTCCTTGGCCAGCACCTCGGCCTCCTTGACCTCCCCGGTCCACTCCGGGTAGCGGTCGAAGTCGGAGATCACCGACATGACCTCGCCCGGTGCCGCCTCGATCGTGATGTTCGAGCTGGTGTGTTCCGCCATCGCGGTGGCTCCTTCACTGCGGTCGGCTCCGGCCTGCGCCCCTGCTGGTGAAGGCTACCGCGCGCCGTGACCGGCCCCGGCGGGCCCCTCCCGCCGGCCGTCCGCACCCTCCTCCGCCCCGCCGGGCGGGGGTTGCCCGCCGCCGGTCACCACTCCAGCGCCCACGGCGTCCCGGTCGCGGCGAAATGGCCGACGTTGACGCACTCCGTGGCGCCGACACGCATCCGGCGCGCCAGCGGCTGGTGCACATGCCCGAACAGGGCGTAGCGCGGGCGGAGTTCGCGGATCGCCTCCAGCAGGGCCGGACTGCCCCGTTCGAAGCGGCGGGCCACGGTGTCGTAGCAGAGCTCGGGGACCTCCGGGGGGATGTGCGAGCACAGCACGTCCACCTCACCGAGGGCGGCCACCTTGGCGGCATAGGTCTCGTCGTCGATCTCGTACGGGGTGCGCATCGGGCTGTGCAGTCCGCCGCCGACGAAGCCGAAGACCCGGCCGCCGATCTCGGCCCGCTCGCCGTCGAGCACCGTGACCCCGTGCGCGCCGGCGTACTCCGGCCAGAGCGCCGGGATGTCGACATTGCCGTAGGTGGCGTACGTCGGCCGCGGGAAGGCGGCGAACAGCTCCGCGTACTGCTCGCGCACCGCGGACTCGATGACGCGGCGGCGCTCCCCCTCCCCGCCGCCCAGCCCGGCCCACAGCCGGGCGCCGAACTCGCGGGCCTCCCGGAAGCGGCGGGCGGTGCGGAGTTCGACGATGCGCTCGGCGTTCTCCGTCCCGAAAAGCCGCGGGAATATCCCCCGGGAGCGATCCCTGTAGTCCAGGAACAGCACGAGGTCGCCGAGGCAGAGCAGGGCGTCGGCCCCGTCGCCCGCCCTGGCGAGGTCCTCGCTGTTCCCGTGTACGTCACTGACCACATGGACTCGCATGCGCTGGACCCTACGCCGTCCGCAGCATCCCGGGGAGACGGCCGCGACCTGCGGTTCCTTACGGACGGCGGAAGAACTGGACTACGCTTCGGGCAGCACCCCCGTGCCGCGGTCCGGTATGCGTGACGCACTGTGTGACGCGTAAAACATCTGGGCGGCCCCCCTATCGGGGAACCAATACCGGTGGGTAACGTCCAAGGTCGTCGTCCCCTTCCCCCTGATCAAGGACCGCGGCCGCGGCAGCACGCCGGTTACGACGTGGCAGCACCGGCGCCCAATGAGGAGCAGCAGTCTTGCGTGAGTTCAGCCTTCCGGCCCTGTACGAGGTCCCCGCGGACGGAAACCTGACGGATCTCATCCGGCGCAATGCCACGCAGCATCCCGAGGTGGCCGTCGTCGCGCGCAAGCGGGACGGCCAGTGGGAGGACGTGACCGCGCGGGAGTTCCTGGCCGAGGTCCGCGAGACCGCCAAGGGCCTCATCGCCGCCGGGGTCCGTCCCGGCGACCGCGTGGCCCTCATGTCCCGCACCCGCTACGAGTGGACCCTGCTGGACTTCGCGATCTGGAGCGCCGGCGCCGTCAGCGTCCCCGTCTACGAGACCAGTTCGCCCGAGCAGATCGCCTGGATCCTCAGCGACTCCGGTGCCGTGGCCTGCCTCGTCGAGACCGACACGCACGCCGGCGCGGTCAACTCCGTACGGGACCGGCTGCCGGAGCTGCTGCACGTCTGGCAGATCGAGCGCGACGCCGTGGCGCAACTGCGGACCGAGGGCGCGGGGATCACCGACGCGGAGGTCGAGGAGCGCACCTCGCTGGCGGACGCCGACTCCCCCGCCACCATCGTCTACACCTCCGGCACCACGGGCCGCCCCAAGGGCTGCGTCCTGACGCACCGCAACTTCTTCGCCGAGGCCGGCAACGTCGTGGAGCGGCTGCGCCCGCTGTTCCGCACCGGCGAATGCTCCGTCCTGCTCTTCCTCCCCGTCGCCCACGTCTTCGGCCGGCTCGTCGAGATCGCCGCCGTCCTCGCGCCGATCCGCCTCGGCCACTGCGCCGACATCAAGAACCTCACCGAGGAACTGGCCTCCTTCCGGCCGACGATGGTCCTCGGTGTCCCGCGCGTCTTCGAGAAGGTCTACAACTCCGCGCGGGCCAAGGCCCAGGCCGACGGCAAGGGCGGGATCTTCGACAAGGCCGCGGACGCCGCCATCGCCTACAGCCGCGCCCTGGAGACCCCCTCCGGCCCGTCGCTCGGCCTGCGGATCAAGCACAAGGCCTTCGACAAGCTGGTCTACAGCAAGCTCCGCTCGGTGCTCGGCGGCCGCGCGCGGCACGCCATCTCCGGCGGCGCCCCGCTCGGCGAGCGGCTGGGCCACTTCTACCGCGGCATCGGCTTCACGGTCCTGGAGGGCTACGGCCTCACCGAGTCCTGTGCCGCGACGGCGTTCAACCCCTGGGACCGGCAGAAGATCGGCACGGTCGGCCAGCCGCTGCCCGGCTCCGTCATCCGGATCGCCGACGACGGCGAGGTGCTGCTCCACGGCGAGCACATCTTCACCGGCTACTGGAACAACGAGGCCGCGACCCGCGAGGCCCTCTCCGACGGCTGGTTCCACACCGGCGACATCGGCACCCTCGACGAGGACGGCTACCTCGCGATCACCGGCCGGAAGAAGGAGATCATCGTGACGGCCGGCGGCAAGAACGTCGCCCCCGCCGTCATCGAGGACCGCATCCGGGCGCACGCGCTGGTCGCCGAGTGCATGGTCGTCGGGGACGGCCGGCCCTTCGTCGGCGCGCTCATCACCCTGGACGAGGAGTTCCTGCCGCGCTGGCTGGCGGAGCACGGCAAGCCCGCCGGCACCACGGCCGCCGGACTGCGGGACGACCCGGAGCTGCTGGCCGCCGTCCAGAAGGCCGTGGACGACGGCAACGCGGCCGTGTCGAAGGCCGAGTCGGTGCGCAAGTTCCGCATCCTGCCCGCCCAGTTCTCGGAGGACTCCGGGCACGTCACGCCGTCCATGAAGCTGAAGCGGGCCGTGGTGGCGAAGGACTTCGCCCACGAGATCGAAGCCCTGTACACGAAGTAGGCGTACGCCCAGCAGGCCCGGCGGGCCCGGCCGCTTTCCCGGGGAGTTCACCCGAACCGCGGTTGGCCGGCCGGGTCCGCGGGGATCGGGCCGGCTCCGACGCGATGCCTGCTCGCGCGCGGACGGACACACACGGAGACAGGCCGGATCCCGGACGGGGAGGCAGGCTCCCGCCACCCGCACGGCCCCGTCCGGGCGGCGGTCCCGCTCCGGCCCGGCGGCCCCCGCCGGTCCGGGAGGCCCCCCGGTCCGGGAGGCCCCGGCGGTCCGGGCGCCTCCCGTCGCCCCGAGCGGCGGGCGGCCGTCGTCAGAGCAGGGAGGCCAGGCGGTCCGCCAGCAGGTCGCGGCGCCAGCGCTCCTCGATCCAGGCGCGCCCCCGCTCCCCCATCCGCCGCCGCAGCTCCGGATCCCGCAGCAGCGTCACGATCCGCTCCGCCGCGTCCGGCACGGACTCCCCGCGCACCACCCAGCCGGTCTCCCCGTCGAGGACCGCGTCCGGCGCCCCGCCCGAGTCCCCGGCCACCACCGGCAGTCCCGTCGCGGAGGCCTCCAGGTAGACGATGCCGAGCCCTTCGACGTCCAGCCCGCCCCGCCGTGTACGGCACGGCATCGCGAAGACGTCCCCCGCGCCGTAGTGGGCCGGCAGTTCCTCCCAGGGCACCGAGCCGGTGAAGAGCACCGAGTCCGCCACCCCACAGGTACCGGCGAGCTTCTCCAGATCCTTGCGGTACGGTCCGCCGCCCACGATCAGCAGCACCGTGTCCGGTACGGCAGCCCGGATCGCCGGCATCGCCCGGATCAGCGTGTCCTGCCCCTTGCGCGGGACGAGCCGCGACACGCACACCACCACGGGCCGGCCGGTGAGCCCCAGCCGCGCCCGCACCTCGTCGCCCCCCGAGCCCGGGTGGAACGTCTTCTCGTCGACGCCCGGCGGCAGTTGCACCATGCGGTCCGCCGCCTCCGGGGTGAGGACGGCGGCGATCCGGGAACGGGTGTACTCCCCCAGATACGTCATCGTGTCGGTGCCCTCGCCGATCCTGCGCAGCAGCCGCCGGGCGGCGGGCAGCTGGGCCCAGCCGGCCTCGTGCCCGTGCGTGGTCGCGACCAAGCGGCGGGCGCCGGCCCCGCGCAGCGCCGGCGCCATCAGCCCGAGCGGGGCGGCGGCGCCGAACCACACCGAGGTGCAGCCGTGCTCCCGCAGCAGTTCCGCCGCCCGGCGGGTCACGCGCGGGGTGGGCAGCAGCACGCTCGTGCGGTCCCGGATGACGGGGAAGGGCTGCTCCGCGTCGAACCGGGCCACCTCGGTGCCGTCCTTCCAGGTGGAGGCGTAGACGACGAGGCGGGCCGGGTCCAGGCGCAGCGCCATGCTGTGCAGAAAGGACTGGATGCCGCCGGGGCGGGGCGGGAAGTCGTTCGTGACGACCAGGGTCTTGTCCATCCCGGCCGACAGTACCGGGTCCCCCGCAGCGCCCTCCGGGGTGCCCGGGACCCCGGGAGCCGGGCCTGCGGGACGGGAAGCGGAGTCAGGACGCCGGGCAGTCGGGCAGCCGGGCAACCTGGCCGAGGGAACCCCCGGCACGGAACCGCCCAGCGTGCCCCGGCCCCGCCACGGGCCGGCCGGGACGGGGCTCCGGGGTGCCCGGGACCGCTCCGGCCTCGTCGTGCGTCCCGCACCGCGGCGCACCACACCAGGCCGCTGGTGTACGGCAACCGGGCGGGTGGGAGGGCAGCACCCCGCGCGCAGCGCGGAGGCCGAACACAACCGCCGAAGGCGGCCGGCACCGGGCCCGGGCTCACAGCCCGTACGCCTGGGGCGGAAACCCGTACACCGGGGCGGGAACTCCGAACACCTGCGGAACCCCGCAGAAACCGCGGAACCCCGCGGCCCCCGCTCAGCCGAGCCGCTCCGTCACGTACGCACGCCAGCGCGCGGTGAAGGCGTCGGGGCCGAGCCCCAGCCGCTCGCGCAGCGCCGACTCCAGGGCGCGGGACCGGTCCGGTCCGGCCTCGCCCACGGCCCGGTAGAAGGAGACCAGCGTCTCCTCGCCCCACTCCTCCGCGATCATCCGGCAGGCGAGCCATCCGGCCTCGTACGCGCGGGCCAGCCGGCCGGCGTCTCCGGTGAAGGCGAAGTCCTCGTCGTCCGGGAGGGCCTCGGGGGTGCGGCCCGCGGCGGCTTCGCCGGCCAGTCCGGGGGCGATCCGGGCCGCGGGGCGCTCCGTGCCCCGGTAGCCGGCCCAGTCGGCGAAGCCCTCGGAGAGCCAGAGCGGAGTGGCCGGCGAGGTGTGGGCACGGGTGGCGACGTGGGTCGTCTCATGGGTGAGGACCACGTCCTGCCCGGCCTCGCCGAGGATGCCGTAGGCGTCCGGGTTGACGATGACGCGGTCGGCAGGTCCGCTGCCGGGCGTGCCACCGGTCCGTCCGGTGGTCACGGCCGCTATCCCGCGGTAGCTCCCCGGTGGGTCGCCGAGCAGCTCCGCCATCTCCGCCGGGGAGCGCGGCACGAGGACGACGACCCGGCGGGCCCAGGGGCCGCGCCAGGCCGCGTCGACGGCGGGAACGGCCCGGTCGGCCGCGCGGGCGATGTCCCGCAGCCGGCGGCGGTCCTGGCCGACGCCGAGCACGAGGCTGCGGCCGCCGCGGACGGTGGCGACCCGGCCCTGCTCCCACAGCGGTTCGGGCCCGTCGCCGGCGGGGTGCTCCGCGGCGATGTACCAGCGGCCACCGCGTTCGGCGAGGGTCAGCCGCTGGTCGGCGGTGGCCGGCCCGGCGTCGTGCCCGCCGAGCCGGTAGCTCAGCCGGACCCGGACGGCGAGGCGGCGGCCCTCACCCGGCGCGGGCTCGAAACCGCCGGTGCCGGTGAGCTGGTATTCCCAGGAGGAGAAGGGGACGTCGGCGAGGTTCCGCAGCACCTCCCGCTGGCGGGCGCGGAGCCGGCCGGCCGAGGGGTCCACGTCCGCGAGGAACCCGCGTTCGTCCCGGTCGAGGACGGCGGCCGCCCGCCGGTCCAGCAAACCCTGCACGGACCGGTCGCCGGGATCGGCCCGGCCGCACCCGGGCAGCAGCGCGAGCACCGCCACGACACCCAGCGCGGCGGCGCCCGCTCTCCCGTACCGCCCCGGCAGCACCACGCTCCCGATCGTACGGCCGCGACCGGCGCCCGATGCCGCCCGGATCCGGGCACGACGGCGCCGCGTTCCGGGCGGCGCCGGGGCTCAGACGCGGGTGACGGTGGCGTTCGGCATCAGGCCGACCGGGTCGTAGCGGACGGCGGCGCCGGGATGCGGGGCGTGCACGATCTGGCCGTTGCCGACGTACATGCCGACATGGCTGGCGTCCGTCCGGTACGTCACCAGGTCGCCGGGGCGGGCCTCGCTCAGCGGCACCCGGCGGCCGGCGAGCCGCTGCGCCTGGGAGGTGCGCGGGAGGGTCACCCCCGCCTGTTGGTACGACCAGTAGGTGAGACCGGAGCAGTCGAAGGCGCCCGGGCCCGTGGCGCCCCAGACGTAGGGCCGCCCCACGGCCGCCCGGGCCGCGGCCACGGCCGCCGCCGCGCGGCCGGACGCCGCGGTGCCGCCGCCGGGGAATTCCGTGCGGCCGCCGTCGCGGGCGGCCCGGCGGTGCTCCTCGCGCTGCTCCGGCCCGAGGGAGTCCAGCAGGCGCCGCGCACGGACGAGCCTCGACTCGACGGTCCGCTTGTGGCGGCTGACGGCCTCCCGGCTGCGCTCCGCCTCCGCGAGCCGGCCGGCGGCGCGGGCCCGCTCCTTCCGCAGCTCGGTCTGCGCCCGCCGCAGGGAGCGCAGTTGGCCGGCCTGGCGTTCGCTGACGCGGTTGAGGGCGACGGCCCTGGCCAGATACGTGTCCGGGTCGGAGGAGAGCAGCAGCCGCAGACCCGGGTCCACACCGCCGGTGCGGTACTGGGCGCCGGCGATGGAGCCGAGGACGCCGCGGAGCCGGTTGACCCGCTCCTGGCCCCGGGCGACGCGGCCGGAGAGCCGTTCGGCCTCCGCGCTCAGCCGCCGGTACCGCTCACCCGCGGCGTGGTACTTCTCGGTGGCCCGCTCGGCCTCGACGTGGAGCCTGCCGACCGCGGACCGGATCTCCCCCGGGCTGTCCTGCGGCTCGGCGGCCGCCGGGGCGATGGACAGCGCCACCGCGGCCGTCGCCGCCGCGGCGGGCAGCATGGTGATGCGGTTGGACTGCGTGAGGCCGGCCTTGCCGGCCCGGCGATGGGATGCCACTGGTGGCCGTGCTCCCTTCCGCTGAAGGCCCCGGAGGCAACCGGGGCCGGAGAACTGCGGGCAGAGAGTAACCAGATGACAGCGCAGGGTGAAAGGACCGAACGGGGGCCGGACGCGCCGCGCCCCACCGGAGACGCAGGTCACCGGTGGGGCGGAGGGAGCCGGCCGCCGCTCGATTCGCTCGAACGGGCGGTGTGTCGTAACTAGCCGATCCGGACGCCGAACTGGAACGGCATGTTGTTGATCGACTCGTAGCGCACATTGGCGCCGGGCTTCGGGGCGTGGAGGATCTGGCCGTTGCCGGCGTAGAGGCCGACGTGGTGCAGATCGCCGTAGAAGAAGACCAGGTCGCCGGGCTTGAGGGCGCTCTGGCCGATCCGGGTGCCGTCGTTGGCCTGGGCCTGCGAGGTGCGGGAGATGCCGACGCCGGCCTGGGAGTAGGCCCAGGACGTCAGCCCGGAGCAGTCGAAGGAGCTGGGGCCGGTGGCGCCCCAGACGTACGGTGCGCCGATCTTGGACTGCGCGGCGGAGAGGGCGGCTGCGGCACGCTGCGACTCCGGGACGTCGCTGCCGAGGTCGACCCGCTGGCCGGCGGTGCGGTTGGCGCGGTCCTCCTTGGCGGCGAGCTCGGCGCGCTCCGCGGCCGTCAGGGTGTTGAGCAGGTCGCGGGCCTTGGCCAGCTTCCCCTGGATCTCGCGCTTCTTCTCCCCCAGCGCCTCACGAGTGGTGTCGAGGTCCTCCAGCTTGCCGGCGGCCTCGGCGCGCTGCTGCTGGAGCGTGCGCTGCTTCTCGGCGATCCTGCCGAGGGCCTCGGCCTGCTTGCCGCTCAACTGGTTGAGCGTGGAGGCCCGTTCCAGATACGTGTCCGGGTCGGAGGAGAGCAGCAGTTGCACGGACGGGTCGATGCCGCCGGAACGGTACTGGGCGGTGGCCATCGAACCGAGGCCGTTGCGCAGGTCGTTCAGGTCCTCCTGGCCGCGGGCCACCTTGTCCTGGAGGTTGGAGACCTCTTCTTCGAGCTTCTCCTGCTTCTCCTTGGCACCGTTGTACTTCTCGGTGGCCACCTCGGCCTCTTCGTACAGCTTGTCGACCTTGGCCTTCACTTCGTTCTTGGAAGGCTGCGGTGCGGCCTGTGCGGCCTGCGAGGTGATGGCGACGGCTGCGGCCGCGGTGGCCGTGAGCACGCTGACGCGCGCCCGGCCGGGCTGCCTGGGTCGACGGTGGGACGCCACGGAGGCGATCTCCTTCTTCCTCCAGCCGCCTGCCGGGAGGATGGGACGCGGCCCCGGCTCCGGTGTTCGGCTTCCGGGTCCTGCCCGAACATGCCGGATTCGGCGGTTCCCCCGCGGATATCCCGGATGGATGATCAACCGCGCGGAGGTTCGGGGCCGACCCTAGTGACCCTCCCATGATCGGTTCAAAGGGTGATGCGAAAAAATTCCCGCGGAGAAGGTTTTTTTACCCGAAGTCACACAGTCGGTGACAGCCGTCTGACACTGCGTGCCACGCAAGGCCCCGCTGCCGCCCCGACGGGCCCAGCGGCTCCTGACGGGTCAGGTGCGCGCGAGCCGCCTCAGCAGCAGCGTCGAGGCCACAGGGCGCGCGCCGGCGCGCGCCACTCCGTCCGCAACCTCGCGGTCGGCGGAGACCACGACCACCGGGCGCCCCGGCGGCTCGGCGCGCACGATGCGGCGGATCAGCTCGTCGGCGGTCTGCCCCGGCTTGCTGAACAGCACGCGCACACCGCGCGGCGGCGCCAGCAGCACCGGCGCGGCCAGCTCCGCCCCGTCGAACACACAGGTCATCTCGGCGCCGGTCTGCGCGGCCAGCACCGCCAGCCCGCCCAGCAGCCGCAGCCGCTGCTTGTCCAGCGGCATCGTCGGATAGCCGGTCTTGGTGACGTTGTAGCCGTCGACCACCAGATGCGCCTGCGGCAGGGCGAGGAGCTGGTCGAGCAGCGCCGGGTCGGTCTCGGAGAGCGCGCGGGTGGCGATGTCCTTCGGTGTCATCCGCCCCGGCTCCACCGCGTCCACGGTGTCGGCGGGACGCTGCGCGGCCGGCGGCAGGGCCAGTTCCCGGCGGAGCCCCTGCGCCGCGTCCAGCACCGTGTCGAGCAGCAGGCGCACCCGCATGTCCTCGACGCTGCGGCCCTCGCGCACGGCCCGCCGGCCCGCCTCCAGGGCCGACTCGGCCTCCGCGAGCCGGGCCCGCAGCCGCCGCGCCTCGCTGTCCGCCGCCGCCTTCTCGGCCGCGGCGGCGGCCCGTACGGACTCCAGCTCGGCCGCGGCCTTGCGGAGCGCGGCCTCACCGCGGCGCACGTCGCTCACCGCGCTGCGCAGCTTGCGGTGGAGGACGTCGGCCTCCTTGCGCGCGCTCTCCAGCTCGGCACGCGCCCGGTCGGCCTCGGCGCGGGCGGCGGAGCGGGCCTCGGCCAGCTCCTCGCGGAGCCGCCGCACCTCGCGGCCGGCCTCCTCGTCGGCCCGCTCGGCCCTGGCCCGCTGCACCTCCTCGCCGGCCGCGGCGACCAGCTTGGCCCAGCCCGCGGGCCGCAGTATGTACGCGAGCGCGGCCACCTCCGCCGGGTCGGCGGCGGCCGGCGGGGCGCCGGACTCCAGGGCTCCCGAGAGCTCGGGCTGGGTCTCGCGCAGCCGTTCGCCGACCCGCTGCCGGAAGAGCGGATGGCTCTCCAGGGCGGCCGCCATGGCGTTGCCCCCGAACCTGGCCCGGCGGCTGGGAGTGAACCGGGCGTACTGCCGCAGCTGGGGCGGCAGTTCCGCCATCGTCAGACTGCCGAAGGCATCCGCGACGAGGGCGACGACCCGGCGCCGCACACCCTCCGGCAGCGGCCGGTCGAGCACCTCTTCGGCACCGGCGGACTCTTCCGCGTCCCCGGCACCGTCGCCCGTGTGCTCCGCCTCCACCACCTGTCGCGCTCCGATCTCAGCCGCTCACACCGGGGCGGTCCACCAGTTCGATCTGGTCCACCGCGTTGCACCAGCGGCAGCGGACCGACTCGATCGTCTCACTGAGCACGTCCCGCTCCTCGACCGTGGGTTCCCCCGCGAGGTCCAGATGCACGTACTCGACCGCTCTGCTGGTGCGGGTCACGTCGAACCGGGTCAGGTTGCCGCACAGGGTGCAGCGCCACCGGGTCTCGGCCGTCGGCTGGGGAACGCCCATCGTGTCGTCCTCGTTTTCTGCGTCTTCTGCGCTTTTGCGCCGTCTGCACGTTCTGGTCCGCGGTGCGCCGTCGAACTGCGGGTCGCTCTCCCGCAACCCTACGGCCTGCCCGGGGCCCGCCGCCGGGGCCCGTACCGGGGCGGACGCACGGCGAGGCGTTCCGTCCGCCGGCGCCCGTTACGCCATGATCTGCCCATGCTGAGAAAGGCGCGCGGGCTCCTCGGCGGCCGCACCCCCGGGGGCGTGGCAGGCGGCGCGGCGGCGGACGGGGGTCCCGCCGTGGTGACCCGCACCCTGATCGGCCTGTGCTTCCTGTTCTTCGTACTCGGGCCCGTCTCCGGTCTCAACCCCGCACACGGAACCGGTGCCGAGCTCATCACGGCACGGAATGACCACTTCCGGCTCTGGGGCGTGGTGCCGGCCGAGCTGTTCGGCGGCTCGCCGGAGGCCCTGCTCACCCCGCTGACCGCGTTCTTCGTCCACGGCGGCTGGCTGCATCTGCTGGGCAACCTGCTCTTCCTCCATGTCTTCGGCCCTCTGCTGGAGGCCCGGCTGGGCCCGGCGCGCTACCTCCTGCTGCACGCCGGTACGGGCTACCTCGCGCTGGCCGCCTTCGCCGCGGCGGACCCGGCCTCCGACCAGCCCCTGGTGGGGGCCTCGGGGGCCGTCTCCGGGGTGCTGGGCGCCTTTCTGCTGCTCTTTCCCCGGGCCCGGGTCACCAGCCTCTTCCCGTTCCTCTTCTTTCTGCCGCTGCGCTTCCCGGCCTGGGTGGTGCTGCCCTTCTGGTTCGCCCTCCAGTGGCCGGCGGCCCGCGGCGCGGCGGAGGGGTCCGGAGTGGCGTACCTGGCCCATCTGACCGGCTTCCTGACCGGTTTCCTGTGGGCGTGGGCCCGCTACGGGGGTGGGACTAGAGTGAGCAGCGCAGACCGGGCGACCGAGGGAGACAGCCAGCCGTGATCACCGCGATCGTGCTCATCAAGACCAGCGTGGACCGGATCCCGGAGATCGCCGAATCGATCGCCGCCCTGGAGAGCGTCAGCGAGGTCTACTCCGTCACCGGCACCTACGACCTGGTGGCGATGGTGCGGGTGGCCCGGCACGACGATCTCGCCGATGTGATCCCCGGCCGGATCAACAAGGTCGAGGGCGTCGAGGCGACGGACACCCATGTGGCGTTCCGCACCTACTCGCAGCACGATCTGGAGGCCGCGTTCGCCATCGGCCTGGATTCCTGACGGGGGACTGCGTTTCCGGCCGGGGGGCGCCGGTCCGCGGGGCCCCGCGGACCGGCGCCCCTCCCGGGATCACGCGTTGGTCGCCGCGACCCAGCGCTCCAGCGTCCGGAGGGCGGCGCCGGAGTCGATCGACTCGGCCGCCCGCGCCATGCCCCCGGCGATCTGCTCGGTGAGCGGTGTGTCCGCCGGGTGGAGGGCGGCCAGTGCGGCGGCCGCGTTGAGCAGCACCGCGTCCCGCACGGGGCCCCGCTCGCCCGCCAGCAGCCGGCGCGCCACATCCGCGTTGTGCGAGGCGTCCGCCCCGCGCAGCGCCTCGACGGGCACCAGCTCGACGCCCACGTCCCGCGGGTCGAAGGACTCCTGACGCACCGTGCCGTCCCGCACGGTCCACACCTGCGAGGTGGCGGTGACCGTCAGCTCGTCCAGCCCGTCCTCGCCCCGGAACACCAGCGCGGAGGAGCCCCGTTCAGCGAGGACGCCCGCCATGATGGGCGCCATCCGGGCGCTGGCCACCCCGGTCGCCTGCGCGGTCACGCGCGCCGGGTTGGTCAGCGGGCCGAGGAAGTTGAAGGTGGTGGGGATCCCCAGCTCGCGCCGGGCGGCCGCCACATGACGGAGCGACGGGTGGAACTTCACCGCGAAGCAGAAGGTGATCCCGGCCTCCTCGGCCACCTCGGCCACCCGCCGCGGCGTGAGTTCGAGGTTGACCCCGAGCTTCTCCAGCACGTCGGAGGCGCCGCTCGCCGAGGAGGCGGCGCGGTTGCCGTGCTTGACCACCTTGGCGCCGGTGCCCGCGACCACGATCGCGGACATGGTGGAGATGTTGACGGTCCGGGCGCGGTCACCGCCGGTGCCGACGATGTCCACCGTGTTCCCGGGCACCTCGATCAGCCGCGCATGCTCGTACATGGCGCGGACCAGCCCGGACAGCTCGGCGACCGTCTCGCCCTTGGCGCGCAGCGCGACCGCGAAGCCGGCGATCTGGGCGTCGGTGGCCTCGCCCCGCATGATCCGGTCCATGGCCCAGGCGGTGTCGTCGGCGCCGAGGTCCCGGCCCTCGAGGAGTGAGGTCAGCACGTCGGGCCAGGTGCGGGCCGCCACGCTGCCGCCGCCTGCCGGGGTCACAACGTTCATGGTCCGCTCCTGGAATCCACGGGAATGAGGGCCTGGGGGCCGGCCTCGGCGGGCCCTGGGCCAGCCTAACGGGGCGGGGCGCCCGGCACGGGCCGCTGCCCGCACTCCGGACAGTCCGGTCGCGCACCCGCCCGTGCCGTCCCGCCGCGCCATCCCGCCGCGGTGCGTCCGCCGCGGACAGCCCGAGGGCCCCGGTCCTCCCCCGAGGGGACGGGCCGGGGCCCTGGGCTGTGTGGCGACCGCGGATACGGCCTCAGTGGTGGCCGTGGCCGCTCTGGATCTCCTTGAACTCCTCCGGGGTCGCCTTCGGGATCTGGGTGCCCTCGCCGTACCAGCCGCGCGAGAGGCGGGCCCGGAGCTTCTGGGTCCGCGGCACCTTGCGCCGGACGCCGTTCTCGTCGACCTCCGGGCCGGTCTCCAGCGGCTTGGGCTGCTCGTGCTGGGTCAGGGTGTAGAGCTGCTCCTGCGAGAGCGGCTCGTGCACCTCGACGAACTCACCGTGCGGCAGGCGCTTGATGATGCCCGCCTCGCGGCCGTGCAGCACCTTGTCCCGGTCCCGGCGCTGGAGGCCGAGGCAGATCCGCTTGGTGACGATGAACACGAGAACCGGCACCGCGAAGAAGGCGATCCGCACGAACCAGGTGACCGCGTTGATCGACATGTCGAAGTGGATGGCGAAGATGTCGTTGCCGCCACCCAGCAGCATCACCAGGTACCAGCTGATCCAGGCCGCGCCGATCGCGGTACGCGTCGGGGCGTTCCGCGGCCGGTCCAGGATGTGGTGCTCCCGCTTGTCGCCGGTGACCCAGGACTCGATGAACGGGTAGACCGCGATCACGGTCAGCACCAGCGGGAAGACCACCACCAGCGGGATGGCCACACCGAGGTTGAGCGTGTAGCCGCCCGGCAGGACGAACTCCCAGGCGGGCATGGCCCGGATGAGGCCCTCGGAGAAGCCCATGTACCAGTCGGGCTGCGCTCCGGTGGACACCTGGTCGGCCCGGTAGGGGCCGAGCGCCCAGATCGGGTTGATGGTGAAGAGCGCGGACAGCACCGCGATCACACCGAAGACCAGGAAGAAGAAGCCTCCGGCCTTGGCCATGTAGACCGGCAGCAGCGGCATGCCGACCACGTTCTTGTTGGTCTTGCCGGGGCCGGGGAACTGCGTGTGCTTGTGGTAGAAGACCAGGATCAGGTGCGCCACCAGCAGACCCAGCATGATGCCCGGCAGCAGCAGCACGTGGGCCGCGAAGAACCGCGGGATCACGTCGTGGCCCGGGAACTCCCCGCCGAACAGGAACATCGCCATGTAGGTGCCGACGATCGGCACCGACAGGATTGCGCCCTCCATGAACCGGACACCGGTGCCGGAGAGCAGGTCGTCCGGGAGCGAGTAGCCGGTGAAGCCGGTGAACATGCCGAGCACGAACAGCAGGAAGCCGAAGAGCCAGTTGATCTCGCGCGGCTTGCGGAACGCGCCGGTGAAGAACACCCGCATCATGTGCACGAACATGGAGGCCAGGAAGATCAGGGCCGCCCAGTGGTGGATCTGCCGGATGAGCAGACCGCCGCGCACGTCGAAGTTGATGTCGAGGGTCGAGGCGTACGCCTCGGACATCCGGACGCCCTGCATCGGGACATAGGCGCCGTGGTACTCCACCTCGGCCATGCTGGGCACGAAGAACAGCGTCAGATACACACCCGTGAGGATGATGATGATGAAGCTGTAGAGCGCGACCTCACCCAGCATGAAGGACCAGTGGTCCGGGAAGATCTTGCGCATATTGGCCTTGGCCAGGCTGTAGATGCCCAGCCGGCCGTCCGCCCAGTCGGCGACCCGCTCTCCCGCGGGCGCCTTGCGCCGGTTGTCGGTCGCCGTACTCATCCGCGCTCCCAGAAACTCGGGCCGACGGGCTCCGCGAAGTCCCCGAGGGCTTCGAGGTAGCCGTCCTCATTGACACCGATCCGCAGCTGCGGCAGGGGGTGGCCGGCCGGGCCGAAGATCACCCGCGCGCCGTCGGACAGGTCGAAGGTGGACTGGTGGCACGGGCACAGCACGTGGTGCGTCGACTGCTCGTACAGGGTGACCGGGCAACCGACGTGGGTGCAGATCCTCGAGTAGGCCACGATGCCCTCGTGGGACCAGTCGAGTTCCCGCTTGTCCTTGATGTCCTCCGGCTCGATCCGGACGATCATCAGAGCCGCCTTGGCGATCTCCTTCTGGAAATCGTGGTCGTCGTCCGCCAGGCCGTCCGGCTTCGCGAACGTCAGCGAGCCGACCGGGATGTCCTCCGGCCGCAGCGGCTCATTGGTGTTCTGGTTGACGAGCAGCTTGCCCTTGCCCCACAGCGTGTGCCGGAGCTTGTCCTCCGGCAGCGGGCCGAGGTCGCGCAGCAGCACCACACCGGAGAGCGGCACCATCGCCATCGCGCCGAACATCGTGTTGCGGATCAGCTTGCGGCGGCCGAAGCCGGACTCGGCGGCACCCTGCCGGAAGTCGGCCAGGACCTTGGCCTTGACCTCGGGCTCGGCGGCGATCGGGTGCCGGTCGTCGGCGACCTCCACGTCCGACATCAGCGTGCGGGCCCAGTGGACCGCGCCGGCGCCGATGCAGAACAGCGCGACACCGAGGGTGAGACCCAGGGCGAAGTTCAGCGCGCTGACGTGCCCGAACGGGAACACGTACACGATCTTGTCGATCGGGAAGATCACGTAGCTGGCGATGAAGCCGATGGTGGCCAGCATCGACACGACGAAGAGCAGCGCGATGGTGCGCTCGGAGCGCTTGGCGGCCCGCTCGTCGATGTCCTGGACGCGGTGCTGGTGGGGCGGCAGCCCCGGGTCCGCGAACGGGTTGTCCGCGGTGGTCACCGCGCCGTCGTGAGCCGTTGCCTGCTCACTCGGCAGGGATTCTTGGGACACGTCTTTGTTGGATCCAGTCTGACTCATGACTTCCTGGCCTTTGCGGTCCGGGCGGCGACCCAGATGGCGACGGCGATCATCGCGCCGAGACCGAAGGTCCAGGCGAACAGGCCCTCACTGACCGGGCCGAAGCCGCCGAGGTCGAGACCGCCGGGGTTCGGGGAGTCGTCGCTGTTGACCGCGTCGAGGTAGGCGATGATGTCCCGCTTCTCCTGCTCCGGCATCGTGGTGTCCGGGAAGACGGGCATGGCCTGAGGGCCGGTCAGCATCGCCTCGTAGATGTGCTTCGGGCTGACGCCTTCCAGCTTGGGCGCGTACTTCCCCTCGGTGAGGGCACCGCCCTTGCCGGTGAAGTTGTGGCACTGCGCGCAGTTGGTGCGGAAGAGCTCTCCGCCGTTCGCGATGTCCGCGCCCTCGGGGTTGTACGCCTCCTTGGCCGGCACGGCCGGGCCGGGGCCGAGGGAGGCGATGTACGCGGCCAGCTGGTCGATCTCGGCCTGCGTGTAGACCACCGGCTTCTTCGGCGCCTGGGCGCCCGGCTGCTGCATGGGCATCCGGCCGGTGCCGACCTGGAAGTCAACGGCGGCGGCGCCGACGCCGACCAGCTGCGGGCCGTCGGTGGTGCCCTGACCGCCCGTGCCGTGGCAGCTCGCGCAGCCGGTGGTGTAGAGCTGCTTGCCCTCCTTGATGGCAAGGGACTGAGCGGTGGTGTCGGCCTGGGCCTTGTCCGCGGGTGCGAACGCCGCGTACAGCCCCCCGGTGACCGCCAGCGCGAAGAGTAGGACGACAAGCGCCGCCAGCGGATGGCGCCGTCGTGCGGAGAGCTTTTTCACGGATTACCCCGGTGTCAGGATCTTCTGCGTCGATGCTTCTGGCTTGGTGTGCTGCGGGTCCGTCGGACCGATTACTTGATCATGTAGATCGTGGCGAAGAGGCCGATCCAGACGACGTCGACGAAGTGCCAGTAGTACGACACGACGATGGCCGACGTGGCCTGCTCGTGGGTGAACCTCTTGGCCGCGTAAGTCCGGGCCAGGACCAGCAGGAAGGCGATGAGTCCGCCCGTGACGTGCAGTCCGTGGAAGCCGGTGGTCAGGTAGAACACCGAGCCGTACGGGTCCGACGAGAGCGAGAGGCCCTCGTGCTTCACCAGCTCGGTGTACTCGAAGATCTGGCCGCCGATGAAGACGGCGCCCATGATGAAGGTGACCACGAACCACGAGCGGAGCTTCTTCACGTCACCGCGCTCGGCGGCGAAGACGCCGAGCTGGCAGGTGAGGGAGGAGAGCACCAGGATCGTGGTGTTGGCCGCCGCGAACGGAAAGTTGAGCGTGTCCGCCTTTTCCGACCAGAACTCGGTTCCGGTCACCGATCGCAGGGTGAAGTACATCGCGAAGAGGGCCGCGAAGAACATCAGCTCGGAACTCAGCCAGATGATGGTTCCGACGCTGGTGAGATTCGGTCGATTGACCGACGGGTGCGCGTGCCCGGTGTCTACTGTCGTTGCTGTCGCCACGACCGACATTATGTCGGTCGCTTATCCAGCGCTCACCCCGGGGGTGCCGTTCGGTGTGTCAAGGCCGTACACGCTGCTCGTACGGCCCATCGCGGGGGCGCCGCGGGGCCGGGGAACGGATGCTTCCGCGGACACCGGACGGCTGGGTTCCGCGGCCGGGGAAGGGCCGGGCCGGGGCCGGTTCAGGCCCGGCCGGGATCTTGGATCCGCCCGGCCCTCCTCCCCGGCGGCCGCGGCGGAGTAGCATCCGCCCGAGCGGCTCCCCACACCCGCCGTGCCGTCCGTACGCCGCAAGCCTGGAGGAACGATGCAGCCGACCGCCACGGTCCTGGTCTACAGCGACAACGCGAGGACGCGCGAGCAGGTGCGCCTGGCGGCGGGCAAGCGCCCGGCCGCCGACGTGCCCCCGGTGGAGTTCTTGGAGTGCGCCACGCTGCCGGCCGTGCTGAGCGCCCTGGACGCCGGCGGGATCGACGTCTGCGTGCTGGACGGCGAGACGGCGCCCGCGGGCGGCATGGGCGTCTGCCGGCAGATCAAGGACGAGATCTTCGGCTGCCCGCCCGTCCTGCTGCTGATCGGCCGTCCGCAGGACGCCTGGCTGGCCACCTGGAGCCGGGCCGAGGCCGCGGTGACCCACCCGGTCGACCCGGTCGAGTTCGCCGGCGCCCTGGCGGGCCTGCTCCGCGCCCGGCCCGCCGTGGACGCCTGAGCCCGGAGGCTCACCACTGGGGGCGCAGCCGGGCCGGTTCGGCCGGACCGGCGTCCTCCCGTTCGGCGGGGCCGTGGAGGGCGCTGCCCGCGGACCACTTCGCCCAGTCCAGGTTCCAGTCACCGAAACCGTTGTCGAACGGTGTCATCGTCTCGCCCTCGCTGCCGACGACCTTGACGATGTCGCCGAGCCGCACATGGTCGAAGAACCACTTGGCGTTGGCCATGCTCATACCCGTGCAGCCGTGGCTGACGTTGGCCGAGCCCTGCGAGCCGACGGACCACGGTGCCGCGTGCACGTATTCGCCGCTCCAGGTCACCCGGACGGCCCAGTGCACGGGCAGGTCGTAGGACTCGGCGCTGCCCGCCGCGATGCCCACGCTGGTGCCCCGCATCCGGACGAAGGCCTCCTTGGCCAGAACGATCTTGGTGCCGTTGCGCGTCTCGAAGCCGGGCTTGCCGGTGGTGACCGGGATGCGGCGGACGACCTTGCCGTCGCGCTTGAAGGTCAGAGTGTGGGTGCGGGCGTCGGTGATCGCCTCCACCCGGGGGCCGGTACGGATCCGCAGCGGCTTCGAGGAGCCGCCGCTCGGCCTTTTCGCGTCGGCGCGGCCCAGGGCGCTGCGCACCTCGATGGTGGCGTGAGCGGGCCAGAAATCGCGCGGCCGGTAGTGCAGCGTCTTCTCGTCCACCCAGTGCCAGGCGCCGGTCACCCGGGGCCTGGAGATGACCTGCAGGGAGCTCTCGACGCGGCCACGCGCCGCGCGGTCCCGGACGGGACGGCTGAGTTCGGCGGTGATGGGCTGGCCGACGCCGTAGGTGCCGCTGTCCGGGCCGAAGGTGACCCGCAGCCGGCGGTCGGCGGGGGCGGTCTCGAAGTGGATGACGCGCAGGCCCGGGGCGCCGCCGCGGTCCTCGGTGCTCACCCGGAGGGTGTACCGGACGCCGGCGGTCAGCTGTGAGGTGCTGCGCCAGCGGGTTCCGTCGTCGTTGAGCTCGCCGCGTATTCGGTGGCCGGCGGTGTCGGTGGCCGTCACGTCGGTGATCCGGCCGCCGCCGCTCCTCGCGGTGATCTCCAGCGGCTTGTCCGGGTCGAGGGCGCGCCCCTCGTTCCCGTCGCCGCTGAAGGCTATCCGGTCGGTGGCGTCGTAGGGCTTGGCGGTCAGGGAGGGACCGGAGTCGCCGCAGGCGGCGGTGCCCGTGACCAGCCCGCCTATCAGCAGGCCGCTGCCCAGAACGGTGCGTATGCGCGGGTTGTGGTTCATGAGCCACAAGCTACGAAAAGCCGGGCGGTACGGCGCGGCGGATGAGCCAAACGGGTAAGGGCCCGGAAGCGGCTGCTTCCGGGCCCTTACCGCTGTGGTGCGGTGGTGCGCTACTGGTTGGCGTTCTCGCCGCGGTAGTACTCGAACACCCAGCCGAAGAGGCCGATGAGGAGGATCGGTGCCGAGAAGTACAGCAGCCACCAGCCGAAGATGACTCCCAGGAAGGCGAGCGACGCACCGATGGCCAGCGAGAGCGGCTGCCAGCTGTGCGGGCTGAAGAAGCCCAGCTCCCCGGCGTCGTCCGCGACATCGGCGTCCAGGTTGTCCTGGGCGCCGGTGTCCACGCGGCGGGCCGTGAAGGCCAGGTAGAAGCCGACCATGACGGTCAGGCCGAAGGAGAGGAAGAGCGCCGTGGTGCCGACCGGCTCCCTCGACCAGACGCCGTAGACGATGGTGACGGAGAGGAAGAAGAGCGACAGCCAGAGGAAGACGTGACCCTGGATCTTCACTTCGCGGCCTCCTTGTCACCGGCAAGGGCCTTGCCGGCCACCGCTTCCCGGGCTTCGAGCTGGTCGATCTCCGCGATCTCCGGGTGGTGGAGGTCGAAGGCCGGGGATTCGGAGCGGATCCGCGGCAGGCTGAGGAAGTTGTGCCGCGGCGGCGGGCAGGACGTCGCCCATTCGAGCGAACGGCCGTAGCCCCAGGGATCGTCGACCTCGATCTTCGGCGCGTACTTGGCGGTCTTCCAGACGTTGTAGAAGAACGGCAGGAGCGACAGGCCGAGCAGGAACGAGGCGATCGTCGAGACCGTGTTCAGCGCGGTGAAGCCGTCCGCGTGGAGGTAGTCCGCGTAACGCCGCGGCATACCCTCCACGCCCAGCCAGTGCTGCACCAGGAACGTGCCGTGGAAGCCCACGAACAGCGTCCAGAAGGTGATCTTGCCCAGCCGCTCGTCGAGCATCTTGCCGGTGAACTTCGGCCACCAGAAGTGGAAGCCGGCGAACATCGCGAAGACGACGGTTCCGAAGATCACGTAGTGGAAGTGCGCCACCACGAAGTACGAGTCGGACACGTGGAAGTCCAGCGGCGGGGAGGCCAGAATGACGCCGGTCAGACCACCGAAGACGAAGGTGATCAGGAAACCGGCCGTCCAGAGCATCGGGGTCTCGAAGCTCAGGCTGCCCTTCCACATGGTGCCGATCCAGTTGAAGAACTTCACACCGGTCGGCACCGCGATCAGCAGCGTCATGAAGGAGAAGAACGGGAGCAGCACACCGCCCGTGACGTACATGTGGTGCGCCCAGACGGTCACCGAGAGGCCCGCGATCGCCATCGTCGCGCCGATCAGGCCGATGTAACCGAACATCGGCTTGCGGCTGAAGACCGGGATGATCTCCGAGACGATGCCGAAGAACGGCAGGGCGATGATGTACACCTCGGGGTGGCCGAAGAACCAGAAGAGGTGCTGCCACAGCAGCGCTCCGCCGTTGGCCGCGTCGAAGATGTGCGAGCCGAACTGGCGGTCCGCCTCCAGGGCGAAGAACGCGGCGGCCAGCACCGGGAAGACGATGATCGCCAGCACTGCCGTCAGCAGCACGTTCCAGGTGAAGATCGGCATCCGGAACATCGTCATGCCGGGAGCCCGCATGCAGATGATCGTGGTGATGAAGTTGACGGAACCGAGGATGGTGCCGAAGCCACCGAGACCGAGGCCCATGATCCACATGTCACCGCCGACACCCGGCGAGCGGACGGCGTCCGACAGCGGGGTGTAGGCGAACCAGCCGAAGTCCGCGGCGCCCTGCGGGGTGAGGAAACCGCCCAGCGCGATCAGCGAACCGAAGAGGTACAGCCAGTACGCGAACATGTTCAGCCGCGGGAACGCCACGTCGGGCGCGCCGATCTGCAGCGGCATGATCCAGTTCGCGAAGCCGGCGAACAGCGGCGTCGCGAACATCAGCAGCATGATCGTGCCGTGCATCGTGAACGCCTGGTTGAACTGCTCGTTCGAGACGAGCTGCGTGCCCGGGCGGGCGAGTTCGGCGCGCATGACGAGCGCCAGGACACCGCCGACACAGAAGAAGAAGAACGACGTGACGAGGTAGAGCGTGCCGATCGTCTTGTGGTCGGTGGTCGTCAGCCACTTCACCACTTGATTGCCGGGGCTCCTGCGGCGCACGGGCGGTGCGGCCTCAGCCGTCGCTGCGGCAGCGGCACCCTGGGGTTCGTTGAGGATGCTCATGGGTTGTTCGTCTCCGCGTTCTTGGCGGCATCAGACTGGGTGATACCCGCAGGGATGTAGCCGGTCTGGCCCTTCTCCGCCAGGTCCTTCAGGTGCTGCTGGTAGCGCTCCGGAGAAACGATCTTCACGTTGAAGAGCATCCGGGCGTGGTCGACGCCGCACAGCTCGGCGCACTTGCCCATGTAGGTGCCCTCCTTCTCCGGAGTCACCTGGAAGTGGTTGGTGTGGCCGGGGATGGCGTCCTGCTTCATCAGGAACGGCACGACCCAGAAGGAGTGGATGACGTCCCGCGAGGTCAGGATGAACTTGACCGACTCGCCCTTGGGCAGCCACAGGGTGGGCCCGGGGTTGCCGTTCTGGGGGTTGCGGTCGCCGGGGACGCCGGCGTCGTAGACGCCTTCGGCGCCCGCGGGGACGCCCTCCAGCTTCTTCTCCGCGATGGAGGAGACCTCCTCGGGCAGCTTGCCGGGCGTCGCCGGGTCGCCGTCCACGTCCTCCATGTAGTTGAAGCCCCAGCTCCACTGGTAGCCCACCACGTTGATGACGTGGTCGGGCTCCTTGGAGGTCTTCAGGAGCTCGGTCTCGTCACGCGCGGTGAAGTAGAAGAGCACGGAGACGATGATCAGCGGGACCACCGTGTAGAGGGCCTCGATCGGCATGTTGTACCGGGTCTGCCGGGGAACCTCGACCTTGGTCCTGGAACGCCGGTGGAAGATGACACTCCACAGGATCAGGCCCCAGACGAGCGCGCCCACGGCGAGCGCGGCGGCCCAGGATCCCTGCCACAGGGAGAGGATCCGCGGCGCCTCTTCTGTGATGGGGGTGGGCATTCCGAGGCGGGGGAAGTCCTCGTATGTGCAACCGGTGGCGGTCACCAGGACCAGGCCCGCGGCAAGCGCCTGCGGCAGCTTCCGCCGCATCGGGCGCCGCGACGAGCGGTCGGAGCCGTTGGGACTCACGTAGCGCCTTCCCGAGAGTCTCGCCCGCCGACCTGCGGCCGTCTCTGCGTTCGGTCGCCGGCCCTTGTCGCGGGCAGGGGTTTGGATGTTTATGCGGACCAAACCCTACTGGACGCCATTTCACGTCGCGCGGGGAGGGTGCCCAACGCGCCGCACGACTCCCCGAAGGTGGGGAACGCGGCCCTCCGCACCCCCGGAATCCGGGCCTCCGGGGCCGTCCCCCGCCCCGGCGCGGCCCCGTTCGGGCGGCTGTTCGCAGCGGGCGTGTCGGGCCCGCCCGGCAGGAGTTAGCGTCTCGGCGTGGCCTACTTCGACTCCGCCTCCTCCCTGCCGCTCCACCCCGTCGCGCGGCAGGCCCTGATCGCCGCGCTCGACGAGGGCTGGGCCGACCCCGCCCGGCTCCACCGCGAGGGCCGGCGCGCCCGGCTGCTGCTCGACGCGGCCCGGGAGACCGCCGCCGAGGCGGCCGGCTGCCGCCCCGACGAGCTGGCCTTCACCTCCTCCGGCACCCGGGCCGTCCACGACGGGATCGCCGGCGCGCTGGCGGGCCGGCGGCGCGCCGGGCGCCATCTGCTGGTGTCGGCCGTCGAACACTCCTGCGTCCTCCAGGCGGCCGCCGCCCACACGGCGGACGGCGGCACCGTGGAGGAGATCGGTGTGGACCGCACGGGCCGGGTGGACGCCGGCCGCTACGCCGGCGCGCTGCGCGCGGACACCGCGCTGGCCTGCCTCCAGTCGGCCAACCACGAGGTGGGCACCGAACAGCCGGTGGCGGAGGTCGCCGAGGCGTGCCGGGCCGCCGGGGTGCCGCTGCTGGTGGACGCCGCGCAGTCGCTGGCGTGGGGCCCGGTGGCCGGCGGCTGGTCGCTGCTGACGGCGAGCGCCCACAAGTGGGGCGGGCCGCCAGGGGTCGGGCTGCTCGCCGTACGGAAGGGCGTACGCTGCGCGCCGCGCGGGCCGGCGGACGAGCGGGAGTCCGGCCGCGCCCCGGGCTTCCCGAACATCCCCGCGGTGCTGGCCGCGGCCGCTTCGCTGCGCGCCGTGCGGCAGGAGGCGGAGGAGGAGGCGGCGCGGCTGCGGGCCCTGGTGGACCGGATCCGGTCCCGGGTGCCGGAGCTGGTGCCCGACGTCGAGGTGGTGGGCGATCCGGCGCGGCGGCTGCCGCATCTCGTCACCTTCTCCTGTCTCTATGTCGACGGGGAGGCCCTGCTGCACGGGCTGGACCGGCGGGGCTTCTCGGTCTCCTCGGGCTCCTCCTGCACGGCGAGCACCCTGGTGCCCAGTCATGTGCTGCGCGCCATGGGTGTGTTGTCCGAGGGCAATGTGCGGGTGTCCCTGCCCGCCGGGACCGCCGCGGAGGACATCGAGCGGTTCCTCGCCGTCCTGCCGGAGACGGTGGCCGAGGTGCGCGGCCGGCTGGGCGCGCCCCTGCCGGGTGACGAGGCCACCGCCCCGGCGGGCGCCGGGCGGGGCGCGGCCGGCACCGCCTCCGGCGCGGCGCCGGAAGAGCCCGCTCCGGACGGCCCCGCGCCGGAGGGAGCCGGGACGGACGGAGCCGCCGCGGCGGAGCAGAGCCCAAAGGCCCCGGCCGCGGCGGGAACGGAGGCGGAGGAACCCGCGCTCACCGTGGACGCCCTGGGCCGGCGGTGCCCGGTCCCGGTGATCGAGCTGGCGAAGGTCATCGGGGAGGTGCCGGACGGCCGGGTGGTCGCCGTCCTCGCCGACGACGAGGCGGCGCGGCTGGACATCCCGGCCTGGTGCGCCATGCGGGACCAGGAGTACGTGGGCGAACGCCCGGCCGAGCGCGGTTCGGTGTACCTGGTGCGCCGCCGGGCATGAGGAGCCGTCCGGCGGCACACGCCGGATCCGGCCGCGGTGCGAAGGTGCCCGTGCGGCGCGGGGCAGGGTGCCCGTGCGGCGCGGGGCCCAGGGGTGTCCGCGTACCAGGGTGTACGCGGACCTGCCCGGCACGCGCGGGGGTGCGGTGCCGGGCGGCGCGACCCCGGTGGGATGTGCCGGACAGTCCCTGGCGGGAGCCCGCCGGCTCAGGACAGGTGGGCCCGGACCTCGGCCGCGGCCTCGTGGCCGTACGCCTTGGTGAAACGGTCCATGAAGTGGGCGCGCCGCAGTTCGTACTCCTGGGTTCCGACGGTCTCGATGACGAGGGTCGCCAGCATGCAGCCGATCTGGGCGGCGCGCTCCAGACCGACGCCCCAGGCGACGCCCGCCAGGAAGCCGGCGCGGAAGGCGTCGCCGACGCCGGTCGGGTCGGCCTTGGTCTCCTCCTCGGCGGTGCCGACCTCGATCGGCTCCTCCCCCGTGCGCTCGATCCGCACGCCGCCCGGCCCGAGGGTGGTGACGCGGGTGCCGACCCGGCCGAGGATCTCCTCGGAGGTCCAGCCGGTCTTGGACTCGATGAGCCCCTTCTCGTACTCGTTGGCGAAGAGATAGGTGGCGCCGTCGAGCAGTATCCGGATGTCCTCGCCGGTCATCCGCGCGATCTGCTGCGAGAAGTCGGCGGCGAAGGGGATGTTCCGGGTCCGGCACTCCTCGGTGTGGCGGAGCATCGCCTCGGGGTCGTTCGCGCCGATGAGGACGAGGTCCAGCCCGCCGACCCGGTCGGCGACCGACTTCAGCTCGATCAGGCGGGCCTCGCTCATGGCGCCGGTGTAGAAGGAACCGATCTGGTTGTGGTCGGTGTCCGTGGTGCAGACGAAGCGGGCGGTGTGCAGCATCTCGGAGATCCGCACCGAGCCGGTGTCCACGCCGTGCCGCTCCAGCCAGGCGCGGTACTCGTCGAAGTCCGGTCCGGCGGCGCCGACCAGGACGGGGCGGACGCCGAGCTGGCCCATGCCGAAGGAGATGTTGGCGCCGACCCCGCCGCGCCGCACCTCCAGGGCGTCCACCAGGAAGGAGAGGGAGACCGTGTGGAGCTGGTCGGCGACCAGTTGGTCGGCGAAGCGGCCGGGGAAGGTCATCAGATGGTCGGTGGCGATGGATCCGGTGACGGCGATACGCACGGCGGGCTTCTCCTGCGGGCGGCGGAAGGGGACGGTTCACGCTACCCGCTCCGGGGAGCATCTCCGACCGGGGAAAACTACCCGATAGTAGGGCTTTCTTCGCCGGGGCGGGCTGCATACGGTGCGGGGAGACAGGCGTTCCGCCTGTGCGGTTCACAGCCCGGCCCAGGAGTCACCATGCCGATCACACCGAACCACCCCGGATCCCCCGCGCTGCCGGCCACGGCCGACCCCACGCCGCTGGAACTGGACGGCGGCCTGGCCGAGCTGCGCGGCGACTGCTCGCGGATGGCCCCGCACTGGCGGACGGGCGTCGCGGCCGCCGCCGAGCCCGTACCGCCGTCGCGGATCCACGGCGTCCGGGTCCCGGCCTCCTCCGCGCGGCTGCTGGACGGAATGTCGGAGTACGGCGACTGACCCTGTCCGGATAGCGGAATCCCGGAACCCGAAAGGGGGAACCGTACGCTCCTCCGCTCCGTCCCATCGGCGTGTCCCGGTCAAGGGGCCCGAGATGGACCCGCGGGGCGGCATCGCCGTCGTCCCGCGTCGAGCGGAGCGATAGGAGCGATGCGGTGACCACCGAGCGATCCCCGGAGGACGCACCGGAGCAGCACGCCCCGGACAGGCCGCGGCAGCGGCGTTCCACGATCATCGCGGCCTCGGTCGCGGCGGCGGTCCTGCTCGCCAGCGGCGGCGGGGCGTACTGGGCCTCCACCGCGGGCGACGGCGGCGGCGCCCCGGCGGCGGCCGACCCCCCGCCGCTGCGGCTGGACGGATACGGCGAGGCGGCGGAGGGGCCGGGGATCGCGCCCGGCGAGCCGGACCCCGCCGGGCGTTCCTACGTCGCGAAGGGCGAGCTTCCGGACGGACCGGACGCCGCCGCCGTGTACCGGCCGCAGGGTGAGGTCGGCCGTGCCGCCGCCGAGCGGCTGGCGCGGGCCCTGGATGTGCCGGGCCGGGCGCGACTGGCCGGTGACACCTGGAAGTTCGGCCCGCTCCGCGACGCGACGGGCCCGAAGCTGGACGTCGCCCGGAACGCCCCCGGCACCTGGACGTACCAGCGCTACGGCCCGGGCGGCAGCGACAACTGCGCGGACGCGCCGACCGGGCCGAAGGAGAAGGAGGAGAAGGGTGAGCCCGGGAAGGGCTCCGGCTCGGACAGCTCCTCCTCCCCCGCCTGCCCCGCCCCGCCCGACCGCGACGGCGATGGCGGCAAGCCCGTCTCCGCGGCGGGGGCGAAGCGGGCCGCCGGGCCCGTCCTGAAGGCCGCCGGCCTGGCGGACGCCGGTCTGGACGCCGGCACCACCATGGGCGCGGTCCGGGTGGTGAACGCGAACCCGGTGGTGGACGGCCTGCCCACCTACGGCTGGCACACCGGTCTGCGGATCGGGCCGGAGGGTGATGTGGTCGGCGGCAGCGGCCATCTGGCGAAGCCGGAGAAGGGGCCCGAGTATCCGGTGCTGAACGCGGAGGAGGCGCTGGAACGGCTCAACCGGTCCGCCGGCGGCGGACGGGTCGGCATCGGCGGCTGCGCCTCGGCGGTGCCGCACACGGACGGCGCCGAGCCGGCGGACCCGTCCTGCGACGAGCCCGTCACCACGCCGAGTACCCTGCCCGCGCCCGACGGGCCCGCGCAGGACGATCCCGCGCAGGACGGCCCCGCCCCGGAGCAGGGCTCCGGCGGCAAGGAGACGCCGCGGAGCGACGAGCCGGGGCGGACGAAGCCCGCGAAGCCCGAGCCGGCCGTGGTGCGCGAGGCCGTCTTCGGTTACGCGACGCACTTCGTGGCCGGGAAGCAGGCTCTGGTGCCCGCCTGGCTGTTCGAGGTGGAGGTCCCGGGCGCCGGCGAGGGGGACACCTTCACGGTGACCTATCCGGCGGTGAAGCCGGAGTACATCGCGGGCAACGGCGGCAGCTCCGCCCCCGGGGACGAGCCGACCTCCGGGCCGGCCGAACCGGGTGAACCCGGCCGGGACAAGGCCCTGACCCAGGTGGAGACCTACAGCACCGACGGCCGGGAGCTGACGGTCCGCTTCTGGGGCGGGGTCTGCACGGATTACGCGCTGAAGGCCGAGGCCACCGGGAAGCGGGTCACCGTCCGGATCACGGGCACCGAGAAGGAGCCCGGCCGGGCCTGCGTCAAGATCGCGGAGCTGATGGAGGAGACGGTGGAGCTGGCGGAGCCGCTGGGCGACCGCGAGGTCGTGGACGCCGCGGACGGCGAGCGCGTCCCGAAGCGGAAGTGAGCGGGTGAGCGGGTGAGCGTCCCCGGTCCCTCCTGAAGACGCGGGGCACCGGACATACCGGAGGCGGCGGACCGCGCGGTCCGCCGCCTCCGGTATGTCCCGCGTCCGGGCCGGTCCGCCGGTCAGCCGGACGGCCGCCCGGCCAAACGGGTCAGCTGAAGGAGTCGCCGCAGGCGCAGGAGCCGGTGGCGTTGGGGTTGTCGATGGTGAAGCCCTGCTTCTCGATGGTGTCGACGAAGTCGATGGAGGCACCGCCCAGGTAGGGAGCGCTCATCCGGTCGGTGACGACCTTGACCCCGTCGAAGTCCTTCACGACGTCGCCGTCGAGGGAACGCTCGTCGAAGAAGAGCTGGTAGCGGAGACCGGAACAGCCACCGGGCTGCACCGCGACCCGCAGCGCGAGGTCGTCCCGGCCCTCCTGCTCCAGCAGGGCCTTGACCTTGCTCGCGGCCGCGTCGGACAGGAGGATGCCGTCGCTCGCGGTGGTCTTCTCGTCCTGAACGGACATCTGCTTCTCTCCCGGGTTGTACGGATCGCTTGCCGTCGGCTCAACCCACGGCGCCCCGGATTCATTCCGGGCGGGCGATATCGCCTTCACTTCCGCTGTTCATGCTCGCACACCCGCCCGGTGGGGAGACAGTTCCCGCCGCCCTCCGGCGGCACGCCACCCCGCGGACGGATGCGTCACATCGACACAAGCGGCATCGTCAACATGACGTGAAGCGGTTATGATAGATAGCGTCATTCAGACGAAAAGGGTGTCTGTAGAACAGGAAAAGGTGCGCAGTGACCACCGCCCAGCCTCTCGACGTGTCTCCGACACCGCTCGCTCTCCTCCTGCTCGGCCGCGAGGCCGACGCCCGGAGCGAACGCGGTGTGGAATGCCCCGGCGACCTGCCCGCGCCGTCCGACCCGGACCTCGTGGCCCGCGCCGCCGCGGCCAAGGCGAAGCTCGGGGACAAGGTCTTCGTCCTCGGCCACCACTACCAGCGGGACGAGGTCATCCAGTTCGCCGACGTGACCGGTGACTCCTTCAAGCTCGCCCGGGAGGCCGCCGCCCGGCCGCAGGCGGAGTACATCGTCTTCTGCGGTGTGCACTTCATGGCCGAGTCCGCGGACATCCTGACCGGCGACACCCAGCAGGTCGTCCTCCCCGACCTCGCCGCCGGCTGCTCGATGGCCGACATGGCCAGCGCCGAGCAGGTCGCCGAGTGCTGGGACGTGCTGACCGACGCGGGCATAGCCGGCTCGACCGTGCCCGTGTCGTACATGAACTCCTCCGCCGACATCAAGGCCTTCACCGGGCGCAACGGCGGCACGATCTGCACCTCCTCCAACGCCGAGCGGGCGCTCAACTGGGCGTTCGAGCAGGGCGAGCGGGTGCTCTTCCTCCCCGACCAGCACCTCGGCCGCAACACCGCCGTACGGGACCTCGGCCTGTCCCTGGACGACTGCGTGGTCTACAACCCGCACAAGCCGAACGGCGGGCTGACCACCGAGGAACTGCGCGCCGCGAAGATGATCCTGTGGCGCGGCCACTGCTCCGTGCACGGCCGCTTCTCGCTGGACTCCGTCAACGAGGTGCGGGAGCGGGTGCCGGGCGTCAACGTCCTGGTGCACCCGGAGTGCCGGCACGAGGTCGTCGCCGCGGCCGACTACGTCGGGTCCACGGAATACATCATCAAGACCCTGGAGGCCGCGCCCGCCGGCTCGAAGTGGGCGATCGGCACGGAGCTCAACCTCGTCCGCCGGCTGGCGAACCGTTTCGCGGCCGAGGACAAGCAGATCTCCTTCCTGGACAAGACGGTCTGCTTCTGCTCGACGATGAACCGGATCGACCTGCCGCATCTGGTGTGGGCGCTGGAGTCCCTGGCGGACGGCACGGTCGTCAACCGCATCCAGGTGGACCCGGAGACCGAGAAGTACGCGAAGGTCGCGCTGGAGCGCATGCTCGCGCTGCCGTAGTCGGCGGGCGAGGGCAAGGACGAGGGCCCGTCCCGCACCGGAGAGGTGCGGGACGGGCCCTCGTGCGTCGAGCCGGGCGCCGAACCGTGCGCCGAGCCGGGCGTCCGCCGGCGTCAGACGCCGGCCGGTTCGGCCTCCCGGGCGCCGTCCCGCGAGCCGGGTTCCTCCGCCGGGCCCCCTGCGGACCGCTCCCGCTTGGCGGCCCGCTTCGCCGCGCGGCGCTCCTTGCGGAGTTCGACCATCGCGTAGAGGGTCGGCACCAGCAGCAGCGTCAGCAGCGTCGAGGTGACCAGGCCGCCGATCACGACCACGGCCAGCGGCTGCGAGATGAATCCGCCGTCGCCGGTGACCGCGAGGGCCATCGGCAGCAGCGCGAAGATCGTGGCGAGCGCCGTCATCAGGATGGGCCGCAGCCGGTGCCGGCCGCCCTCGATCACCGCGTCGACGATCCCGTACCCCTGGGCGCGGTACTGGTTGACGAGGTCGATCAGCACGATCGCGTTGGTGACCACGATGCCGATCAGCATCAGCATGCCGATCAGCGCCGGGACGCCCATCGGGGTGCCGGTGAGCACCAGCAGGCCGAGCGCGCCGGTGGCCGCGAACGGCACGGACACCAGCAGGATCAGCGGCTGCACCAGCGACTTGAAGGTCGCCACCAGCAGCATGAAGACGATCGCGACGGCCGCCAGCATGGCCAGCCCCAGCGCGGAGAACGCCTCGTCCTGGTCCTGCGAGACACCGCCGATCTCGGCCTCGGCGCCCTCGGGCAGGTCCAGGGCGTCGAGCGTGGTCTGGAGCTCGGCGCTCACCGCCCCCGTGTTGTCGCCGGTCGGCTTGGCGGTGACGGTCGCGGCGCGGGCGCCGTCGATCCGGGTGGTGCTGACGGGGCCGGGCACCGACTCGATCTCGGCGATCCTCCCCAGCCGCACCGTGCCCGCGGGGGTGGGCAGCTGGAGCTTCCGCAGCCCGTCCTCGGTGGTGACGGGCCGCGCGGACTTCACCACGACGTCGCGTTCGGCGCTGCCGAGCACGGCCGTGCCCGCGGTGGTGCCGCGCACGGCCTGGGTGACCGCCTGGCCGAGCGTGCTCTCCGTGAAGCCGTACGCGGCGGCCTCCGGCTTGGCGGAGACGGAGATCCGGGGCACGGACCGCGAGAGGTCGCTCTGGACGTCCGTGACGCCGTCGAGCTCCGCCACCGCGTCGCGCACCTGGCCCGCCGCCTCGCGCAGCACCTCGGCGTCGGCCGCCTTGACGACGACGCTCAGGTTCTGGTTGCCGAAGCCGTCACCGGCGGAGACGGTGGTCTCCCCGATGCCGTCCCCGAGGTCCGCCAGGCCGCGGCGGATCTCGTCGACGACCTCGGCGGATCCGTCCGAGTCCTTCAGCCGGACCTGATACGTCGCCTGGTTGGCGTCCCGGCCGCCGCCGAAGGCCGCCATGATGCCGGAGGAGCCGACGGTGACCTGGTGGTCGGCGACCTCGTCGATGCCGTCGAGCATCCGCTCGATCTTCCCCGCGGCCTCGTCCGAGGCGGACAGGGCGGTGCCGGGCGGCAGTTCCTGCTTGATCGAGACCGTGTCGGTGTTCCCGGGGTCGAAGAAGTTGGTCTTGAGCAGCGGGGTGATGCCGAAGGTGCCGACGAGCACCACCGCGGCGATGACCAGGCTGGTGACCCGGCGACGGGTGGCGAAGCGCAGCACCGGCACATAGGCGCGCTGCAGCAGGCTGCCCGCCTCCTTCTCCTCGGCCGCGCGGCGCAGCTCCTCCGGATCGGGCCCCGCGCCGCCGTCCGCGGCCTCCGGGGCGCGCAGGAACCAGTACGAGAGCACGGGCACGATCGTCAGCGAGACGATCAGCGAGGCGAGCAGGGCGACCGTGACCGTCAGCGAGAACTCGCCGAACAGCGCGCCGACCATGCCGCCGACCAGCCCGACCGGCAGGAAGACCGCGACCGTGGTGAGGGTCGAGGAGGTGATGGCCCCGGACACCTCGCGGACCGCGCCGATGATGGCCCGTTCCCGCTCCTCGCCGTAGCCGAGGTGCCGTTTGATGTTCTCCAGGACGACGATCGAGTCGTCGACGACCCGGCCGATGGCGATGGTCAGCGCGCCGAGGGTGAGCATGTTGAGCGAGAAGTCGCCGGTCCAGAGCACGACCAGGGTGACCACCACGGAGAGCGGGATGGACACCGCCGTCACCAGCGTCGAGCGCAGCGACACCAGGAAGACGAGGATGACGATCACGGCCATGACGAGGCCGAGGAGTCCTTCGGTGGTCAGGCTCTCGATGGACTTCGACACCGCGGGGCCCTGGTCGCTGACGACGGTCAGCCCGGCGCCGGAGCCGAGGCTCCGCTCCAGCTCGGGGAGTTTCTCCGCGACGGCCTCCGAGATGGCGACGGCGCTGCCGTCCTGGCCCATGGTGAGCACGACGCCGAGGCTGGGCTCGCCGTTGGTGCGGGTGAGGGAGGTGGCCTCGGCCGGCTGTTCCCCGACCTCCGCGACGTCACCGAGGCGGACCGGCTTCGCCGCCCGCTCCGCTCCGGCGGCGCTCGCGGCCCCCGCCGCGGCCGGGCCGCCCTGCCCGGCCGCCGCCGGGGTGAGGCGCAGCTCCTCGATCTCCTTCAGGCTCGTGTAGCCGCCGCCGACCCGTACCGTCCGGTTCTTTCCGTCCTCGTCGAACGCGCCGGCGGGCATCGTGGCGCCGTTCGCCTGCAGGGCCTGGGTCAGCGCGGCCGTGCTCAGCCCGGCCCGGGCGAGCTTCTTCTCGTCCGGGGTGACGGCGACGACGCGGTCGCGTACGCCGTCCAGGGTGACCTGGCCGACGCCCTCGATGTCCGCCAGCACCGGCAGCACCGAGCGCTCCAGGCGGCCGGCCAGCGCCTGCTGGTCGTCCTCCTCGGAGGTGGCGGCGAGCACGACGGCCGGGATGTCGTCCGTGGACCCCGCGACGACCTGCGGGTCGACGCCGTCCGGGAGCTGGGAGCGGACCCGGTTCACGGCCTGCTGGACGTCGGCGACGATCCGGTCGGTGCCGTCCCCGTAGTCGAACTGGGCCATGATCACCGCGGAGCCCTCACCGGCCGTGGAGGTGACGCCGGTGATCCCGTCGACCGCCTGGACGCCGTCCTCCAGCGGGACGACGACCTGCTTCTCCACCACATCGGGGGCCGCGCCCGGGTACGGGGCGATCACCGACACCATCGGCAGTTCGATCGAGGGCAGCAGCTGCTGCTTGAGCTGGGGTATCGCGATGGTCCCGAAGACCACCGCGACGATCGCCATGAGGGCGACCAGTCCCCGTTGGACGAGGCTGATACGGGACAGCCAGGACATGGGTGCGGGTCTCGCTTTCCGGAGATTCGTCGGATCCGGCTCCCGGGGCACGTCCCGGGAGGGCACGCCGGACGGCGCCGGACGGGCACGGCCGGCCGGCGGAGAGGGCGTCTGTGGCCCGTCCCCACGATCCCCCATGCCGGCGGCGGCCTCGTCAGCCGCCTGGACGGTTCCGCCGGCCGCGCGTACCACGGACGCAGTACGCGCGGGGGGCGTGCCCGGCCCGATCCGGACCGCCAGGCCCTACACCCTCGGCCGTACCAGGCCCGACTCATAGGCGATGACGACCAGTTGGGCCCGGTCGCGGGCGCCGAGCTTGGCCATCGCCCGGTTCACATGGGTCTTCACGGTCAGCGGGCTGACGGTGAGGCGCTCGGCGATCTCGCCGTTCGAGAGCCCCGCCGCGACCAGGCCCAGCACCTCCCGCTCCCGGCCGGTCAGGACGTCCAGCCGGCCGGCGCCCGCGGCGCGCCCGTCACCGTCATCGCCGTCACCGCCTCCGCCGGAGCCCTTCGCGGACGGCTCACCCGGGGGCGCGCCCTGGGAGAGGAAGGAGGCGATGAGGGCGGTGGTCGCCGCCGGCGACAGCAGCGACTCCCCCGCCGCGACGGTGCGGATCGCCGCCAGCAGTTCCTCGGGTTCCGCGCCCTTGCCGAGGAAGCCGGAGGCGCCCGCCCGGAGCGACTCCACCACGTACTCGTCCACCTCGAACGTTGTCAGCATCACCACCCGCACCCCCGACAGCTCCGGATCGGCGCTGATCAGGCGGGTGGCGGCGAGCCCGTCGGTACCGGGCATCCGGATGTCCATCAGGACGATGTCGGCCCGGAGCTCCCCCGCCAGCCGGACGGCCTCCGCGCCGTCGGACGCCTCGCCGACGACCTCCATGCCCGGCTCGGAGTCGACGAGGATCCGGAAGGCGCTGCGCAGCAGAGCCTGGTCGTCGGCGAGCAGCACGCGGATGGTCATACGGCCCCCTCCCTCCGCCGCGCGCGTCGGCAGGCGGCGTCGGCGGACGCCTTCGCCGCGGCGTCCGCGGCGGATATCCCGCCGGCGGTGAGCGGCAGGCGTACGTGGACCCGGAAGCCGCCTCCGCGGCGCGGGCCGGTCTCGCACACCCCGCCGAGCGCCGCCACCCGCTCCCGCATCCCGAGCAGACCGTGGCCGCCGGGCGGACCGGGGGCGGGCACCCCGCCGTCCGGGCCCGGCCGGTCCGGGTGCGGCGTCCCGCGGTCCGCTCCGCGCTCCGTCCCCGGCCGCCTGCCCTGTTCCGCAGCGCCGGGGTTCGCGGAGCCGGGATGCGCGGAGCCGGGATGCGCGGAGCCGGAGTGGGCGGCGCCGGGCGCGCCTGGGGCGCACGCCCCGTCGTCGAGGACGCTCACCTCCAGGACCCCCGCGCCCCGCGCTATCCGGACCAGGGCGGCGGCCCCCTCCCCGGCGTGCTTGTGCGTATTGGTCAGCGCCTCCTGCACCACCCGGTAGGCGGTGAGGTCCACCGCCGCGGGCAGCTCCCCGGTCACGGCCGCGGCCTGCTCCGCGCGGCGGCTGAACCAGGGGCCGCGCGGCTCGGTCGAGGACACCTCCACCTCCACCGCCAGCCCCGTCCGGGCGAAGCCGCCGACCAGCTGGTCCAGCACGCCCAGGCCGGGGGCGGGCTCGGTGGGCGCCGCCGGGTCGCCGTACTGCCGGAGCAGGCCGACGGTGCTGCGCAGCTCGTTCAGCGCCGACCGGCTCGCCTCCCGTACGTGGGCCAGCGCCTCCTTGGCCTGGTCGGGGCGGCTGTCCATGACGTGTGCGGCGACCCCCGCCTGCACATTGACCAGGGCGATGTGGTGGGCGACCACGTCGTGCAGCTCGCGGGCGATCCGCATGCGCTCCTCGGCCACCCGGCGGCGGGCCTCCTCCTCGCGGGTCCGCTCGGCCCGTTCGGCGCGCTCCCGGATGGCGTCGACGACGGCACGGCGGCTGCGGACGGCGTCACCGGCGGCCGCGGCCATGCCCATCCAGGCGGAGATGGCCAGGTTCTGCTGCCCGTACCAGGGGCGGGGCCCGAACACCGCGGCCGCCGTGGTGAGCGCGAGGACGGCCACGGCCCCGGCCCGCCAGGTCGTCGAGCGGTCGGTGCGGGAGCCGACGGTGTACAGGGCGACGGCCGCGGTCAGCGCGACGGGCGTGCCCTCCTCACCCGGTCCGGTGACCAGTTCGAGGAGGGTGAGCGCGCTGGTGCAGCCGAGGACGCGGGCCGGCATCCGGCGGCGCAGGATCAGCGCCGAGCAGGCGAGCACGGCGATGAGGACGCTGGAGACCTCGGGGGTGCGCTCCCCGAACCGGGGCTGCCCGTACGGCTTGTGGTCCACCGCGAGGCTGACGAGGACGAGGACGAGGACGACACCGGCGAGCGCGGCGTCGAACGCGAGGGGGTGCGAGCGCAGCCAGCGCTGCGAACGGGCCATGCCCGGACCGGCGGCGAGGGTTGTCACAACAGGAACCGTACGGGGTCCGGCGGCCGCCCAGGACCGGCCCGGTCCCGGTACCCGTGGCACCGGGGCCGGCGGCCGGGGGGCCAGCGGGGACCCGCCCCCGGATCAGGTCGGGATGAGCCCTTCGTCGCCCAGCATCTCCCGGACCTCGTCCAGGGTCGCGTCGGGCGACGGAAGGATCAGCTCGGAGGGCTCCAGGGCGTCGTCCGGCAGCGGCTCGCCGAACTGCCGTACGGCGTCGAGCAGTGCGTGGAGGGTGCGGCGGAAGCCCGGTTCGTCGCCGCCCTCCATCTCCGCGAGCAGCTCGTCGTCCAGCTTGTCGAGCTCGGCGAAGTGGCTGTCGGCCAGCCTCACCTGCCCCTCACCCATGATCCGTACGATCACGACGGCCTCCTCTGCCGCTGCCGGCCCGCCGGGGCCGCTCCCGGTTCCCGGCGCCTGCTGTCCGGTGCCCTGCTGTCCGTGCCCCGCTGTGCGTGCCCCGCTGGTCAGTGCTTGCCGAAGTCCGGCGGGGTCTGCTGCTGATTCTGCGGCTGCTGGGCCTGCGGCGCCTGCTGGGGCTGCTGAGTCTGCTGCCCCTGGGCCTGGCCGCTCTCGATGGCCTGCTGCTGGGCGCTGCCGCCGGCCAGCTCCGCCTTCATCCGCTGGAGCTCCAGCTCCACGTCCGTGCCGCCGGAGAGCCGGTCCAGCTCGGCCGCGATGTCGTCCTTCGCCATGCCCGTCGGGTCGTCGAGGGCCCCGGACGCCATCAGCTCGTCGATCGCTCCGGCCCGCGCCTGGAGCTGCGCGGTCTTGTCCTCGGCGCGCTGGATCGCCAGGCCGACGTCGCCCATCTCCTCGGAGATGCCCGAGAAGGCCTCACCGATCCGGGTCTGCGCCTGGGCCGCGGTGTAGGTGGCCTTGATGGTCTCCTTCTTCGTACGGAAGGCGTCGACCTTGGCCTGCAGCCGCTGGGCGGCGAGGGTGAGCTTCTCCTCCTCGCTCTGCAGGGTCTGGTGCTGGGTCTCCAGATCCGTCACCTGCTGCTGGAGCGCGGCCCGGCGGGACAGCGCCTCGCGGGCGAGGTCCTCCCGGCCGAGGGCGAGCGCCTTGCGGCCCTGGTCCTCCAGCTTGCCCGACTGGTTCTGCAGCTGGCCGAGCTGCAGCTCCAGCCGCTTGCGGGAGGTGGCGACGTCCGCGACGCCGCGGCGGACCTTCTGCAGCAGCTCCAGCTGCTTCTGATACGAGTAGTCGAGGGTCTCGCGCGGGTCCTCCGCCCGGTCCAGGGCTTTGTTGGCCTTCGCGCGGAACAACATCCCCATCCGCTTCATGACACCGCTCATGGGTCTCGCGCGCCCCCTTCTCCGGGCTCGTCCTCGGGCAGTCCTCGGACCCACAGTAAGGGCCCTGCATCCATTACCGCATTGATCGGCCGCGGATGCGCTCATCCTGCAGGACGATCACGGGACGGCCTTCTCCGGCGCAGGGAGTAGACCGTGGCCCCAGGGGTCTGGTACCCCGTCCGCCGCGCCCCCGGGAGGACGGCCCGGCATCCCGGCTTCGCGGCCCCGCCGGCCGACCGTTGCCGGATCGTGCCCGGTGCGGGCTGGGGCCCGCCCCCGGGGACCCCGTACCCTTGGGTTTCGTGTTCCGTAGCCGTTCCAAGGATGAGCAGGCCGCCACCCCCCGGGTGGCCGCGAGCTCCAAGCAGCCCCGCGACCCGCAGGCCCCCAAGGGCCGGCCCACGCCCAAGCGCGCGGTCGCCCAGTCGCAGCGCCGCACCGTGGCCACGACGCCGGCCAACCGCAAGGAGGCCGCCAAGCGCGCCCGCGAGGCCCGCCGCGCGGACCTCGCCCGGCAGCGCGAGGCCCTCGCCAGTGGTGACGAGCGCTATCTGCCCGCCCGGGACAAGGGCCCGGTCCGGCGCTTCGCCCGTGACTTCGTCGACTCCCGGTTCTGCGTCGCGGAGTTCTTCCTGCCGCTGGCGGTGATCATCCTCATTCTGAGCATGCTCCCGTCGATGCAGGTCAAGAACGCCTCGCTGCTGCTGTGGATGGGCGTCATCGTGATGATCGTGATCGACTCCATCGGCATCGGGATCCGCCTGCGCAAGCAGCTGGCCGCCCGCTTCCCGGACCAGCCCCGCCGCGGAGCCGTGGCCTACGCCCTGATGCGCAGCCTGCAGATGCGGCGGCTCCGGCTGCCGAAGCCGCAGGTCAAGCGCGGAGAGCGGCCCTGAGCACGGACAGTGCCACGGGGGCGGGGCGGACGACGGCCGAGGCCGGCTGGCAGCCCGAGGGGGCGGCGAACTGGCTCGGCGGTCCGGAGGGGATCCGCACCATCGTCCGCCGGGAGCTCGTGGCCCGGCAGCTGGAGGAGCAGATCGCCGCGCGCTTCCCGGTCGGGCAGCGGCTCCGGGTGCTCGACGTGGGCCTCGGGCACGGCACGCAGGCGCTGCGGCTGGCCCGGGCCGGCCACCGGATCACCGGCCTGGAGTCCCACGCGCCGCTGATCAAGGCCGTGCGCACCGCGCTGGCCGCCGAACCCGAGGGCATACGCGAGCGGTTCAAGCTGATCGAGGGCGACAGCCGGGAGACCGGCGTGCACTTCCTGCCCGGCAGTTTCGACGTGGTGCTCTGCCACGGGGTGCTGATGTACACGGAGCAGCCCGATCCGTTACTCGCCGGCCTCGCCCGGGTGCTGGCACCCGGCGGCCTGCTGTCGCTCCTCGTACGGAACGCCGACGCGCTGGCCATGCGCCCGGGGCTGGCGGGCGACTGGGAGACCGCGCTCGCCTCGTTCAACGCCGGCACCTACGCCACCCGGGCCGGCCGCACGGCCCGCGCCGACCGGCTCGACGCGGTCACCGCCACGCTCTCCGGGATCGGGGCCCCGCTGCACGCCTGGTACGGGGTACGGGTCCTCACCGACCAGGTGGCCGACAACGCGCATCCCGGCGATGTCCGGGAGCTGGAACTGATGCTGGCCGCCGAGGACCGGGCGGGGCGCACGGACCCCTACCGCTCGGTGGCGGCGCTGCTGCATCTGTGCGGGGTCCGCGGGGCGCCGGGCTGGGAAGCGGTGACGGACGCGTAGTCCGCTGGGCGCGCCGCGCGGTCCGGGGCGGGGTGCCGGTGGGGGCGAGAACGACTTGGCGGTTGCCCGAGGCCCGGCTTGTTACAAACCCCCGCCTCCCGCCCCCGGAGAACGTGGGCCCGGCCGCAGGGTCCGGTCCGCCGGGCGGCCCCGGCCGGTTGACGGCACGGCCCACCGGGTACGCCGCCGGCGTGCCCGGGGCCCGCGCCGCCGTGCCCGGTCAGCCCTCGGCGGCGCTGAGGCTCATCGGGCCGTAGACCTCCGTGCCGTCCTCGAAGAGGGTCACCTGCTCGGTGCCGCCCTCCAGGAGTTCCTTCCACACTTCGCCGATCCAGGACTCCGCGTCGCCCTGGGTGCTGAACTCGCCCGGCTCGACCGCGGGTGCCGTCTCCGTCCCGTCGGACTTCTCGAACCGCCACGTCCACGCCATGTACGCCTCCCGGCTGCCGGCTCCTGTGATGAGGTGCTGCGCCCACCCTATGCGGCGGCCGTGCCGGTGCCCTCCCCTGCCCCGGGCGGCCCGGCCGCCGGGGTGCCTCGCCCCATCGTGGGACGGGCGGGGGCGCGCCGGGGCGCTCCCGGCAGGCCACGCGCGCCACCGGTCCGGGGAGGCGAGAGGATCAGGGCGTGGAACTCACTCTCCTCGGCACCGGTGCCCCGGACGGACTGCCGCTCCCAGGCTGCCCCTGCGCGTCCTGCGCGAGCGCCGTCCGCGCGGACGCCCGGACCGCCACCTCGGTTTTCGTCGACGGCGCCCTCCTGCTCGACCTGACCCCGGACGCCGTGCCGGCCGCCGCCCGTGCCGGTCACTCCCTGCGCGGCGTACGGCAGGTGCTGCTCTCGCATCCGCGCACCGGCCCGGCCGCCGGGGTGCCCGCCGGCCTGCCCGCTCCCGGGCGGGTGCCGGAGGGCCGCGAGCTGGCGCTGATCAGCGGGCACCGGGTGCGGGCGGTCGCGGTGGACGCCCCGGGCACCGGCTACTCGGTGACGGGGCCGGACGGCGACGGGCTGCTGTACCTGCCGCCGGGCGCGGCACCGGCGGAACCGCCGCCGCGCGCGGCTCCGTACGACGTGGTGCTGCTCGACGTCCTGGGCCGGCCCGGGGCGCTGGCGCGGCTGCGGGCGGCCGGGGCGGTCGCGGCCGGCACCGACGTCATCGGCGTGCACCTCGGCCACGGGACGCCGCCGGGCGCCGAGCTGCACCGGCGGCTGGCGGCGGCGGGCGCCCGGACCGTACCGGACGGCACGACGCTCAGCGCCGGCGAGCACCCCGCGCTCACCGCCCCGCCGCGGCGCACGCTCGTGCTGGGCGGCGCCCGGTCCGGCAAGTCGGCGGAGGCGGAGCGGCGGCTGGAGTCGTTCCCGGAGGTGCTGTACGTCGCGACGGGCGGCACCCGCGCCGGGGACCGGGAGTGGGCGGAGCGGGTGGCGCTGCACCGCGAGCGCCGGCCGGACGGCTGGCGGACCACCGAGACCTGCGACCTGGTGCCGCTGCTGGCGGGTGACGGCCCCCCGCTGCTGATCGACTGCCTCGCGCTGTGGCTGACGCACACGATGGACGCGGTGAACGCCTGGGACGACGGGGCCTGGGCCGCCGGCGGCGCCCAACGCGCCCTGGGGGAGCGGACGGAGGAACTGGTGTCCGCCCTCCGCGCCACCCGGCGCACCGTCGTGGCCGTCTCGAACGAGGTGGGCTCGGGCGTCGTACCGGCCACCGCCTCGGGGCGGCGCTTCCGGGACGAACTGGGCCGGCTCAACGCGGCCGTGGCGGCGGAGTGCGAGCACGTGCTGCTGGTGGTCGCCGGCCAGGCCCTGCCCCTGCGCGGCTGAGGCGCGGCCGGCGTCCCCAAGGGCACGGCACCGGGGTTCCCGTGCGCCCGGCCGGGAGCGCGGCGGGGACGCGGCCGGGCAGGTCGCCCGGCGCCGCCTTCCGTGTCGTGGGCGGGGGCCGGCAGCCGCCTCTCACCGGTCGGGTGACACGGCGCGCGACACTGCCCGCACCAGCCGCTCGGGCGCCGTCCGCGCCGCCGTTCCGCACCCGTGGCGGGACCTCGCCCCGCGGCGCCCTGGCGTGCGCCCGGCGAGGGTAGGGTTCGGCGGATGAGCGGTCTGAATCTCGATGACTTCGGCAATCTGATCGAGCGCCCCGACTCCGGCGTACGGCGCGACGCCGAAGAGCGCAGGGAGCGGCTGGCCGTCCGGCCCGGGGCCCTCGGACGGCTGGACGATCTCGGCGAGTGGCTCGCCGCCGCTCAGCACTCCGTCACCGTCAGGCCGGTCGAACGCCCCCGCCTCGTGCTCTTCGCCGGGGACCACGGAGTGGCCGCGCTGGGCGTCTCCGGCCGGCCCGCCGGGAGCGCGCACCGCCTCGTGCGCGCCGTCCTCGACGGGGAGAGCCCGGCGGCCGTCCTGGCCCGGCGCTTCGGTGCCGGGATACGGGTCGTGGACATGTCCCTGGACTGCGATCCCGGCGCCTTCCCCGAGGAGGTCGTACGCCACCGGGTGCGGCGCGGCTCGGGCCGGATCGACGTCGAGAACGCGCTCACCTCCGAGGAGGCCGAACAGGCGTTCCGCGCCGGGATGGCCGTCGCCGACGAGGAGGCCGACTCCGGCACCGACCTCGTGGTCCTCGGCGACCTCAGCGTCGGCGGCACCACCGCGGCGAGCACCCTGATCGCCGCCCTCTGCGGCACCGACGCCTCCGTGGTGACCGGCCGCGGCGGCGCGGGCATCGACGACCTGGCGTGGATGCGCAAGTGCGCGGCGATCCGCGACGCGCTGCGCCGCGCCCGGCCCGTCCTCGGCGACCAGCTCGAACTGCTGGCCGCCACCGGCGGCGCGGACCTCGCCGCCATGACCGGCTTCCTGCTCCAGTGCGCCGTGCGCCGCACACCGGTGATCCTGGACGGGGTCGTCTCGGCCGCCTGCGCGCTGGTCGGTCAGCGGGTTGCCTTCCGGGCCCCGGACTGGTGGCTGGCGGGCCAGGCGAGCGGCGAGCCCGCGCAGGAGAAGGCGCTGGACCGGATGGCCATGGACCCGCTGCTGGACCACGGCGTGACGGCGGGCGAGGGCACCGGCGGCCTGCTCGCCCTGCCGATGGTGCAGGCGGCGGCCGCCCTGCTGGCGGAACTCCCCGAACGGCGCGAGGAGCGGCCGGACCCGGCGGAGGCCCCGGAGCCCGCCCCGGGTCCCGCACCCGGCCCGGGCCCCGGATCCCAGCCGGACTCGGACCCCGGCTCCACGCCGGCCCCCGACGCGGCACCGGCCGCCCGGGAACCGTCCGGTGGCGGGACGGCCTGACGGACGGCGAGCCGGAACCGCCGGCGCCTCGCGCCCGCCGGGGTGACCCGACGGTGTCTGTCGCGCGGGAACGGACGCCGGAGGGCCGGGCGGTGCCTCGCACGCCACCCTCCGCTCCTGTCGTGCACGCCCCGGCCGGCGCCGCGGGCGGGAGAAGCCGCCGCGACACCCGTAGCGCGGCCCCGGTCCGGAACGGCGACGAGCGCCGGGGCATCGGGACGGAACCGCGCAGCGCGCCGGACCGTGACCCCCACGCCCTCCACCGGCCCGGTCGCCCCGCCCCGGCGCACCCGCCAGGCACGGCCCCGGCCGCTCCCCCGTGCGAGACCGGCCGTTGGCGGGCGGCCGGGCGCCGGATAGCCTGCGCCCCGTGACCGAGCCGACTGCCGACGACCCGCGCCGCCCCGCGCCCCCGGGCGGCGGCCCTGCTCCCGTCTCCCCGGCCGGGGGCTCCGCGCCCTCGGAGATGGAGCCGGCACCTCCCGGCGGGGACCCCGTCTCCCCGGACACCCCGGGGCTGTCCGCCCCCCGGGCAGCCAAGACTTCTTCCCCGGCCGGTGACTCCCCGTCCCCGGACCGGGAGTCCGCCGTCCCGGACGAGAGGCCGGCCTCCCGGGAGCCGCGGGACGAGAGCGCCCAGCCCGGTGGGAACCCGGTCCCCCCGGACGGGAATCCGGCACTCCCGCCCGGCACACCTCCGCCCCCGTCCGGTCCGCCGCCCTCCCCCGCCGGCGGGCCGGCCACTCCGGAGGACGCCCTGCGGTTCGCCTTCGGCACACTCACGGCACTGCCGGTGCGCGTCACCCGCTGGGACCGGGACGCCGCGCGGGGCGGCATGGTGTGCGCCCCGGTCGCCGGCGCCGTCCTCGGTCTCTGCGCGGGGGCGCTCGGCGGGATCCTGCTCCTGCTGGGCGCGGGCCCGCTGCTCGCCGCGGTCGCCGCCGTCGCCCTGCCGGCGGCGCTCACCCGCGGGCTGCATCTGGACGGCCTCGCCGACACCGCCGACGGCCTGGGCAGCGGCAAACCCGCCGAGGACGCCCTGCGGATCATGAAGCAGCCGGACATCGGCCCGTTCGGGGTCGTCACGCTCGTCCTGCTGCTGTTCGCGCAGACCGCGGCCCTCGCCGAGCTGTACGCGGACGGCTGGGCGCACGGCGCGGCCGCCGCGGCCGTGGCCGCCGTGGCGGCCCGCTGCGCGCTCACCCTCGCCTCCCGCGCCGGGGTGCCCGCGGCCCGCCCGGACGGGCTGGGCGCGGCGGTCGCCGGCGTGGTCCCCGTACGGACGGCGCTCACGGTGGCGGCGGTCTCCACGACGGTGTGCGCGGTGGCCGGGGCGGTCTTCGGGCCGTGGGCGGCCGCGCAGACCGCGCTCGCCGTCCTGGCGGGTCTCGGCGCGGCCGAACTCCTGCTCCGCCACTGCCGGTCACGGTTCGGCGGGGTGACGGGCGATGTCTTCGGGGCCCTCGCCGAGACGGCCGCGACGGTGGCCCTGATCGTGCTCGTCCTGGGCTGACCAGCCGTCCGGGGCCCGTGCCCGCGCGGCGCCACCGGCCGGACAGCCGTCCCGGACGCGGCCTCCGCGGCTGCCCGGCACCGCCCGCACCGGGACGCACCGGGACGCACCGGGACGCACCACCAACGGACCGCCCGCCGCGGGCCGTTCAGCGGCCGCCGGGCGGCCGTCCGGCTCCGCCGCCGCACCACCGGACACCGCACCGCCGGACCACCGCACGGCACCGCCGGACCGCCGCACCACCGCACCGCACCGCCGAACCACCGCACGCACCGCCGAACCACCGCACGCACCGCCGAACCACCGCACGCACCGCCGGACCACCGCACGCACCGCCGGACCGCGGGACGCACCAACCGCCGCCCCACCGGACACGCCGCCCCACCGCACCACCGGGCGGCGGGGCGGCCGGGCAGCCGCCCCGCCGGGCGGTCGCGCCGTCTCCCGCCGGGGCGTCAACTGCCGTACGGTGCCGCACCGCTCCGCTCCCCCGCCCCGCGCGGCCCGGGGCCCGGCGGCGGGAGGGCCGGCCGGGCCCCGGCGGCCGTGTCCGGGCGCTGAACGGGCCCGCCGGTGCGGGCTAGGGTTCCCGGAGAAGCACCCCCCACGCCCGTCCATCGGCGGCCGGGATCCACCCGGCGCATACGATGCCCCGGGCGCGGCCGGCCCATCCATCGGCCGAGGAACTCAACGGAAGAGAGAGACCCCACCACCGTGACTGCACTGACTCTCAGCACTTCGTCCCCGGCCGCGCTCCGCGCGGACGCCATCGTCGTCGGCGTGGCCAAGGGCGCCAAGGGGCCCGTCACCACGGCCGGAGCCGAGGCCGTGGTGAAGGCCTACGACGGCAAGCTGGCCGCCGTCCTGGAGACGCTCGGCGCCACCGGCGGCGAGGGCGAGGTGACGAAGCTCCCCGCGCCGTCCGGTCTCAAGTCCCCGGTCGTGCTGGCGGTCGGCCTCGGCGACGCCCCGGCCGAGGGCGACCGCTTCGACGGCGAGGTGCTCCGCCGGGCCGCGGGTGCGGCGGCCCGCGCGCTGGCCGGTGCCAAGAAGGGCGGGTTCGCCCTGCCCATGGAGGACGCGGACGACGCGGCGGCCGTGGCGGAGGGCGCGCTGCTCGGCGCGTACACCTTCACCGCCTACCGCTCCGCCCCGGCCGGCGGCCGGAAGAAGGACGACAAGAGCACCCCCCTCGCCGAGGTGACCCTGCTCGGCGGCAAGCCGCGCGACAAGGCGTTCAAGGCGGCGGCGGAGCGCGCGACGGCGCTGGCCGCCGAGGTCAACCGGGCACGCGACCTGATCAACATGCCGCCCAACGACCTCCACCCGAAGTCCTTCACCGCCTCCGTGCAGGAAGCGGCCAAGGAGCACGGCCTGAAGGTCGAGGTACTGGACGAGAAGGCGCTCGCCAAGGGCGGCTACGGCGGCATCCTCGGCGTCGGCAAGGGCTCGGAGAACCCGCCGCGGCTGGTCCGGGTCGCGTACACGCACGGCAAGGCCAAGAAGACCCTCGCCCTGGTCGGCAAGGGGATCACCTACGACTCGGGCGGCATCTCCCTCAAGCCGGCCGGCCACAACGAGACGATGAAGTGCGACATGAGCGGTGCGGCCGCCGTGTTCGCCGCCGTCGTGGCGGCCGCGCGGCTGGGCCTCGCGGTCAACGTCACCGGCTGGCTGGCGCTGGCCGAGAACATGCCGTCGGGCTCCGCGACCCGCCCCGGCGACGTGCTGCGGATGTACAGCGGCAAGACCGTCGAGGTGCTGAACACCGACGCCGAGGGCCGGCTGGTGCTGGCGGACGCGCTGGCCCGCGCCTCGGAGGAGAAGCCGGACGCGATCGTGGACGTGGCGACGCTCACCGGCGCGATGATGCTGGCGCTGGGCAGCCGCACCTTCGGGATCATGGCGAACGACGACGCCTTCCGGACCTCGCTGCACGAGATCTCCCAGGAGGCCGGCGAACAGTCCTGGCCGATGCCGATGCCGGCGGAGCTCCGCAAGGGGATGGACTCCCCGGTGGCCGACATCGCCAACATGGGCGAGCGGATGGGCGGCGGCCTCGTCGCCGGTCTCTTCCTGAAGGAGTTCGTGGGCGAGGGCATCACCTGGGCGCACCTGGACATCGCGGGCCCCGCCTTCCACGAAGGCGCCCCGTACGGCTACACCCCGAAGGGCGGCACGGGTTCGGCGGTCCGCACGCTGGTGCGGCTGGCCGAGCACACCGCGGCGGGCGACCTGGGCTGACGGCACGCGCGCACTCCGCACCCGGCGCCCGCTCCGCGCCGGGCACCACCGGCCGCCGCCGGACCGGCACCCCCGGTCCGGCGGCGGCCGGCGCCGTTCCGGGACGGCCCCGCGTTCGCCCGTCCGTTCGCCCTGAACGAAATCCGCGGGGGCATCCCCCGGCCCCTCCGGGGCAGGTGTCCGGGCAACCAACCAGTGTCCACCGGGCGCCGCGGCCCGCCCCCACCGGCCCTACGCGCGAGTAACCTCCCGCCTCGGCCGGACGGGCGTCCCGAGGACCGGCCCCGCGTCCCGTCGGCCGTCAACAAATGCGAAGATGTTGTCTCGGCAGGACAGGGCCCCGGCTCACATACCGAGCGAGCCAGACGGACGGGCTTGAGAACTCAGCGGCCGAACAACAGCCGCCGCCCGGTCTCGGAAGACCGGCTCCGGCGCACCCATGCATGGAGGACGTGACGTGGCGAACGACGCCAGCACCGTTTTCGACCTAGTGATCCTCGGCGGCGGCAGCGGTGGCTACGCCGCCGCCCTGCGCGGGGCGCAGCTGGGCCTGGACGTCGCACTCATCGAGAAGGACAAGCTCGGCGGCACCTGTCTGCACCGCGGCTGCATCCCCACGAAGGCTCTGCTGCACGCCGGTGAGATCGCCGACCAGGCCCGCGACGGCGCCTCGTTCGGTGTCCGGACCTCGTTCGACGGCATCGACATGGCGGGCGTGAACAAGTACAAGGACGGTGTGGTCTCCGGCCTGTACAAGGGCCTGCAGGGCCTGGTCGCCTCCCGCAAGGTGACGTACGTCACCGGCGAGGGCCGGCTGTCGTCGCCCACCTCGGTGGACGTGGACGGGCAGCGCTACGAGGGCCGGCACGTGCTGCTGGCGACCGGCTCGGTGCCGAAGTCCCTGCCGGGCCTGGAGATCGACGGCAACCGCGTCATCTCCTCGGACCACGCGCTGGGCCTGGACCGGGTGCCCAAGTCGGTGGTCGTCCTCGGCGGCGGCGTCATCGGCTGTGAGTTCGCCTCCGCGTGGAAGTCCTTCGGCACGGACGTGACCATCGTCGAGGCGCTCCCGCACCTCGTCCCCGTCGAGGACGAGAACAGCTCCAAGCTGCTGGAGCGCGCCTTCCGCAAGCGCGGCATCAACTTCTCGCTCGGCTCCCGCTTCTCGGGCGTCGAGTACACGAACGACGGCGTGAAGGTCTCCCTGGAGAACGGCAAGACGTTCGAGGCCGAGCTGCTGCTCGTCGCCGTCGGCCGCGGCCCGGTCTCGCAGGGCCTCGGCTACGAGGAGGCCGGGGTCAACATGGACCGCGGCTACGTCCTCGTCGACGAGTACATGCGGACCAACGTCCCCACGATCTCCGCCGTCGGCGACCTCGTCCCGACCCTCCAGCTGGCGCACGTGGGCTTCGCCGAGGGCATCCTCGTCGCGGAGCGGCTGGCCGGGCTGAAGACCGTGCCGATCGACTACGACGGCGTGCCGCGCGTCACCTACTCCCACCCCGAGGTCGCCTCCGTCGGCGTCACCGAGGCGAAGGCCAAGGAGATGTACGGTGCCGACAAGGTCGTCGCCCTCAAGTACAACCTCGGCGGCAACGGCAAGAGCAAGATCCTGAAGACCGCGGGCGAGATCAAGCTCGTCCAGGTGCGGGACGGCGCCGTGGTCGGCGTCCACATGGTCGGTGACCGGATGGGCGAACAGATCGGGGAAGCGCAGCTGATCTACAACTGGGAGGCGCTGCCGGCCGAGGTCGCCCAGCTGGTCCACGCCCACCCCACGCAGAACGAGGCGCTCGGCGAGGCCCACCTGGCACTGGCCGGCAAGCCGCTGCACTCCCACGACTGATCCCGGGCGCGCCCACATCCGCACCATTCGATAGGAGCAACCGAAACCATGGCGGTTTCCGTAACCCTCCCGGCGCTCGGCGAGAGCGTGACCGAGGGCACCGTCACCCGATGGCTGAAGGCCGAGGGTGAACGTGTCGAGGCCGACGAGCCGCTGCTCGAGGTCTCGACCGACAAGGTCGACACCGAGATCCCGGCCCCGGCGGCCGGTGTTCTCTCCTCCATCAAGGTGGCCGAGGACGAGACCGTCGAGGTCGGCGCCGAACTGGCCGTCATCGACGACGGTTCCGGCGCCCCGGCCGAGACCGCGGCCCCGGCCGCCGAGGCCGCCCCGGCGGCCGAGGCGCAGCCGGAGCCCGAGCCGGCCCCGGCTCCGCAGGCCGAGGCCCCGCAGCAGCAGGCCGCTCCGGCGCCGTCCGGCGGGGCCGCCGAGGGCACCCCGGTCACGCTGCCCGCCCTGGGCGAGTCCGTGACCGAGGGCACCGTCACCCGGTGGCTGAAGGAGGTCGGCGAGTCGGTCGAGGCCGACGAGCCGCTGCTGGAGGTCTCCACGGACAAGGTCGACACCGAGATCCCGTCGCCCGCCGCCGGCACCCTGCTGGAGATCCTGGTCGGCGAGGACGAGACCGCTGAGGTCGGCGCCAAGCTGGCCGTCATCGGTGCGGCCGGCCAGGCCCCGGCCGCCGCCCCCGCCCCGGCCCCCGCGCCGGCGCAGGAGGCCCCGAAGCAGGAGGCCCCCGCTCCCGCCCCGGCCCCGGCTCCCGAGCCCGCGCCGGAGCCCGCCCCGGCTCCGCAGGCCCCGCAGGCCCCCGCCCCGCAGCGCGCCGAGGCCCCGGCTCCGGAACCGCAGCCGGCCGCCCCCGCGCCGGCCCCGGCCCCCGCGCCGGCTCCGCAGGCCGCCGCCCCGGCCGGCGGTGAGGGCGCGTACGTCACCCCGCTGGTGCGCAAGCTCGCCGCCGAGCACGGTGTGGACCTGTCCTCGGTCAAGGGCACCGGTGTCGGTGGCCGGATCCGCAAGCAGGACGTCATCGCCGCCGCCGAGGCCGCCAAGGCCGCGGCTCCGGCCGCCGCCGCGCCGGCCCCGAAGGCCGCCGCCCCGGTGGAGCCGTCGCCGCTGCGCGGCCAGACGGTGAAGATGAGCCGGATCCGCAAGGCCACGGCCAAGCACATGACCGAGTCCCTGAAGGTCTCGGCGCAGCTGACGACCGTGATCGAGGCGGACGTCACCCGCGTCATGCGGCTCCGGGCGCGGGCCAAGGAGCAGTTCCTGGCGCGCGAGGGCGTCAAGCTCTCCCCGATGCCGTTCTTCGTGAAGGCCGTCACCGAGGCGCTGAAGGTCCACCCGGCCGTCAACGCCAGGATCAACGACGACGAGACCATCACCTACCACGACACCGAGAACATCGGCATCGCGGTGGACACGGAGAAGGGCCTCTTCGTCCCGGTCATCGACAACGCGGGTGACCTGAACCTGGCCGGCATCGCCAAGAAGACCGCCGACCTGGCCCACCGCACCCGCAACGGCGGCCTCAAGCCGGACGAGCTGTCGGGCGGCACCTTCACGGTGACCAACACCGGCTCGCGCGGCGCGCTGTTCGACACCCCGATCCTCAACCAGCCGCAGGTCGGGATGCTGGCCATCGGGGCGACGGTCCGGCGCCCGGTCGTGGTGGACACCCCGGAGGGCGAGTCCATCGCCATCCGCGACATGGTCTACCTCGCCCTGACGTACGACCACCGGCTGGTGGACGGTGCCGACGCGGCCCGCTTCCTGGGGACCCTCAAGACCCGCCTGGAAGAAGGCGCGTTCGAGAGCGACCTCGGCCTGTAAGGGCTCAGCGGCCCTCCGGCCGCCGCTACGACGGCGCCCCCGTCCCGGTCCGCCCGGGCGGGGGCGCCGTCGTACCCGGGCGCGGGGCCGCCGTCGCGGCGCGGACGGCGCGGGCCCCCGTGACCGGCCGCGAGCCCCCCGGCATGATGGCGCCCATGCGTGCCGCCCGGTTGATCCGCATGGTGCTGCTCCTCCAGTCCCGGCCGTCGATGACGGGGGCCGAACTGGCGCGGGAGCTGGAGGTGTCCGAACGGACTGTCGGCCGGGACGTGCTGGCGCTCTCGGAGGCCGGGGTCCCCGTCTACGCGGCGCGGGGCCGGGTCGGCGGCTACCGGCTCATCGGCGGCTACCGCACCCGGCTGACCGGCCTCGGCCGCGGCGAGGCGGAGACGCTGTTCCTCTCCGGGGTGCCCTCCGCGCTCCGTGACATGGGCCTGGCGGACACCGCCTCGGCGGCCCGGCTGAAGGTGGCCGCCGCCCTGCTGCCCGACCTGAGCGACGCCCCCGCGAGCGCGGCGCAGCGCTTCCATCTGGACGCGCCGGGCTGGTGGCAGGAGCCCGCCACCCCGGACGCGCTCCCGCTGATCGCGGAGGCGGTGTGGGGCGACCGGCTGCTGACGGCCCGCTACCGGCGCCGGGCGGAGGCCGGCGGCACCGAGGTGGAACGCACCCTGGAGCCGTACGGGCTCGTCCTCAAGGCGGGCGTCTGGTACCTGGCGGCCCGGCCGGCGGCCGGGGGCCGCTCCCTGCCGCCGAGGGCGGTCCCGGCGCCCCGCCCCGGGCTGCCCGGGGCCCCGGGCGCGGAGACCGGCGGCGGGGCCGCGGGGGCCGGCGCGAGAGCGGTCGGGGGCCGCGGCAGCGAGCCGGACCGCACGCCGGGCGGGAGCCCGGGCGTACCGGATGACGAGACTCCGGGTGCGGGCACCGGTGACGGGAGCGGTGCGGAACCCGGCCCGGGCCCCGGCCCCGGTCCCGGTGGCAAGGGGGCCCCGACGTCCGGCGAGAAGCCCCGCGCGGAAGCGCATACGAAGCCGGGGGCGGAGCCGGACCCGGGTGCGGCGGCCGGAGACCGGGCGTACCGGGTCTACCGCGTGGAGCGCTTCGGCTCCGTCACCGTCTCGGAGGAACGGTTCGTCCGGGACGAGGAGTTCGACCTGCCGGGCTTCTGGCGGGAGCGGGCCGCCGAATTCGCCCGGGCGATCCTGCGCGACACGGTCGTCCTGCGGCTCTCCGCGGCCGGGGCGCGGAAGCTGCCCCACGTCACGGACCGGGCCGCGGCGCGGGAGGCCCTCGCCGCGGCCGGGCAGCCCGACGGGCAGGGCCGGATCACCGTCACCCTGCCCGTGGAGTCGCTCGACGTCGCCCACGACCAACTGCTCGCCCTGGGCCCGGAGGCGGAACTGCTGGAGCCGCCGGAGCTGCGCGCCCGCTTCGCGGAGGCGGCGGCCGCCGCGGCGGCGCTGTACGGACGGTAGCCGGGGGCCGGCCCCGGGCTGGGGGCATCGGACCCCGGCCGCAGCCGCAGCCGCCGCTCAGCGGTACTCAGCGTCGTCCGCCTTCCGGCCGCCCTTCGTCACCTCCTCGATGTACCGCCAGGCGTCCGGCCGGGTGCCGTCGGCGTCCGTGAAGCCGTAGACCCGGGAGAGCTGCCCGCTGGAGAGCGACTGCCCGTTCCAGCGCGCCATCTCCGGGTCGGCGGCCAGCGCGGCGACGGCCCGGCCGACGAACACGGGGGACTCCGAGATGGCGAAAGCCGGTTCCTTCGCCACCCCGTCCCGCCAGTTCTCCTCCGTCACCCCGAAGTGGTCGAGCATCTGCTCGGAGCGGAGGAAGCCGGGCGTGACGGCGACCGCCGTGCAGCCGTACTCCTCCAGCTCCGTGCCGAGGCCGAGGGCCATCCGCAGGGGCGCGTACTTGGTGAGGTCGTAGTAGAGGCTCTCGCGGTAGTCCTTGTTGGTCTCGGCGGTGCCGTCGGTGATCTCCACCAGCAGCCCGCCGGGGCGGCGGATCAGCAGCGGCAGCGCGTAGTGGCTGGTGACGAGGTGGCTCTCGACGCCCAGCCGCAGCATGCGCAGACCGCGGTCCAGCCCGATCTCCCACATCTTCTTCCCGAAGTCGATCAGGTGCTCGCCGCCCCAGATGTCGTTGACGAGGACGTCCAGCCGCCCCTGCTCCCGGTCGACGCGCTCGGTCAGCGCGCGGACCTGCTCCCGCTCCAAGTGGTCGGTGGGTACCGCGACGCCCCGGCCGCCCGCGGCGGTCACGAGTTCGGCGGTCTCCTCGATGGTCTCCGGGCGGCCCACCTCGCTGCGCCGCTCCCGCGTGGTGCGGCCGGTCACATAGACCGTCGCGCCCTCGGCCCCCAGTTGTACGGCGATGGCGCGTCCCGCGCCGCGGGTGGCTCCCGCGACGAGCGCCACCCGGCCCGCCAGTCTGCCCTGTTCGTTCACCTGTGCCGGTCCTCTCGCTGTCCGTACCGTCCGCACGGGTTCCGTCTCCGTACGGACGGCACGACCCTGACAGGCAATGCGGACATCTCCTGTCGTCTTTTCCCGGGCGGCCGCGCCGTGTCCTGCTCCGGGCGCCCCGGGCCCCCCGAACGGCCCGGCCGTGCCTGCCCCGATTACCGGCTGATCCGCCCGGCCTGTAACGACACGGCCGCATCCGGCATGCTGCGCGTGCGCGGCGGGTGGCCAGGGCCGATGCTGGTCCGGTGATGGACGAGACGGAGTTCTGGGCGATCGTCGACAGCTCCCGCGAGGCCGCCGGCGGGGACCCGGTGGAGCAGGCGGACGCACTGGTGGAACGGCTGGTGCTGCTGGACCCGGAATCGGTGGTGGACTTCGCCCGGCACTTCGAGTCCCGGCTGGCCCGCGCATACCACTGGGATCTGTGGGCCGCCGCCTGGCTGCTGCTGGGCGACACCGGCGAGGAGGCGTTCGACGGCTTCCGCTGCTGGCTGATCGGCCAGGGGCGGCAGGTGTTCGAGGGCGCGCTGCACGATCCGGACGCTCTGGCGGAGCTGCTGGACGACTTCGACGCCGAGCTCGACGGGGACGGGGAGGAGCTCGGCTACGCGCCCTACGAGGCGTACGAGCAGCTCACCGCGGTCGAGCTGCCGGACCTCGGGCTGCCCGAACAGCCGGCCGAGCCCGAGGGCACCCCCATCGACTTCCGGGACCCCGCGGCGCCGGCGGAGCGCTTGCCGGCCCTCACCGAGCGGTTCCCGCCCGGAGGGTGAGGGTGAGGGTGAGGGTGAGGGGGTCAGGGTGAGGGCGACGGCCCGGCGGCCGGCCGCCCCGCGCCGCGCTCAGCCGCCCCGGCCGTCCCGCGCCGCTCTCAGCCGTCCTCCGGCCGCAGTGAGCGCCCCATCAGGACGTCGTCGGCGTACTCCCCGCCCAGCAGGAACTCGCCCGGCAGCACGCCCTCCACGGCGAACCCCGCTGACGCGTACAGCCGCCGGGCCGGTGTGTTGTGGCCCAGCACCCGCAGCGTGATCCGGACCGCGCCCTGCCGCCGCGCCTCGTCGCAGGCCGCGTCGAGGAGCGTCCGGGCGACCCCCCGGCCGCGCGCCCAGGTGTCGACGGCCAGGCCCTGGATCTGCCGGACGTGGGCGTTGGACGGCAGCCGGGTCGGCGGCACCAGCCGGATGTAGCCGGCGATCCGCGCCTGGATCTCGGCGACGAGCAGGTCCTCCGGCGGATGGGCCGCGTCGAAGAAGGGTGCGCCCCGAGCGGGAGGTTCCGGCTGTACGGAGTGCAGCCGCGACCAGACGCGGCGGTCGAGGTCGCCGAGCGCCGCGCCGTCGACGGGAACGGCGGGGCGGACGGTCACCGGGTGAACCGGACGTATGAGCGGTTCGGACATGGACGTCACTGTGCCACCGCCGCCCAATACCCGTCACCACCCTTGTTGCGGGGGCAGGATGGGCCCATGCGTATCGCGATCACCGGCGCGTCCGGTCTCATCGGTTCGGCCCTGCTCCGCTCCCTGCGCGCCGAGGGAGGGCACGAGACCGTACGGCTGGTGCGCCGGCCTCCCCGGGCGCCGGACGAGGCGCGGTGGGACCCGGAAGGGGGCTCCGTGGACGCCGGCGCGTTCAGCGGCTGCGACGCCGTGGTGCACCTCGCGGGCGCGGGAGTCGCCGGGCACCGGTGGACGGAGGGCTACAAGAAGACGATCCGGGACAGCCGCGTGCTCGGCACCGCCACGATCGCCCGCGCCCTGGCCGCGCTGGACACCCCGCCGCCCGTCCTCGTCTGCGGCACCGCCATCGGCTACTACGGCGACACGGGCGACCGCGTGACCGACGAGAGCGCGCCGCCCGGTGAGGGCTTCCTGGCGGACGTCTGCCAGGAGTGGGAGGCCGCGGCGGCGCCCGCCGAGGAGGCCGGCGTCCGGACGGCGTTCGCCCGGACCGGACTGGTGGTGGCACGCGAGGGCGGCGCCTGGGGGCGGCTGTTCCCGCTCTTCAGAGCCGGCCTCGGCGGGCGCCTCGGCAGCGGCCGGCAGTACTGGAGCTTCATCGCCCTGGACGACCACATCGCCGCGCTGCGGCACATCATCGGCACCGGCTCGCTCTCCGGTCCCGTCAACCTCACCGCGCCCGAGCCCGTCACCAACCGGGAGGTGACGGCCGCGATGGGCCGGGTGCTGCGGCGGCCGACGCTCGCCACCGCCCCCGCGCCCGCCCTGCGCCTGGCCCTGGGCGAGTTCGCCGAGGACGTGCTGAGCAGCCAGCGCGTGGTGCCGCGCAGACTGCTCGGCTCCGGCTTCACCTTCGCCCACCCGACCGTGGAGGGCGCGATCCGGGCCGCGCTGCGCTGAGCACCCACCGGCGCTCTTCCCCCAACACCCGTGCACCTGTGCCCGGTTGGTGCGCGACTGCGCCGGACGGCGATCGTTCCTAGGCTCGGGTCGAAGGGGAAGCCGGGTATTGCCGTCGCCGGTTGAGGGCATGAGGTCTCCAGCGACCGCAGGTGACCCGGTGAGGGGACACAGCCGACCTCGGGGAGGGCACGTGCTCAGCACCGCACATCAGAGCGCACAGCAGAGCACCGCGCGGCAGGACACCGCACAGCGGAGCAGCGCGCGGAACGGCAGTGGACACGGCGGCGCGGACCGGACGGACGTCGTCGTGGTCGGCGCCGGACTGGCGGGGCTCACGGCGGCGGCCCGGCTCAGCCGCGCGGGCCTGGAGGTGACGGTCCTGGAGGCGTCGCCCCGGATCGGCGGCCGGATGGCCACCGAGGAGACCGGCGGCTTCCGGCTCGACCGCCCGGGGCGGCTGCTGGATTCCTCGCTGCCCGCGCTGGCGTGCGCCCCCGAACTGACGGATCTCGTCCTGCGTCCGCTCTCCCCCGGTCTGCTGGTGCGCAGCGGGGGCCGCGTCCACCGGTACGCCGAGCCCCGGATCGCGCGGGGCACCCGAGCCGCGGCCCGTGCCCTGGCCGGTGCCGCACGCGCCCCGCGCGCCCTCCGTGCGCCCCGCGCGCCACGGACCGCCCGCGCGAACGCCCTTGACCAGGCCCGGCTCGCCGGTTACCTCAACCGGCTGGCCGGCACCTCCACCGAGCGGCTGCTGGCCCGGCCGGAGCTGCCCGCCGCCGCGTTTCCCGGCAGCCGCGGTCTGCCGCCCCGCACCGTCGACGGCTACCTCCGTCCGCTGCTCACCGCGCTTCTCAACGACCCGGAGCTGACCACCTCCGGCCGCTGCGCCGATCTCGCGCTGCGCGGCTACGCCCGGGGCCGGCTCGGCCTCGTCGAGGGCGGCACGGCCGCCCTGACCGGTCTCCTCGCCGCGGCCCTCCCGCCGGGCACCGTGCGGACGGGGGTGCGGGCCGTGTCCGCCGCCACCAGCTCCGTCACCACCGACACACAGGGCGAGATCGCCTGCCGCGCCGTCGTCGTGGCCACCGGCGCCCGTGCCGCCGCCGAGCTGCTGCCCGGGCTGCGGCTGCCCGGCTTCCATCCGGTGACCGTGCTGCACCACGCCGCCCCCGAGCCGCCGTGCCCGGAGCCGGTACTCCTGCTCGACGCCGACCGGACCGGGCCCGTGGCGCACACCGTCGTGGTCAGCGCGGCGGACCCCCGGCGCAGCCCGGCGGGCCGTTCGCTCGTCACGTCCACGGTCCTCGGTGCGGCCGCCGGCGAATCGCCCGCGCTGCTCGACAAGAGCGCCCGCGCGCAGCTCGGCGAGCTCTACGGCACCCCGGCGGAGGACTGGGAGCTCGTCGCCGTCCGGCACGATCCGGAGGCCGTGCCCGCCATGCCCGCGCCGCACGACCACCAGCGGCCGGTCCGGCTGCTGCACGGGCTGTACGTGTGCGGCGACCACCGCGACACGAGCACCGCCCAGGGCGCGTACGGCTCGGGATGCCGGGCCGCCGCGGCCGTGCTGCGCGACTTCGGCCTCCGCCCCGGCTCCACCGCCGAACCGGTGGCCTCCGCGGCGTAGCCCTCCCGCCGGGAGGGTTCACCGGCTCGCGGCGCCCGGCGCCCCCTGCCCCGAGCTCTCCGGGCAGGGGGCGACCCATCCGCCGTGCCGGGCTCAGAGCGCGGCGACGCGCTCCCGGTAGCCGCGCACGGCGGCGGCGTCCTTGAAGGGCTCCAGCCGGCGTTCGAAGTCGCGGACGTACTCCGTCGCCCGCACCGACCGCATCTCCGCCGCCTGCCGCGCCGACTCGGCGCCCAGCGCGCACGCCTGGTCCAGATCGCCCAGGCCCAGCCGCGCCGAGGCGAGCACCACCCGGCAGAACAGCCGGCTCCGGGCGTAGCCGGCGTCGCGCAGCTGCAGCGACCGCTCGGCGTGCTGGGCGGCGGCCCGGTACTGGCCGAGGTCGCGGTGGCAGTGCCCGAACTCGTCGGCGAGCTGCGCCTCGTCGAAGAAGCGCGCCCAGTACGGCACCTCGTCGCCCGGGCGCGCCGACTCCAGCGCGCGTTCCGCCCGCGCCAGGGCCCCGGTGCAGGCCCGGACGTCGCCCAGCAGGCCGTGGGCCCGGGCCTCGGCCGCGTGCAGCAGGGACTGCACCACCGGGGGCGCGCCGCAGCCCACGCCCTGCTGCGCGACCCGGGCGAGCTGGGCCGCCTCCCGGCCGTGGCCCAGATAGACCGCTTGCCGGCTCATGGTGACCAGCACGTAGCTGCCGTAGACGCGGTCGTCGGCGGCCTGCGAGAGCCGCAGGGCCTGGACGAAGTACCGCTGGGCGAGACCGTGCGCCGCGATGTCGTACGAGGTCCAGCCCGCGAGCCGGGTCAGATCGGCCACGGCTCCGAAGAGCTGCCGCCCCGTGGTCTCGCCGTAGGAACCGCGCAGCATGGGCTCGGCCTCGTGTTCGAGGTAGCGGACCAGGGCCTGCCGGGCGTGGCCGCCGCCGTAGGCGTGGTCGAGCGAGCGGAAGAGTTCGCCCACCGAGCGCAGGGCCGCGATGTCCCCCGCGGTCACCTTGGTTCCGGGTCCGGCTGCCGGCCGTTCACGGCCGCGGAGCGGCGGCGTCCGGCCGGGTGCGGTGACCGCGCGGCCGTCGGTCCCCGGTCCGCCGGGGACGCCCGGGGCGGCGGGAACCGCGGTGCCGGTGCCGGAACGCAGAGCGGCGCGGGGCCCCGGGACGGCGCCGGGGCGGAGCCGCGCCGCGCCGGACGGGGAGCCGGGCGCGGAACCCGGCGCCGGGCCGGTGCGCGGCCCGGGCACGGCCGCTCCCTCGCCCCCTCCGGACTCGGCGGAGTCCTTCCCCCCGGGCTGCCGTCCGGGGCGGGCGACCCTCTCGTCCGTCCGCCCGATCAGCCAGTCGCGGCTCGGCACCACCAGCCCGGCCGGGGTGAAGGCGATCTTCCGCAGCTCGGCGTGGCTGCCGGAGTCCTTCCGCCACAGCCCGCTGACGATGTCCACCGCCTCGGCGGGCGTCTCCGCGAACTCCAGGCCGGCGTAGACCGGCGCGCAGGCGTCCAGCCCGAGGTCCTGCGCGGTGAGCCGGCGCCCCAGCCGGCGGGTGAAGACCTCCGCGATCAGCGCGGGGGTCGTGCCGCGCGGCTGCTGGCCGCGCAGCCAGCGGGTCACCGACGTCTTGTCGTAGCGCAGGTCGAGGCCGTGCTCCAGGCCGAGCTGGTCGACCCGGCGGGCCAGCCCCGCGTTGGAGAAGCCGGCCTCGGCGATGAGAGCGGCCAGGCGGCGGTTGGGGATGCGCTGGGGGATGGTCCCGTCACGCAGCCCGGGGGAGGGTCGATCCGTCATCGGTTGTGCGGTCTCCTGCCTTCCGGACCCGTGGAGCGGAGCGGGGCGCGACAGGCCCGAGGAGCCCGCGCTCGCCCGATCGCCCTCCTTGGACCGGCGCGAATTTAGCGGGAGACAGGGTGTTTTCGGACATCTCGTCGCCTTGTTCATCCGATCGTGTGAGCGGAACCGGAATTCCGGTACGAACCCCCCGGTGGCCCGCTAAGAGCCGACCGCATCCGGAAGCCCGTGCGAGCCACCCGGCGCGGCGCGGTGCCGTGCCGGTCGTACAGTGACTGAGGGCGCCATCAGTGCCGTACCGCTGTTCGAAGAGGAGCCACCGTGAGTGAGCTGCGCTTTGTCCACCTCGGCTTCGGGGCGGACGCCGTCGAGTACCAGGCCGCGTGGCAGGAGCAGCGCCGGGTGCACGCGGCGAGGTTCGCGGACGAGATCCCCGACACCTGTCTGCTCCTGGAACACCAGGCCGTCTACACGGCGGGCCGCCGGACCGAGGACAGCGAGCGCCCGCTGGACGGCACCCCGGTCGTCGACGTCGACCGCGGCGGCAAGATCACCTGGCACGGCCCGGGCCAGCTCGTCGGCTATCCGATCCTGAAGCTGCCCCGCCCGGTGGACGTCGTCGCCCATGTGCGCCGGCTGGAGGAGGCGCTGATCCGCGTCTGCGCGGACTTCGGGCTGGAGACCTCCCGGATCGAGGGCCGCAGCGGTGTCTGGGTGCTCGGCGACCCGGCGGACGCCCCGGCGGCCGCCCTCGGCGGGCTCTCCCTGGACTTCGACCCCCGGCTCAACGACGACCAGTTCGATCCCCGGCTGGCCGGCCCGGAGTACGCCCCGTCCAACGCCGGGCAGCGCGGGGAGGACCGCAAGCTGGCCGCGATCGGCATCCGCGTGGCCAAGGGCGTCACCATGCACGGCTTCGCGCTCAACTGCGAGCCGGACAACACCTCGTTCGACCGGATCGTGCCCTGCGGCATCCGGGACGCGGGCGTCACCTCGCTCTCCGCCGAACTGGGGCGCACGGTGCCGGTCTCCGAGGTGCTGCCGGTGGTGGAGAAGAGGCTGCGCGAGGTGCTGGAGTCGGCCGAGCCGCTCCCCCGGGCCGTCTGACGCGCTCGCGCGGGCCGTCCGACAGGCTTCCCGGGCCGCCGCCGCGCCCTCCCGGCCCTTCCGGGAACCCGGGAATGCCCGCCCCCTCGGCGGCGGTTGGCGAAGGAACGGGACCGCTTCCCCGGCGCACCGCCGGGAGCGGGCACGGCGGTGCGGAGGGCAGCGGGCCCCCCGGCGCGGCGGCCGTGGAAATTACGGGCGTACCCTGGTGTTCGCCGAAGATTCGAAAAGCCACGCAAGGCAACGCTGAGAAAAGGGGAGTGCCGGACGTGTCCGCAGTCGCACCCGACGGCCGGAAGATGCTCCGTCTGGAGGTCCGGAACAGCCAGACCCCCATCGAGCGCAAGCCGGAGTGGATCAAGACCCGGGCCAAGATGGGCCCCGAGTACACCGAACTCCAGGGCCTGGTGAAGCGCGAGGGCCTGCACACGGTGTGCCAGGAGGCCGGCTGCCCCAACATCTACGAGTGCTGGGAGGACCGCGAGGCGACCTTCCTCATCGGCGGCGACCAGTGCACCCGGCGCTGCGACTTCTGCCAGATCGACACCGGCAAGCCGCAGGCGCTGGACCGCGACGAGCCCCGGCGCGTGGCCGAATCCGTACAGTCCATGGAGCTGAAGTACGCCACGATCACGGGCGTGGCCCGCGACGACCTGGACGACGGCGGCGCCTGGCTCTACGCGGAGACCGTGCGGCAGATCCACGCGCTGATGCCGGGCACCGGTGTCGAGCTGCTGATCCCGGACTTCAACGCGGTCCCCGAACAGCTCGCCGAGGTCTTCTCCAGCCGTCCCGAGGTGCTCGCGCACAACGTCGAGACGGTCCCCCGGATCTTCAAGCGCATCCGCCCCGGCTTCCGCTACGAGCGCTCCCTCGACGTCATCCGGCAGGCCCGCGCGGACGGGCTGGTCACCAAGTCGAATCTGATCCTGGGCATGGGCGAGGAGCGCGCGGAGATCACCGAGGCGCTGCGCGATCTGCACGAGGCCGGCTGCGAGCTGATCACGATCACCCAGTACCTGCGGCCGACGCCGCGCCACCACCCCGTGGTGCGCTGGGTGAAGCCGCAGGAGTTCGTGGAGCTGCAGCAGGAGGCGGAGGAGATCGGCTACGCCGGTGTCATGTCCGGCCCGCTCGTCCGCTCCTCGTACCGCGCCGGCCGCCTCTACCAGCAGGCGATGGAGCGGCGCGGCGAGGCCCCGGCGCGCGGTGGCGCCGCCGCGGACCGGCAGTCCGCCTGAGCGGCGCGCCGCGCCCCGGGCCGGTGCTCCCGGCGCCGGCCCGGGGCGTCCCGCCCTCCCGTCCCCGCCCCTGGGGGTTCACTGACGCACACACGCGTTCCCGATCGCGAAGTCAAGGGGTCGTGCGGCATCACTCGAAGGGCCGTACGACCCCGCGCCGGGACCACTGTTCGTCCGCTTCGGAACATTGTTTCGCTGCGTTTGACCGATCGGTCACCCCCTGGTAACACCTAGGGATGACGCTGGATTTACGCACCGCGAACGCACACGCGCCGGTCCGGCGCGGCCGCCTTCCCCGCCCGCCGGACCACCGCCCGCCGCGCCCGCCCGCGTGAACCCCCGGCGCCGCCGCACCGCCCGCGCCACCGTCCTCCCGTCCGACGCTCCGAGGGGAAACGAGACCATGCAGGGCTCTCCCGTCCACGCCACCGCGATCCCGTCCGTCACCGGCGCACTGCGGGCCGTGGAGTCCGTTCTGCTGCGCCGCGGCCAGCTCACCGCCCGCCGCAACGCCTGGACCGCCGTCCTGGAGGACCGCCGCCGCGCCAGGGCGCGGTCCGAGGCGGAGCACGTACTGGAGGCCGCGGCGACCGGCGCTCCGCAGGCCACGTAAACTCGGAGCCATGGCGAGGAAGGCAACATCCGAGAACCCCGGGCGGCTCAAGCAGATCGCCCTGACCTACAAGATGACCAAGCGGTCCGACTCCAAGGTCGGACTCGTCGTCGCGGCTGTGGGACTTGTCACCTTCGGTGTCCTCCTCGCGATCGGCTTCCTGATCGACCACCCGGTGTACCTGGGCATCCTGGGGGCCCTGCTGGCCTTCCTCGCCATGGCGATCGTCTTCGGGCGGCGCGCCGAGGCGGCGGCCTTCGGGCAGATGGAGGGCCAGCCGGGGGCGGCCGCGGCGGTCCTGGAGAACGTGAAGCGCGGCTGGACGGTGACGCCCGCGGTGGCGATGAACCGCCAGCAGGACGTCATCCACCGGGCCGTCGGCAAGGCGGGCATCGTGCTGGTGGCCGAGGGCAACCCGAACCGGCTCAAGGGCCTGCTGGCCGCCGAGAAGCGGAAGATGGCCCGCATCGTCTCGGACGTCCCGGTGCACGATGTGACGGTGGGCAACGGCGAGGGCCAGGTGCCGCTGAAGAAGGTCCGCACCCACCTGCTGAAGCTTCCCCGGGTGCTGACCGGCCCGCAGGTCACCACCGTCAACGACCGGCTGCGCGCGATGGGCGACCTGATGAGCAACATGCCGATGCCGAAGGGGCCCCTGCCGAAGGGCATGCGGATGCCCAAGGGCGGCCGGATGCGCTGAGCCGGCGCGCCGCGGCCGTCCCACGCCTCCGGTCGCACCGGGGCGGGCCCACCGCACACGCCCGAACCCGTACAGCCGACTCGTACAGCCGAAGGGCCCGGATCTCCTGTGTTCCAGGAGATCCGGGCCCTTCGCGCATACCGCTCCGTACCGCTCAGCCACCGCTCGGGGCTTCACACCACCGTTCGGGCCGGGCCGTCGCCTCGCGGACCGTGCGGCCGCCGGTCAGATGCGTACCTGGACCGACCGGGCGAGCCGGTCGTGGAGGCCGCGGCCGTCGCGGTCCCAGATCAGCGCGGGGATGACCAGCAGGAGCAGCACCGTCCGCACGGCGACCCGTACGGCGCCCAGCCGGTCGCCGTCCTCGGCGATGACCCGCAGGCCCATCAGCCGCTTGCCGGGCGTGCTCCCGACCGTGGTGAGGGTGGTGAGGCTGAGCACCGCGAAGAGGGCGAGCGCCCAGTTGTTCGCGGCCCTGAGCTCGCCGCCCGAGAGCAGCCCGTAGGCGATCAGGACGCAGAGCGCCCAGTCGATGAGGAGGGCGCCGTACCGGCGCCCCACGCCGGCGACCGAGCCCGGCCCCGCCTTGGGCAGGCCGAGGCGCTCGCCCCGGTAGCCGAAGTCCACACCCATGTCCTCGGCCGCCGCGCGGGGGCCCGAGATCCACGATCCGATTGCTTGCCTGTTGTCCACCCGTCCACGGTACTGCGGGCCGCCGGCGGGCCCGGGACCGCATACGTTCCCCGCCGCGCGGGCCGGGCCCGGAAGGGCGCAGGACCGCCGTCGCGACGAGCACGGGCCCGGGTTTCAACAGGCAGAACGGGCCACCGGCCGGTTAACCTCGGCGAAACAAATGGGTCACGCTCGGGAAATCCCCCAAACCTAAGGTCGATGCCAGCGTGCCACCGCACTGGCCGCGTTTCAGGCAATCCCGCCACCCCCCGGACGGCGGGCTAGGAGGAGTTGCATGTTCCAGAACGCCGACGATGCGAAGAAGTTCATCGCGGACGAGGACGTCAAATTCATCGACGTCCGGTTCTGCGATCTGCCCGGCGTGATGCAGCACTTCACGATCCCGGCCGCGGTCTTCGACCCGGCCGAGGAGCTCGCGTTCGACGGCTCGTCGATCCGCGGCTTCCAGGCGATCCACGAGTCCGACATGGCGCTCCGCGCCGACCTCAGCACGGCTCGTGTCGACCCGTTCCGCCGGGACAAGACGGTCAACATCAACTTCTTCATCCACGACCCGATCACGGGCGAGCAGTACAGCCGTGACCCGCGCAACATCGCCAAGAAGGCCGAGGCCTACCTCGCCTCCACCGGTATCGCCGACACGGCGTTCTTCGGCCCCGAGGCCGAGTTCTACGTCTTCGACAGCGTGCGGTTCAGCACCGCCGCGAACGAGTCCTTCTACCACATCGACTCCGAGGCGGGCGCCTGGAACACCGGTGCCCTGGAGGACAACCGCGGGTACAAGGTCCGTTACAAGGGCGGCTACTTCCCGGCCCCGCCGGTCGACCACTTCGCCGACCTGCGTGCGGAGATCTCCCTGGAGCTGGACAAGGCCGGCCTGCAGGTCGAGCGCCAGCACCACGAGGTCGGCACCGCCGGCCAGGCCGAGATCAACTACAAGTTCAACACGCTGCTCGCCGCGGCCGACGACCTGATGCTCTTCAAGTACATCGTGAAGAACGTCGCCTGGCGCAACGGCAAGACCGCGACCTTCATGCCCAAGCCGATCTTCGGTGACAACGGCTCCGGCATGCACGTCCACCAGTCCCTGTGGGCCGGCGGCGAGCCGCTGTTCTACGACGAGCAGGGCTACGCGGGCCTCTCGGACATCGCCCGCTACTACATCGGCGGCATCCTCAAGCACGCCCCGTCGCTGCTGGCGTTCACCAACCCGACGGTGAACTCCTACCACCGCCTGGTGCCCGGCTTCGAGGCCCCGGTCAACCTGGTCTACTCGCAGCGCAACCGCTCCGCCGCGATGCGCATCCCGATCACGGGCTCCAACCCGAAGGCGAAGCGCGTCGAGTTCCGCGCCCCGGACCCGTCCTCGAACCCGTACCTCGCCTTCTCCGCGCTCCTCCTGGCGGGCCTCGACGGCGTCAAGAACAAGATCGAGCCGGCCGAGCCGATCGACAAGGACCTCTACGAGCTCGCCCCCGACGAGCACGCCAACGTGGCCCAGGTCCCGACCTCCCTCCCCGCGGTCCTCGACGCCCTGGAGGCGGACAACGAGTACCTGCAGGCGGGCGGCGTCTTCACGGCCGACCTGATCGAGACCTGGATCGACTACAAGCGGACCCAGGAGATCGCCCCCATGGCCCTCCGCCCGCACCCGCACGAGTTCGAGATGTACTTCGACATCTAAGCCGTTCGGTTGCGCTGACCAGCGCGAGAGCTATTCGGACCCCCTGCCAGTCCGCAGGGGGTCCGCAGCTTTTGTGATCTTGCCCAGCATGGCGGCCTCCACCGCGGTCCGGGTGGACTCATCCGAGTCCGGCCAGAGGTGACCGTATGTGTCCAGTGTCGTCTTCGCCGACGAGTGCCGCAGCCGGTGCTGCACCACCTTCACGTCCGCCCCGGAGGCGATGAGCAGCGAAGCGTAGTAGTGCCGCAGGTCGTGGAAACGGAACGCCTCCGGCAGTCCCGGCACCTTCGAGCGCACCGCCCGCATCTGCCGCTCGATCGCCCACGGGCTCACCTGCTCTCCCCCGTCGTGAGCGAGGACCGTCACCGGGCCGCCGTCGGCCGGCCGCGGCAGCACGTCCGCCAGGGCGCCGGGGATGGGGACGGCGGTCCGGCTCATCTCCGTCTTCAGCGGCTCGGCCGGGTACTGCACCGCGGGCCGGACCTCCCGGGTGTCGTGGTCGACGTCCGCGCGCCGCAGGCCGCAGACCTCCCCCACCCGCAGGCCGGCGAACGCACCGAGCAGCACGGCCAGGCGGTAGCGCTCATCGAACGCGGCGTGCATCTGCCACACCTGCTCAGTGGTCGCCACATACGGCCGCTGCTTCCCGCCCCCGGGCGTCGTCCGGCGCGAGCACGGGTTCGAGGTCACGAGGTTGTCGTGCACCGCGTCCGTCATCAGCTGCGCCAGCCGGTTGTGCAGGGCGTAGACGTAGGACTCCTTCCGCCCCTCCTTCCGCAGCCTGGCGAGCCAGGCCCGGACCATGCTCGGCTTGACGGAGCCGAGCGGCAGCGGGCCGAACTCCTTCCGGATGCGCTCCAGATGGACGCGCGCCTGCCGCACCGTGGACGGCCGGTTCGTCGCGTAGCCGGCCAGCCAGGTGTCGCACCACTCGTCCACGGTGACCTTCCGCGACTTCGGGTCGACATACCGCCCGGTGACCAGGCTCGCCGTCTCCTCGTCCAGCCAGCGCTGGGCGTCCAGCTTCCGCACGAAGTGCCGCGCGTGCTCCCGGCCGGTGGCGTCCCGGTATCGGGCCCGGTACTTCCCGTTCGGCCTCTTAGCGATGCTCGCCATCGGGCCCCTTCTCCAGCTTGTCCGCGAGGCGCCAGGCCCCGCGGATCCACTCGACAACCTGCTCCTCGGTGAGGCCGGCGCGGCGGGCCGCCGACATACCGGCGAGCAGGTGCCGGCTTACCTCGTTCTCTGCCTGCGCCTGGTCAGGCAGGTCCGGGTCTCTCCACTCGTCCTCTGGCGCCTCGCTACGGAAGATGCGGGTGTCCACGCCAGGAAGCGGGGCCGTACCGCGGAGCCAGTCGCGCACTCGGCCCGCCGGGTAGGTCTCGTGCGGGGTGACCTCATAGGGCCTGTCATCCAGCGGTACGAGCAGGTGCACGGGCGCGACGTTGAGCGCGCGGGCCAGGGCCAACAGCTCCACGGCGGAAATACTCTGCCGGCGCCCCGTTTCCAGCTTCGTGACCGTGCCGCGGTCCCACGACAAGCCCTGGTCCTTCTTGAGGCGTTCGGCGAGCTGCTGGGCAGTGAAGCCGTTGCGGCCCCTCAGCTCCTTGACCCTCCGAGCGACGACCGTTACAGGGTTCTCCCCTTCGGAATGTTCCATGCGGGAACAGTATGCGTTGCTTGCGGAACGTTCAACGTTCGGGCATCATCGGCCACACCTAGATCCGTCATGGATCAAGATGTTCTCCTGTAGAACTTTCAGCGCGATTGGAGATCACTGTGTCTCAGGCATCACCGCCACGGCGCCCCCTGGCCACGGTCCCGGAGCTTGCCGAGCACTACAGCGTGCCGGAGAAGACCGTTCGGTACTGGCACCACACACAGACATTCGTCGGCCCGCTGATGTTCAGGGTCGGGCGGTACCTGCGTGCCCGCTGGGAGGACATCGACAGCTACGACGCCGACCAGGTACAGAACAGGCGGGCCGCATGAGCCAGGACATGAAGAAGCCCCGGGGCGCGCACCCCGAGGCTTCTGTGCAAGGCGACCAGCAAGGCGGCGGGTCTGTTGCCACCGTAGCGCAGGGCGACCCGCCGCGCGTAGCGGGCAGGCTCGACACGTACCGCTCCCGGTCCCGCAAGTGGCACCGGCAGGTGAAGGTCGAGCACTGCCCCGGCTGCGGGCACCCGCACCTGCACCGCGCACCCCTGCCCCTCGTGCGGTCCGTACTCAAGACCGCCCCGTGCGGCGCCGTGTACGTCGTGCAGCTGCGCACCGAGGCGGTGGCAGCGTGACCGCGCTCGACACCATCACCGAGGCCCTGCAGACCCACGGCAGCCGTGGGCGCGGCCCCAACTGGCAGTGCCCCGCCCACGAAGACCGGGCGCCGTCCCTGTCCGTCACCCGCGGCCCCAAGGGCGTCCTGGTGAACTGCCACGCCGGCTGTGCCACCGAGGACGTGGTGGCCGCCCTCGGCCTCACCATGGCCGATCTGTTCGACGAGCCGCTGGAGCGTCCGCAGCGGCCGCAGGTCGTCGCGGAGTACCCGTACTGCGACGAGCACGGCCAGGTGCTGTACGTCGTCCGCCGGCTGGAGCCCGGATACGACGGACAGCGCAAGACGTTCCGCCAGTTCCGGCCGGACGGCACCCCGGGCATCAAGGGCATCCGGCGGGTGCTGTACCGGCTCCCGGAAGTCCTGGCCACCGCGCAGGCCGGTGGGACCGTCCTGGTGGTCGAGGGCGAGAAGGACGTCGACAACCTGCGCGAGCGGACCGGCTTCACCGCCACCTGCAACGTCGGCGGCGTCGGCATGGGCTGGCGCGACGACTACACCACTGCCCTGCGCGGGGCCAAGGAAGTCGTCGTCATCGCCGACCGCGACGAGCCCGGCCGCCAGCACGCGGCGGCCGTTGTCGCGTCCGTCAGCCGTGCCGGTATCCCCGTGCGCGTGCTGGAGCCGGCCAAGGGCAAGGACGTCTCCGACCACCTGGCCGCCGGGCTCGGCTACGACGACTTGGTGCCCGCAGCACGGACCGCCCCCCTGGAAAACGATTCCAGTAATTCCAGCGAAGCCGTGCGGGGGTCGGAAGAGGCGTCCGCTGGAATAAGTGGAACGGAAAAAGAGGGGGGCGGTCCGTGTTGGGACCCCCCAATCCCCGTGCCGCAGCACACCCTGCCGCCCTTCCCCACGGATCTCCTCGGCGAGTCCCTGGCCGCTTGGGTGAGCGCGTACAGCGAGTCGCTGAACGTCTCCGAGGACCTGCTGGCCTTCTCCGCCCTCGGCACCATCTCGGCGGCTCTGGGTGGCCGCGCCGCCGTGGCGGTCAAGCCGGGTTGGTCGGAGAACGTCTGTCTCTACTGCCTGGGCTTGGCCGACTCCTCGGCCCGCAAGACACCCGCCCTCGATGCGGCGACCGCCCCCATGCGGGAGCGCGTCGGCCTGCTGCGCGAGGAGCTGAAGGCCGGGGTCGAAGAGAACGAGCAGCTGATCCGGATCACTGAGCGCGAACTGATCAACCTGGAGAACGCCGCGGCCAAGCACACCCCAAAGGCCGAGGAGAAGACGGCGCCCATGTTCGACGACAAGGAGGTCCCCGGAGGCAGGAAGCGCAGGAGCCGGGCGGCCAGCACACCCCCGGCGGACCCGAAGGAAGCCGCACGGGACGCCCTGGCCCGCCTGCGGGACCTCAAGGACAAGCCGGGCCTGCCCAAAGCGTTCGTCGGAGACGTCACCCTCGAAGCCCTCGGCAAAGTGATGGGCGAGAACGGCGGCCGCATGGCCCTCATGGAGTCCGAGGCCGGGTTCTTCAAGGCCTGCGCCGGCCTCTACGGCAACGGGGGCGCGGACATCAGCCTTGTCCTCAAGGCGTACAGCGGCACCGGACACGAGATCGACCGCGTCGGGCGCGGGCACTCCTGGATGGAACGCACCTCCCTGACCCTGACGCTGATCATTCAGCCGGGGATCGTCGAGCACATGGAGAAGGAGAACCCGGAGTTCAAGACGTCCGGGTTCCTCGCTCGCTTCCTGTACGGACTCCCGGCGCCCATGCCGCCCGGATCGTTCGACACCCCCGAAGTGCCGCCCGACGTCGCCCGCGAATACGCCGACCGCATCGTCCACCTGGTCGATGACGTCTGGACGTCGGAGAACGTGCGCACCCTCACGCTCACCGAGGGCGCCCGGAAGGTGTTCGCCGAGTTCTACAACCAGACCGAGCTGGACAAGGCCGACGGCGGCGCGCTGCACGACGTCGCCGAGTGGGCGGGCAAGCTGTGCGGCCAAGTCGCCCGCCTGGCCGCCTGCCTGACCCTGTACGACAACCCGGCCGCAGCGGAGATCGGCGAAGACGCCATGGCCCGCAGCGTCGCCCTGGCCCCGTACCTCACCGCGCACGCCCGGGCCGCGTTCGCCCTCATGTCCCGCGACGGAGACGGCGGCCGCAAGCTCCTGCGGGACATTCTCGACCGCCTGCCGAAGCTCCTCGCCAACGACAAGACCGTGACCCTGCGGAAGATCCGCGAATCGTTCAAGGGGCGCCGCGCCACCGGATCCGCCGGCGCCGTCGACGCCGAGGCCATCAAAGACGCCATGGACGAACTCGAAGAACTCGGCTGGGTTGCCGAGATCCCCACCCCGCCCCGCAAGCCCGGACAGCGCGGACAGAAGCCCTCCCCGCAGTACGACGTCCACCCCTGGATCTACAACCCGCCGAAGGAGACCCCGTGATCGTCCCTAATCAGCGCTTCGCAGCCGCCTACCGCCACGAAGGCAGCGCGGACGGCAAGACCCACACCCACTACACGAGCAAGGCCGTCGTCGGCTGGGACGACGACGGGACCCCCCTCGTCGTCGACGAGAAGACCGGCAGGCTCCGGGACGCCAGCAGCTGGCGGAACTACGCCGGAGTACACGAAGGCGAACCCGCGGTCATCGCTGCTCTCCCGGGCAACGGCTGGCGGGCCGAGTACCGCAACGACGACGGCAGCGTCCACTCGTCGCCCATCGTCGCCTGGCTCGTCTACGACGACGGCAGCGTGAAGCCGGCCGACACCGACGGCGACGCCTACGTGGACTTCCCCACGACCGTCAGCAACTTCACCCGTATCTACCACCCGACCGAGACCGAGGAGGCCCCGTGAGCGAGTACATAGACGAGCTGGTGCGCCGCCGCATCGCCGCGGCGGCGGCCCGGCGCCGCCGCCGGCAGCGGGAGCGCGAGGAGCTGGACCAGGCGCGCGAGCACGGGCTCCCGGCTCGGCACGCGGAGAAGCTGCGGCACCTGGCCGAGCGGGACGACGACGGCCCGCCGCCGGCCGCCTGAGGGGCCGTGCCGTGCCCTACGTCTTCTGTGCCCGCGGCTGCCGCCACTGGGGCCCGCGCGCCGCCGGCCTCCTCCTGTACGACCGGGGCCGCTTCCTCCTGCAGCAGCGGGCGCCCGGCGTCCAGCACGCACGCACCTGGAGCCTGCCCGGCGGCGCCATGGAGCCCGGGGAAACCCCCCGGCGGGCCGCCCACCGGGAAGCTGCGGAAGAACTCGGCTGCCTGCCCCGCATCGAGCACGTGGCCACGCTCGCCGACGAGCACGGCGGGTGGACGTTCCACACCGTCATCGCCCGCACCCTCGAACCCTTCCGGCCGCGCCCCGGCAACGGCGAAGCCCTCGCACACCGCTGGTGCACCCCGGCCGAACTCCCCACCCTGCCGCTGCACCCCGGCTTGGCCGCGGCCTGGCCCGCCATCCTCACCGCCCTGGAAACGGAGGAGACGTGAACCTCGAAGACGCCCTACTCGAATGGATAGACCCGGCCACCATCCCCCCGCACCGGCAAGAGGACTACCTGCGCGAGCGGTACTGGACGGACCGCGAACTCCAGCAGGAGATCCGCCGGTACGTCACCCGCGGCCACGGGCCCATCGCCGACGACGTGTTCGCCACGCTCCTGTCGCGCACCGAACGCCGCGCCTGGCCCGTCGTCCTGTACGCGGCCTGGCAGCGCTTCCGCATCCCCGCCGAAACCCTCGCCGCTCACGTCGGGACCGCGTGGGTCATGGCGCAGGAACCCGAACGCCGACTGCCCGCGAAGAAGTGGTTCACCCTGTTCCGCGCGGCCGGGTTCACCGAGGACGGCCAGCCGGCCGACCCCCCGGCCGTGCCCCAGCAACTGTGGCGCGGGGCCGTCGACAAGCACCGGGGCGGCATGTCCTGGACCCCGTCCCGGTACGTGGCCGAGCGCTACGCCCGGGTACGCGGCGGGAAGCTGTGGGCCGTCGTCGTCCCGCCCGAGCGGGTGCTGTGCATCAACGACGAAGCACTCGCCCACCCGCGGGAAGTCGAGTGGGTCATCGACACCCGCGGGCTGCGCATCACCGAGCACACCCCGGCCACCGCCGCCGCCTGAAAGGCCAGCCCATGCCCCACCCGCGGCCGCCCACGGCCTACCTCCACGGGCACGACGGCGGGCCCGTCGTCCTCGTCCCCGCCCGCATCGCAGCCCAGCTCGACAAGCTCCTCAGCCTCCGCCAGCTGCGCACCAGCGTTCGCGGCCAAGACGCCGAACTCGACTCCGTGCTCGTCGCCCTGGCCACCGCCGCCGCAGCGTGGCGCACTTCCGCCACCGGAAGCCCGCTCGCCCCCGTGCCGGAAGCCGCGCCACCCTGCCCATGGCTGTCCACCACCGAAGCCGCGGCTGTCCTCGGGATCACCGACCGGGCCGTCCGGCTCGCCTGCGAAACCGGGCGCCTCGATGCCGAACACGTCGGCGGCCGGTGGCGCGTCAGCCGCGAAGCCGCCGCCCACTACCAGGCCCGAGCCGCATAGGAGCCCACATGTCCAACCCCTACGCCGACGATCCGACCGTGGCCGCCGAATACATCGGCGGCGGCCGGTGGCGGCAGAAAGGCGCCACCTACACCACCACCAGCGTGGCCGACGCACAGCAGCGGCTCGCCGACGCGGTGCAGCGCATCGAAGCCCGGCGCGAACTCTCCGACCAGGCCAAGCGGGTAGCCATCGCCCGCGCCTACCGGGAAGCCCGCGACCACATCACCGCCGCCGGCCAGCAGGCCATCGAGCAGATCGAGACCCAGCGGCGCACCCTCACCCGCCGCGCGTTCGGGCAGGAAGGCACCGCCGACCCGACCGCGGCCATCAGCCGGCGCGACGCCGACACCCGCGCCGCCCAGTTGGAGAAGCCGGCCGAAGCCGCGCGGCTCCTGGCCCGGGCCGAACGCAACGGAGACGAGCACCTCGCGCGGGCCATCGCCGCACACGCCGCGGAACTCGGATGGAGTGACGTCCTCGGCGAGTACGTCGGCAGCAGGCCCGACACCGCCGACACCATCACCCAGCTGCGGCAGCTCCCCGACACCAGCGACCCATCGTTCAAGCTGCAGCACGCCATGACCTACAGCGTCGCCCAGCCACCCCAGCTCGGCGGCATGCACGACTACTCCATCGACGCCCTCGCCGACAGCGACATGGACGTGCCCTGACCAGGCACCACCGACCCGGCGTCAACGGCACCGCGTCGAGCCATGGCGAACGCGGACCCATGGCGTGAGGGAAGCCCACACCCGAGCACGCCAGCGCCGGCCGCCCCGACCCCCTACCCCACCCCGGGGCCGGGGGTCGGGGCACACGGCATGTGGACCACAAGCACCAGCGAACGCCGACAGAGCAACGATCAACGCGAAGTGATCGAAGAGAACGAAGCGAAACGATCAAGCGAAGCAAGCGACACAGCAGCAGCGAACGAGAGCACCACGACGGCCGGCCACGCACCGCTCGGCGGTCCGCTCGGCACCAGGACGACGGGGCAGCAGCGGGCCAGGACGACCGACACCAACCACCAACCCGAAACGGACAGATAGGGGCATAGGGGGAATAGCCCCCATACCCCCCTCTCAGTCATCGGCCGGGTATAGCAGGCGACCGTCCATGCATCGCAGAAACGTCAGGGTGACCATCGGGAGGACACCATGGAGAACGGCCAGGAAGCCCCGCATCCGGCCCCTGACGGGCTTGGCCCGAGGGCTCTGGAGCTGTGGTCTGGGACCGTCGCAGAGAACGAGCTGGAGCCCGGGGAGCTGGTGCTGCTGGAGGCTGCGTGCCGCCTGGTGGATCACGTCGACGTGATGGAGGCGGCGCTCGCCGAGCAGGGCCCGGTGGTGAAGGGTTCGCGCGGGCAGCCGGCGGCGTCTCCGCTGCTGCGGGAGATCCGGGCGCACCGCCTGGCGGTGACGCGGATCCTGCGGCAGTTGATGGCGGCGGCCCCGGCCGAGGAGGAGGGCGAGCGGTTGACGCCTTCGCAGCGGGGCCGGCGGGCGGCGGTGATCCGTCATCACGGGCCGCGGGCGGCCGGCGCGGGACGGCAGGGCCTGGCGTCGACTACGGCGCTGGAGGACTACCGCCGCGCGTTCGGCGGTGACGTGTCGTGAGGCGCCGCACGGCGGCCCGGGGCGGGCTGCCCGAGCATCTGGCCCGGTTCGACTGGCGGGAGTGGCGGCCGCCGGCCGAGCCGGGCGACCCGTCCCCCTGGTACAGCACGTGGTATCTCGGGCTCGGCGACTGGATAGAGGCCCGGCGGGCTTGGGCGGCCGAGCGGGGGGTGCCGGAGCGGTCGCTGCCGCGGGAGGTCCGCCCGCCCGGGCCGGGCTTGTACGGCTGACCCGGGAACGCGGAACGGCCCCGCCCTGGTGCTTCCCGGGGCGGGGCCGTCGTGGCGTGCGGGGTGACTCTGAGACGGCCTCTGAGGGCCGTTCCGGGGCCTGCGGGCCGACCCCCGAAACTCGATATCACCGCAGGTCGGGGCCGATATCGGGGCCGAAACCGGTTTCGGGTCGGGGTGAAACCACCGACCCTTGCCGAAACCGGCCCCGCGGGTCCTAGTCGGCGTCCTCGGCGGACTCGGGGAGGTCGGCCAGGCGGACGCCCTTGGCGCCGCCGCAGCACTCCCGGATGGTGAGCTGACGGGTCGGGACCTTGTACGGCTTGAGCGCGGCTGAGAGGGCCGTGGAGCGGGCCGCGGCGTCGGTCTCCTCCAGCCACACCCCGTACAGATCGGCCCGGTACGCGGCCAGCGCGTCCACCAGGCGGTGCGAGTGGACCGCCTCGGCACCGTCGGGCCAGACGGCCCGCAGGTGGTCGACGATGGTGGTGGCGTCCTCTTCGGTCACGGTCTGCCCGGCTGCCTGCCCGGACAGGGTGCCGGCCGCGGTGCGCAGCGCCAGGGCGCGGCGGCCGACCTCTTCGGCCTCGGTCTGCTTGATGAACGCCGCGCGGACCGTGAGCCCTTCGCGGCCCCGGGCGAGGATGCCGGTTCCCTGCTCTCCGGCGCTGATGTCCGTGGCCCGCAGCCCGCGTTCGTGGGCGCCGGTGCCGAGCACGTTGTTGTTGGCCCGCCAGTCCATGACGGCCAGGCACAGCCGCGTCCCGACCGACGACGACACCGACGTCGGCAGCGAGCTGGCGTCGGGGTTCTGCGTCAGCAGGATCAGGATCACCCCGTAGGCGCGGCCCTTCTTGATGAGCTTGGTGCACAGGTCCGCGGCCTCGTCCCCGTGCTCCGGGTGCGTGAACAGCTCCTGCGCCTCGTCCACGACGATGACGCGCGGCCCGAGCTGCTGCTCCGGGTACCGCTCCGCTAGTTCCCGGGTGACGCGGCGCCCGTCGGGCGTCTCCTCTGCAGGCAGCGACTTGATGAACTTCGCCCGGCGCCGCTGCTCCGCGATCCCCGCGCGCAGGCCGGCCACGGTCGCCTCGATGTCCTCGTCGTCGTCCCCGGACACGTACCGGTGACAGATCGGCTTCACCGCGTCCAAGTCGCCGGAGCCCTTGAGCTCGTAAATCCACAGCTCAGCCGTGGGGTCGAGCGCGACACCGAGAACGATGGCCAGGGCACAACTGGTCTTGCCCGAGCCGGGGATGCCGCCCACCAGCAGGTTCGAGTACATGAGCGTGATGGAGACGAGGTTGCCGCGCGGGTCGAACCCGAACGGCAGCGGGCGGAAGACGTCCGCGGTGCCGGCCTTCATCAGCGGCCACAGCCTGCGCGGGGCCTTCGCGGGGTCCTGCTGGGCGACCCACAGCACCAGGCGGCCGGGGTGCGCGTCCCGGTCGGCCTCCGGCCACACCGTCGAGATCGGCCGGCGCATGGCCGCGGCCAGGGCCGCGCGCTTGTCGAGAACCTTGGTGGCTTCCACGCCGCGCGGCAGGTCGACTTCGGCGCGCCAGCCGGGCCCGTCCCGCTGGATTTCCGCAGCGAAGGAGACACCGGTCCGGCCCTTGGGTCCGCCGCCGATGCCGATGGCGGCCAGGGCCTCGAAGACCTCGGTACTGTCCAGCGCGCGCAGGTGCGTCACGGACACGTACCGGGTGACGACGGGCTTGTCCTCCTGGGTGCCAGCCAGGCCGAGGAGCGCCAGGGCACCGCAGCCGATGGAACCGAGGGACCAGGCGGGCAGGGCGAACGCGGCCACCGCGCCGCCCACGGCCCCGGCCGCGGCGAGGACTGCCGAGAGGACGCGGCGCGGCCGCACCCGGCGGGAGTGCTCCCGGGACAGGGACAGCCACGCTTCGATGTCCGCCGACGCGGCCGCCTTCGCCTCCACCGGCCGGGCCTCGGCGTCGACAACCCACCGCACCCACCGGCTGATCAGACGGGCCGCGCCGCGCGGGGAGCGCACCACCAGCCGCAGCAGATAGACCGGCGTGCGCACGGTGTGGAACGCGGCAACGTGGCTGTAGTAGGCGGTCGTCCACTTCACCGCGTCGCGCAGCTCGGCGCCGCGGCGCAGCCACGACGGGACGACCGGCGGCGCCTCGGCCATGTAGGCGCGGCGCTGCTCCAGCCACGCCCCGGCCGGGGCGGTCGTCTCGGGCAGGTCGACGAGCCGCGGCTGCTGCTGCTCCGGGTCGTCGACAGGCCGCGGGTTCTCGAGAACCGGCGGCTCCTGGTGCTCGTCGACGTCGACGGCCGGCGGCTCCGGGGCGGGCGGCTTGGTGAGCGGCACGGTCGGCGGCGGGACGGCGGCCGCGGTGCCGTTGACGTGCTCGGCGATGGTCTCGGTCATGCTGATATCTCCTGTGCTCGTAATCGGGTGGCAGGGGCCCGGGGCGGGCGGCAAGCTGCCAGGCCGTGCGCCCGCCCCGGGGGTCTCTACCTGCGGGCGGCCCGCTCGGCGCGGCGCAGCCGGTCCTCGGCGGTCTTCCGGGCCTGCTTCGCGGCGGGCCGGTCGGTCCGGGCGGCGCACCGCTCCTTGACCCGGGCGGCGGCCAGCTCTTCCTTCGCGGCTTCCAGCTCCCGGCCCATCGCGAGCCGTTCGCGCAGGGCCCGTTCCTCGGCCGCGGCGTCGATGCGGTCGATCTCGGCGTCGAGCCGCGGGCTCACGGCGTCGGCCAGGGCCTGCCGGGTGGTGCGGGCCAGCAGCACGGCGCGGCGGCGGCGTTCGGCCGGGGTGTAGGTGCGTTCGGGCAGTGGCATGTCAGCTCTCCTGGGGGACGGTGGCGAGCCGGGCCCAGACGTCGGCCGCGGCCACCAGCTCGGGGCGGCGGTGGCTCTCCGCGGGGTGCTCGGCTTTGAGCAGCAGCGCGGCGGCCTTCGCCTTGCAGACGCCGGCGGGCAGGTGTTGCAGCTGCAGGCCGGTCATGTTCGGCAGGTCGAGGCCGGTCGGCAGGTGGTGACGGTCCATGTCGTGTCCCTTCCGGGGTCAGGCCTTGCGGGCGCGGGAGCGGAGGATGCGGGCGCCGGGCTCGGCGGCCAGGGCGGCGGCCTCGGCGCCGTCGAGCAGCTCGGCGCCGGGCTTGTCGGCCGGGCCGATCCCGTCGCCGCGGTAGGTGACGCGGCGGCCGTCGGCGGTCTGCAGGTCGACCTCGGCCTCGTAGCGGGCCGTCTTCTTCTTGCCGAACATCGGGTTCTCCTCTGGTTGGGTCAGCGGTTGACGACGGGCCGGGACAGGTCCCGGTGGTGGACGGCGACGTCCTGGCCGTGGAGGAGCTCGGCCAGGGCGAGGGCGACGGTGGGGGCACGGTGCCGGCCACCGGCGCAGCCGACGGCGACCGTGACGGGCCCGGCGGTGGGGCCGGCCTGGTAGGCGCGGACCGCCGCGGCGGTGGCCTCGGTCAGCTCCAGCACCCCGGGCGTGTGCATCACGGCGTCCCGGACGGCCCGGTCGGCCGCGGTCTGCTGCCGCAGGGCCGGGTCGACGTGCGGGTCGCGGAAGTGGTGGCGGAGGTCGAGCACCAGGTGCGCGGACGGCGGCTCGGCGTGGAGGTAGCCGAAGCTGGTGATGGTGACGGCGGCCATCAGCGGGCGTCCCGGTTGTAGCCGTCGAGGGCGGAGTCGAGCCGCTGCTCGGCACGGGCCACCCACGTCTGGTCACCCTCCGCGCGGGCGTCCTTGAGGACCTCGGCCCGGTGGCCGATGCGGGACTCCCACGTGGCCTTGTCGGCGGGCAGGTCGTCGATGTTGTTGGTCTTCTTGAACAGGCCCATGACGGGCTCCTCTCGGTGGTGGTCCGGGTCTGTCCCGGCTCCCCGCCCGCCCCGGTGGTGGCCCGGGGCGGACAGGCAGCCGTCAGCCCTTCCGGCGCTTGCTGAGGTTCTTCGCGGCCTGCGTGCCCTCCGGCCCGCCGACCGCGCGGACGACGGAGACGACCGTCCAGCCGACGACGCCGACCACCAGGGCGACGACGGCCAGGCTGATGGCCATCGACGTCATGGCGGCCACCAGGAGCGGGCCGAAGTACACCCCGGCCGCCACCGCACCAGCCCCGGCGCCGGCCCCGAGTGCGACCCGCTGCAGCGTGCGGTCGGGCGGCGCCTGGTGCACGTGGACGACCTGCGGCACGGCTTGCTGCTGCGGCTCGGTGGGGAGCGGCTGCGGGCGGTGCACCGGCAGCGCGTCGGGCGAGTAGCAGCCGCATCCGGCGTGGTGAACGTGCTCGCTCATGACGCCACCGCCTCGGACCGCTCGGCGGCGACCTGCTCCCGCATCCATGCGTCGTCCTCGGCACGGTCGGTGTCGCCGCGGGCCTGCCGCTCCTCGTCGAGGCGGGTGTACACCTTGTGCACGTAGGACCGGGACCGGGTGGACCACGCGGCCGCCTCGGTGACGGGCTTGCCCATCACCCACGACACCCGGATGCGGTTCAGTGCCTCGTCGGCCGGGAGACGGTCCGGCGGGGTGTCCTCCTCGCTGTCCACCTCCCGGGGCGGGACGGCCGGGGTGAACGCCGTCTGTCCACCACAGATGACCAGCGATTCCGCTGCTGCCGGCGCGAGCTCCCGCCGGGGCTCGGGCGTCACCTGCAGCGTCACCTCGACGGGCTCCTCGGGCGTGGTGACGACCGCCCGCGACAGGGCGTCGTGCACCTGCCTCATGAGGGCGCCGAACGCGAGCAGCGCGGCGACCGGCGGGACCGCGGCGACGACGTAGTCGAGCGGGTGCGCGTGCTGCCCGACCCCGGCGACGTTGAGGGCGATCGAGCCGAGCGACCCGGTGGCGGCCAGGGCGATAGCCCACCGGTCCACGGTGCCGCGCAGCGACGCCCGGAGGATCAGCAGCTCCCCGGCGACGATGAACAGGTCGACGGTGGCCGGCCACGCCCACGCCCGCTCGGGAGCGTGCCCGAGGCCGTGCGCCGCGGCGACGTCGTGCAAGTGCTCGTAGGAGAGCCAGAACGCGGCGGCGGTGAGCGCGACCGTGACGACGGCCGCGCCGGCGGCGAGGGCGGAGAGCGGCGTAACGCGGCGGTTCATCGGCCTTCACCACCGTTCAGCGGGTCGCGCCAGGGCCGGTAGTTGGCCGGGGTGGCCGCGGTCTGCTCCCGCAGGTACGCGGCGGCGCGGGCCGGGTCGTGGTCGTCGTCGAGGACGCCGCGCGCCACGGCGACGGCGGTGCGGGCCCGGTCGCGGAGGACGTTCCCGGCGCGGCGTTCGTCGGCGTCGGTGATGTCGGGCAGCGGCAGGTCGACGGCGTCGGCAAGGGCGGCGAGCAGCTCGCGCACCGGCTCGGGAATCTCGTGGGCGTTCACTGACCCTCACCCCGCTCCAGTGCTTCGCGCTGCAGGCGGGCGGTCTCGGCGTCCTCGGCGGCCTGCTGCGCGGCGTCGACGTGCTGCTGCGCCATCTCGTCCTGCGTCGTCTCGGCGGCACGGGCCGCCCAGTCCCGGGCGCTCACGACAGGCCACCGAGGACACGCGCCATGCGGCGGAGCCCGGCGCCGTGCGCCACCAGCTGGTCAACGAACGCCACCGCGGCGGCCTCGTCGAGCTCGGCGCACTCCCCGTCGTCGTTCGCGTCCAGCACCAGCCGCGGCGCGGCCTCCGAAGAGAACGGGTACTGCGCGATGTACGCCGACAGGATCCGCACCGAGGACGGCGCGCCGGCGGAGAACGTCGGCGCCGCCAGGGCGATGGACTCGCCCTCGTGGCACAGGTCCGTGAGGCTCACCAGCTCTTCGGTGTGGCCGGCGACGCACCACGGCGGGCAGTCCACCGTCACGACCTGGCGGCGGACGACGACCGGCACCCGGCGCGGCAGCAGCTCGGCGGCCTCCGTCAACACGAACGGGATGGGCTCACAGTCGGCGGCCGACCGCTGCAGCGGCACGGCCGGAAGCCCGTCGACACGGGCAGGTACGGTGTGGGACATGGTTCGACTCCCTGTCTTGGAGGGGTTCGGATCTAGGCCCCGGAGCCGGTGTTGACGCACCGACCGGGGCCGCCCCGTTTTCGGGGCGACGCACTCACCGTAGGGAACATCGTGTTCCATTGTCAATGTGGCTTGAGCTAGGAAAATGGCGTCGATCTCTGTAACGTCATGTTCCATGACAGCGAATGGAACACTGTGTGCCATGGACAAGCGATCACTGGCGCAGATGGCGCGCCGGTTCAGAGAGGCCGAGGCCCGGGCGGAAGTCCTGCGCCAAGAACTCGCCGTGGCGATCCGCCAAGCGGACGCGGACGGCGTTCCACAGAAGGACATCTGCGATGCAACGGGATACACCCGGCAGCAGGTCCGGCGGATCGTTAAGGCGAGCACAACCGGTGACGATCCCCCAGTCCGCAGCGAGTCCGCAGAATCATAGGACACGTTCGGCTACAACGGGACAGGATCAGACACCAAATCCGCAGGTCACAGCGATAGAGCGGCGTTTCCGCAGGCTCATCAGAGAGTGCAAAAGTTCGAGATGTACTTCGACATCTAGAACGGCCGGCCTCCACGGCCCTCCGGTCCCCGACCGCCGTCCGCGCACTCCGCGCGGGCGGCGGTCTTCTTTGTCCGCAGGGGAGCAGGGGAGCCGGAGAGCCGGGACCGGGAAAGGCCACGGGGCCGCCACCCCGGGGGCGGGGGTGGCGGCCCCTGAGACCCCCGGAGACGGTGGGGGTCTCGGCCTGTGCCTCGGGCTTCGGACCGCGGGTTCGTCGGCACCCGCGGGCACCGGCGCCCGAGGACATCGGTGCGGGCGTCCCCGCGGACGGGCGCCGGCGCGGCTGCGCGCCGGCCCGCCGGGCGGGGCGCCCCGTCAGCGGAAGAGCCGCAGCGGGACGGCGCGTCCCATGGCGGTCAGTCCCGCGTCGTTCGGGTGAAGGTGGTCGCCGCTGTCGTAGGCCGGGAGCAGTCGCTCCGGGTCCTCCGGGTCGCGGACGGCCCGGTCGAAGTCGATGACCGCGTCGTATTCGCCGCTGGTGCGGATCCAGTGGTTGAGCCGCTGCCGCGCGGCCTCGTTCTCCTCGCTGTAGAAGCCGAGGGTGTCGTTCTTGAACGGGGTGATCGTGCCGCCGTAGATCTTCAGTCCGCGCTCGTGGGCGCGGGCGATGAGCTGGCGGTGGCCGTTGATCAGATCGTCCGCCGTGACCCGCTCGGACTCCGGGGCGGTGTTCCCGGGGTGCCCGAGGTCGTTGACGCCGAGCAGCACCATCGCGTAGCGCGCGCCGGGCTGGGCGAGCACGTCGCGGTCGAAGCGCGCCAGGCCGCTCTCGCCGAAGTAGGCCGCGTAGGCCTCCGCCGGGTTGCCCTCGGGCGGGTTGGGGTCGTGGAGGAGGCGGTTGCCGCTGATGCCCTTGTTGACGACGCCGGTGCCGCGCAGCGCGGGCGTCTGCTGGAGGCGCCGGGCCAGGACGTCGGACCAGCGGTTGTTGGCGTCGCGGCTCGTGCCCGCGGTGATGGAGTCGCCGAGGGCCACGGCGGCGGCGGGCCGGTGGGTGGCCACGCTGACGCCGGTGAGGAAGTACCAGCGGTCGTTGGTCGCGGTGGCGCCGAGGTGCGGGCGGCCGGTGACGTTGCCGTCGGCGACGTAGTTCGTCTGGTTGGCGAAGGCGGCCACCGTCGAGCCCGGGGTGCGGTGCGGGAGGTGGATGCTGACGACGAGGTCGGTGCCGGCCGGCACCCGAAGCTTCACCGGGTCGCTGAGCAGGGGGGCGCCCGGCGGGACGGTGACGGAGCGCTTGCCGCCGAAGGTGAGCTTCCGGTCGGTGGCCGGGTCGATGGACGAGCCGGGGTCTCCGGCGGCCCGGCGGGCGAGGCGGGCCTCACCGATGTGCAGCCGTTCGGTGCCGAACTCGTTGGAGAAGCGGACGCGCAGGGTCTCGCCGGCCCGGCTGACCCGGACGATCTGACGGAGCGTCTGGTCCTCGAAGACCGTGTTGTCCGAGGCCGGTACGGTCGTGGGGGCGGCGCCCCAGGTGCCGGTCCAGCCGGGCGCGGTGCGGGCCGGGCCGCTGCCGCCGCCGTGCGGCCCCGGGGCGGCCGGGGCGGCGGGCGCCGAGCCCATCAGCAGGGTGCCGGCGAGCAGGGCCAGGGCCCCGGCCCGTACCCGTCTCCAGGGTCCGGTCCGGCTGCCGCCCCGGGGCCCGCGGGGCCGGGTGGTGGTGTCGTTCATGAGTCTCTCTCCAGGGGATCGGGAGCGCGGAGCGCCGGACGGCCCGCGGGTCCGCCGGACGGCGGGCCCGCGGGCGGCGGATCAGCGGTCAGCCGCGCCGGGCGGGCCGGTCGAAGCGCCAGCCCTCGGAGCGGAGCTTCGGGATGATCCGTTCGACGGCCTCCACGGTCTGGCTGCGGTCGCCGCCGCCGTCGTGGAGAAGAACGACGGCCCCGGGTGTGATGCCTTCCTCCAGACGGCTGACCAGCTCCTCGGTCCCCGGCGGGTCCCAGTCCCCGACCGCGAGCCGCCACCCCAGCGGCTGCATCCCCAGCCCCGCCGCGACCTCCGGGCTCTTGCCCCAACTGCCGTACGGCGCACGGAAGTACGGAATGCGGGCGCCCGGGGCGGCCTTGCGGATGGCGGCGGAGGTGCGCAGCAGGTCGGCGCGGATCTCCTCCTCGGACCAGGCACCCATGTCGTCGTGGTGCATGCTGTGGTTGCAGAGCGTGTGGCCGCCCGCGACGATCTTCCGTACGAGCTCGGGGTGTTCCTCGACATGGTCGCCCCAGAGGCAGAACACCGCCTTGACGCGCTGCTCGCGCAGCACCCGCAGCAGCCTCGGGGTGTCGTCCGGATCCGGCCCGTCGTCGAACGTGAGGGCGACGGTGTCGCCGCCGTGCCGGGTGGAGTCCACGATCGCCGCCGTGGCCTTGCCGCCGTGCGACGGGCCGGACCGGTGGGCCTGCGCGGCCGGCGCGGTGGCCGCGGTCACCGCCACGGCGGTCAGGCAGAGTGCGGTGACGAGCGGCAGCGGGCCCGCCGGGCGGCGCCGTGCGCGCGGACGTCCCGTCCGCCGGGGCGTGCCGGGCCCCCGGGTCTCGTTCCGGCCGGGCCCGCCGGCTTCGTTCCGGGTCGCGGATCTGGTCATCGCTGACCCCTTTCTGACGCTCCGTGGGCGCGTGGCGGTCCCCGGTCCCGGCCCGGACCGCGCGGGACGCGGGCGGGAGGGACAGCGGGACGCGGCTCCGTCGGCCCCTGCTCCCATGCCACCACCTGATCAGATGACCGCTCCGAAACTTTCCGGAATTTTCTGATCGGGCGGGGCAGACCTTAGGAAGAGGCTTTCCCCACGTCAAGGGCTGGAGAATGGACAATCTCCGAGCAGACTTGGGCTTTCACTGGAAGGGGCAGGTCGCAGGGCGGCGAAAAATTTTCGGTCGCATCGGGCGGCACGCGCGGATGTCGGGCGGCGGAGGCGGTTCTTCCGACGCCTGTCTGATGACCGCGCCGGACCCTCCGTGGCACCGTTCTGGGGGTTCCGTGCGACCCCACCCCCCACACCCGCACGGACCGAAGGGACCAGGGATGCGTTACGCCTTCGACCCGGAGCTCGCCGCGGCGGTCGCGATGATGCCGGAGGTCGACATCAGCGATGTGGCCGCGGCCCGTGCCGCGCAGGCGGAGCAGCTGTCCGCCACCGTCGCCGCGGCCGACACCACCGGGGTCGTGGTCGAGGACGTCTCCGTCCCCGGCCCCGAAGGCGCCCCGGACCTGCTGCTGCGGCTCTACCGGCCCCGGGACGCGTGGGGCCCGCTGCCCGTCGTCTACGCGATCCACGGCGGCGGCTTCGTCGTGGGCTCGCCGGACGCCGACCACGAGGGCAACCTGCGGTTCTGCCGCGAGCTCGGCGCGCTCGTCGTCTCCCCGGGCTACCGGCTGGCTCCCGAACACCCTTTCCCCGCCGGGCTGGACGACTGCTACGCGGGCCTGGTCTGGCTCGCCAAGAACTCGGCCGAACTCGGCATCCTGCCCGACCGGACCGCGCTCTGGGGCGACAGCGCCGGAGCCTGCCTGGCCGCCGCGCTCACCCTGCTCGCCCACGACCGCGGCGGCCCGGACATCCGCTTCCAGTGCCTGGCCGCCCCCGCGCTCGACGACCGGCTGCGCACCGCCAGCGCCCAGCTCTACACCGACACCCCGGTGTGGAACCGGCGCAACGCCCAGCTGAGCTGGGAGGCCTACCTGGGCCCCGGCACGCCCGGCTCCGAGGACGTCTCCCCGTACGCGGCCCCGGCGCGGGCCGGGATCACCCGGCTGGCGGGGCTGCCGCCCGCGCACATCACGGTGATGCAGTTCGACCCGCTGCGGGACGAGGGCATCGACTACGCCCGCTCGCTGCTGGCCGCCGGGGTGCCGACCGAACTGCACGTCCTCCCGGGGACCTTCCACGGCGCGAGCGCGGTCGAGCACGCCGCCGTCATCCGGCGGATCACCGCCGAGGTCACCGCCGTGCTCGGCCGGGCCCTCGCCTGATGGGCGGCCGGACGACGAGCGGCCGGACGGTCTCCCCGGAGCCCCCGTCAGATGCCCCGGACGCCCCGGGGCCGGCGGGCTCCGGCACGGGCGGCAGCGCGGCCGCCCGCACTCACTCCGTGCCGGACAACCGCCAGGCGTACAGCGCCAGATGGGCGCGGAACCGGTCCTCCGGGTCGCGCAGCCGCCGGCCCAGCACCTCCTCGACATGCGCCAGCCGCGCCGCCACGGAGCTGTGGTGCAGATGGAGTTCCGCGGCGGCCTGCCGCAGCGAGCCGGTGCGGCAGAACGCGGCCAGCGCCGCGATGCCCGCCCCGCCGCCCTCCCCCGCCGCCAGCTCCGACAGGGCCCGGACCTCCGGCCGGGCGCGCAGCCGATCCGCCGGGATCTCGGCCAGCAGCGCGACGGGGCCGAGCGCGTCGTGGTCCGTCACGGCTTCCCCGGGCGGCTCCGGCACCGCGAACCGCAGCGCCACCCGCGCCTGCTGCCAGGAGACGCCGGCGTCCAGGGCGTCGGTGAGGCCGCCGACCCCGGCCCGTACGCTCCATCCCGGCCGCCCCGCGGGCTCCCCCGCCGCGTCCGGGCCGGCCGGGCGCGCGCCGGCCGCCGCCCGCAGCTCCTCCGCCGGTGAGGTGGTGTCGCCGTCGGGACGCTGCACCAGCACCGCTCCCAGCGGGCCCAGCCGCGCGATCCGTACGGAGCTCCGCAGACCGGTCCGCCCGAGCAGGGCGACCGTCTCCACTCCGATGTCGGGGGCGGGGCCCCGGCCGGTGCCCGGGCCGGCTCCGTGGACGGGGCCGGGGCCGGGGAGCGCGCCCGGCGGGTCCGGGACGCCGCCCGCCCCGCTCACTCCGCCCGCGCCGTTGGCCCCGCCGGCCACCTGGAAGCCCCGCCCGCCCGCGGAACCGGGCGCGGCCCACGGCGAACCGGCGGCGGCACGTGCGCCCGGCGCGCCTGCCGCCCCGGTCTCCGCCGACGCCACCGCCACCACCCGCAGCGGCAGTTCGGGGACCAGGCCCAGCAGTCGCAGCGCCCGGGCACGGTCCTCGACGGCCTCCCGTTCGGAGAGCACGAGTTCGACGAGCGCGGGATCGGCCGCGTGGGGCGGTTCGGCCGCGCGGCGCCGTCCGTCCAGCATCCGGGCGGCGATGGCCATCCACTCCAGCACCAGCTCGTCGAACGGGCCCGGAGCACCCGGGCGCTCGAGCCAGACCCGCCCGCCGGGTCCGGAGTCCGCGTCGCCGAACAGGGCGCTGCCGGACACCCGTTCGGGCTCCCCGGGGAGCGCGGCTCCGCCGGGCCCGAACCGCACCCTGCGCCCGCCGGTCCGCTCCAGTCCGGCCGCGCACTGCGCGAGTCCGGCGGTGGACCGCACCAGCGACGCGGCGTCGCAACCCGCGCTCATCAGCGCCTCGAAGTGGGCGATCACCCGCACCGCGGTGGCCGCGTCCGCGTCCAGTGCCGACAAGCGCAGCAGCAAGCCCTTCACAGCCGCAGTCTAGAAAGGAGAACGGCATGCCCGACACCCCCACGTCGCCCGCGGTCCCGTCCCGCGGAGGACCGTTACGCCGAGGACGGCCGCGCGGCACCTCTCCGCGCACGCTCGTCGCCGCCCTGTTCGGCGGCGTCCTGCCGCTGCTGGCGGCCCTGTTCCTCGCCGGCGCCCCCGCCGCGACGGCGGCCGGCACCGCGCCCGCCGCCCCGGCCGCGCAGCTCGTCGAGGTGAACAACTTCGGCAACAACCCGACGGGTCTGCGGATGCACCAGTACGTGCCGGACCGCGTCGCGGACCGGCCGGCCCTGCTGGTCGCCGTGCACTACTGCACCGGCTCCGGACCGGCGTTCCACAACGGCACCGAGTTCAAGACCCTGGCCGACCGGTACGGCTTCATCATCGTCTACCCGTCCGCGACCCGCAGCGGCCAGTGCTTCGACGTCTCCTCGCAGCAGGCACTGCGCCGCGACGGCGGCAGCGACCCGGTGGGCATCAAGTCCATGATCGACTACGTGAAGCAGCGCAACAACGTCGACCCGGACCGGGTGTTCGTCGTCGGCGCCTCGTCCGGCGCGATGATGACCAACGTCCTGCTCGGCAACTACCCGGACGTCTTCGCGGCCGGTGCCTCCTTCGCGGGCGTACCGCACAGCTGCTTCGCCACCACCGACGGCTCCAGCTGGAACAGCGCCTGCGCCAACGGGCAGATCAACCGCAGCGGACAGCAGTGGGGCGACCTGGTGCGCGGCGCGTACCCCGGCTACGACGGGGCCCGGCCGCGGGTGCAGATCTGGCACGGCACCCAGGACAGCACCCTGCGCTACCCGAATTTCGGGGAGCAGATCAAGCAGTGGACCAACGTCCACGGGGTGAGCGAGAACCCGTCGTCCACCGACCAGCCGCAGAACGGCTGGACCCGCACCCGCTACGGCGGCACCGGCGACCAGGCCCCCGTCGAGGCGATCAGCATCGCGAACACCGGCCACAACCTGCCGCAGGGCGGGCAGGCCGCGCGGGCGATCACCTTCTTCGGCCTGGACGGCACCGGAGCCGCCTCCGCCCGCTAGGCCCTGTCTGGCGAATCCCGCCTGCTCCGTGGCGTCTGGCACGCACGCTCGCCGCGTTGTCGATCGTCGGCGCAGCACGCTGCGCTCTCCTCCTCCGCCTTGCGATCGCACGCACCAGACGCCGCGGAG
>NZ_JOID01000006.1 GCF_000719865.1 Streptomyces albus subsp. albus
CGGCTTCTCGGCCGAGGACATGAAGGACGCCGAGGTGCCGTGGGGGACGGCGGAGAACGAGAAGTACCACTGGTACGAGGTCCACCAGCACATCAAGAGTTTTGTGTGGGACGGCCTGATTGTCGACGGCGTGTGGGGCACCATCAAGGGCCTGGGCACCCTGGTCGGGTTCGACGGCTGGGAGGCGATGAAGGATGCCTGGAAGGGCCTGGGCATGCTGGTCGTCGGCACCGCCCTGTACACCTCACCCCTGGCCTACGCGATCCCGGACTCGGCGTTGCCGCAGTGGATGAAGGACTCCAAGGAGGTCGCGAAGCAGACGGGGAAGGCGTTGCTGGCGTGGGACACCTGGAGTGAGAACCCGGCCCGCGCGGCAGGTGCGGTGACGTTCAATGTGCTGACGTCGATCACGGGTGCGGGGAACATTGCCAAGGGCGGCACGGTGGCCAAGGTCGCCTCGGTGGCGGGGAAGGCGGGGGCGTTCCTGGACCCGATGACGCACATTGCCTCGGTGGTGGGCAAGGCCGGCCAGGCGATGAAGATCGGCGATGTGCTGGCGGGGCTGAAGAACCTCAACCTCGGCAAGATCGACGTCCCGGCGTTCCCGGACGGTGCGACGCTGCTGCCGGACGGGCGCCTGGAGCTGCCCGACGGCACGATCAAGGTCCCCGACACCCCGCTGCAGCTCGCGGACGGCACCGTCCACGTCCCCGAGGGCACCGCACCCAGGGTGCCGTCGGAACTGCCCGGTGGCGCGGTCCTGATGCCGGACGGCTCGGTCCTGCACCCCGACGGCAAGCTCCAGCTCTCCGACGGCAACATGAGCACCGTGCCGGTGAAGGTGGAGCCGCACAAGGCGGACCTGGCCACCCCGGACGAGGCGGCCGTGCGCGTACCCGATCCGGAGCTGGAACTGGTCGGCGCCGGCGCCCGCACCAACCCGCCCGGCGCCGTCGCCCAACTCGGCGACACGGGCAACCCGTCCGCCATCACCGACAACACCGTGGGCGGCGGCACCCCGTCCCAGCTCGGCGCGAACGTCGGCGACACCGCCTTGGGCGGCACCGCCCGCACCGGCGACAACCTCCCCGACAGCACGGCGAACCCCGGCGGATCCCGGTCCGGCGGCTCCGGTCCCGGTGGGTTCAGCGACAACCTTCCCGGCGCGACAGGCCGATCCGGCGACACCCCCAGCGGCGGCACCCCGGGGAGCCCGAACGACGGTCCGTCCATGTCTCTCGGTGAAAACGCCGTCGGCGCCACCGACACGCTGCCTCGTGGCGGCCGGGACCTGCCCGAGGGCCCCGGGCCCGGCTCCCTCGGCGACAGCGGCACGCCCGAAGGCATCCCGGGTTCCGGCTCCGCCGACGCCATACCGCCGGGCACGGTTGTACCGGATCACGGAGCAGGCACACCCGGTGGCGGAACACCCGGCGACGGCGCCACACCCGACGGCACCCCGCCGCGGACGCCCGAAGAGATCATGCGGAACCACGTCGACCGGGCCAACGACCCGAACGACTCCTTCTTCGACGACCACTACAAGGTCAACGGTCACCGCAGGGACGTTGAACGCCTGGTGGACGGACAGCCCGTGCCGAAGCTTCGGTGGGACACCAGCGATCCGGCGAATCCAAAGTGGATAGCCGCTCACGAGGTTCCTCCGCCAATGCCTCCGAAGTACCTGGGCGATGCAATTCCGGGGCAACGGGGAACAGTCAGTCCGGAACATCTCGGCAGCCTCGACGACATGGCCCGCGCCCGGGACGAGGCGGTCGCAAGGGACAACAGCGCCGAGAAGGAACTTGCGGATGCAAGGGCCGCAGACGCGGCGAATTCCACGCCGGAGACCCGGCAGGCCGTCACGGCCGCAGACGATGTGCACAGCCCCCTCCACGGCGACATGCTGAGCGCCGCAGAGGACATGGGGGAGGCGGCTGCCCAGCACCATGCCATTCCGGAGAACTTCGAAGGCGCCAGATTGGTGTTCGGCGGGCTTGACGGGCCCGGTGGTGCCAACCGCTTCGACCAGATATGGCGGCGCCCCGACGGCGGCTTCGTCGTGGTGGAGGCCAAGGGGAGCCTCACAGCTCAGCTCGGTAGCCGCTGGGGCAGCGGTGGGGGTCGCGTCATGCAGGGCACACGCGAGTACTTCGAGACCATTCTCGACCAGTTGGAGAAGAACGCGGTGAAGTACCCGGAGGAGGCGGCCCTGGGGAACAGGCTCCGAGCCGCCTTGGACCGGGGGAAAGTCGATTACGTACTCGTGAAGGCGAACGTGGTTGACGGTAAGTATGCTGGCTACCAGATGAAGCATTTCGATCTGCGACCCTGAGGAGCACGACCGGTGGCTGTGACTGTGCCGCGCCATGATTTTCCCAGCGTTAACCTGGCACGTGCTGTTGAGGTGCTGACCGAGGGGGCTGCCGAGGCGATTGCTGATCTGGAAGAGTATCCGACGGCTTTCAACAGTGCACTGAATTCTGCGACGACGGCCGCGCAGGTGCGCTGTGGGATCGATCCGCGTGCCGCGAAGTTGGAGACGTGGGAGGCGTGGACCGCGGCGATGCAAGTGGGTTCTGCGATGTTCGCGGCGGCCGTCGCTCCCGAGGGGTCGTCGGTGGAGTGCCGTATCGCGCACAAGATGCGTTCGATTCCTGCGACGGGTCCGCGGTACTACACCCATGCGGGCAACTGGATCGCCGCCTATTGGCTGGCCGTCATCGGCCGGGACCAGAAGCGGGTCACGGCGCTCTGCAATGTTCCGCTTGGTCTGCTGCGGCGCCCGGAAGTGCAGTTCGACGAGTACGTCTACCACTGGATTGACACGCTGCAAACGGGCTGGCTCCAGCGGCCCGGAATGCAGGAGAAACTTGTCGCGGCCATGCGGGGCACGGACCCTGAACAATTGGTCGTAGGTGACCGTGAGTTGACGCTCAAGGTTCTCTACCCGGCGATCAACCTCTTCTACCGCTATCTCCGGCAGGACTATGACGCGTACAACACCGAACTGGCCAAGGCGCTGGAATGGCACAAGGAATACTGGACGGCCGACGAGGACCGATCGGCGAACATCGAGGGACTCGTGGCACTCGGCCCGCTCGCCGTGACCTGCCTGGCCTATGACGCCGGCTTCCCCATCGAGGTGGAGTCGGAGTACCTTCCGAAGCATTTGCTCAAACGAACCTGGGTCGGCGAGTTCGAGACCTGATCCCAACGCTCCCCGCAGATGTCCGCCGTCTCTCGGCACGTATGCGGAGACGGCTATGATGCCCGGCCGGCACTTCACGGAACGGAAGCGGCTCCGTACCGCGACAACGAGGACCGGAGGTCCGGTCAAGAGGCAGGTTCGGTGACCATGACGGTGTCCCGTCACATCATTCCGGTGGCCAACGCTGAAGCGGGTGTCGCCGCGCTCCGCCGGAGGGCCGGGGAGCGCATCGACGGGCTGGAGGGAGACCCCGGGGGATTCAACCGGGCGATGAGTCTCGCGCTCACCTCGGCCGAAGCGCATTGCCTTCTCGATCCGCGCGCGGCGAAGCTGGAGACCTGGGAAGCCTGGGTCGCCGCCATGCAGGTGGGTTCCGCGCTGTTCGCGGCCGCCACTGCCGAGCCCGACGCGGTGGTCGAATGCCGTATCGCGCACAAGGTGCGCTCCATTCCGGCGACGGGCGCACGGTACTTCACCGACGCAGGTACCTGGATCACGGCCTACTGGCTGGCCGTCATCGGTCGTGACACGGAGCGGATGACGGCACTGTGCCAGGTCCCGATCACCGTTCTCCGTGATTCCGGGGCGGTGTTCGACGAGTACATCTATGACTGGGTGGACACGCTGCAGACGGGGTGGCTCAAGCGGCCCGGCATGGACGACAAGCTCGTCGCGGCGATAGGTGGGACGGATCCCGAGCGCCTTCGGGTGGCCGACCGCGAGCTGATGCTCAAGATTCTCTACCCGCCGCTGAACCTCTTCTACCGCTATCTCCGGCAGGACTACGACAAGTTCAACATCGAGCTGGCCAAGGCGCTGGAGTGGCACAAGGAGTACTGGTCGGCGGATGAGGAACGGCTGTCGGACACTTCCGGCGCGGTCGCGCTCGGCCCGCTGGCCATCACCTGCCTTGCCTACGATGCCGGCTTCCCCATCGAGGTGGAGTCGGAGTACCTACCGAAGCACCTGCTGCGGCGCACCTGGGTCGGCGAGTTCGAGACCTGAGCCCGACGCTCACGGCAGATGTCCGCCGTCTCTCGGCACGTATGCGGAGACGGCCATGATGCCTGGCCGGCACTTCACGGAACAGAACCGGCTCCGTGGTGAGCCGGTCAAGTGACGTGAGAATGCCGGGGAGAAGTGGAGCAGTCCGCTGGAGGGGCGAGGCGGATGCGCGAGCACGGAAGACCCGAGGCCTATGAGTACCAGCATGACGGTGTTGTGCACCGGACTCTTGACGAGGCGGGGCGGAAACAGCGGGAAAGCCGGTCCGGTATCGACGTGTCCGGTCAGTGGGAAGAGATTCCTGCTTGTGGTGAGTACGATGCGCCGACCCGACGGGAAAGGTCGTGAGCCGCTCGACCGGCCGAGGACCCGGTGGACCGGATGGTGGGCGTCCGAGACCGAGGAGTGAAGTGGTCGTTGATCCGTCGCGGGCGATGCTGGACCGGCTGCGCGCCATCGAGTGGGCGGACGTCGATGCCATGTTCGTGCATGCGCGATCGCGTGCGGCACTGATGAGGGAGTACCTGCGCCGCATGGCGCTGTGGGCTGCGGCGCATGACGTCGTGGACGCGTGGCCCTTCCTCGATCCGGCACTGCGCCTCGATCCGAAACTGCGTGTGGATCCCGGTGTAGAGGCGGAGCTGGATGCCTACATCCGGGACAACATCGGTCGGCCGTCGATTGAGAAGACCTGTAGAGGGGCCGTGCACTGGGCGGCATTGCGGGCCCGCGGCGACGCGGACCTGTCCGGTCTTCCCGATCCCTTCGAGCCGCTGTTGTTGATGTACGAGCGGGGCGGGGGGTTCGTCGTGGAAAGCGAGTTCATCGACCTGACCGGGGCCATGATCTTGTTCAAGTCACATGCCGATCACGCGTCCTCGAACCCACTGGAGAATCTGGATCCGGATGCCCTGGATGCGATCGACAACGTCGCCCGGTGATCGGCGGGACTGCATATGAATGCCGAACTTGAGAAGTTCATCAGAGTGTATCTGAACTTCGAAGAGGCGTACGATACCAGCGGATACCTCCGTCCCACTCTGTACGCCTGTAGTGAGGCATACTCTTCGGCGGTTCGCGAAGGGCTGGCCTCTGTCTTGGCCTCGCGTGATCTGTACGTTGAGGACTATGAATACCTGACAGGTGTGGAATTTGGGTCGGAAGGGAAACTGTACGTCTACCTGCAGGATATGTGCGACTTTTTGTTTGATGGCGCGGAAAGGCAACCCGAGCCGCCGGAATGATTACCGTGGCGTCCACCGCTCACGCCGAGGACAGCTGTTCCGCTATCTCCTTGAGCCAGGCGGCGCTCTTCGCCGGGTCGTTGAGGGAGTCCGCCCACTCTTCGGGGCTCAGCCGGTGGTGGTCGGGGCCGGCCTTGAGGGCGATGAGGAGGGCCCTGGCCGAACTCCGCATCTCGGCCGCCGTGCTGCCGCTCCCCGGAATGCCGGGACCCGCCGCCAGTCCGTAGATCTTGCGCGCCATGGCCTGGCGTTCGCCGTTCTCCACCTTCTTCCAGAACTTCAGGGCCTCCTTCAGCGCGTCCTCGCGGGAGGCGGGCTCCGCCGGGGTCTGCCCCTCCGCCGCCCAGCGGTCGGGGTGGCGGGCCCCGTCGTAGCGCTTCTTGCCCGCGCGGCCCGCCTTGTAGGCGGCCACGCCGAGGATGAGGCCGGCCGCGCCCGCGGCGAGGCCCCAGCCGACCGGGTTGCTCGCCAGCCCGGCCCCTCCCGCCGTGGCGGCCACCGCCGTCACGGCGCCGCCGGCGGCCTTGGTGGACTCGCCCACGGCGGTGAGCGCCTGCTTGCCCATCTTGTTGCGCTGCTTGCCGAGCGCGTACGCGTGCACCGTGTTCATCGTGTTCGCGTCTTCGGCTCGCCGGAGGTCGACGGCGGCGTCACGGGCTTCACCCATCGCCGCCCAGGCCGCGTCGATGGCCCCGGATACGCGCTCCAGCCGGCCCTCACCCTCGTGGTCCCACTGGAGATCCAGCGCGACGTATGCCTCGGCCGCGGCCCATTCGGCGTCCTGCCGGGCCTGGTTCAGCCGGGCCAGTGCCGCCTCGTCGGCGCGCTCGGGCTTTTCCAACCCTTTCAGGGCATGGTATTTGCGGGCCGTCAGCCCGAAGCGGCTCGCGGCACGGACACCCTTCACCGCGCCGACGGCACCAGAGCCGACACCGCTCGCCTCGGTCACCGCCATGGCGTTCGCCGCCTTCTGGACCTTCGTCAGCTCCTTGGCGATGCCCAGGGCGTAGGCTCCCGCGCCGGCGGCACCGACGACCGCGTCGGCCGTCTTGGTGGTCGACTTCTTGTCCGCGGTGTGGAAAGCGGCCCCGTCCCCGTGCTTCTTGGCGTCCTTCCTGGCTTTGGCCGCTTCCATGCCACTGAGCACGGCGCCGGTGGTCTCCGTGACGAGGTTCTCCGACACGGCGGCGGTACCCGAGGAGGCGGCGGAGTGTTTGAGCCCCTCGTTGGCCGTGGCGGAGGCCTGCTGGGCGAAGCCCGTGTTGGCGGGGACATGGACGCCCTTGACGAAGGTGTCGATGAATTCGAAGTTCTTTTTGACCCGGTCGAGGATCGCGGCGATCCGGTCACGGTAATTCTGCCGTCCGGCCGCCGCGTTCCCGTTCTCCGCCGCCTTCTCCGGTGCCTTCCCGTTCGCCGTATCCCTGGCGCGCTGCACCGCCGCCGTCGCCGCCCGGTTGCCGGCGCTCGACTGGATCCCGAGGAGGGCACGCTGCGCCGGGTTCCCGGACGGACTCCCCGCCCGGCCCCGGTCCCGGCGCCGGGCCGCCGTCGGAGCAGCCACGGGCTGTGGAGGCGAGGTGCGGTGAACCGGGGTGCTCATGGATGTGCCTCTCCTGTGCTGCCGGGCCGGGCGACGGAGAGTAGCCAGGCGTGGCCAACGCAAGGGGAGCGGCGGGGAAACATCCGCCGATGGCGGGGTGCGGTGGGGTGGACGCGAGGGGCCGCCGTGGCGCCTGATCACGGAGAGCCCCGTGGGGAGACCACCGGGCGTACACCGGCCGACTGCCCGCGCCGCGTGCCGGGTGTGCCCGTCCGCGGTACGAAAGGGCAGCCGGCCGACCGGGTGTGAACCGGCCTGCCGGGGCGCACGTGGTGGCGGTTGTGAGGGGACGACCCCGGCCGCGCCGCGCGGCCGGCCCGCGCCCCCCCCGATGAACCGCCGGACACCCCGGTGTGCGGCCGAACAACCCGACGAACAACACCGAACGAGGTACAGCGCATGAATCGCTCGCTCAAGCGAGTACTGGTGACAGTCGCCGCGACCGGAGCCCTGACGGCCGCCCTTCCCCTGAGCACCGCCATGGCGATCAACCAGACGGGCTGCGGGGACAGGACGGACTTCGTCAAGATCACGTACGACAACGGCTCGTCGGACGTCTGCTTCGCCAACGCGGGTGCCGTCGACGTCCACTACAGCGGCGTGATCCGGGTGACGTCCGGCAACAACCGCCTCCGGTTCGTCTCCAACGGGGAGACCTACAGCATGGAGAAGTGGAGCTCCAAGAGGATCGTCGACGGCACGCCGCACAACATCACCCGGCTGCGCATCCTCTGACCCGGCCGCCGCTCACCCGGGAGCCACCGAGTTGATTCCGGGATGACCGCGGCGTCCGCAGACCGGAGCCCCGGGCTGTCCGCCGGGAATGCCCCGCCACGGCCCGGGCTCCCGGCCGGCGGCTTCGCCGTGCACACACCACACCCTTCTCAGGGCTTTCCGGGGTGCATGCCGCCGTCGTACACGGTGCGGTAGTCCGGGATGACGATCCGGGTCGCCGGAGCCGCCTGCCCGACCTGGGCGAGGAACGCGTCCAGGTCCATCGCCGGGTCGCGTACCGGGGAACCGCTCAGCGGCACCTCGAAGTTGTCCCAGTGGACGGGGACGACGACGCCCGGGGTGTCCAGCGCGCGCAGCAGCCGGGGAACGTACCGGTGGGTGGCGGTGCCGGCAGGGACGGCGATCATCGCGAGATCGGGGCGCAGCCCCCGCACCGCCCGCTCGGAGAAGTCGCTGGCCCCCATGAGGAACGCCGACGGGCTGCCGTCCCCGGGCGTCACCAGGAAGGCGAGGGTATCGCCTTCCGGCAGGTCCGAGATGGTTTCCGGGACCGTCGTGGGCGGGGCGTTCAGTGTGCCCGGGGCGAAGTAGGAGCACTTCTTGTTGCGGCTGTGCAGGCTCGGCACGACCTCGACGGTGATCCCGGCGAAGTCCAGTACCTCGCCGCCCTTGACCACGGAGATCTGTCCCGCGTCGACGCCCAGGGCTACCAGCAGGTGGTACGTGGTCTCGGTGCCGACGACGCGGGCGCCGGTGGTCCTGGCGATGTGGGGCACGTCGGCGAGGTGGTCCCAGTGGGAGTGGCTGACGAGGACGAGTTCGGGGCTGCCCGCGTGCGCGTCGACGACCTCGGGCCGGGTCCGCAACCGGGTCCGCAGGTCGAAGGCGCCGTCGAACAGACCGGTGGGGAAGCGGGTGAGGTACGGGTCGAAGAGCACGGTCCGCTCACCGGCGTCGATGCGCCAGCCGGCTGTGCCGAGCCAGCGGTACGACACCGGGCCGGCGGCTCCGTCGCCGCCTCGCCCGCGGCCGGCGGGCGAGGGCGCCGTGGTGGCCGTGGTGGCCGCGGCGGCGGTGGCCGGGATCAGCGGGGAGGCCGCGCCGAGTGCGGCGCCGCGCAGCACCGTACGACGGTCGAGCCCGCGATCGGAGGGGCCGTCCGGACTGTCCGCGACATGTGTGTTCTGAGGCATGGCCTCAGCAGATCAAGCGGTGAACTCCCCTGTCCAAGACCAGTTTTCGGCCCTCCTCATATGCGAACGCATATGTGCCCCGGTCACCGGCCGCGGGCGCGGAGGGAACCGACCGCGATTCCGGCCGCGCGGCCTATCGCGGCGTCCACGGTGGGGCGGGAGGCGGTCAGGTCGTGCGTGCGGGCGAAGACGGTGATCGCGTAGAGCGCGCCGTCGGGGTAGCGGGCGACGCCCGCCTCCATGTGCAGCCCCGGCAGGGTCCCGGTCTTGGCCGCGACCGTGACGTCGTCCGGGAAGCCCGACACCAGCCGGTGGCGGAAGACCTGGCGGCTCATCAAGTCGCGTACCAGCGCGCAGGCTTCCGGCGGTCCGGCGGCGTCGGTCCAGATGAGCCGGAGCAGCCGCGTGATCTCGCGGGGCGTGGCGGACGTGGTCCGGCGGGGGTCCAGCACGGCCAGCCGTCTCTTGCGCTCCTCGGGCAGGGCCGGGTAGCGGACGGCGAATTCTCTCTCGTCGCGGGCCCCGACCTCCGCGAGCATCGACTCCAGCAGGGCCCGCGGGCCGCCGACGATCCGGGTCCGGCGCAGGCCGAGTTCCTGCGCGAGCAGCCGTACGGTGTCCAGGCCGACGCGGGCCAGCAGCAGGTCGGCCGCCGTGTTGTCGCTGACCGACATCGCGAAGTGGGCGAGGTCGCGCAGAGACAGATCGACGTCGTCCAGACAGCCGGCGGTTCCCCAGCCGCCGAGCCGGTCGGCCGCCGACACCCGCACCCGCTCCCTCGGGTCCAGCTGGCCGGCGACGACCTGCCGGGCGAACTCCAGCACCAGCAGCACCTTGAAGATCGACGCGATCACGACCTGGTCGTCCGCACCGATGGCGACTTCACCGGCGTCCGGCTCCGCGCCGGACGCCGCGCGCGCGTTCAGGGGGATCGCGTGCAGCTGGCCCCTGGCGCCGGCCCCGGCGAAAACCTGCCGGATCCGTTCGTCGACCCCGGGCTCACCGGCCACTTGTTCATCGAGCACTGTTCCGTCCCCCTGGCGCATCGGCCGGTCGGTCCCGGTCCCGGCCGTGCCGGTCCCGGTCATCGGTTGCCGCCCGCCACCGGCTGGTCCACCCTCCCGCGGGCTCCCGTACGATCCTCCTCTGTGGATCTCTTACGCCACCTGCGTCTTTTCGTCACCGTAGCCGACGAGCTGCACTTCAGCCGCGCCGCCGAGCGGCTGGGGATGGCACAGCCGCCGCTCAGCCAGGCGATCCGCCGGCTGGAGAAGGAGCTCGGTGCCGAACTGTTCGACCGCTCGCAGCGCGGCGTCCGGCTGAGCGCCGCCGGGGCGGCACTGCTGGACGAGGCGTGCGACCTCCTCGCCCGGGAGGAGAGGCTGCGCGCACTGGCCCGCCGCGCCGCCGCCGGCGGCCTCGGCACGCTCCGCGCGGGCGTACCGCCCGATACCACGGCCGCGGTCCTGTCCGCGCTGCTCTCCGCCTGCGCGGAGCACTTCCCCGAGCTGTCCGTCGACCTGCAGGAGGTCGCGACCGAGGAACAGGTGCGGCTGCTCTCCTCCGGCGGCCTGGACGCCGGACTCGTCCACCATCCCGTGGACGCGACCGACCTGCGGCTCGGCCCCGAGATCGCGCTGGACCTGGGGGTGGTCCTACCGCGCACCTCGCCGCTGGCCCGGCTGCCCGAGGTGACGCTCGGCGAGCTCTCCGGCCACGACCTGGTGCTCTTCCCGCGGGCACACGCACCCGGCTGGTACGACCGCGTCCTCGACGTGTGCCGCGCCGAGGGCTTCGTGCCCGGCCGCCTCCGGCACGCCTCCAATCCCGAGTTCCTGCTCGCCCTGGTGACGGCAGGTCACGGAGTCGCCTTCGACCAGGGGCCGGTGGCGCGCAAAGAGCCCCGCGTCGCCTGGCGCCCCCTCGCGGACCGCCCCCTCACCCTGCGCATCAGCGGTGCATGGCCCGCCGGCCGCGGAGCCCACCCGGCCGCACGCCGCTTCGCGGACATCGCGGCCGGAGTCCTGGCTCGTGACCAGACCGCGGCCCCACGACGCACGGGCGTTCCCGGCCCACCGGACGCTGCCGGGTCCCCGCGCCCGTGGTCGGTCGTCTACGGCTGAGAGAAAAACTGTACACCTGTACATGTACTCTCGTACCAGTACGCAGGTGCCGGAGACGGGCGGGTGTGATCGTGAGGACGGACAGCCATGCGAACAGCGGCGTGGACGGTGGCGCGGACGGTGGCGCCGGAGCCCGAGCCGGCACGGAGAACGCCGCCGCGCCCGCACGGAAAGCGCGGCGTGATCCCGCCGGGCGGCGCCGGGCCATGGTGGAAGCGGCGGCGGCGCTGATCGTGGAGGACGGCCTCACCGTGCTCACACACCGCAGGGTGGCGGAGCGCGCCGGAGTACCGCTCGGCGCGACGACGTACTACTTCTCCTCGCTGCAAGAGCTGGAGGAGGCGGCGCTCGGACATCTGTCGGAGCAGATCGCGGCCGATCTGCGGGAGGTCGCCGCGCTGCTGGAGGCCGGTGCCGGTGCGCCGGCCGTTCTGGTGGAAGCGCTGTACGCGTACCTGAACGACCGGGACCGGGTGCAGGCGGACGCGGCCCTGTACGTGGCCGCCACCCGGCGCGAGGCACTGCGGCCGCTGGCCCTGCGGTGGTTCGACGGACTGGTCGGCATGCTCTCCGCCTACACCGACGAGGCGACGGCGCGGGCGCTGGCGGTCCTGGTCGACGGCGCGACCGTGCACGCCATGCTGCACGACGAACCCCTGGACCGCGCGTTCCTGGCCGATGTGACCGGCCGGCTGCTGGCCGGCCCGGTGGCCGACCGGACGGATGGGCCGGTGGATGGGCCGGTGGATGGGCCGGTGAATGGCGCGACGGCCGGGCCGACGGGCGAGGAGGGCCGGCGGTGACGGCGCGGGAGCCCGCGGCCGTGCGGGCAGAGGCACCGGGGGCTCCGGGCGGGGCCGGCGGCCCGGGCGGGCCCAGCGGACCGAGCGGACCGAGCGGGCCCAGCGGGCCGCCCGGGCCGGTCGCGGAGCTGTCGCCGCGCCGGCGCTGGGCCTGCATGGCGGTGCTGTCGGTGAGCCTGCTGGCGGTCGTCATGGACCTGACGGTGCTCAACGTCGCGCTGCCGGAGCTCGCGGCGGATCTGCGGCCGTCCGCGACACAGCAGTTGTGGATCGTGGACGCGTACTCGCTGATCCTGGCGGGACTCCTGGTGTCGATGAGCGCGCTGGCGGACCGGTGGGGCCGCAAGCGGATGCTGCTCTCCGGCTTCGCCGTCTTCGGCGCGGCGTCGCTGCTGGTGCTGGCCGCCGGCACGCCCGAGACGGTCATCGCGGTCCGTGCCCTGCTGGGCCTCGGCGGAGCGATGATCATGCCGACCACGCTGTCGATGGTCCGCTCCCTCTTCCCCGATCCGGCCGAGCGGGCGCAGGCGCTGGGCATCTGGGCCGCGGTGTCGTCCATGGGCGCGGCCATCGGGCCGATCGTGGGCGGGCTGCTGCTGGAGCACTTCTCCTGGCACGCCGCGTTCCTGCTGAACGTGCCGCTGATGGCCGCCGGCCTGCTCCTCGGCCTCTGGCTGCTGCCCGAGACCCGCGCCGCGAACCCCGGCCGGTGGGACGCGCTCGCCACCGTCCTGTCGGTCGCGGGGATGGCCTCCCTGGTGTGGGCGATCAAGGACATGGCCAAGCACTACGCCGACGACGGCTTCGCCAACCCCGGCGCGTGGGCGGCGTTCACCGCCGCCGCGGCCGCCCTGACCTGGTTCACGCTGCGCTGCCGGCGCCGTCCCGATCCTCTGCTCGACGTACGGCTGTTCACCCGCCGGGCTTTCACGGCCGGGACGCTGACCGCGCTGACGGCGATGTTCGCGATGGCCGCCCTGCTGCTGCTCGGCGCCCAGTGGCTGCAACTCGTGGAGGGCCACTCGCCGTTGCGGGCCGGGGTGTATCTGCTGCCGATCGCCGGCGGTGCGGCCGTGACCGCGTTCGCGGCGCCCGCCCTGGCCGTCCGGATCGGCGCCCGCACCGTTCTGGCGGGCGGGCTGGCTCTGGCGGGCGTGGGTGCGCTGCTGCTGTTCCTCGCGCCCGCCCCGCTGGGGTACGAGTGGGTCGCCGTGGCGCTGGCGCTGGAGGGAGCCGGGGCGGGCTCGCTGGCGATCGCGTCGGCGATCATCATGTCCGGCAGTCCCGCGAACCGGGCCGGAAGCGCCGCCGCGATCGAGGAGACCGCCTACGACCTCGGGAGCGTTCTGGGCGTCGCGGTGCTGGGCAGCGTCGCGTCCGTCGTCTACCGCGACCGGCTGCGCCTGGAGCAGCCGGCGGATCTCGCCGGAGCCGGCGGAGGGGCCGAGCCGGGGGCCGGTGGCGCGGCCGGAGAGCAGGCCGCGGCCGCCGTCGACGCGGCCGAGGAGTCGCTCGGCGGAGCGCTGGAGGTGGCACACCAGATCGGCAGCGCGGAGCTGGCGACCCGGGCCCAGCAGGCGTTCACCGAATCCTTCACCCACATCGGGCTGGTCGGCGGCGTAACCCTGCTGGCCGTCGCCGTGCTGGTCTTCGCGCTGATACCCCGCGGCCTGGACATCACCCGGCAGCAGCACTGAGTTCCGGGCGGCTGGGCTGCCTGTGGGGACGGGGTACGGGCGGCGGTGCGGGCGTCGGTACCTCCCCGGGGCGGCTGTCTGTCCGTGGACGGTCAAGTGCGGCACTATGCGGTGTGCCGGTTTTGGATTCGGATCCCGGATGCCGGCCGCCCCGACCCCCACAAGGAGGCAGCACCAGTGAAGAGGCCCGCACTGCTCGGCACGGCCGCGTCCGTACTCGCCCTGATGACGCTCATCGGGACACAGAGCGCCGCCACCGCGGCCCCGTTCCCCGCAGCGCCCGCGTCCGCCCCTGTCTCCGCCCCGGTGGCGGTGCCGGCGGCGGAGTCCACGGCCGCCGTCACCAAGCTCACCCACGCCCAGGCCACCGCGCGGCTCTCCGCCGCCGGGATCTCCTGGCGCTCCAGCGGCAATTGCAGCGACCGGAACAACCCGACCTGCACCTCCTTCGAGCAGGTCAACCTGGCGACGATCCAGGGCGCCGAGACCCTGAAGTCGGCCAGCCGCTGCGCCGTGACGATCACGGGCGGCACGGAGACCGGCCACGCCTCCGGCACGTACAGCCACTGGAACGGCTACAAGCTCGACTTCAACCCGACCACCTGCCTGTCGGGCTACATTACCGGCACCTTCACCTACATCGGGGACCGCGCCGACGGCGCCGCCCAGTACAAGGCCGCCTCGGGCAACATCTACGCCCGGGAGAGCAACCACTGGGACGTCACCTTCTACAGCTGCGGCGGCTGCTGACGCACCGCCGGTTCGAACGGCCCCGCCGCACGGCGCCGGCGCGTCCCGCGGGGGGGCCGCTCCGCCCCGGACGCCGAGGCCGGGCGCGGAGGCCGGACGCGGACGCACCGCACAGCCGGTGCCGGCACGGGCCCGCCGGTCCGAAGGAGCACTGAGCGAAACCAACGGATCGGTAGGGTGGCTCCCGTGGACGTGCACGGGGGAAGCGAAATGGTCACCGTCCCGGCCGGGCGGGTGACGCTCTCGGACCGGCGGACGCAACGCAGTTGGACCATCGAGGTCGCGTGTTTTCGCATGGCGGCCTTCCCGGTCACGCAGGCGTCGTACGCATCGGTCACGGGCGAGCGGCCGAGTGCGGCGCACGACGGGCGGCTGCCCGTGGAGAGCGTGTCCTGGTGGGACGCGGTCCGCTTCTGCAACGCCCTGTCCAGGCGCGAGGGGCTGACGCCCGCGTACCGCCTCCCCGCCGCCGGAGCGGCAACCGGTACGGGCGCCGAAACGGCCGGGGAGGCCGACTGGGACCCCTCGGCCGACGGCTACCGGCTGCCGACCGAGGCCGAGTGGGAGCACGCCTGCCGCGCCGGAAGCGGCGGCCCGCGCTACGGACCGCTCGACGAGATCGCCTGGCACCGCGGCAACTCGGGGGAGCGGATGCACGAGCCGGGCCGCAAGCGGCCCAACGCCTGGGGCCTGTACGACATGCTGGGCAACACCTGGGACTGGTGCTGGGACCTCTACGATCCCGAGGTCTACGGCCCCTACCGGGTGCTCCGCGGCGGCGGATGGTTCGACGAGCACTGGAGCTGCCGGGCCTCCGTCCGGCGCCGCAGCCACCCCACCTTCCGCACCGACGACGTCGGTTTCCGCGTCGCGCGCTCCACGGTGCTCTGAGCCGGCCCGGTGCCCGGTCGCCGGGACGGGAGAAGCGCCGGAGGTTCACGCCGTACGGAACCGCTTCTGCGCTCCTGCGGTCATGCGGTCATCCGATGAGGTGCCTCTCGTTCACTCACTTGGGTGAACGCTTCCCCTGGTGGACGGCGCCGGGCGCGTGGGCCCGTGAGGGTGGTAACTCACCCCGCTGACAAGGGAGATGAGCCGACGACTGCCCCCGGTGGCCGCCGTCGCCGTCGCCGGTGCCGTCACCCGGACGCGGGTCGCAGTCGTCCGCGGAAGAACCCGGGTGGAAGAGGGGGAGGCGCATGCAGCAGTTGTACGTCGTCGGTTTCGAGGTGTCCGAGGTGCCGGTGGCGTCTGGGGTGTCCGGGGTGTCCGAGGCGCCGTCGGCGGAGGGCCTCGGAGGGGGAGGGCCCGGCGCCTTCGGGCGCCTGGTGGCGCATATGGAACAGCATGTCGAGCCGAGGACGACGGGGCTGACCGGCGGCGCGCTGATGGCGGAGAAGGGCGCGATCGACATCGCGGCGCTGTGGCAGGGCCGCCCCGACCAGCGGGTGAGCTGGAATCCGGTCACCGTGGCGGCGGACGTGCGCGCGCTGCGGATGGAGATCGAGCAGGATCTGCCGCACGGGGGCGGCCGGTTCCTCTGCCGGCTGACCGCCTCCCAGCACGGGGCGGTCACCGGTTTCCGCGTGGTGATGGGTCGGAAGAACGACGGGCTGCTCGCGCCGGCCCGGGTGGAGGACCTGAAACCGCCCCGGGCCCTCAAGGCGATCATGAAAGACGGCTCGCTCCGCTGCACGGACGGCGGCGACAGGATCACGGCCATGGTGCTGCCGGCGCTCACCGCGCAGATCCCCGGCGTACGCGCCCAGTTGCGGGACCCCCGGCGCCGTCTCCCGGTGCTCGTCGTCTCCTCGGTCCGCACGGTCGGTCCGCCCGCGGACTTCGCCCGCAGGGCCGCCGGCCGCCTCGCCGGTCTGGCCCATGTGGTCCTCGTCTCCGGCTGGCTGGCCTTCCACGCCTTCAACGCGGACATCGGCCCGCATCTGCTGCCCCGTGACGGCGCCCGGCTGTACTGGCCCGGTATGGAGGCGCGCCCGCCGTGGTGGGAGGCGGACGACCTCTACGGCGACCACGACGCGCTCCTGGGCAAGCTCACCCGCCTCCTCTCCCCGCTCAGCGTGGTCGCCCGGGGGCGGGACCGGCTCTGGGACGCCGTCCGCGCGGCGGAGACCGACGCCCTGCTCGACGACCTCGCGGACACCGAGAGCGAACAGGTCGGCGGTCTGCTCAAGGCCCTGGACGACGAGCGGGAGCAGTCGGTCGGACTCCTGGTGCGGAACGAGGAGCTGGAGAACCAGGTCGCCCGGCTGCAGATCGAGATCGCCAACCTGAGCGCGCAGCTGGGAGCGCTGTCCACGCCCGCCGCCGAGCCCGAGGAGGTCCGGGAACGGCCGCCGGGCGAGCCGAGGGACTTCAGCTCCGACTGGTCGCGGTGGACCGAGGTGTCCGGCGGGGCGCTGGTGTTCACCGCCAACGCCAGGGACGAGTGGAGCCGGTGCTCGTACCCCTATCCGGACCGCATGTGGGAGGCGCTGGAGACGCTGGCCGAGCTGGCCAGGGAGTGGAGGAAGCGGCGGGGGAGCCTGGGCCGGTCGCTGGTGTCCTGGATCGGTGACCAGACCCCGCTGGTGTACGCGCCGCTGGACGAAGGGCTGAGAAGGGCCAGGCTCCATGAATTCACCTTCGAGGGGCGGAGGAAGCCCTACGACCGGCAGCCGCACATCAAGCTCGACGACCACACCACCCCCGACCGCGTCGGGCGCGTCTACTTCGCGATCGACAACGAGTCGTACCGCTGGATCGTCGACCATGTGGGGCTGAAGCTCTACGGGCGGTAGCGGGCCGGCAAGTTCGTGACCCGGGCCCGCCCGGGGCCCGGCGCTCCCGCGGCCCGGCCCGGGCGCGCTCCCTGCGGGCGGCGGGGCGCGGGACAGAGGGCTTGAGCGTGCTCCTGCCCCGCGCCCCGGGAACGCCCGGCACGGGGAAGCGGCGGATCCGGGTCAGGCGTAACCCTTGCGGGTCTTGGTGCAGCGGAGGTTCTTGCCTCGCTTGGTGGTGCAGAGCTGGAGCCACACCGGGGTGCCCTCCTTGATGCTGAGATCCTTCTCGTCGGTGGAGTTCCTGCCCCCGCCGGCGTAGACGGAGGCCCGGTGGGAACCCCAGGTCAGATAGGCGCGGGCGCCGTAGCCGTCGGCCTTGTAGTCGGAGACCACCAGCTTCTCGCGGAAGTCGTAGAAGTACGCGCCCGCGCGGGGGGTGCGGAACGACACCGTCCGGCCTTGTGCCGTCCGTGGGTGCCGGGCGTGCTGCCCGTGCCGGGCCTCCTGCGCGTGCTGTGCGTGCTGCCCGTGCTGTGCGTGCTGTGCGGTCCAGATGTCCCGGGCGTCCCGGGCGTCCCGGGCGCCCCGCCCTCCGGAGTCCAGGGCCGACGCGGTGGCCGCCGTCAGGGCGAGGGCGGTCAGGGCGGCCGTGCCGGCCAGGGCCGCCCTGGCCGCCCTGGCCGCCCTCGGTCCCCTCGCCGTCCGGCAGGGGCCGGTGCTGCGGTACATCAGTGCTCCTTCTGGTCGCTTTCGCGCAAGATGGTGCACTGTGTCCGTCCGGTGGGGCGTGGGGGCGGACGGTGACACGGGGTGCGTAACTCGGTCGGGGGAACGGGGCCTTGGGGCCGGACGGCTCTGCCGCCGCCCGGCCCCCGGCCCCGCCCCCGGGGTCCGCCGCCGCGCCCTACTTCAGATACGGCCCGTCGCCGCCGACCTTGCCCGGGGCCGCGTTCGCGCCGCCGAGGTCCAGGACGTAGACGCGCAGATTGCCCTTGCCGGGTGCGCCGACCGTCAGCGTTCCGTCGGTGACCCGCCGCGTGTCGCCCGTGACGGCGTCGGTGTACGTGCCGTCCGGGATGCCGCTGAACGTGGCCCCGTCCGTCACGGTGACCAGCGCGAAGCTGTCCGTGCCGCCACCGGTGTACCGGCGCTTGAACGCCATGTCCCCGCTGATGCCCTCGGTCGAGTACTGGCCCATCTGGAGGGCGGGGACGGCCCGGCGGATCTGGTTGAGGCGTTGCACATGCCGGGCCAGCGGCCGGGCGAGGGTGTCCGCGACCTCTCCGCTCGCCGACTCCACCGTGCCGAAGCCGGACGCCTTCACTTCGCCGGCCAGATGGCCGCCGAAGTACGCGCGGCCGGTGTCCGCCAGCGGGCAGCTGGGCCCGCAGTCGATTTTCTGGCCCTTCTGGAACTCGACCTCGGAGCCGTAATAGAGGGTCGGGATGCCGCGGAAGGTCCACATCAGCGCCATGTTCTCGGCCCAGGCGTCGGTGCCGCCCGCGTAGCGTTCGCTGCTCTTGTTGGGGCCGTAGTCGTGGCTGTCGACGTAGACGACGTTGTATGTGGCGTCGTTGTAGCTGTCGTCGCTGTCCTTGCCGTTGTGGAAGGCGTTGCGGGCGTCACCGAAGTTCATGTGCATCCGCATGTCGATGACGTTCATGCCGGAGAACCGGCTGCGGTCGGGGGTGCGATACGCGTTGCCGTCGAGGAAGGCGTTCCGCGACACCGGCTGGTTCGCCGGGCCCTGGGCCTGCTCCCAGTCGTACATCTCCAGGGCGGCCGCGGCGTCGTCCGCGCTGTACTCCTTCCGCTCCTTCCAGGTGTAGAACTGCGCGGAGTGGTTGACCGAGCCGCGGTTCCACTTGTCGTTGACGAAGGCGGCGACCTCGCCGAAGACGAAGAAGTTGCGGGCCGCCTCGGCGCCGTGCTTCGCCGTCACCCGCTCCTGGATGGCGGGGAGGAAGCGGCGGTTCCAGGTGGTGCGGGGGATGTGCACTGCGGTGTCGACGCGGAAGCCGTCCACGCCCATGTCGACGTACTTGTTGTAGGCGCCGATCAGATAGTTCTGCACCTGCGCGTTCTCGGTGTTGAAGTCGGCGAGGTCGTCGTGGAGCCAGCAGGAGCGGGAGTCCTCGTCCTCCCAGTTCCCGATCCAGCAGTTGTGGTAGAGCGACTTCGGGAACATGCCCGATGTGGGGCTCGGCCACTGGCAGTTGTAGAGCTGGTAGCCCTCGGGGGACGTGCCGCCGGTGGGCTTGCCCCAGTTGAGGCAGGTGTTGCCGGAGGGCTCCTCGGTGGACCACAGGTCGCCGTTGTAGTACGACTTCCCGGACTTCGGTTCCACGGTCAGGCCGTCGTACGCGAAGCCGTCGTCCGGCTCGTCGTAGTACCAGCTCCAGTCGGCGTCGCGGACCCCGTAGACCGTGGGCGTGAACAGGCCCTTGGCGCCCCAGCGGGAGCTGTGGTCGTAGACGACGTCCTGATAGATCTTCATGCCCTTGGCGTGGGCGGCGTCGATCAGGTCCTGGTACGAGGCGCCGGCGGACTCCAGGCGGGGGTCGACGCGGTAGAAGTCCCAGCCGTGGTAGCCGTGGTAGTCGTAGTCGGAGCGGTTCAGCACGACCGGGGTGATCCAGACGGCGGAGAAGCCGAGCCCCTTGATGTAGTCGAGCTTGTCGACGAGGCCCTTGAAGTCGCCCCGGAACATGGGGTCGTCGTTCGCCGCGTTGCCCGACTTCTCGTGCTGGCTGCCGCCCCGGTTGTTCGCCGGGTCGCCGTCGTTGAAGCGCGCGGTGAGGACGAAGTAGACGGGGTCCTTGCGCGGGTCGGTGCCCAGCGGCTTCCCGGCGGCGGGGGTGGCCGGCCGCGAGCCGGTGGTGGCGGTGGCGGCCTCCGAGGCGGGGGAGACGTTGCCGGCGGCGTCCACGGCGCGGACGGTGTAGCGGTAGGCGGTCTTCTCCTCCAGGCCCGTGTCGGAGAAGACGGTGGAGCCGGTGTCGGCGACGAGGGTGCCCCCGCTGCCGCCGGTGCGGGTCACCTGGTAGCGGGTGACCGCGCGGTCGTCGGTGGAGGGCTCCCAGGTGAGGACGACCGACGTGCCGTCGGCGTCCGCCGACACACCGGTGGGGGCCGTCGGGGCCTCGGTGTCCGGGTCCTCGGCCGCGCACGGGTCCTTCGCGCCGCCGGTGACGGTCCCGTTCTCGACGGTGCTCCGGCCGGCGGGGATCGTGTAGTCGGCGCCGTTGTTGTTGTCCCAGACGCCGTTGCCGTTGTTGAAGGCGGCTTGCAGCTTCGGGGCGTCGCCGAGGTCGACGGACTTCCGCATCCAGCCGGTGCAGGCCGGTTCCATGCCGATGCCGGGGACGGTGGTCCAGGCGCCGCCCTCGGGACGGTAGTGGAGGTTCGCGGTGGTCCAGCCGGTGCGGGAGGTGGCGTAGTAGACGGTGGCGGTGCCGGCCGTGCCGCCGGTGTCGTCACCGCCGTCGCTGTCGCCGGGTGCCGGTTCCGGGTCCGTGCCGGCGCACGGGTCGCTGTGGGCCACCGTCCCGTCCTGGACCGTGATGGCGCCGGTACCCAGGTCGTAGTTCTCGCCCGCGTTGTTGTCCCAGGTGCCGGCGCCGTCGGTGAACGTGGCCCGGAGTCCGGAGGCGCTGCCCAGGTCGACGGTCTTCTTCACCCAGTCCGTGCAGGCCTCCTCCATCACCTCGCCCGGGGCTGTCGTCCAGGAGCCGCCGTCGGGGGCGTAATGGAGGTGGTAGGCCTGCCAGTTCCTCGTCCTGGTGGAGTAGAAGACCGTCGCGGTGTTGTCCTCCGCGGCGGCCGTGGTGGCCGCGGGGGCGGCGGTTGTGGTGGTGCCGGCCGCGGTCTTTCCGGCCGCCGGGCCGGCGGCGAGCAGCGCGGGCAGCACGGCGGCCGCCGCGACGGCCGCGAGGGCGCGCGCGAGCGGCCGGTGTGGGGTGGGTTTCATGCAGGCTCCATGGGGGCGGAGGGCTGCCGCGGCCCGGGGTGGCCGCGGTTTGACCGACTGACGGGCACGGACGCCGAGGGGTGCGGCGCCGTGCGACTTCGCCGGGAATCCCTGACGCGCCTCCGGGTTCTGGCGAGCACTGCTCATACGGCCCGCGGCGGTCCCGCCGTGCTCCCGCCGTGAGCGGGGACCGCACAGTGATGGAACTTGCTGCAAGCCGTTGCAGCGAGCATTGCCCGTACATGACAGTTCCGTCAACAGCCCTGCGGTAACGGGTCATTGGGAGACCGGGCTCGGGCCGGCGGGACGGGCGGAGAGGGCGGAAGGGCCGGCGCCCGCGGCACTCGACGCTGCCCATGCGCCCATGGGCCCGAGGCACGGACTGATGGAGGATCTGCCGCGTTCCGCGCCGTCCGACGATGAGGAGTTCCGCATGCACGAGGAAAGCCCGGCCGGGAAGCCCGCCCCGTCGTCCGAGGACGTCGGCCGGCTCTACGACGAGAACACCGAGGTCGTCGACGGCGCGGCGGGCGGCAACATCCACTCCGGATACTGGGAGAGCGCCGCCGACCGCAGTTCCCTCGACGAGGCGACGGACCGGCTCACCGATCTGGTCACCGGCCGCCTCTCCGTGGAGCCGGGGCAGCGGCTGCTCGACGTCGGATGCGGCACGGGCAGTCCCGCGTTACGCGTCGCCGCCGGCCACGAGGCGAAGGTGGTCGGGATCTCCGTCAGCCGGGAGGAGATCGCCCTCGCCCGGGCGCGGGCGGCGGAGGCCGGGCTCACCGGCCGGGTGTCCTTCGCGTACGCGGACGCCATGGCGCTGCCGGTCGGGACGGAGCCCTTCGGGGCGGACTCCTTCCACGGGGCCTGGGCGATCGAGTCGCTCATGCACATGTCCGACCGGGCCGGGGCACTCGCCGCCGTCGCCCGGACGCTGCGGCCCGGCGGGCGGCTGGTGGTCGCGGACGTTCTGCTGCGGCGGCCCGTCCACGGTGAGACCGCGCAGTTCGTCGAGCAGATGTGCCAGGCGTTCCAGGCACCCGGCCTGCCCGGGCCGGAGGAGTACCGGGACGCCGTGCGCCAGGCCGGCCTGGAACTGCTGGAGTTCACGGACATCGGCGAGAACGTCCGCCCCACCTACCGGGCCTTCGCGCGGATCCTGGCGGGAGCCGGCGGCCACGGCGGTCCCGCGGACGGTGGCGGCGAGGGCGCGGACGGCGGAGGCGCCGCGGAGGAGGACGGGAACGAGTTCCTCGACTCCGCCGACGCCCTGCCCCGCTTCGGGGACCTGCCGGAGATCGGCTACGTCCTGCTGGTCGCCCGGCGGCCGTCCGCGCCGCCCGCCTGAGCACGGCCGTATGGCATCGCGGCTCGGCGGCCCGGGGCTCTCGGCGGCCCGGGGTCCGGTGGCCCGCGCACGCTCCCCCGTTCTCCTCCGGATGCGGCGGAGAACGGGGGAGGGGCGGCGGCCGGGCGGGGCCGGGGGCTTCGCGGGAGGGGCGCTCCCGCGCGGGGAGGTGCGTGCGGTCAGGTGACGAACAGCCCCGCGGTCTTCATCTCGCCGACCGAGCGGTCGAAGCTCGTGAGCACGCTCGCCACGTCCTCGTCCGTGTGGGCGGCCGAGAGCAGGAAGGCGTGCAGTTCCGGCAGGTAGACGCCGTACATCCGCATCCAGTACGCGAGGGCCGTCGTCGCGCGGAAGTCGACGCCGTGGAGGCTGTCCCGGAAGTACGGGAGGTCCCGGTGGGTGAAGGCGAGGGAGAAGACCGAGTGACGGGCCCTCAGCCGCATCGGCACACCATGGTCGTCCGCGACCGCCCGCATGCCGTCGGCCAGCAGCTCCGTGCGGCGCTCCAGCTCCGCGTAGACGCCCGGGTTGTCCCGCAGATGGGTGAGGGCGGCGAGGCCCGTGCTGCAGGACAGATGGTTGCCGCTCATCGTGCCGCCCAGGAAGCCGCGTTCCTCGGCGTCGCGGAACGGGTCGCCGGTCGTCCGGCCGTACTCGATCATCTCCGCCGTGCCCACCAGCGCGCCGCACGGCAGCCCGCCGCCGATGATCTTGCCGAGCACGGTGAGGTCCGGGGTGATGCCGGTGAGCGTCTGCACCCCGCCGTACGCCACCCGGAAGCCGGAGACCACCTCGTCGAAGACCAGCGGGATGCCGAGTTCGGTGCAGAGTTCGCGGAGCGCGGCCAGATAGTCCCGGTCGATGCCGCCCGCGGTCGTCGGCAGCGGTTCCACCAGGACCCCGGCCACGTCGGAGGCGTTGCGGCGCAGGACGTCCAGGCTGCGCGGGTGGCCGAACTGGAGCACGAGCGTGTCCCGGACGGTGCCCGCGGGGGTGCCCGGGCAGCCGGCGACCGCCTCCGGCATGTCCCGCGGCCCCGCCACCCGGAACCAGGAACTCACCATCGCCTGGTCCGAGAAGCCGTGGAAGTGCCCCTCGAACTTGGCGATCCGGCGGGCCCCCGGCCGGCGCACCCGGCACAGCCGGATGGCGTGCAGGGCGGACTCCGTACCGGAGTTCGAGAAGACCGCCCGGTCGGCACCCGGGAAGGCGTCGGTCAGGAGTTCGGCCAGGGCCACCTCGGGCTCGTGGCCCAGTGCGTTGATGTTGCACGTGGCGGCCGCCGAGCGCAGGGCTTCCTGGACGACGGGGTGGCCGCGGCCCAGGACGGCCGGCCCGCCACCGCCCCCCAGGTCGATGTACTCGTTGCCGTCGATGTCCGTCAGCCGTGCCCCGCTGCCCTCGGCGATGAACAGGGGGTACGCGCTGGGGAAGAAGTAGCGGTCGAGATGGGTCGCGGCCACCAGTGACCGCCGGGCGCGGTCCCGCATCGCGAGCGACTTCGGCGTGGCCGCCGCGAAGTACGCGTCGAAGCGCTCCTTCACCGCGCCGCCGAGGGAGGTCGAGTAGCGGTCCGCGAAGCGGCGGGTGTTCTCCCAGATGTCGAGCTCCGGATCGATCTGGGCCATGAAGCCCTCGCACGAGAGCATCGCCAGCTCGCCCTTGGTGTAGGCGGCCGTGTACGCGGCGCCGTGCCGGCGCAGCACCTGGCTGACGTCCTTGAAGAAGTCCGTGCCCGACCAGCGGTCGGAGGCCGTCTTGAAATGGTGGACGAAGACGTCCTTGAGGGCGGTGGTGTACGCGTCGTCGGCCAGCAGGGCTTCCGCGGACTCCGCGCCGGTGTCCGTCTCCACGAAATACTCCGTGAAGCGGCGGACCGCCAGGTCCCAGCGGTGGTGGATCGCCGCGTTGTTGAAGGAGACCAGACCCCACTTCTCGGCCTCGGTGTAGTACGCGGTGATGCCGAAGTCGAGCAGGGTGAAGCAGCCGTCCCGGGTGAGCAGGATGTTGCCCGGGTGCAGATCGCCGTGGCAGGCGCCGTCGAGGTACAGCATCGTCAGCAGGATGTCCTGGAGCCGGCGGGCGAGCTCCTTCGGCGGGACGTCCACCCGCGCGAAGTCGCTCCCCCTGATTCCCTCCACGTACTCCATGACCAGCACCCGGTCGGTGGAGAGCTCCGGGTACGCGCGGGGGACGCGGACGAAGGGGTGGCCCGCGAAATTCTCCGCGACGGCCGTCATGTTGGCGCGTTCCGTCTCCATGCTGAGCTGCTCCGCGAGCAGCCGGCCGATCTCGGCGACCCGCCGCGGCATCCGCAGCGGGCGGAGGGGCGGCAGCAGGGCGTGAGCGGTTCCGACGAGGCCGCGCAGCAGCGCCAGGTGCAGCCGCATGGCGGCCGGCACGCCGCGCTTGACCACCTTGACCGCGACGCGGGTTCCGGCGTCGCCCGCCTCCGCGTCCCCGTCCCTGAGGGTCGCGTGGTGCACCTGGGCGATGGAGGCGCTCGCGACCGGGACGGGGGCGAAGGAGGAGAAGACCTGGTCGAGCGGTTTGCCGTACGCCTTCTCCAGCGTCCGTACGACCCGCCGCGGGCCCATCGCGCGCCCGCCGTCCTGCAGGAGGCGCAACTCCGCGACGGCGCCCGGGGGGAGGAGGTCGGAACGGGTGGAGAGGATCTGCCCGAACTTGACGTACATCGGGCCGAGGAGGGTGCAGAGGCGCCGGAGGCGGCGGCCGAGCCTGCGGCCGTCGGAGGCGGACGGGGCGGCGGCGCCGGCGCCGGCCGCGGGGGAGGGGGCCTCGGTGCCGCTGCCCTTGCCGGCGCCGGTGTTCCCGCCCGTTCCGGTTCCGGTGGTGGTCATGCGGTCCTCCGTCCGGCCTGGCCGGCCTGTCCGTCCCGGCTGTCCCGTCCGTCCTGCCCGTCCTGCCCGTCCTGTCCGGGCCGGGTGCCGCCGACCGCGCCGGAGCGGGGGCGGACCTCCAGGTGGACGCCGCCGCCGGGGTGCAGGGTGGTCAGCGGTTGCGGCCGGACCGGCGGCCGGCCCGGCGGCAGCGTGAAGCGGTGGCGCTGCGCGATGGCCAGCAGCACGAGCTGGAGCTCCACCAGGGCGAAGTGCTGCCCGATGCAGATGCGTTCACCCGCGCCGAACGGCATGTACGCGTGCCGGTTCCGGCCCTTCGACCGCACGGGGGTGAAGCGGTCCGGGTCGAAGACGTCCGGATCCTCCCAGTACTCGGGGCGGCGGTGCAGGATGTAGCTGTTGATGTAGATGTTCGACCCGGCGGGGATGCGGTAGCCGCCGAGGACGTCCTCCTCGCGGGCCCGCCGCATGAACTGCCAGGCGGGCGAGTACATGCGCAGCGTCTCCTCGACCACCCTGCGGGCGTACGGCGTGCGGCGCAGATCGTCCATGCCGGGGGGCCGGCCGCCGAGCACGGTGTCGATCTCCTCGTGCAGCCGGGCCTCGATCTCCGGGTGCTCCGCCAGGACCTGGAAGGCCCAGGCCATGGCGTTGGTGGTGGTCTCGTAGGCACCGACGACGATGTTGAGCACCTCGTGGTGCAACTGCTCGAAGTCCATGCCGCCGCCGTCCTGTTCGTCGACGGCGTTCATGAGCAGGTGCAGCAAGTCGATGCCGTCGCCGGGCTTCCCGGATCCGGCGGTGTGCGCGGGGGTGCTGCCGCGTTCGATGAAGGCGGACACGCAGTCGTCCATGCGCCGGATCGCCCGGCGCAGCCGGCGGTGCGCCGGAGTCGGCACGGAGAGCGGGGGAAACGGGAAGCGGAAGAACCGGCCCAGGATGTCGTTGGTCTCCGTGAACGCCTCGGCGAAGCGGCGTGCCGTCTCGCCGACCTGGGCGCTGAAGAGCGTGCGGGTGACGATGTGCAGCGTCAGCTCGCTGAACTCCGCGCTCAGGTCCGCCACCTGGCCCGGGCGGTACCGGTCCCGCCAGCGGTCGAGCATGCGGTTCGTCTCGTCCGTCATGCCGTCGACGAACCGGGCGACCACGGCCGGGCGGAACGCGGGCTGCATCATGCGGCGCTGACGCATGTACAGCTCACCGCCCGGGTTGGTGATCAGCCCGTTGCGCAGCACGGGACGGACGAGCTTGTAGAGCAGCACTTCCTTGTCGTACTTGTGCCGGTTGCCGACGAGCACCCGGTGGATGTGGTCCGGGTTGTTCAGGACGATGACGGGCATGCCGAACAGGCGGAAGCGGAAGATGTCCCCGTACTCCGCCGCGGCCCGCTCCAGGAAGCCGATCTGGTCGCCGCTGAAACGGGGGCGGCTGCCGTCGGGGCCCTTGACCGGGCGGGCGGTCGGAATGGCACGGAGAGGGCCCGGCTCGTCCGCCGCGACGGTGGTCGTCGGGGACGGGGACGGGGCTGCGGTTGGGGATGCCGACTCCCCCGGGTCCGGGGCGGCGGCCGGGTCGGGGGTGCTCTGCGGGGAGGGACGCGGGGGCAAGCCACTCACCCTTTCTGTCAGTGGGAGGCGGGTCTGTCAGTGGGAGGCTGGGCGGGGCGGTGAGAACGGCGGTGGAACGGTGCTCGCAGGGTCGGCGGCGCGGCGGTGGACCAGGGGGCGTGAAGGGCCGTGCGGCGCGGACAGGGGCGGCGGGGAGGGCAGGGCGGCGGGAGCCGTGACGGGGCCCGGGCGGTCGGCGGCCTCCCGGGCCGTCGCTAGGAGGCGCGGTCGGTGAGGCGGTCGGTGAGTTCCCGCAGGTCCGCGAGGCCGGCCGCGGACAGCTCCAGCGGGCGCAGGCTCTCCCAGGCCGCCTCCCGCCACCGCCGCGCCTCGGCCAGCGTCCACGCGCGCCCTCCGGCCTCCTCCACCAGCGAGGCGGCGAGCGCGAGTTCGTTCTCGCTCGGCGGGCCCGGGCGTGCGTAGAGCTCCGCCAGCCGCCGTCCCGGAGCCGTGTCCGAGGCCAGGGCGGCCACCACCGGCGCGCTCCTCTTGCGCGCCCGCAGATCGGAGAGGGCCGGTTTGCCGGTGCTGCCGGCGTGCCCCCAGATCCCGAGGACGTCGTCCTGGAGCTGGAACGCCAGGCCGAGCCGGGACCCGAACCGTTCGAAGGCCTCCAGCACGGTGGACGGGGCGCCCGCGTAGGCCGCGCCGGCCCGGCAGGCGAAGCCCAGCAGCGCACCCGTCTTGGCCTCCAGTGTGCGCAGGCAGTCCTCGGTGCCGGTCCCGCGGAGCGCCCCGGCCGTCACGTCCGCCGCAGCGTCCGGCGTAGCGGGCGGGGCCGCCGCCGGAGCCGCCAGCAGGTCGCGGCCCTGGCCGAGGCACAACTGCCGCAGGGCGCGGGCGAGATCGCCGGCCACATCGGCGCCGCCGGGTGAGGGGTTCGAGGAGAGCACCTCGAAGGCGAGGGCCAGCAGACCGTCACCGGCCAGGATCGTCAGCGGGGTGCCGAACCGCACCCAGGCGGCGGGGCGGTGGCGTCGTACGCGGTCGCCGTCCATCACGTCGTCGTGCAACAGGGTGAAGTTGTGGACGAGTTCAGCGGCCAGCGCGGCCGGTAACGCCTCCTTGGCTTCCGCCCCGGCAGCGGCGGCGGTGGCCAGCGCGAGCGCGGGGCGGACGAGCTTGCCGCCCCCGGAGCGCCGGGATGTGCCCGTCGCGGGGCGGCCCGGTGCGGCGTTCGCGGTCGCCGCGCCGGCTCCGGCCGGGACGCCGTCCGCGTCGCACAGCCCCATCTGGTACCCGCAGAGCGTGGCCAGATCCGGGCCCAGCCGGGCGATCCAGTCCAGGAGGGCGGGCGGCACGGTCTCCCGGGCGAGGGCGACGGCCGCCGGCGGGGCTGCGGCGCGTCCCGTCATCACGACCCCCCTTCGGTGCCCGCCGGTGCGAGGGTCGCCTCCAGATAGGCGGGGAGGCCGCCCTGCTCCCGTTCCCGGTAGCGCAGGGTCGCCCGCGACCAGTCCAGGTTGCCGCGCATCCACGACTCCATGCCCGCCAGGCAGGCGGTGAGGCCGGCCCGGTGCTCCGGGTGCGCCTCCAGCAGCCGTTCCCGGTGGCCCAGATAGCGGCGCGTCTCGGCGGAGACGGCCTCCGCCGTGTGCTCCAGCGCCTCCCGCAGTGTCAGCCCCCGGGCGTGCGCCACGACCCGTACCAGGTTGTGGTACTCGCCCAGCGCCATCTCCTTGCCCAGCGAGTACCAGTCGTTCGTCCACACGACCACGTCGCTGGAGGACCGCAGGGCGGCCCGGAACGGCTCACCGGCGTGGACGGCCTCGGGGAGGTCGAGACCGGCGACGACGTCGATGAGATCCATGCACACATAGATCGCCCCGGTGTGCCGCCGCTGCTCGATGTACTCGGCCTCGCCGGGGATCACCCCGGCGACGCGGTTCTCCGCCTCCCAGCAGGCGGCGTCCAGGCAGGACGCGAGATGGTCCGTGAAACGGCGCCGCCAGGCGGGCGTGGCGCGGCTCGCGGTGCGGTGCCACAGGTCGCGCAGCGCCCAGGCCAGCGGAGGCTCGCCGGGCGGCCGTGCGCCCTCGGCCGGATCGTCCCGGTCCAGGACCCGGAGCAGGCCGTCCATCGCCCGCCGGGCGCCGGCGAGGTCACGGCCGACCCGGCCGTCGTCCAGTTGGTCGTCGACGAGGAAGAGCCAGCCGAACCAGTCGGCGACCAGTTCCAGCGCGGCCCGGTCGGCGGCCGGGTACGTCCGGGCGGCGAACTGCCCGAAACCGGCGCGGGCGAAGCGCCGGCGCGCCACGGAGCCCCGGACCACCTCGAACCGGGCCACCCACGCGTCCAGATGCGCCTCGGCGGCCTCCGCGTACGGGCTGACCTGTGAGGGGAACGGGCAGTAGATGTGCGGCTTTTGGGCCGGCCCGACTGCCGGCTCCGTGCGGGTGTTCTGCCGGTCCTGCTGGGGGAATCCGTTCACCGGGGATGCACCTCCAGGGGGACGCCACCCTCCGGATGCAGGGTGATCAGGGGCTGCGGCCGCACCGGCGGCCGGCCGGGCGGCAGCCGGAAGCGATGCCGCCGGACGACGGTGAGCAGCACCAGGTGCAGCTCGGTCAGAGCGAAGTGCTGGCCGATGCAGACGCGTTCGCCGCCGCCGAACGGCATGTAGGCGTGCCGGGGGCGGCCGGCGGACCGCTCGGGGGTGAAGCGGCCGGGGTCGAAGGACTCCGGGTCGTCCCACAGCTGCGGATGCCGGTGCAGCACATAGCTGTTGAGGTAGATGTTCGAGCGGGCGGGGATGTGGAAGCCGCCGATGCTGTCCTCCGTCCGGGCCCGGCGCATGAACTGCCAGGCGGGCGAATACAGCCGTAAGGTCTCCTCCACCACCGAACGCGCGTACGGGGTGCGGGCCATGTCCTCGAAGCGTGGCACCCGCCCGCCGAGCACGGCGTCGGCCTCCTCGTGGAGCTTCCGCTCGACCTCCGGGTGGGCGGCGAGCAGATAGAAGATCCAGGAGAGGGCGTTGGTGGTGGTCTCGTAGGCGCCGACCACCAGGTTCAGCACCTCGTGGTGGAGCTGCTCCGGCTCCATCCCGCGGCCGTCCCCGTCCTCGTCGACCGCGTTCATCAGCAGGGTGAGCAGATCGACCTCGTCACCCGGACCGGCCGCCGTGCGCCGCTGGACGAAGGAGGCCACGAAGGCGTCCATCCGGTCGATGGCCCGGCGCAGCCGCCGGTGGCCCGGGGTGGGCACGGTCAGCGGCGGGAACGGGAACTTGAAGAACCGGCCGAGCAGGGCGTTCGCCTCGGTGAACGCCTCCGCGAAGTCCCGTGCGGCGCTCCCGACCCGGGCGCTGAACAGCGAACGGTTGACGATCCGCAGCGCCAGCTCGCCGAACTCCTCGTGGACGTTCACCACCGTGCCCGGCGCGTACCGCCGCTCCCAGCGCTCCAGCATCGCGCCCGTCTCATCGGTCATGTTCTCGGCGAACCTGGCGACGACGACCGGCCGGAACGACGGCTGCATCAGCCGCCGCTGGCGCTGCCACAGCTCCCCGCCCGGGTTGCCGATCAGACCGTCGCGCAGCACCGGGCGGACCAGCCGGTAGAGCAGCGCGTCCTTGTCGTACTTCGAGCGCTGCTCGACGAGCACGCGGTAGATGTGGTCCGGGTGGTTCAGCATGATCATGGGGATGCCGAAGAGGCGGAACCGCACGATGTCGCCGTGGGTCCGGGCCGCCCACTGCAGGAAGCCGAGCTGGTCGCGGCGGAAGCTGACGCCTCCCCGCAGCCGCTCCCCGAGCCCGACGGCCGGGACCGGGACGGGGGGTCCGGCATCCCGGGCCCCGCTGTCCGGTGACAGATCCAAGGTCATACGTCCTCGCCTTCACGGGCTGTGCGCGTCTGCGGCTGCGTGTGCCTGTACGGGCTGTGCGGTGGGGCGTGAGGTGGTGGGGCGTGAGAGGGGGTGGGGCGGCGGTGTGGTGAGGGCTCGGTGCGGGTCGGTGCGGTGGGCTCGTCGGAGGTGGGCGGGCTCGTCGGGGGGTGGCCGGAGGCGGCCGGGGGCGGCCGGGGGCGGCCGGAGGGGGACCGGCCCGGCACCGTGGCACGCCCCGGCGGAATGGCCACACCCTGCCGCTTCCCCGCGCGCCGGTGACAGCGGACCGGGCCAAGTGAGGACGAAGAGGCAGACGTGCGGGCAGGGGCGGCGGCCCGGCGGGGACAAGCCGGTGACACGCCGGGAGAGCGCTCTCGGGCCGCCGCGCACGCGAGGCGGCGGCCCGGTGCCGGCCTCCGCACGAGCCCTTGGCGGGCCGCACGGAACCGGCGACATCCGCGGAGCCGCCCTCCCGCTTCCGCGCACCGCCGCCCGGGTGCGTCATCCTCGGACGAGACGATCACAGGAGAGACGGAAGTGAACCACAAGGCTGCCGGCACGACCGAGCCCGCGTACGTCCCCGACCCCAACCGCTGGAAGGCGCTCGCCGTCTGCCTGCTCTCGGGGTTCATCACGCTGCTCGACATCTCGATCGTCAACGTCGGGCTGCCCTCCATCCGCGAGGGCCTCGACGCGCCCGAGAGTGACATCCAGTGGGTGCTCTCCGGCTACGCCCTCGCGCTGGGCCTGCTGCTCGTCCCCGCCGGACGGATCGGGGACGCCCGGGGCCGGCGCCGGATGTTCATGATCGGTATGGGTCTGTTCACCGTGGCCAGCGCGCTGTGCGGGGCCGCGCAGTCCTCGACCTGGCTGGTGCTCGCCCGGTTCCTGCAGGGCCTCGCGGGCGGCATCCTCACCCCGCAGGTCTCGGCGCTCATCCAGCAGATGTTCCGCGGCGCCGAACGCGGCCGCGCCTTCGGCTACTTCGGTACCGTCATCGGGCTCTCCACGGCCGTCGGCCCCGTGCTCGGCGGGGTCATCATCCAGATCTTCGGACCGGAGGAGGGCTGGCGGTGGATCTTCTACGTCAATCTGCCGGTCTGCCTGCTCGCCCTCGTCCTGGCGCGGTTCCTGCTGCCCGGCCCGGAGAACGAGACCAAGCCCTGCGCGCGGGACCTGGACCCGGTGGGCATCGTCCTCCTCGGCGCGGGCGTGGCGCTGCTCCTCCTCCCGCTCGTCGAGGCGCAGCAGTGGCGCGGCGCGGGCAAGTGGCTGCTCGTCCCGGCCGCGCTGGCGCTGATCGCCGTCTTCGTCCGGTGGGAGCTGCGGCAGCGACGGCACGCCCAACCGCTCGTCGACATGGGGCTGTTCGGGCTGCGTTCCTACGCGCTCGGCTCGCTCATCATGCTGTTCTACTTCGCCGGGTTCACGTCGATCTTCTTCGTCTTCACGCTCTACCTCCAGTCCGGGCTGGGCTACAGCGCTCTGCAGGCCGGGCTGTCCATCACCCCCTTCGCCCTCGGCTCGGCTCTCGCGGCCGCGTTCAGCGGGCGTTTCGTCCACCGGTACGGCCGGGCGCTCGTCGTCGCCGGGCTGGTGGCGGTGGCGGCCGGGCTGGGCGGGGTGATGCTGGCGGTGTACCAGGTGCCGGGCGATCGGGCGGGCTGGGCCATGGCACTGCCGCTGCTGCTGGCGGGGCTGGGCGGCGGCTCCGTCATCTCGCCCAACCAGACGCTGACCCTCGCCGAAGTACCCCCGGCGCAGGGCGGCAGCGCCGGGGGAGTGCTGCAGACCGGCCAGCGGATCGGCTCGGCCACGGGCATCGCGGCCGCGGGCAGCGTCTTCTTCGCGAGCCTGGGCGCGGGAGGGGACGGCGACGGGGACTGGGCGGCGGCCTTCCGCCACAGCCTCGGCGTCTCCGTGGCGCTGGTGGCCCTGGCCCTGGCGGTCGCGGCCATCGACCTGCGGGCGCGGCGCGGAGCGGCGTGGCCGGGGGCCTGAGGGGCGTTGGGCGAGTCCCGGGCGGTTCTTCCGTTCCTCCGGGCTCGGCCGGGCGACCTCGCGGGCCGGCGGAGTGCACCCGCCGGCCCCGGTCCGTGACACGCGGCGGGCGTTCTCGATGCCGATGTCGATGCCGATGTCATCCAGCGGGCGGCGGCGCGACAACTGGCGGGTTGAGGCGGGCGAAGCCTTCCTGACGCTGGTAGGGGAAGTACGGGTAGGGCGCCGTCCTGCCACTCGCCGCATCGAGTTTCGCCATCTGGCCGGGCGTGAGCGTCCAGCCGACGGCTCCGAGGTTCTGGCGAAGCTGCTCCTCGTTGCGGGCGCCGATGATGACGGAGGAGACGGTCGGCCGCTGCAGCAGCCAGTTGATGGCGATCTGCGGAATGTTCCTGCCGGTCTCCCGCGCGATCTCGTCGAGGGCGTCGACCACGCGGTAGAGGTGTTCGTCCTCGACCGGCGGGCCGTAGTCCGCGGTGTGGTGCAGCCTGCTGGTGTCCGGCAGCGGCCGGCCGCGGCGGACTTTGCCGGTGAGCCGTCCCCAGCCGAGCGGGCTCCAGACGAGGGCTCCCAGGCCCTGATCGAGGCCGAGGGGCATCAGCTCCCATTCGTAGTCGCGGCCGATGAGGCTGTAGTAGACCTGATGGGCGACATAGCGCGTGCGGCCGTACTTCTCCGCGATCGCGAGGGACTTCATCGCCTGCCAGCCCGAGAAGTTGGACATGCCGAGGTAGCGGACCTTGCCCGCTCGTACGAGATCGTCGAGTGCGGACAGGACTTCCTCGATCGGTGTGCCGGCGTCGAAGGCGTGCAACTGGAACAGGTCGATGTAGTCGGTGCCGAGCCGGCGCAGGGCGTCCTCGCACGCGGTGATCAGGCGGGAACGGGAGGAGCCCGCGTCGCCCGGGCCGTCGCCCATCGGCAGGCTGGTCTTGGTGGACAGGATCACCTGGTCCCTGCGGCCCTTGATCGCTTCCCCCAGCACCTCCTCGGAGGCGCCGGCGGAATAGACGTCGGCGGTGTCGAACATCGTGATCCCGGCGTCGAGGCAGATGTCCACGAGACGGCGTGCTTCTCGCCCCTCGGTGGTGCCCCAGGCACCGAACAGCGGTCCCCGGCCGCCGAAGGTGCCGGCGCCGAAGCTCAGAGCGGGGACCTTGAGGCCGGACGCACCCAGCCGCCTGTATTCCATGTTGGATCCTCTCTCGCTGCCAGAACTGGCTAATGGGACGCCAGTTCCGTTAATGTAGGGCCTCAACGTAGCAGGTGCAGGCGATTAACGAAACTGGAGTCCCGTTATGGGGTTTGAGGGTGCAGATCCGGGGACCGTCCGTCCGGGAGGGCGCACGGCGCGGGTGCGGGCGGCCGTGCTGCGGGCGACGGGGGACGCCCTGGCGGAGCGAGGCTTCGCCCAACTGGACCTCGCCGACATCGCGCGCCGTGCCGAGGTCGGCAAGACCACCGTCTACCGCCGCTGGGGAACGGTGACCATCCTGGTGGCCGACCTGCTGATGGACATGGCCGAGCAGTCACTGCCGCGTACGGAGACCGGCTCGCTGCTCGGCGACCTCAAGGCCAATGCCCGGCTCGTGCAGCGCACCTTGGCCGACCCTCGGCAGGGGGCACTGTTCAAGGCGGTGATCGCGGCCGCCACCTGTGAGGCGAAGACGGCCGAGGCACTGCACCGCTTCTACGACATCCGCGTCGAGGAATGGGCCCCCTGCGTCCAGCAGGCCGTCGACCGGGGCGAGGTGCCCGACGGCACCGATGTCCAGGAGGTGATCCGTGCTGTCTCCGCCCCCCTCTACCACCGCCTGCTGATCAGCGGTGACCGCCTCGACGAAGCGGCCGCGGACCGGGCCGCCGAGGCCGCCGCGGCCGCGGCGCGTGCGGGAGCGTATGTGCGGGGCGGGGCAGGGAGTGCGTGAGCGGCCCCGCGCTCTCCGGGACCGTGTGGCCCGCCGCGCTCGTTCTCCTCGATGGGCGACCGTCCGACCGGATCACACCATGACGCGGCGGGCCCGTCGCCGCCGGGGACGAGGCGGCGGGGACGGGCCCGGGCGGTCGCCGGTGCCGGTGGCCCGCCGTGGACCGTGATCGCGGCGGGTCACCCGGCGGGCGGGCGGTGGGCGGACGGGCGTTACGTCAGCGCCGCCAGTCCTTCTTCCAGTGCTTCCCGCGCTTCCGGCAGTCCTTCTTCTTGGCGTCCAGCAGGGTGTTGTACAGGGCGTTGAACGCCGGCTTGCGGACGTAGTCCTCCGTCATGACCGTCGCGGAGCCCTCGCCCTCGAAGAAGACCGGGACCCAGGAGTACTTGTCCGTGAAGCCCCAGATGGTGAAGGAGTTGCAGTCCTCGACGGCCAGGCAGGCCGACAGGGCCTGCTGGTAGTAGTCGGCCTGCTGCTGGAGCTGGGCGTCGGTGGGAACACCGCTCTCCGGCAGGTCCATGCGGACGTCCAGCTCGGTGATGGCGGTCTCCAGGCCGAGCTCGTCGAACCGGCGCAGGTTCTGCTCCAGGCCGCCCGGGAAGCCGTAACGGGTGCTCAGGTGGGCCTGTGCGGAGAAGCCGTGCACGGGCACGCCCTGGGCGAGCAGCTCCTGGATGAGCGCGTAGTAGGCGTCGCTCTTGGCGTTGTCGTCCTCGACGCCGTAGTCGTTGAAGAACAGCTTGGCCTCGGGGTCGGCCTCGTGCGCCCAGCGGAAGGCGTCGGCGACGATCTCCGGTCCCAGCTCGCGGATCCAGATGTTCTCCTCGGTGCGCAGGTTGCCCTGCTCGTCGAAGATCTCGTTGGCCACGTCCCACTGCTGGATCCGGCCGGCGTAGCGGCCGACGACGGTGGTGATGTGCTCCTTGAGGATGGAGCGCAGCTCCTCCTTCGAGAAGTCGCCCTGCTCCAGCCACTCCGGGTTCTGGCTGTGCCACAGCAGGGTGTGCCCGCGCACGACCTGCTGGTGGCGGTCCGCGAAGTCGGCGATGGCGTCGGCCGCGCCGAAGTCGTAGCGGTCGCGCTCCGGGTGGATGAACTCCCACTTCATCTGGTTCTCGGCCGAGACCGAGTTGAACTGCTGCCCCAGGACCTTCCGGTACTCCTCGTCGTAGGTGAAGGGGTCCGGGTAGTCCTGTTCGAGGTGGTGGCCGCCGCCGGCCACGGCGGTGCCCACGTAGAAGCCGTCGGGAGCGGCCGAGCGCAGCCGGTCGTTCTTGGCCTTGGCCTTGGAGTGGGACGCGGCCGGGTGGCCGGAGGGCGCGTCGGCCGCGGCCGAGGTCGCGGCCAGCGGCAGCGACAGGGCGGCCGTGGCGAGCGCGGCGGTGGCGAAGCGGATGGGTCTCATTGGTGCACTCCCGTGTCGGTTCAACCGTTTCAGAAGTTTCCGGAAAGTTTCCGGAAGGTGGCTCACGGACGCTAAAGGCTCGGCAACGTGGGAGTCAAGAGATGTGAACGGGCCGGAATGCGCATCCCGTTGCGGCAGTGCCTCCGGCGGAGCCCTCGGCAGTGCCTACGGCGGCGCCTCCGGCCGCTTCTCCGGCGGCCGGGCGGCGGGACGGGCGGCCGGGACGCCCCACGCCCCGTGCGGACCGCGCTCCCGCGCAACAGAGCGGCCGGTCACCCCAGTTGGGAGTTCCCGGCCGCTCCGTCACCGCCCCCCCCGGGCCCCCGTTGCAGCGGGGGGGGTCCCCGGGCGGGCGCCCCCGCGCGGACCCCCCGCCGCGGCTCGCCCGGGCCCCGGCTCATCAGTGCTTGCGGTGCTTCTTGCGCTTGTCCTTGCTCTTGTCCTTGCCCTTGTACTTGACGGTTCCGCTGCCCTGGTCGTCCAGGTACGAGGCCACCCACGCCAGCGGCGCGTTCCAGTTGATGGTGATCTCGTTGGTCGCCCAGGACTCGATGTCGTCGATGTAGCACATCGCCGGAGCGCAGCCCACCAGCTTGTCCTGCGCCACCGGGTCCTCGATGCCGGTGTTGGGGCCGCCGGCGACGGAGCCGGGGGCCGGGTTCGGCAGCGAGGGGTCGAGCTGGTTGGCCCAGAACCGGTGGTGCTGGTTGTGGGAGTCCCGCTCGCCGTAGCCGGTCACGTACGACTGGTTGAGCGGGTTGCGGCCCAGCAGGTACTCCATGCCGTGCAGCACCGCGTCGCGGTAGGCGGCCTTCCCGGTCAGGTCGTGGGCCGTGGCGAGCACGACCATGTTGTTGAGGACCTGGCTGTTGGAGCCCCAGACGTACTGGCCTCCCTCCGGCGCGTACGGCACCCCGTACGCGGACTGGCGGGAGTCGGCCGCGTAGCCGTCGGCGGCCTGGGTCACCATGGCGCGGACCTGCGCCAGTTCGCCGGCCGGCAGGTCGCTGGGCGTGGTCGCCAGGGTCAGCGCGCCGAGACCGGCGGTGTTGCCCCAGTTGATGCCGGCGCGCGGGAAGACCGCCTCCGCGTCACCGTGCAGCTCGGAGCCGAGCACGGCCTGCCGGTAGGTGTCCTCACCGGTGGTGACGAAGAGCTCGGCCGCCGCCCAGTAGAACTCGTCCGTGACGTTGTCGTCGCTGTACGCGCCGCCGCCGGTGCCGTCGTTCGGGTCGGCGAGCACGTCCGGGTTGGCCTTCGCCGCGGCCCAGGCGGCCTTGGCCGTCTCCAGGCACTTCTGGGCGAACTCCTGGTCGTACGGCTCGAAGAGGCGGGCGCACTGGGCGCCGGTCGCGGCCAGGTTGAGCGTGGCGGCGGTCGACGGCGGGTGCAGCTCGCGCGGCTGCGGGTCCTCGCTGGGCAGCAGCGGCAGACCGGTCCACTGCTGGTCGTGGATCTTGTGGTGCACCATGCCCGCGAGCTTCTCGCCCTCGGGCACCTGCATCTTCATCAGGAAGTCCATCTGCCAGCGGGCCTCGTCCAGGATGTCCGGAACGCCGTTGCCCCGCTCGGGCACCCGCAGCTTGCCGTCACCGAGCGGCGCGCCGTCGGCGCCCTCGGTGTGCAGGGTGCGCTCGAAGTTGGCCATCACCTGGGCGGCGGAGATGCCGCCGTTGACGACGTACTTGCCGTGGTCACCGGCGTCGTACCAGCCGCCGGAGACGTCCAGGGTGTAGTCGCACACGCCCTCCTGGCACGGCACCTTCGTGTCGCCCTGGTTGGGCTCGACACCGATGTGGCCGGCCGGGCGCGCGTACTCCTCACCGACCAGGTCCGCCTCGATCTCGATGCCGCTGCGGTTGTGGTAGAAGTACGCCAGCGCGTCGGAGCGCAGCGAGGAGTACAGGTCCTCGCCGATGTCGAACGGCTCGCTGGTGTCCTCGCCGATGGTGACGGTGTAGCCCTCACCCGCCTTCATCACCTTGCTGAAGTCGAAGGTGTGGACCTTCTGGCGCGAGCTCGGGTCGGTGCCGGCCGGCTTGGTCTTCCCGGCCGCCACCTGCTTGCCGCCGGCGTCCTTGAGCGTCCAGTCGAGCGGATCGGCGGCGTCCGTGACGACGGTGCCGCCCTTCGTGGCGTGGGTGAGGTAGCCGACCTGGTTGACCCGCACCGGGGAGCCGGTCTCCGGCTCGTAGACGGGCGGTTCGGCGCCGCCGGTCAGCGAGACGTCGTCGACGCAGAAGGTGTACGCCTCCTCGCTGCCGCCGATCTGGAAGGCCAGCTGGGCCTCCTCGTTGTCGGCGTTCGCGGTGAAGATGTGCTCGACGGGCTCCGCGGTCTCGTCGATCTGGTCGGAGGCGTTGAGCTCGGCGGTGTACGGGTCGGTCGCCATCTGCACATTGGTGCGGATGGTCACCGGCACCGTGGAGGACGCCGTGTAGCGCAGGGTGTAGCTCTCGCCGGCGGTCAGTGGGATGTCGTTCTGGCCGACGATGGCGTCCCAGGGGTTGGCGGTGCCGGCCGGCACCTCGGCGCAGAGCCGGCCGTCGACGACCGAGCCCGGGACGTTGTCGGTGAGCCACCAGCCGGTGGTGCCGTTGGAGAAGTCACCGTTCGTGACCAGCTCCGGGCCCGGCTCGGCTCCGATGGCGGGCCCCGACAGGGCGGTGCCCAGCAGACCGGCCACGGCGACGACACCGAGGACGCGGCGCCTGCCGCGGTGGGGGCGGCCCCTCTGAGGGGGCTCAAGGGGCGGATGCTGTGTCACGGCTCGGTCCTTCCGCGCGATGTGGGGTGGGCAGGAAGTCAGCAGATGTATGGGAGCGCTCCCACGGCATCTTGGGGGCGGGAGGTTGCGCCGTCAAGATGTACGGCTCGGCGAACTCCACGGCGTGCCGGGCCGGTTGGCGCGGTACGAGCCGGGCGGACGCCGGTTCCCGCCGCGGTTCTCCGGCGCGCGCCCGCCGCGTGGCCAGGGGGTTCACCGTCCGGTACGGATCTCCGCCGGGGTGCGGGGCGGAGGAGAGCGGGATGTGCCGGGGCCGGCGCAGTGCGCCGTGGTTCTGGCCGCGAGGGCGGCCGGGCCGGGCGGAGGGTGTCCGGGCCGGAAGCGGTTGCAGAACGGCACGGGCGACGGGGCCGCGGGTGCGGGGGGTTCCGGGCACGGGCCGGCGCGGCGGAGGGGGGTGCGCCTGCGGTCCGGGGCGGGGCTCGCGGCGGGCTGTGCTCCGGCGGAGGGTGTGCGCACGGAGGTGCGGTGCGGCAGCGGCACGGTTGGGGACGGAGGCGGGCGGGCCGGGTGCGCCCTGTGCCGGCGATGCGGCGTGCCGGCGAGGCGGCGGCGGAGCCGCGTTCCGGCGGGGCCGTGCTCTCCCGGAGCGTGGGCCGTGCTCGCCGGGTCCGCGGTCCGGCGGCTCTCCGCCCGCCGTCCGGTTAGGGTGACGGCGGTGCGGAGACCCCGCCCCGTCCCCGTCCCCGTCCCCGTCCGCCGTCCCGAGGAGCACCGTGACCCACGTCGCCGCCGAACAGCGCTACGACACCATGCCCTACCGCCGGACCGGCCGCAGCGGGCTCAAGCTGCCCGCCGTCTCCCTCGGGCTGTGGCACAACTTCGGTGACGAGAAGCCGCTGGAGACCCAGCGCGCGATCCTGCGCCGCGCCTTCGACCTGGGCGTCACGCACTTCGACCTCGCCAACAACTACGGCCCGCCGCCCGGCGCGGCCGAGCGCAACTTCGGCGAGATCTTCGCCCGCGACTTCCGCCCCTACCGCGATGAGATCATCGTCTCGTCCAAGGCCGGCTATCACATGTGGCCCGGCCCGTACGGGGAGTGGGGCTCCCGCAAGAGCCTCCTGTCCAGCCTCGACCAGAGCCTCGGCCGGCTCCGCCTCGACCACGTCGACATCTTCTACTCCCACCGCCCCGATCCGGACACCCCGCTGGAGGAGACCATGGGGGCGCTGGATTCCGCGGTGCGGCAGGGCAAGGCGCTCTACGCGGGCATCTCCAACTACTCGCCCGAGCAGACCCGCGAGGCCGCCCGCATCCTCGCCGGGCTGGGGACGCCGCTGCTCATCCACCAGCCCTCGTACTCGATGTTCAACCGCTGGGTGGAGGACGGCCTGCTCGACGCACTCGACGAGGTCGGCGCGGGCTCCATCGCCTTCTCGCCCTTGGCGCAAGGACTGCTGACGGACCGTTATCTCAACGGGATCCCGGAGGGGTCGCGCGCCGCGGGTTCCAGCCCCTTCCTGACCGCCGAGGGCATCACCCCGGAGACCCTGGAGAGGGTCCGGGCGCTGCACCGGATCGCGGAGCGGCGGGGGCAGAGCCTGGCGCAGATGGCCCTCGCCTGGGTACTGCGCGGCGGCAGAGTGACCTCCGCCCTGATCGGGGCCAGCAGCGTCGGGCAGTTGGAGAGCAACGTCGCCGCCGTCGGCAACCTCGACTTCGACGCCGGTGAACTCGCCGAGATCGACCGGCACGCGCCGCGGTAGGACGGCGTGGCGGCAGCCAAGTCACCGCACACGCCGCGAACGCTGCACCGCGGTGTCTTCCTGCCGTGTTCCGGCCGTACCCCGCCCGGGATCGACGCGTTCGAGCTTGGTCCAGCCGGTCCAGCCTCGCTTCCGCAACAGTTCGATCAGCCGACGGGCCGGCGGCACCGCGGCGAACGCCAGTGCGTCCATGAGCTCGGCGAGCGGTGGCTCGATGCGGGTGTCGTCGATGTATTCCTCGCCCTCTTCGTCAGCCATCTGTGTGATGTAGGCGGACAGTTCGTCGGCCAGCTCGACCAGCCGGGGGTCGTCGTCGGCGTGGTCGAGAGCCTGTCCAAGGGTGAGATGGAAACCGATGAACCGGGGGTCGGCGATCTGCTTGTGCTTGCGTGCCGTCCACTCCGGGACCCGCTCGGGCGACTGCGCGGCCAGCGGGATCCAGCCGTCGCGTTCGACTCGGACGATCCGTTCGTCGACCCCGAGCGCCCGCAGACGGTCGAGATACCCGACCACCTCCCGGGGCAGCACCAGGCTGTCCCCGGCGGTGAGGCGGGCGATCCGCTCCCGGTGCCGTTGCCGTTGCCGGATCTCCGCCCGCAGCCGCTTGTCGATGTCCGCGACTGCCGCGGCGAACTCCTCCTCGCCGGCCTGCAGCAGCGCCCGGACACGCGCCAGCGGGACGCCGGCCTCGGCGAGGGTCCGGATCCTGATCAGCTCGACCACGGCGCCGGCGTCGTATCTCCGATAGCCGGAGTGGTCCCGCTCCGGCTCCGGCAGCAGCCCTTTGGCGTGGTAGTGCCTCACCGCGCGCACGGTGACTCCGGCGTACGATGCCAGCTCGCCGATGGTCAGCATCGGACCGGTCTCCTGGAGGCGCTCAAGAAGCCGGCCTGCCGGCCGGGGGATGTGCGCGCCGGATGATCTCCGCGATGTCCGGGGCATGGGTGAAGACCAACTGGTGGCCGGTGTCGAGCCAGTGCGTGGAGACGTGCGGCCGCTCGCTGAGGAGTCGCTCGATGCCGGCACGCCAGAGCCGGTTGTGCCGTGGAGCACGTCCTTCGGTGCTGCCGCCGGCGATCGAGGCCGACATGATCATGCTGATGGGGCGGTCGATCCTCCGGTACCGGTCGAGGATTGCGGACCGAACCGTATCGATCTCGATGTTCAGGTCGAAGATGTCTTGTGCGGTGAGCACCACTTGGCGCGCCGTGCCCCGGGCCCGTTCGACCTCTTGCCGCGCTGCCAGGTCCTCCGCCATCGCGCGGAATTCCGCCCGGTCGGCGTGGGCGATGAACGGTTCGGGCAAGGGGTTCGCCCCGTCGATGAGAACAAGCCCGGCTAGGGTGACGGGGCGCTCGGAGGCATAGTGCACGGCCAAGTCCGCGCCCAGCGAGTAGCCGACAAGCACGGGCGCCGAGGGCAGGTCGAGTTCCGCCAGCACGGCGACGAGATCGCTCAGAAACCCGTCGAAGGAGTACCGGCCGGCGGCGGCTGAGGCGAGGCCATGGCCCCTGAGATCGAAGGTCACCACATCGTGGTCGCGCCGAAGGAGCGTGGTCAGTTCGTGCAGGTCGGCCTGTGTCGAGTTCAGTCCCGGACAGAGGACCAGCGGCCGTCCTCGGCCGCCGCGGGATACCGGGATCGTGACGCCGTCGTGGTGGACCGTGAAGTGCCGCATCGTCCTGTCGCCTCCCTCGGTTCGCCGCCCTCCGCCGTCGGCATGCCGGTGATCGCCCGGTGGCGGGGTTTCCGGCCGGCTCCGGCGATTGCCTCGCGGTGGCCGTCCGACGTGCGCCGTCCGGCAACCCGGATCACATGCGTTCTCGAGCTCATGGGTCATGCCCACCATGCTGAGGGGTTGCCCCTGCGTGAGGGTCAACTGTCGCGATGACATGACCTCGGCCCGCCCGCGGCTGCCGGCCCCTGCCCCACACCGGCCGCAGCCGACTGCCGTCCGTGCGCGCCGAGCACCCGATCGAACGGGTTGCTTAGACGTACGGCCGTTCGCGCGTACTCCGAGACCGCGGTCCAGCGTGCTCAGGACAGCCATCCGGTGACTGATTCCCGCATGCGGACAGGGAGCGCGGCGGTGCTGTGGAGCGCCGTCACCGTCGCCGGCGGCGCCTACCGGTCGCCGCCCTCCGCCTGGGCCGGTACGGACCCGGGCACCCGCTCCGGCGTGTGCTTGAAGACCTGCCGCGCGTGCCAGGCGACGTGACGCGACCCGGGAGCGGGGCAGCCGGGCCGGGGAGCGGCGAGCCGCCGGCCGTGGAGGTCTTCGACGGCGGCCCGGCCGGCGTCGCCGCGGCAGGTGTAGAGACCGGAGACCCGGATGCGCAGATCCTCCGTCAGGCCGAGGACGCCGTAGTCGAACAGCGTGTGGTGCTGGGCGCAGAGGGCCAGCGCGTTGTCGGCCGTGTCGGGGCCCTCCTGGCTGTGCCAGCGGATGTGCGCCGCTGCGAGGCCGACCGGGTTGCGGCCCAGCGCGCCGTCGTAGCCGCACATCGCGCAGGCGTAGGCGTAGGCCCGCAGCACTTCCTCGGCGAAACCGGCCCGCCGGGCCGGGGGAGCGGAGGCTCCGGTGCGCTGCTCGCGCGCGGGGGCGAGTGAGGGGGCGGGGAGGCAGGGCTCCGCCCGGTCCTTCGCGGTGGACGGGTCCAGGCCCGTATCGGCGCGGATGGCGGTCTCCAGGGACGGCGTGAAGTGCTGGTCCAGCAGGATCCGCGCGGCGGCCGTGAGCGTGCCGGGGTCCGCGAGGAGCTGTTCGACGTGCGGCAGGAGGCGGCCCGTGGCGCCGTGCTCCCGGAGCCAGGCGCCGCGTTCGGGGGCGTCCGGGCCGATCGGCCGTCCGTCCCCGTCGCACGGCGACCACAGCCCGCGCTCCAGCTGGACGAAGGGCATCGCCGCGCGCTGCCGGGCGAGGACGGGGCTCATGACGGCCGGGCCGTAGTCGTTGATCAGCCGGCTGACCGGCTCCTCGGCCTCCTCATAGGCGACCGCGGTGGAGCCGGTGGCGGTGAACCGCCCGAACAGCCACAGCAGTAACAGGGGTTTGTGCGGGGCGCGGACCGCCCCGATGCGGGCCCGGCGCAGGGCGGCCAAGGCGTTCAGGAGTTCGTCCCGGGTCACCGGACCACCTTTTCACGCCGCCCGCGGGAGTGGGGTACTCCGCGTCGCAACGCGCCGGAAACGGCGGGTGGGGCGGAGAGCCCGGGGCCGGCACCAACGCGCCCGTACGGCCGGTGATTTCACCGATGACGCGCACCGGGGCCCGGGCGCAGGATGGCGGACGAGCGGACGAGCGGACGAGCGGACGGCGGGCCGCTCCCCCCGGAACACCCGGCCGGGGCGTGCCGGAGCCGCGCCGCCACGCCCCGGCCGGGTTCCCACCTCTCCGGCCGCCGTGCGGGAGCCGGCCCGTTCGACCGGCCGTGGCTCAGATCCGGCCCAGGTCCGAACCGATCCAGCGCTGGGGGCGCATGGTGATGACGACCTGCTCGCCGTGCTCCCGCCAGGCGAAGTCGACGTAGGCATCCACCTTCTCCGGCGGGAGGTAGCGGGACGAGATCTCCCGCAGCAGTTCCTTGGTCGAGGGGGAGGTGGAGACGACCGGGCCCTCCACGGACACATAACGGGTCGTCGGTTCGAGGCGGTCCACCATCAGGGAGAAGCGGCCGGCCCTGGTGATGAGCCGTTCCTTGCGGGAGCCGAGCCCGGTATTGATCCAGATGTCGCCGCCCGGCTGGTACTGGTACCAGATCGGCAGGGTCAGCGGTGCCCTCCCCTCCTCGCCCGAGTCCACCGACAGGGCTGCGACATGGGGCTCGGCCAGGAATTGTTCACGCTCGGCACGGTTCAGGGGCATGAGGCGTCTCCTTCGCGGACAGGTCGGCGGGACCGGCGCGGAGCGCGCCGGCCCGGACTCACGCTAGCGATGTGAGCCCCGCCCCTGTCCCGGATATTCCGTGCGCCCACGCTGAACAGCCTTTCGGCGCACACTTCTTGAGCGGCGGGGCGGTCGCCCCGGCCGACGAAGCAAGCCCCGGCCGGCGAAGCCGCCGCGGGGCCCGGCCCGTCCTGGCGCGGGCCCCGCGGCGGCGGGGTGTGCGGGTGTACGGGGTGCGCGGTGTGCGGGTCGTGCGAAGTGCGCGGGGTGCGCGACCCCGGGGCCGCGCACCCCGCGGCCGGCTACTGCCGGGCGGGCAGGTCGAAGCTCCAGCCCTGTCCCTTGAACTCCGGGATGACCCGGTCGACGGCGGTCACGGTCTGGCTGCGGTCGCCGCCACCGTCGTGCATCAGGACGACGGCGCCCTGGGTGATGGCCTGGCGCAGGCGCTGGGTGAGGGCGTCGGCGCCCGGCGGCTGCCAGTCGCCGATGTCGGCGCGCCAGCCCAGGGGCGTCATGCCCATGGACGCCGCCACATCGGCGGACTGGCCCCAACTGCCGTACGGGGCACGGTAGTACGGGATCTCAGCGCCCGGCACGGCCTGCCGGATCGCGTTGTTGGTCTGTTCGAGGTTCTGCCGCACCTGGTCGGCCGACCAGGTGCCCATGTCCTGGTGCTGCATGGAGTGGTTGCACAGCACGTGGCCCTCGTTGACGATCCGGCGCACCATGTCCGGGTTCTGCCGGACGTGGTCGCCCCAGAGGCAGAAGACGGCCTTCACGCCGTTCTTCTTCAGCACGTCCAGCATCTGCCCGGTGTTGGCGCCGGGGCCGTCGTCGAAGGTGAAGGCGACGGAGTTCCCGGCGCGTCCGGTGGAGGTGACGACCGTGGCCTGGGCACGGTCGGCGCCGGTGGACCCGGCGGTGGCGGCGGGTGCGGCGGTGAGCGCGATGCCGCCCGCGAGCAGTGCGGACAGCAGGGTCCGGCGGAGTCTGCGGAGCCTGTGGGGAGGTGGGGGAGTGGTGGTGTCGGTCGGGGTCACGGCTCATCCCTTCTTCGCGGTGGTGCCAGGTGGGGGTGGGGTGGAGGTGGGGGGTGCGTACGGCGCGAGCGCCGAACGGCCCTCCGACACACAGCGTTACCGAAATATTTCGGAGGAGTTACCGGTAAGAGCTGGGTAACCATAGGGCTGAGCTGACGTCAGGTCAAGGGCCTTATGTGGAGGGCGGGTTGCCGAGCCGAGGGCCAGCGTTGCCGAGAGGGGGCGGCGCGGCGGGCCGGATGCGGAGCGGAGGGGAAGGTCGAAGCGGTCGGCTCCGCCGCGCCGCGGGTACCTGCTCGGGGCGGGCGGGAGCGCCCGGGGGAAAGGGTTTGCCGCCCGCCCCGGGAGCGAGAATTTCCGGAGTTTTTCCGGTTGCTGTACCGAGTGCCGCCCTCCCCGGCGCGTGAGCGTGAACACGGTGCGGCGCCGGGCGGTACACACCGGACTCCGCGAGTTCAACCCGGGTCACGCGGTCGGCCCCCGACGACAACACGCCAACGGGCTCGTCGGCTCTTCCTCGTGCTTCATCGGCCGGGGGCTCGCGTGGCTCCACGGGCGGCGGCGGGCCGTCAGAGATCCAGAACGAGGCGGGGGCAGGCGGCGCGCGAGACGCAGATGAACATCGTGTCGTCGGCGGCCTGTTCCTCCGGTGTGAGCAGGGAGTCACGGTGGTCCACGGCCCCGTCCAGGACGGTGGTCTCGCAGGTGCCGCAGGTGCCTTCCCGGCAGGAGGACAGCACCGGCACACCCGCCGCCTCGACGGCCTGGAGGACACTCCGGTCCGGCGGCACGGACACCGTGACACCGCTGCGGGCGAGCTCCACCTCGAACGTCTCGCCGGGACCCCGCGGGCCGAGGTCCGCGGGAGCGAACCGCTCCAGGCGCAGTACGCCCGGCGGCCAGGCGCGTGAGCAGTGCTGCTCCACGGCCTCCAGCAGGCCCTCGGGCCCGCAGCAGTAGACCAGCGTGTCCTGCCGAGGGGCGGCCGGCGGCCCGTTCAGGTCGAGTACGCCGCACTCGTCCTGGGGACGGAGGGTGACCCGCTCTCCGTACGCCGTCCGGAGTTGTTCACGGAACGCCATCGTGGCGCGGGTGCGTCCGCCGTAGACCAGGTGCCAGGCGGCTCCCTGCCGTTCCGCCTGGGCGATCATGGGAAGGATCGGGGTGATGCCGATGCCGCCCGCGATGAACAGGTACCCGGGGGACGCCTCCAGTGGAAAACGGTTGCGCGGCCCGCGGACCCGCACCCGGGTCCCTTCGCGAAGGCGTTCGTGGACGTGTTCCGAGCCGCCGCGGCTTTCCGGCTCCCGCAGGACCGCCACCTGCCACCGGGAGCGGTCGGCCGGATCGGAGCACAGTGAGTACTGCCGTACCAGGCCGGGCGTGAGACACAGATCGACGTGGGCGCCCGGGGTCCACTCGGGCAGCGGTGATCCGCCGGGGTGCGTGAGTGTCAGGCGTACGACGCCCTCCGCGAGGGCCTCCTTGCGCGCCACGGTCAGATCGAGCTCGACCTCGGCCGCGACGCCCGGGGTGATCACGGTGGTCACGGTTCTTCCTCCGCTATGCCGGGACGGGGCGCGGCCGGGGACGGGTGGGGCGGGAGCCGTCGGGCTCGGCGGCGGTGCCGGGGTGGTGGTCCTCGGGATGGCCCAGCAGCCAGTCCCACACCTCCTCCGGGTCCTCGAACTGACGCTCGGCACCGCAGTGGCAGACGGCCAGCAGCCGGTCCGTGCCCAGCAGCCAGTGAATACGGAAGACCCCGTCGCCCGTCAGGGCGGCGGGGTGGAGGGCCTTCACCGGGCCACCGCGGCCGGCTGGTCCGCACCGGCCTCTGCCAGGCGGGCGAGGATCCGCCGGGCGGCGAGGCCGCCGGTGTCGATGTTGATGCTCAGCTCCTGGTAACCCGCCTTCTCGGTGTCCAGGGACTTCTGCAGCGCGTTGAGGGCCACCACGTCCTGCATGACCACGGTGTGGTTGCTGGTGTGCAGGAACTCGCTGACCTTCTCGTCGCCGAGGGCGAAGTCGCGGGCGACCGCCCAGAAGTCGTAGGTGGTCCGTTCGGTGGAGGGGGTGATGCCGTAGACGACCTCCACGTGGAAGGCGTGCGGGTCGCTGCCGTCCGGGCCGGGACCGGGGGCGCCGACGGGGGCGATGCGGGAGTGGAGCAGGTACAGGCACGGGGCGTGGTACTCGATGTCCTGCCACCGGGTGATCCGGGTCTCGATGCCGGTGGACTTCGCGTAGAACGGCGGGCACTCCGCGTCGTCCATGTGCCGGCTCACGTAGACGATCCCGGCCGCGTCGTCGACCTCGGTGGTGATGGGCGTCCGCGCGACCTCCGGGGTGCCGATGTAGCCGCCGTGCAGGTAGGTCTCGTGGGAGAGGTCCAGGAGGTTGTCGACGAGGAGCCCGTAGTTGCCGTCGATCGGCTCCATCCCGGACACGACGGTGTAGTCGGGGGAGTCCATCCAGGGGGCGCGCGGGGGCACCAGGTCGCCGGGTTCGTGGTCGCCGATCCACACCCACACGAAGGAGTCCTGTTCGACGACCGGATAGGTCTTCAGGCGTGCCGTGCGGGGGATGCGCTGTTGTCCGGGTACGAAGACGCAGACGCCGTCGGTGCCGTAGGTGAAACCGTGGTAGCCGCACATCACGTGGTCACCGTCCAGCCGGCTCGGTGCCTGGGACAGGGGGAACCGGCGGTGCACACACCGGTCGGACATCGCCACGGCCCGGCCGTCCTCGGTGCGGTACAGCAGGACCGGCTCACCCAGCACGGTCCGCCCGAGGAGTTCGCGCCCGACCTCGCGGCCGTAAGCGGCGATGTACCACTGATTGCGCACAAAAGCGGTCATGGTTGTTCCCTTCGGGGAGGGGGTCCGGTCCGGTGTCGCTTTCGGCGGGCCCGGTCCGGGCCGCAACGGCAGGCGAGTTGCGAGGGGGCGGGACGCGGCAGTTCCTGTGGCCGAGCGCGGTGCGGTCTTCGAGGCCCGCGGCGTGCACCGGCCGGCGTGGCCCGGCGACGAGTGCCGGCCCCGACGCCGCATCATCGCTTCATGGTGCCCCGGGGCAGCCTCGTCGCCCAGGGGCCTTTCCGGATGCCGGGAAACATTGTCGGAATACTCGCCGGGTGCGTGCCCGCGTGCGTGCGGTCCTTGGAGGGCGGCAGAGGGTGTTCCGCGGCCCGCGGTCATGGGCGTCAGGCCGGGTGGGCGGTAACGTCAGGGGCGCGGCGCGGACATGGCGCGGGAGATGGCCCGGGCGCTGGTGCAGACGAGTTGCGCCAGCGCGCCCGGTGAGGCGCTGCCGTAGTGAACCACCAGTGATACGGCGGCGATCACCGTGTTCTCTCCGTCGCGCACCGGGGCGGCGACCGACAGCGAATCCATCGTCACCTGACGCTCGCTGACCGCGTAGCCGTTGGTCCGGATGCCGGCCAGGAGACGGCGCAACACCTGCGGATCAGTGATCGTGCGGGGCGTGAACTGCTCGACGGGGCTGGTGAGCACCTGCTCCTGCACCTCGACGGGGGCATGCGCGAGCAGCACCAGCCCGACGCCGGTGGCGGTCATGGCGAACCGCCCGCCCACGCGGGTGAGCACGGGTACCGCACCGGACCCGGCGATGCGCTCGACGAAGACGAGTTCGGTCCCCTCGCGCACAGCCAACTGCACGTTCTCGCGGGTGATCTGGGAAAGGTCCTGCAGGAACGGCATCGCGTGTTCCCGCAGTCCCTGGCTTCGCGGCGCCAGCGAGCCGACCTGCCACAGCCGCAGCCCGATCCGGTAGCGGCCGTCCGCGCCGCGTTCCAGAGCTCCCCAGGCCGTCAGCTCGCCCAGCATCCGGTGCACGGTCGACACCGGAAGACCGGACTTCCGGGACAGCTCGCTGAGCGACATCTCGGGGTGGTCCGTGCTGAAAGCGCCGAGGATCCGCAGTGCCCGGCCCAGCACGGGTCCGCTGCCGGACCGGGAGACGCGGCGGATCCCGCCCGGCTGTCCCGTCCAGGGGTGCTGTGAACCGGGGTGGTGGGAAAGCGGACCCGTGCGGCTTCCCCGTCCCCGGGTGTGCGGCTCCGCCGCCGGCGGTTCGCGTCCGGTCTGCCCGGCTCCGTTCGCGGCCGCGTTCCCGACCGGCGCTCCCGTCACGTCTGCTCGCCGTGCCCGCCTGGAGTTCACTGGACACCTCCCCGCCGCGCCGGTCAGTGTGCAGGACGCCATTGCCCGTGTCGAGATGCGGTATGCGCCCCGATCGCCCAGGTGCCCGAAGGCCGCCGGATCGCCGCCCTCGGCGTCGACGACGATCTCCGGCTCGGCGCCTGGCGGCTGCGCGACCGCACGCGAGGGACACCCCTGGGTGTACGAACTGCGCCCGGGTCTGGGTGCGCCGCCGACGCGCCGGGAGCCTGTCCGGCGGTCGGCAGCAGATGGCCGCCCGCCGTGCTGCCCCGGGCAGGTCCCGCCGGCGCCTCAGAGGGTATCGCTCAGCGAGTCCGCCGGGCGGCGGCGCACGGCGCGGGCGGCCGGCGGGACCGAGACGGCGATCGCCCCGGCCACCACGGCGATGCCCATCAGCGCCAGCGCGGCCGGCGACGGCGGCTGGGCGACGCCCGCGCCGATACCGGAGGCGGCGCCCTGGAGGTCGATCAGCCGGCCCGCGACCAGGGCCCCGGCGAGGACGCCGGCCGCGGTGGCGGCCAGAGCGGTGAAGCCGGTGCCGGCCACGATCACCGCCATGATCTGACGCGGTGTCAGTCCGATCGCCTTGAGCGCCAGCAGATCGCGGCGCCGGTCCCGCACACCCGCGGCGATGGTCGTCGACAGCTCGGCGAGCGCGATGAGCGCCAGCACCGCGACCAGCCCGACGATCACGCCCCGCACGGACGACAGCCGGTCCGCCGGATTGGCGGTCTCCCGCACGTCGAGCCCGCCGCCCGCGTCCCCGGACAGCCGGGCGCCGATGTCCGCCGGAACCGCGCCGTCCGCCGGCACCAGCCGGTAGAAGCCGGGCCCGTCCGCGGCGCCGCTCTCCCGCAGGGTGTCCAGGGAGGTGGAGACGATCCGCCCGCCGTCCTCCGGCTCGATACTCCGGCCGACCAGGTGCAGCACCTGCGGGCGGCCGCCGACCGTCATCCGGACCCAGTCGCCGACCTCCACGTGCAGCAGGTCGAGCAGTCCCTGCCCGGCCACGGCCTCGTCCGGCCCCCGCGGCGCCCGGCCCTCGGCGATGGAGAACGGGTACGGCTGGGCCGCCGTGCCCAGCCCGCGCAAGGTGATGGTGCCGGTCTGGCCCGGGACGAGCGCCTCGGCCTCCGCACCCGGAAGCGCCGCGGCCACCCCGTCCTCGGCGGCCAGCCGGCGCCGCAGCTCCCCGTCGGCCATCCCGTCCCCGCGGACGACGAGGGACGCGGCCAGGCCGACCTCCTCCGGCCGGCTGCCGAACCGGTCGAGGGTGCTCCACGCGCTCAGCGCCACGGTGATCAGCAGCAGCGGAACGGCCAGCCGCCCCACGGCCGCGGCCGACCGCCCCGGCCGGTGGAACGCCCCGCGCCAGCCCAGCACCAGAGCCGGCGGCAGCCGCAGGCCGAGGGCGCGCCGGGCCGTGCCCGACATCCGGCGGCTCGCCGGGACCGCCGCGCGCGCCACGGGCACGGGCGGGACCCGCCCCGCCCGCCACGCCGCGGACGCCGTCGTGGCGGCGATGAGCAGCACCGCGCCCGCCGCCGTCACCAGGGGGACCCAGGTGTGCTCGGGGAGGTCCCGCCACAGCCGCATGGCCTCCCCGGCCCGGCCCGGGAGGTGCGGGCCGAGCAGCTCCGTGAGGAGGGCACCGGCGGCCACCCCGGCCACCGCCAGGGCGAGATGCTCGGCCAGGAACATCCGGACGAGCTGCGCCGGGGTGAAACCGATGGCCTTGGCGACGGAGATGTCCCGCAGATGGCCGTGGACCCGGGTGCCGACCGCGCCCGCGACCGCCAGGGCCGCGGCCAGCAGCGCGCAGAGCCCGAACGCGCCCAGCAGCAGCCCGAGGAGCCGGTCGCCGCCGACGGCCTCGGAGCGGGCCTGCTTCCAGGTGGACACCTCGGCGATCTGCTCGGCGCCGAGCGCGGTGACGGCCCGCTGGACGGCGAAGTCGGTGTCCTCCGGGTCGTCCAGCCGCAGGCCCACCGCGAGGCCGCGGCGCTCCTCATCCGGCGCGACGCGCTCCAGGGCGCCGGGGAGCACCCAGCCGGTGCCGGGGTTCTCGCCCGGGGCGTAGCGCGGCTCCGCGCTGTCGGCGACGCCCACCACCCGCAGCCGGCGGACGTTCCCGTCCGGGCCGCGGATCCGCAGCGCGTCACCCGGCTCGGCCCACAGGGCGCGGGCCACCGAGCTCTCCAGGACGACGCCGTCCGGGGTGCCGGGGCCGAGCCACCGCCCGGAGACGGGCAGCGGCCGGCCGACGGCCGGCGGTTCGGCACCGGCGGCGCGCAGCCGCACCGCCGCCCGGTCGTCCCCCAGCTCGGCAGTGACGGCCGCCGTGGGGAACGGGCCGGAGGCGTCCCGGACCCCGTCGAGCCCGGCCAGCGTCCCCGCGTCGGCCGACGCCTTGGCGTGGATCCACACATGCGCGCCGGACGACTGGGTGAAGACGCGCTGCCAGGGATTGGCGGCGTAGGTGAGGAAGGCGCCCGCGAGCAGCAGCGAGGCGATGATCCCGGCGGTCGCGAGCACCAGGAACAGCGCCTCCCCGCGGTGCGTCCGCAGATCGGCGCGCACCCAGCGCACCGTGGCCCGCATCCCGGTCAGCCCTTCAGTTGGAGTACGCCGGACACGCCGCCGGAGCGCGGGGCGCCGCCGCCGAGCACGGCGTCGTCCGCGATCCGGCCGTCGAAGAGGCTGATCACGCGGTCCGCCGCGCTCGCCATCCGGGCGTCGTGGGTGACGAGCACGATGGTCTGGCCGCGCGCGTGGTAGCGGGAGAGGAGCCGCAGCACCTCGCGGGTGCCCTTGCTGTCGAGGCTGCCGGCGGGCTCGTCGGCCAGCAGCACGGCCGGGTGGTTGACGAGGGCGCGGGCGAGGGCCACGCGCTGCTGCTCGCCGCCGGACAGCTCACCGGGCGTGCTGTTCTCCTTGCCCTCCAGGCCGAGATCGGCGAGGAGTTCCGCGCGGCTCTCCCGGGCCTCCTTCGGGGAGCGGCCGGCGAGCAGAGCGGGCAGTTCGACGTTGTCGGCGACCGTCAGATGGGAGACGAGGTTGAAGAACTGGAAGACGATGCCGATACCGCGGCGGCGGAGCACAGCCCAGCGGGCCTCGCTGCAGCCGTCCACCCGGCGGCCGTCGAGCCAGAGGCGCCCCTCGTCCGGCCGGTCGAGCCCGCCGAGGAGGTGGAGCAGCGTGGACTTCCCGGCGCCGGAGGGGCCGGTGACCGCCAGGAACTCGCCCCGCGCCACGCTCAGGTCGACGCCGCGGACGGCGTGGACCGGGGCGCCGTCGGTGCGGTGGGTCTTGACGAGGCCCTCCGCGCGCAGGATGGGGCCGGGCCCGTCGCCCGTGCCGCCGGGCCCGCCCGTGCCGCCGGACTGGTCCGTCCCGCCGGTCCCGCCCGTCCCGGCGGCAGCCGTCTCGTCGTTCTCGCGGCTCACTCCAGCTCCTCCTGACAGCGCTCCAACCAGTCGAGATCCGCCTGCAGATGCAGCATCGCGCCCTCGATGAGCAGCTGGGCCACGCGGTTGTCCCGGTCCTCGGCCGCGGCCAGCTTCGACAGGTCGCGCATGGTGTTGAGGTAGTGGCGGCGCTGCTTGTTGATCAGGGCGATCTGGTCGGCCCCCGAGTCGGGGGCCAGGGCGAGCTTCATGAAGAACTCGTCCCGAACCCGGGGTTCGGCGGTCGGCTCCTCGAACCAGGCGGCCACCGCCTCCCGCCCCGCCGGCGTGAGCCGGTAGATGCGCTTGTTCGGCCGCGCCGTCTGGGCGACGTCCTCGCCCTCGATGAGTCCCGCCTTCTCCAGCCTGCCGAGGGTGACGTAGATCTGCCCGATGTTCGGCTGAGGGTACGCGGCGCCCAGAAGCTTCTCAAGGGCCTGTTTGAGCTCGTATCCGTGGGCGGGCCCCTTCGCCAGGAGTGCCAGGAGGGGCAGACGCACGGACTCCCGCCTCCTTCCAGGCCCTACCTGCTTGTTGGGGGGCCGGCTCCGGCTGTGAGCCCGATCGCCCCAGCACATTGTGCCGACCCCTAGTATCCCGTATGCCCAACGGGTATACAGGGGCCTTGGGCGCCGGGCGGGCCGCCGGCGCCGAGTGCCAAGGAGGAACCTATGCGGTGGACGCGGGCCGCGGGTAGGGGGCTCCTGGCCGCCGCGGTGATCTTCGCCGGTTACACGGGCCCGCAGGCCGGGGCGGGGGAGCAGACCGCCGCCTCCGGGGGCCGCGGACCGCTGACGCTGGTGACGGGCGGCGACCTCACCGGCTATCTGCGGGGCGTCCTGGCGGACTGGAACCGCGCGCACCCGCGGGAGAAGGTCACGCTCGTCGAACTCCCCGAGGCGGCCGACGAGGTGCGGGCCCAGATGTCGACGAGCCTGCGCTCCGGCAGCGACCGCTACGACGTCCTCAACATCGACGTGGCCTGGACCTCCGAGTTCGCCGCGGCCGGCTGGATCGCCCCGCTGAACGCCGACCGCTTCCCCGTCAAGCGTTTCCTGCCGCCCGTGGTCGACACCGCCACCTTCGGCGGCCGGCTGCACGCGCTGCCGTACGTGACCAACGCGGGGCTGCTCTACTACCGCGAGGACGTCCTGGAGAAGGCGGGCGAGAAGCCGCCGCGCACCTGGGACGAGCTGGAGCGGCTGGCGCGCACGGTGGCCCCCGAGCACGGCCTGGACGGCTACGCCGGGCAGTTCCTGCAGTACGAGGGCCTCACGGTGAACGCCGCCGAGGCGGTGCAGTCCGCCGGCGGCTCGATCCTCGCCGGCGAGGGCAGCCGGGTCACGGTCGGCTCCCCCGAGGCGCGGGAGGCCCTGCAGTTCCTCGCGGACGGGGTGCGGGAGGGGTGGATCCCCGCCGAGGCCCTCACCTACAAGGAGGAGGAATCCCGGCGGTCCTTCCAGGAGGGCCGGCTGCTCTTCCTCCGCAACTGGCCGTACGTCCACGCGCTGGCCGGCGGGAAGTCGTCGAAGGTGGCGGGCCGGTTCGGCGTGGTCCCGCTGCCCGGCCCGGACGGTCCCGCCGCGGGCATCCTCGGCGGCTCGAACCTCGCGGTCAACGCCCGCTCCCGGCACAAGGAGTCGGCGGCGGACCTGCTGGCCTATCTGACCAGTGAGACGGTCCAGCGGCGGGTGCTCACCGAGGGCGCGCTGCCGCCGGTGTGGGCGGAGCTGTACGAGGACCCGGCGCTGGTACGGCGGTTCCCGTATCTGCCGACGCTCAAGGAGAGCGTGCTGGCCGCGAAGCCGCGGCCGAAGAGCCCGCGCTACGAGCAGGTGAACCTGGCGGTCCAGGCCGTCGTGCACGACGTGATGGCGCTGCGGGAGACGCCCGCGTCCGGGGTGGCGCGTCTGGAGCGCGAACTCCGGGCGATCGTCCGCAAGGGCTGACGGACCCGCCCTCGCGCCGCTTCCCTCAGCCCGCGTCCCCCGGAGAAGCTACCTACTTACCTGTTAGGTAAAGGCCTGCCCGGAAATCCGGAGCATAAGAGGACGAAACCCCTCCCGGGCGCTGCTTTGTGCTGCACACTCGTTGACACCCATTCGTCATCGCTACATAACATGCATGCATAGCAGCGGCGCCGGAAGCAGCGCGGCCGCAGCACCATCGAGCGACCGAGCGAAACGGGTACAGCCATGCTCACCACCCCACAGACCACCACCGCGCACTGGTGGCGGGATGCCGTGATCTACCAGATCTACGTCCGCAGCTTCCTCGACAGCACCGGGGACGGCATCGGGGACCTCACCGGCGTCCGCGCCGGGCTGCCGTACCTCAAGAAGCTCGGCGTGGACGGCATCTGGCTCAGCCCCTTCTACCCCTCACCGCACCACGACCACGGCTACGACGTGGCGGACTACTGCGGCGTCGACGAGACCTTCGGGGACCTCGCCGAGTTCGACCGCCTCGTCGGCGACGCCCACCGGCTCGGCCTCAAGGTCGTCATCGACATCGTCCCCAACCACTGCTCCAGCGAGCACCCCTGGTTCCGCGCCGCCCTCGCGGACGTGCCGGGCGGACCGGACCGCTCCCGCTTCCACTTCGCCGACGGGCGCGGCGAGCGGGGCGAACTGCCGCCGAACAACTGGCGCGCCATGTTCGGCGGACCGGCCTGGTCCCGCGTCACCGAAGCCGACGGCCGCCCCGGCCAGTGGTACCTCCACCTCTTCACCCCCGAGCAGCCCGACCTCAACTGGCGCAACCCCGAGGTCGGCCGGTCCTTCGAGGAGATCCTCCGCTTCTGGCTCGACCGCGGCGTGGACGGCTTCCGCATCGACGTCGCCGCAGGCCTCTTCAAGCACCCCGGACTTCCCGACTCCCCGGACCCGGAGGCCGACGAGCGGGCCCGCGACTCCGTCAACCCCCTCGCCTGGAACCAGCCCGAGGTCCACCAGGTGTGGCGCGACTGGCGCGCGATCTGCGATGAGTACACCGCCCGGGACGGGCTCGACCGGCTCCTCGTCGGCGAGGTGTCCGTGCCCACGGCCCGCGAACACGCGCGCTACGTACGCCCCGACGAACTGCACCAGGCGTTCTTCTTCGACCTGCTCAGCGCCGCATGGGACGTCGACGCCTTCCGGAAGACCATCGGCGAGGCCCTCACCGACATCGCCGGCACCGGATCCACCGTCACCTGGGTCCTCAACAACCACGACCAGGTGCGCACCGTCACCCGCTACGCCGGTGAGAACACCACCGTCGGCCCGGCCCGCGCCCGCGCCGCCGCCCTGCTGATGCTCGCCCTGCCCGGCGCCGCCTACGTCTACCAGGGCGAGGAACTCGGCCTGCCCGAGGTCGTCGACCTGCCCGACGAGGTGCTCACCGACCCCATCTTCCGCCGCACCGGCAGCCGCCGCCGGGTCCGCGACGGCTGCCGGGTGCCGCTGCCCTGGTCCGGCCACGCCTCACCATTCGGCTTCACCGCGGGCGAGGGCGCGGCCAGCCCGTGGCTGCCGCAGCCGGAGTGGTTCGCGGAGCACGCCACCGACCGGGCGCTCGCCGACACCCGCTCCTTCTGGCACCTCTACCGCGACGGACTCCAACTGCGCCGCACCCTGCCCCAGTTGCGCGAGGACGGCCTGCGCTGGCTGGAGACACCGCCGCAGGTCCTCGCGTTCGTCCGCGGCGACGGCCTGGTGTGCGCGGTCAACTTCGGCCTCCACCCCGTACCGGCGCCCGTCCCCGGCACCCCGCTGCTCGCCAGCGGGGACTGCCCCGCCGGGATCCTCCCCGGCTCGACCACCGCCTGGTGGATCAGCGATCTCTCCACGAAGGGAACCACCCGATGAACGGCACCACGCACCACACCGCGCACCACACCCCGAGACGGCGGCGCACGGCGGCGGCCGGCACGGCCGCGGCCATCTGCCTCGCCCTCACCGCGACCGCCTGCGGCGGCGGCACCTCCGCGGACACCGGCTCCGGCTCGGGCTCCGGCTCCGGGGAGCTCAAGGGGAAGACGGTGACGGTCGCCGGCGTGTGGACCGGCACCGAGCAGAAGAACTTCCAGAAGGTGCTGGACGCCTTCTCCGAGAAGACCGGCGCCGAGACCCGCTTCGTCCCCACCGGCGACAGCCTCTCCACCTTCATCGGCACGAAGATCGAGGGCGGCAACGCCCCCGACGTCGTGATGGTCCCCCAGCCCGGCGTGCTCCAGCAGTTCGCCGACAAGGGTTGGCTGAAGAAGCTGTCCTCCCGGACCTACCAGAAGGCCGGCATCCACTTCGCGCCGGTGTGGCGCGACTACGGCACCGTCAACGGCACCTACTACGGCCTGTACTTCAAGGCGTCCAACAAGTCGACCGTCTGGTACAGCCCCGGGGCCTTCGAGCAGGCCGGCGTCGAACCGCCCCGGAGCTACGAGCAGTTGCTGGAGACCGGGAAGACCCTCTCCGAATCGGGCGTGCCCGCCTTCTCCGTCGCGGGCCAGGACGGCTGGACGCTCACCGACTGGTTCGAGAACGTCTACCTCTCCCAGGCCGGGCCGGAGAACTACGACAAGCTCGCCGCCCACGAGATCCCCTGGACCCACCCCAGCGTCGTCAAGGCCCTGACCACGCTCGGCGAACTGTTCGCCGACAAGAACCTCGTCGCCGGCGGCAGCGCGGGCGCCCTGCGCACCGACTTTCCCGAGTCCGTCGAGCAGGTCTTCGGCAACGACCCCGAGGCGGCCATGGTCTACGAGGGCGACTTCGTCGGCGGCATCGTCGCCGGCGACCACAAGAAGAAGGTCGGCGAGGACGCGAAGTTCTTCCCCTTCCCCGCCATCGGTGACGGCAAGCCGCCGGTCGTCGGCGGCGGGGACGCGGCCGCCGTGCTCAAGGCCGGCAAGAACCCGGAGGCCGCCCAGCGGCTCGTGGAGTTCCTCGCCACCCCCGAGGCCGCGGAGATCTGGGCGGCGGAGGGCGGCTTCGTCTCCCCCAACGAGTCCCTGAAGCCCGAGAAGTACCGGGACGAGACGACCCGTCAGATCGCCGTCTCCCTCGTCGAGGCCGGTGACGCGGTGCGCTTCGACATGTCCGACCAGGCCCCGGCAGCCTTCGGCGGCACCGCCGGCGTCGGCGAGTGGAAGCTGCTCCAGGACTTCCTGCGCGACCCCTCCGACCCGAAGGCGACGGCGGCGAAGCTCGAAGCCGCCGCGGCCAAGGCCTACAAGGACTGAGGACTGAGACTTCCCATGTCGGTCACCTCCCCGCCGGGCGCCGCGGCGCCCGGCACCACCGAAGGCGCGGCGCCGCCCCGCACGACGGACGGCGCCGTGCCCACCGGGCGCCGGCGCGCCACCCGGCGCAGGCGGCTCACCGCCCTCCTCTTCCTGCTGCCGGCGCTGCTCCTGCTGGGCGCGCTCGTCGCCTACCCGATCCTCTTCACCGTCGGCCGGAGCCTCTTCGACGCCTCCGGCACCCGCTTCGTCGGCGCGGACAACTACGCGGAGATGTTCCGCGACCCGGCCACCCTCACGGCCATCCGCAACAGCACGGTCTGGGTCGTGGTCGCCCCGGCGCTGCTGACGGGCCTCGGCCTCGTCCTTGCCGTGCTGACCGAGAAGATCCGCTGGGCCACCGCCTTCAAGCTGCTGATGTTCATGCCGATGGCGATCTCCTTCCTCGCCGCGGGCATCATCTTCCGCGTCGTCTACGAGCAGGACCCGCAGCGCGGCGTGCTCAACGCGGTGGCCGTCGGCGTGCACGACGTCTTCGACGAGAGCACCGGCTACCCCACCGCCCGGGCCCGCGACGGCGAGGTCCTGAAGAAGCGGCCCGACGGCTCGTACCGCTCCGCGGAGACGGTGTCGCCCGGCGGCGTGCTGAACCTGCCCCTCGTCGGCGTCCCGCCCAAGGACTTCCCGAAGGAGGCGAAGCCGGCCGGGAAGGCCGCCGCGGCCCCGGCGGCCGGGGACGAACTGCGCGGCGTGGTGTGGATCGACTTCACCCCGGGCGGGGGCGGCGAACCGGACCGCGTGGACCCGGCCGAACGCGGACTGCCGGGGATGACGGTCGAGGCCGTCCGGGACGGCGAGGTGGCGGGCACGGCCACCACGGCCGCCGACGGCTCGTACCGCTTCACCGGCCTCGCACCCGGCGGCTACGAACTCCGGCTGCCCGCCGAGAACTTCGCCGAACCGTACGGAGGCGTCGCCTGGCTCGGGCCCGCGCTGATCACCCCGGCGATCATCGGCGCCTATCTGTGGATCTGGACCGGATTCGCCATGGTGCTGATCGCCGCCGGACTGTCCGCGATGCCCCGCGACGTCCTGGAGGCCGCCCGGATGGACGGCGCGGGGGAGTGGCAGATCTTCCGCAGGATCACCGTGCCCCTGCTCGCCCCGGTCCTGGCGGTGGTCTTCGTGACCCTGGTGATCAACGTGATGAAGGTCTTCGACCTCGTCTACGTCATCGCGCCGGGCCCCGTGCAGCAGGAGGCGAGCGTGCTGGCCATGCAGATGTGGCTGGTGTCCTTCGGCGGCGGCAACGACCAGGGGCTCGGCAGCGCGCTGGGCGTGCTGCTGCTGCTCACCGTCACCCCGGCCATGATCTTCAACATCCGACGCTTCCGCAGGAGCCAGCCATGACCGCCCAGGGAACCGTCACCCCCGGCTCCGGAACCGCCCCCCGGGCCGGCGCCCGCTCCGGCGCGCCCTCCGGCCCGCGGCCCGGCACCCGCGCCGCCGGCCCGGCCGGGGCCGCCGGCCCGCCGCGGCCCGGCCTCGCCTCCCGGCTCGCCGGACGGACCCGCGGCGGCCTGGTGCAACTCCTCCTGGCCGTCGTCGGACTGCTGTGGCTGACCCCCGTCGCCGGGCTGCTCGTCGCCTCACTCCGCCCCGAGGAGGACAACACCTCCAGCGGATGGTGGACCGCCTTCGCCGACCCCGGCCGGCTCTCCCTCGACGGCTACACCGCCCTGCTGCGGGACTCGGGCATCGTGGACGCCTTCTGGAACACGGTGCTGATCTCCGTGCCCGCGACCGTCACGGTCATCGTCGTGGCCGCGCTCGCCGGATACGCCTTCGCCTGGCTGGAGTTCCCCGGCCGCGACTGGATCTTCCTGGTCGTCGTGGCCATGCTGGTCGTCCCCGTCCAGGTGGGCCTGCTGCCGGTGGCCAAGATGTTCGGAGCCCTCGGGCTCTTCGGCACCATCCCGGGCGTCATCCTCTTCCACGTCGCCTACGGGCTCCCGTTCGCGGTCTTCCTGCTGCGCAACTACTTCGCGGAGATCCCCCAGGAGATGCTGGAGGCCGCCCGGATGGACGGCGGCGGCGAATGGCGGATCTTCACCCGGCTCGTGCTCCCCCTGGGGCGGCCGGCGATCGCCTCCCTGGGCATCTTCCAGTTCCTGTGGGTGTGGAACGACATGCTGGTGGCGCTGATCTTCGCCGACAGCTCGTCCCAGCCGCTGACGGTGGCCCTGCAGTCACAGATGCGGCAGTTCGGCAGCAACATCGGGGTGCTCGCGCCCGGCGCGTTCCTGTCCCTGATCGTCCCGGTGGCCATCTTCTTCGCCTTCCAACGGCACTTCGTCCAGGGCGTCATGGCCGGCTCGGTGAAGTGACGACGGCCCGCACGGGCCCGGCGGCGCTGCCCTGCCGGGCCCGTACACCGCCCCGCCGCACGCGAGCGCGCCCGGGGCCGCGGGGCCGCGCCCGGATCAGCCCCCGTCGCCCGGGGGCTGCGCTGTGAGGCGGCCCGCGGCGAGGCCGTCGCTCAGGCTGCGGGTCAGTTCCGTGCCCAGGCCGCGGGCCTCGCGGAGCAGGCCCTCGAAGGAGGCGAGGCGACGGAAGATCTCGCCGTAGCGCCGCTGTTCCGCCAGCGGCAGGCGCGGGATCTGCAGGCGGCGCACGTCGATCCGCGAGGTGGCGGAGGCATGGGTGCCCGCCTGCCGGGCGTTGGCCGGGGCGCGCAGGCAGCCCGCGAGGAACCACGGGTCGATGACCGCCGGGTCGGCCCGGAGGGCGTGGATCTGCGGGCCGAGGACCGTGGGCCCCCCGTCGTCCACCCAGGCGTTGAAGACCCGGGAGGAGCCGATGACGACGACGTCGGTCGGCTCGGTGACCGTCAGGGTGCCCGTCTCGCGTCCCTTGGCCGCGTCCGCGTGGGAGACGCGGCCGGTCGGCGCGCCGCCGAGCAGGAGGCTCTGCACGGTCAGATACGGGACGGAGCCGTCGACGGCCGCGGACGCGGCGTCCCGGACCGTCCCGTCCGCCGGTGACTGCCCGGCGTGGACGGTCAGCGCGCCGGCCCGGGCCAGTTCGCCGACCGTGGTCGGCCCCTGGCTGCCCGGTGTGTCGTCCGCCTCCCGGGCGAGGGTGAGCGGGGACAGCCCGGCTGCCGTGGCGCGGAGTTCGTCCAGGAGACCGCCGAAGCGCGACCAGCACTCGCCGAATCCCGGGCCCGCGACCGGGGCCGCGACCGGGACGTGCCGGGCCGGGGTCAGATCCACCTGCTCGTCGAGGAGTTCGATGACCGGGACGACCTTGGTGCCCGGCAGGTTTTCGGCGCCGTCGGCGGGCTCGCGGTCCGCGTCCGGGGTGCAGTGGGCGCGTACGGCCGAGAGCACCGTGTCGCTCAGCACCGTCCAGTCGAGGGCGGCCTTGCCCGCGGGGCCGGCCGTCGTACCCGCCGTCGCTCCGGCGGCCGGGCCGGCGGAGCCGGGACCGGCGGGCACGGGACCGGCGGGGACGGGAGCGGCGGCCGTCCGGCCGGGCTGGGTCTGCGCGGCGTCGACGAAGAGGAGGTCCGTGCCGGCCGCCGCGGGGGCCGCCGGGGAGCGGAGTACCCACAGATGCAGCGCCACGCCGTGCGGAGGCGCCGCCCCGGGCGGCAGAGCGATCACGGCCCGCAGCGCCCCGGCGCGCAGCAGCGCCGCGCGGATGCGGCGGCCCGCCCGGCGGGAGGCGACGGCCGGCGGCAGCAGCAGCACGGCCGTGCCACCCGGCCGCAGGCAGGCCAACGCGTGCTGCACCCAAGCCAGTTCGGGTTCCGTCCGCGGCGGATGGCCGTAGACCCAGCGGGGGTCGGTGGCGAGCTCGGCATGGCCCCAGTCGCGTTCGTTGAACGGCGGGTTGCACAGCACCACGTCCGCGTCGCCGCGGAACGCGGGGCCGTCCTCGCGCAGCGAGTCGGCGAGCCGCAGGTCGGTGGTGCGCGCCTGCTCGGGGGCGGCGGCCCGTTTCCCGCCGCGCCGGGCCCCGGCCGGACGGTCCGGCCGCGGTTCCGGCACGGTGGTGAGGGCCAGCCGGGCGGCGGCCAGATCGACGAGGACGGGGTCGCTGTCCTGTCCGGACAGCCGGAGTTCACCGTCCGCGCCCCACCGGAGGACGGCGGCGGTCAGCAGCCCGCCGACGCCGCAGGCGGGATCCAGCACGGTCCAGGGCCCGCCGCCGCTCCGCTCGCCCTCCGGCCCGCCGCCGACCAGCTCGGCCAGCTCCGTCATCAGCGCGGCCAGCGGCTCGGGGGTGGTGGTGATCTGCCGTACGTGGGTGCCGAGCCAGCGGCCGAGCAGAAAGCCGAACGTCTCGGCCGCGCCGTCCTCTCCGGCCAGTCGCACGGCCTGCTCCACGGCCTGCTCCTGCGCCTCCGACAGCTCGGCCTCCACGGGCAGGTGGACGGGCGCGGGGGGCGCGGCCGGGGCTCCGGGGGCGCTCCGCGGACGACGCTTCGAGGAGGGTCCGGCGGCCTGCTCCGCGCGGCCCGCCCGGGCGCCGACGGCGGCGATCGCCAGACCCATCAGCTCCCGGTCGCCCAGCGCCTCGAAGCGCGGCCAGAGCCGCTCGCGGCCGCCCTCGTCCGCACCGAGCTTGCCCTGGGCGCGCAGCCACTCCTCGACCTGCGAGAGCGAGAACTGGGGGCTGGTGTCGGTGCCGCCGACCGGGCGGGGGAAACTGCTGTGCCGGCGGCGCCAGTTGCTCACCGCGGCGCGGCCGACGCCCGCGATCCTCGCGATCTCCGCCAGGGTCACCGAGACATGGGGTTCCGGGCTGTCGGGCATGGCCTCTCCGGCGGGGTGGAGGATCGGCGGCCCCGGGCGCGGGACCAGGAGTGGGGCATGGCGGGCTGCCACCTGCCGCTCACCGTATACCGAAAGCATAACGCTGTGCTAGCGGCATCCTTGACTCAGTTCACGTTTGCCCCTCTTTATCCTTGGCCAATGGTCTCTGGCGGTAACGGGCGGGGGCCGAGGGGCGCGGGGGCCGCGATGCCTCCGGGCCGTTCCGGGGGAACGAGCCCTCCGCCGGAGGCGGGGGCCCGCGCCGGCGGAGTCCGGTCCGCGGAAGGGTACGCGCGGCGTGCCCCCTTCCACTCACCGGCTCACCGGACCGCGTGCCGGGAGGAACCGGTCGTTCGCTCGGGGCCGCGGCCGGCGGCCGGTTGACGGGGGCGGCGCCCCGGGCCGGCGGCGGAGGGGGCCGCGCGCGAAGAGGGGCCGGTGAACACGAAGAGGGGCCCGGTGCGGCCGTGTCGGCCGTACCGGGCCCCTCGGGGCGTTCGTTCGAACCGGGCGGTCACCGCCGGGCGGTCACCGGGCTCCCGTGCTCAGCTCACGCGCGACCGCGGTCAGTTGACCGGCGGGTAGGCGTTCTCGATGAGCTCCTCGAACTGGGCCTGGAACCAGTGACCGGAGACCGGCGCGTCCGGGAGGGCGCCGGACATGTTGTTCTGGTTGCGCGCGTTCCCCTCGTACGTGGGGTCGCACATCCGGTCGAAGCCCTTGCCCTCGTCGTTGTCGGCCTCCTGGCTGGAGCCGTCCGACTCGCCCGGGGGCTTGATCCACGCGTAGGCGTCGATGCCCTGGGCGGGAGAGGCGGTGGGACGCTCGCCGAGGCCGGCGCCGGCCTGGTTGCACCAGTTGCCGAGGTGGATACGGCGGTCGATGCGGCTGGAGTCGACGTACTCGTCGGCGGTGCCGTTCTTGTCACCGGGGCCGCTGGGCCGGTCGGCGCCGCCCCAGCCGTTGCGGGAGGTGTCGATGATGACACCGACGTCGCTGTTGAAACCGGCGGAGACGGCTTCCTCGCGGAACGCCTGCGCGTAGGACTGCTCGTCCACGTAGCGGTTCCAGTCGACCCACTTGGAGCCCTCGCGGATCGACTTCCCGCCGACGGTGTCGTCGATCGAGAAGTACGGCTCCTCGGTGGCGCCGTAGTTGGCCGTGTTGGCGGCGAAGCCAGCGACGTCGTCGACGGTGGCGCCCTCGGAGGTGGCCGCCTCGTGCAGCAGCTCGGCGGTGGGCCCGAAGTTGTCGTCCCAGCCGATCCAGCCGTGGTGGCCGATGTCGATGTAGTTGTAGACGTTCTCGATGTCGCCGAGGGTGGCCAGGGCGTAGCCGACGCCCTTGACGTAGTTGCCGTTCGCCAGCATCTCGTCACAGTTCTCGGTGGCCGTCTCACGGCTGCCGACGTTGGTGATGAGGTTGGGCAGCGAGTCGATCTCGACGACGTTGATGATCCGGAGGTCGGCGTACTTGGGGTCCGACAGGATCTCCGCGATCGGGTCGATGAACTCGTTCTTGTACTTGTCGATCTCCTCCGGGCCGAGTTCGCCCTGGGAGGCCAGCGCCGCGCAGTCCCGGCCGGGCAGGTTGTACGTGACCATCTGCAGGGCGTCGGCGCCCTGCTCCAGGGCCGCGTCGAGGTGGTCGCGCAGGCCCATGGTGTTCTCACCCGCGGAGCCCGAGTCGATCGCCTTGATGCGGTCCAGCCATACGGCGGTCGGCTCGTCGGCGATGGCCTCGCCGCCGCTCTCCGCCGCCTGCCGGGACCAGTCTTCGTTCACGTACAGCTTGGCGCCCTCGTAGGGGTTGTCCACGCGCGCCGCGGCCGCCGAGGAGGATGCCTCGTCACCGTTCGCCGTGTTCCCCGCGGCGATCATGAAACCGGAGGCGAGCGCCATGGCGCTCACTGCCGTAACGGCGCGACGGAAGCGCGTATTTCGCATTCCGCCTGGGGAATCGGTTGTCATCTGAGCTCCTATTCGGTGTCATCCCGCAGCGCGTTGGACCGACGCGGGACGGTGGGGGAATGGGAAGCGTCCGTGGCTCAGTGGGAGCGCTCCCATGGAGAGGAAGCTACCAGTGCCGGAAGAACCTGAGAAGTCCTTTGACACAAGGAATTTCAATGACGGTCGCACAAACGAAACATCACCCCGCCACCCTGTCGGGAGTGGGGTGAGAACCGGTCGGCCGGTGCCGGGTCCGACGGGCTTTCCGGTATCGCGCACAGTGTCGTGCGGCGGAGCGCGGCCGGCCGGTGGGCACCGAGGGAGCTCCGGGTGGATCGGACGGCATGGCGTCCGATCCACCCGGAGAACCCGGTGAACGCGGCTCGTGCCCCGTATTGGCTGGTGGGCGCCTCAACGTGCGGGCTCAAACCGTTCCCCTGTGTGTCCGCCGCCGGACGGATGGGACGTCAACCCGACGCGTTCGCTCCTTCCGTAATGCGTGACCGCTGGGCGGCGCATTGCGGTGGGGATTGGCAGGCTTTCCGTGCGACGGGAATCATGATGGTCCGCCCCGTGTGACGGTGCGCGGAATTCACACCGCGAGCACGTTCCTTTCGCCGCTCTCCCGCCCCGCGTTGTCCGAGGAACGGAAAAGCGAATCCAGGGCCATCCTTCCGGGGCCGAGCACGGCGATCAGCAGGAAGGCCCAGCAGAACATCGCGGCGGCCTCACCGCCGTTCTGCAGCGGGAACAGCGCCTCGCCCTGGTGGCTGACGAAGTAGGCGTACGCCATGGAGCCGGAGCAGATGGTGGCGGCTGTGCGCGTCCACGCGCCCAGCACGACCAGGCCGCCGCCGACGAGCTGGATGGCCGCGGCCCACCAGCTCGGCCAGGCCCCGAGCTCGGGCACCACGCCGCCGTGCGGGCCGCCGAGCACGTTGAAGAGGGTGGCGGCGCCGTGGCAGGCGAAGAGGAAGCCGACGACGATGCGGAAGAGGCCCAGCACGTGTCCGCTGCTGCGGTCCAGCGCGCCGGCCAGTCCCCCTCCACCCGTCGCCAGGGGCGAGACGCGGACTCGGGATTCACTCATCGTGCACCGTCCTCGGAAGCGGTCCTGGAAGAACTGGGAGAACTGGGAGAAGCGGAAGCAGAAGTGGCGGACGCGGCGGGGGCCGCGTTGGCCATGTCGTAGGCGAGCTGCGGCACGAACTGCCCGGCCGCGGCGGCGCAGCCGTCGGCCTCGCCGGGGAGCTTCACCCACAGATAGGCGTCGATCCGGTCCTGGCCGGTGTCGGCGGTGGTGGGGGTGCCGATCGCGCGGCCGGGCGGGTCGCACCACTCGCCCCGCGCGTCGGGGCCGTTGCCGTTGCGGCTGGTGTCGATCACGGCGGCCAGGCCGTCCGAGCCGATGGAGCTGAGAATCGCCTGGCTGTAGGCGACCTCGTCGGCCGTGTGGTTGTAGTTCGACACATTGCTGGAGATGCCGTCGGCGCTGTTCGCGATGTCCGAGGCGGCCAGCCGGGAGGCCATCTCCTCCGGGGAGTGCCAGCGGGAGTGTCCGGCGTCGAAATAGACCTTGGCCTCGGCGGAGCCGGCCTTGAGCGCCTTGCCCGCGTAGGCCATCGACTCCCGGGTGGCCTGCTGCTGCGAGGCGTTCTGGCAGTTGGACATCAGGGCCAGCACATCGGGCTCGATGATGATCGCGGCTGGGCGCCCGTTCAGGCCGGCCGCGATCTCGTCGACCCACTGCCGGTACGCGGAGTGGTTGTCGGCGCCACCGCCGCTCGCCCCGCCGCAGTCACGGTTGGGCATGTTGTAGACGACCATGATCGGAATCTGTCCGGCGCTCTGGGCGTCGCCGACGAAGGCGTCGACCTCGGCACGGACCTCGCCGGTGTTGGTCTGGGTGAACCAGCGCCCCTGCGCCACGGAGGCGATCCGGTCCCGGATCACTGCGGCCCGCGAGTCGCCCGGGTTCGCGGCGACCCACTTGGCGGACTGGGTCTCGGGGTCCACGTAGTACGTGCTGTCGGCCGCCGGCCCGGCCGGGGCGGCGCCGGCCGGGGCGGGTATCAGGAAAGCGGCGACGGCCAGAGCGACCGCACCGGTCGCCGCACAAGAGGTTTTGCTCATGGGTGAAGCTCCATGGGGGGTGGGGGTGGAAAACGGTCCCGGCCCGGCGTGAGAAGGGTTGGAAGCGCTTCCAGGAGCTGATCCGGGAGTGCTTCCGGGGCGTCACGGGCGGGACGTGGGCTGCGGGAGCCGGCGTGGGTTGAGTCCTCCCGGGGGGTGCGGGGTCCGGAGCGCGGCGGGCCGGCGGGTCCGGCACCTCTCCGGTGGGCGGGGGCGGCGCCGGGCGCCGGACACGGGCCGTAAGCGAGGGAGGCGCCCCGCACCGGAGCGGGGCCGGCCCGTGGAGGGGGCAGGGGTCGGGGCGGTGCCGGAGGCGCCGCCGGGGCGAGGGGGCGCGGGCGGCATCGCCCCGTCGGGCGGTTGCGGCCGTGCGCGTGGCCGCGGGGAGGGGGTGGACGGCGCGGGCGGCGCGGCACCCGCCGGGACGGTGACCGGCGTCCGGCCGCGAAGGGCCGGGGTGCGCGCCGCCCGGCCGCCCGATCCGGCACGGGCCGGGCGGGGGTCGGCCGTGCCGGAGCTCGGGTCGGACGGTTCCCGCCGCACGGGTGTTCCCGGGTGCGGCCGGAGCGGCCGGAACAGCGGTTTCCCGTACCGGCACCGGCCCACCCCGGCCGCCGCGCCGGCGGTCCGGGCCGGCGCGGCAGCAGCCGTCAGCGCGACGCGGGACGAGGGCCGCCGTCTCGGCGGTCCGTCTCCCGTCCGCTGTCGGGTGGGGTTCATCTGCAAGCCTCCGTGCTCGCGGAGCGGGCGGTACGGGTGGGGGTGGCGCTTGCGGGTGGTGCGGCGGTGCGATGGGGATGCGGCGGGGGTGGCGCTTGCGGGTGGTACGGCGGGCGGTGGGGGCGGTGCGGGGGAGGCGCGGTGGCACGGCGGCCGGTGTGCGGAGGGCCGGACGGGTGCCGGGTCAGGGCGTCGCTCCCGTCCGCCCCGGGCCGTCGCGCCGGGGCGGTCACCGGGCTCCGACCGGTGGAGTACCCGGTGGCCGGCCGGTGATCGGCTCCCGTCGGCCTCGGACCTGGGAGCGCTCTTAGAGTGAGCGCGGGTGGTGACCCTGTCAATAGGAGCTGCGCGAACCACTTCGCAACACGCAGGTCAGGCCCGTGAGTTGACGGGTTCGCTGCCCCGGAGGCGATTTATCCGCCGCCGTGTCAACAAAAGCGCTGGTGAAGGGACTGGTGCGGAACACACCCGGTGACTTTGTCCAACTGGACTGGCGAGTAAGGGTTTTCAGCGCCCGGCGCGACCGCTACAGTCCCGGCACTGGAAGCGGTTTCAGTACACCGTGCCGAGAGCTGATCACCCCCACCACCCGAGCGGCTCCCGGGAAGCCGTTGTCGACGGCACGGTACGGAAACCGCGGACCCGAGCCGCGTACCCCCCCACCATCCGGCCCCGCCCGCGCCGTCCTGACCCCACGGCGCCGGGGCCGTTCCGCCCCCACGATCACCGGCCCCGTGAGTGGCCGCACCGCACAGCCCACTCACGGGGCCGGATCCACGTGTGACGGCACGCCCCGACCGGGCGTGCCCGCGCACGCCTCACAGCACCCCTCCATGCCCCACATATGGCCCCACACCATGTGACAGAGAGGAACCAGCAGGCAATGAGATCACACCTACGGCGCAGGCTACGGCCCGGCCCGGTCACGGGAGGACTCGCCCTCGCCGCTCTCGTCGCGGGGGTGGTGCCGGGGACGACCTTCGCCTCCGAGTCCGCCGGATCCGCCGAGGCCAAGGCCATCGGCGTCGCTCTCACCTCCTCCGAGGCGGGCGCGGACAACTACGCGCTGGCCCCCGAGGGCGTGCCGCTGAAGGCGAAGACCACCGGGGACGTCGCCAAGGTCGAGTTCTACGCGGACAGCAAGCTGCTGGCCACCGACACCGAGGCCCCGTTCGAGGGCGAGTGGAAGAACGCCCCCGAGGGCCAGTACTCCATCACCGCCAAGGCGTACGGCAAGGACGGCAAGCCGGCCGGCTCGCACCCGTCCCTGGTGAACGTCCTGGAGAAGCCGGCCGTGATCGCCTCTCCCGTCGCCCGGCAGGTGAAGCAGGGCGGGGAGACGACCGTCGGCCTCAAGCTGTCCGCCAAGCCGTCCTCGGACGTGCGCGTGACACTGGAGCGCGCCTCCGGCGCCAAGGACATCAGCGCGGCGAAGTCGGAGCTGACGTTCACCCCGGAGAACTGGGACCGCGTCCAGCAGGTGCACGTGAACTCCGCGGACACCACCGGTGACCTGGCCAAGGCCGTCTTCAAGGCGACCGCGGCGGGCCACGAGGCCGGCTCCGTGCCGGTCCAGGAGATCTCGCCGCAGGCCTCGGAGTACCAGCAGGACTTCCTGGATCTGTACAACAAGATCAACGACCCGTCGAGCGGCTACTACCGCACCTTCGACGGTCTGAAGGTGCCGTACCACGCCATCGAGACGCTGATCGTCGAGGCACCGGACCACGGCCACGAGACCACCTCCGAGGCGTTCAGCTACTACCTGTGGCTGGAGTCCGAGTACGGCCGGGTCACCGAGGACTGGGGACCGTTCAACGACGCCTGGGCGTCGCTGGAGGAGTTCGCCATCCCGGGCACCGACGACCAGCCGACCAACGGCGCCTACGACGCGAGCAAGCCGGCCACCTACGCGCCCGAGCACCCGAGCCCGACCGAGTACCCGGCGAAGCTCGACTCCGGCGTCTCCGTCGGCAAGGACCCGATCGCGGCCGAGCTCAAGTCGGCCTACGGGTCCGACGAGGTCTACGGCATGCACTGGCTGCTCGACGTGGACAACACCTACGGCTTCGGCTTCTGCGGCGACGGCGAGACGGCGCCCGCGTTCATCAACACCTTCCAGCGCGGCTCGCAGGAGTCCGTCTGGGAGACGGTGACGCAGCCGTCCTGCGACACCTTCGCGCACGGCGGTGAGAACGGGTTCCTCGACCTGTTCACCGACGACGCGGAGTACGCCAAGCAGTGGAAGTACACCAACGCCCCGGACGCCGACGCGCGCGCGGTGCAGGTGGCCTACCAGGCCAAGAAGTACGCCGAGGAGCAGGGCAAGGCCGGCGAGGTCTCCGACGTGGTGGCCAAGGCCGTCAAGATGGGCGACTACCTGCGCTACGCCATGTTCGACAAGTACTTCAAGAAGATCGGCGACTGCACCAGCCCGTCCTGCCCCGCGGGGACCGGCAAGGACAGCGCGCACTACCTGATGTCCTGGTACTACGCCTGGGGCGGTGCCAACTCGGACGCCCAGTACCCGTGGGCCTGGCGCATCGGTGACGGCGCGGCCCACCAGGGCTACCAGAACCCGATGGCCGCCTACGCCCTGGCCGAGGACCCGGACATGAAGCCCAAGTCCTCCTCGGGCCAGGCCGACTGGGCCAAGAGCCTGGACCGGCAGCTGGAGTTCCTGCAGTGGCTGCAGTCCGCCGAGGGCGGCATCGCGGGCGGTGCCACCAACAGCTGGGAAGGCCAGTACGCCAGCCCGCCGTCGGGTATGCCGACCTTCTACGGCATGTACTACGACTACCAGCCCGTCTGGCACGACCCGCCGTCCAACCGGTGGTTCGGCTTCCAGGTCTGGGGTCTGCAGCGGACCGCCGAGCTGTACGCCGAGACCAAGGACGAGCGCGCCGGGAAGATCATGGACAAGTGGGTCGACTGGGCCCTGGAGAACTCCACGATCGACGGCTCCGGCGACTACCAGATCCCGTCCGACCTGGAGTGGACCGGCAAGCCCGACACCTGGGACGCCTCCAACCCGGGTGACAACAGCGGCCTGCACGTCGAGGTCCTGAACCACACCAACGACGTGGGCGTCGCCGCCTCCTTCGCCAAGACCCTGCTCTACTACGCCGCCGGCTCCGGCGACGCGGAGGCCAGGGAGGCCGGCGAGGGCCTGCTCGAGGGCATGCTGACGCACAAGGACGACCTGGGCATCGCGATCCCCGAGGTCCGCAAGGACTACAACCGGTTCGAGGTCACCTCCGGCGAGGACAAGCTCTACATCCCCAACGGCTGGACGGGCACCATGCCCAACGGTGACGAGATCAACTCGGACTCCACCTTCCTGTCGATCCGCTCCTTCTACGAGAGCGACCCCGACTTCCCGAAGGTGCAGCAGTACCTGAACGGCGGCGACGCGCCGGAGTTCACGTACCACCGCTACTGGGCCCAGACGGAGATCGCCACGGCGTTCGCCGCGCACGACGCCCTGTTCGGATGATCCGGACGCGGCGGGCCGGGCCACGGTCCGGCCCGCCGCGGCCACCCGGCCGGGCCCCCCGGGGCCCGGCCCCCCACACCACACGGGCGCGTCGACGCCGGCGGCAATGCGTTCCTCCCGCGCGCCGCGGCGTCCAGCGGATCCGCGCGCGCCCGCCCCGCGGTGGATGAATCACCGCCCGTCGCGGTGGGGGCCTGGGGAGGCCCCCACCGCGACGCTGATCTGTCCGCGATCCGTCCGCCGTCACCTCACCTTCACCGAGGAGGGTCGGGACCCATGTCCTCACCTGCGACCGCACACTCGTCCTCGTCAGCCGGCCTGCCGGCCTCCCCCCTTCCGCCGCCCGCGCCCCTGCCCGCGGGCACCGCCCGCCGCCGGCAGATCCTGGCCGCCTCGGCGGCCGTCCTGGCACTCACCGCCGCCGGCGCCACGGGCAGCGCCTCCGCCGCGGGCCCCTCCGCCGACCACCGGACCGCCGCGGCCTGCGACGCCTCCGGTTTCTGCGAGGACTTCGAGACGCAGACCGGCACGGCGCCGTCCGGCCGCTGGACCGCCGGCGCCGCCAACTGCACCGGCAACGGCACCGCGACGGTGGACTCCGGCACCGCGCACACCGGCGCCAAGTCGCTCCGCATCGACGGCAAGGCCGGCTACTGCAACCACGTCTTCGTCTCGACCCCGCTGGACGAGGTGGCGGGGAGCTCCTCGCTGCACGTCCGCTTCTGGGTGAGGCACACCACCGCGCTGCCCGCCGCCCATGTGACGTTCGCGGCCATGAAGGACGCGAACGACAACGGCAAGGATCTGCGGATGGGCGGCCAGAACGGCGCCCTGCAGTGGAACCGCGAGTCCGACGACGCGACCCTGCCGGAGCAGAGCCCGGTCGGGGTGTCCAAGAGCCTGCCGCTGCCCGTGAACGAATGGACGTGCGTCGAGTTCGGCATCGAGGGCTCCACCCTGGAGACCAAGGTCAACGGCTCGGTCGTCGAGGGCCTCGTCATCGACGGCACGCCCACCCACGACATCGACCGGCAGTGGCTGAACAAGCCGGGCTGGCGGCCCTCCCTCACCGACCTGCGGCTCGGCTGGGAGAGCTACGGCAACGGCGACGACACGCTCTGGTACGACGACATCGCGGTCGGCACAGCGCCGATCGGCTGCTGACCCGTGGCCCGCGGACGGACTCCCGGACGGCACCGTCCGCCGCGCCCCCGGACCACGCGCCCCGCGCGCGGTCCGGGCGGCCGCCGGGCCGGCGGGGGCCTCCCTTCCCCGGAAGTCCCCTCCCTGGCGGTCCTTCGGTTCCGTGGGTAGTCTGAAAGCGCTTCCAGTGCGCTGCCGGCGAGGCGTCGCCCGGCGGTCACCGGAATCGGACGGCGTCAGTGGGGGTGGGGGAGTGTCCAGCACGCAGCAGCGGACCGGCACGGCCGGCTGCGGCCGGCAGCGGGTGCGCGCCGGCTCCGGACGTTCCGCCCCAGCGCCGCGGCGAAGCCGCCGAACCCCGTACGGCGCGGCCCCCGCGGGCCGCGCGGCGGGAGCCGCCCCAGCAGCCGCCCACAGCGCGCGGCGCGGGCGGCGGGAGACACTGCCACACGCGGAGAGCCGGTGACTGAATCAGCGGGGGCGCAGCCTCTGGGACGACCGGGCCCGAGCGCGAGCCCCACACTCGAACAGGTCGCGAGGGCCGCCGGGGTCTCCCGTGCGACGGCCTCACGGGCGATCAACGGCCTGCCCTACGTCAGCGAGAAGGCCCGGGAGCAAGTGGCCCACGCGGTCGAGGTTCTGGGCTACCGCGCCAACCAGGTCGCCCGGTCGCTGGCGACCAGGAGAACGGGCTCCATCGCCCTGGTGATGTCCGAGCCCGGCAACTTCGTGCTCAGCGACCCCTTCTTCGCCCGGGTCCTGCGCGGCATCTACAGCGGCCTCTCCGGCAGCCAGCTCCAGCTGGTGCTGCTGATGACCAACGAGCAGGACGAGGACGGCTTCGCCCGCTACCTCTGCGGCGGCCACGTCGACGGCGCGCTCGTCGTCAGCCTGCACGGCGAGGACCCGCTGCCCAGCCTGCTGGTCGAGGCGGGCCTGCCCGTGGTCCTCGGCGGCCGCCCGCTGGTCCGGGTCGACGCCCCCTACGTCGACGTGGACAACTTCAACGGCGCCTGCCTGGCGGCCCGTCACCTCATCGACACCGGACGGACCAGGGTGGCCACCATCGCCGGCCCGGCCGACATGGCCGTCGGCATGGACCGGCTCAGCGGCTGGCGCCGCGGCATGGCCGGCACGGGCTTCGCCACCGACGCGGTCGCGCACGGTGACTTCACGGTCGAGGGCGGGGCGGCCGCCATGCGGCGGCTCCTGGAGTCCCATCCGGACCTCGACGCGGTCTTCGCGGCCTCCGACCTGATGGCCGTCGGAGCCCTGCAGGCGCTGCAGTCCGCGGGGCGGCGCGTTCCGGAGGACGTCGCGGTCGTCGGCTTCGACAACCTCGACATCGCGGCCACCACCTCACCGCCGCTGACCACCGTCCGGCAGCCGATCGAGGAATTCGGCCGCACCATGACCTGGCGGCTGCTCGCCCAGCTGTCCGGCGAGGCCGGTCTGCCGCCGTCGATCCTGCTGCAGACGGAGCTGGTGCGCCGGGACTCGGCCTGAGCCCCGCACCCGGCCGGGCCCCGGGCCGGCGGGATTCCGGGACCGGCTGGTCCCCGCATCCGGCCGCTCCGTCCCCGCCGGGCCCTGGGGCCCCGCCGGGCACCGGGCGGACGCGCCGCGCCGCGCCGGCGCACCGGCGCGGAACTCCGCGGCCGGAGCGGTAACCTCCCCCGCGGACCCACGAGTTGGGCACTCGGCACGGGCGGCGCGCGGCATACGCCCCGGGCGCGGCGCGTTGACCGCTCGTTCAGCGATCGTTGATGCGCCGGATGCAGCATGACCGTCATGTTGATCGATTTCATCGGGCCGGCGGAGCACGCTTCCGGCTGGCGGGAGCGCGCGCTGTGCGCGCAGACCGGGCCCGACTTCTTCTTTCCGGTCCCCGGCGGCTCCACCCGGGAGGCCAAGCAGGTCTGCCGGGCGTGTGAGGAACGGGTGGAGTGCCTGGAGTACGCCCTGGAGAACGACGAGCGGTTCGGCGTCTGGGGAGGACTCTCCGAGAAGGAACGGCGCCGGTTGCGCAAGTCCCGCAGAAGCGGGGGCGGTACGTCCTGACGACCGTGGTCCGCACCGACGGCGGGAGACCGGGCCGGTGCGGACCGCGTAACCGATTTTGCGCAGGGGCCGGTACCGCGTAGAGTCGGGTTCAACGACGCGGGGTGGAGCAGCTCGGTAGCTCGCTGGGCTCATAACCCAGAGGTCGCAGGTTCAAATCCTGTCCCCGCTACGAAACGCCGGGTCCGGTGCGTCCAGCGCGCCGGGCCCGGTTTGTTGTGCTTGCCGATTGCCGATTGCCGATTGCCGATTGCCGATTGCCGATTGCCGATTGCCGGTTGCCGGTTGCCGGTCGGTGACGGGGGCGGCCGCGGGGCCACCGCTGCCGGACCGCGGGGCCCGGCAGCGGCCGCCGCCGTCAGGAGGCCCGTCAGGAGGCCCGGCGGGCGGCGCGGCGGGCGAGCAGGGCCTCGCGCCGCTCGTCGAACTTCGTGGCCTGCGCGTCGAGACCGCCCATGTACATCCCCAGCTCCTCCTGGGCCTTGAGCCCCTCGGGGCCGAGCCCGGAGATCTCCAGCACCTTCAGGAAGCGCAGCACCGGCTGGAGCACGTCGTCGTGGTGGATGCGGAGGTTGTAGATGCCGCCGATGGCCATCTGCGCGGCGGCCCGCTCGAACCCGGGCATCCCGTGGCCCGGCATCCGGAAGTTGACGACGACGTCGCGAACGGCAGCCATGGTCTGGTCCGGGGCCAGCTCGAACGCCTTGCCGAGCAGGTTGCGGTAGAAGACCATGTGCAGGTTCTCGTCGGTGGCGATCCGGGTGAGCATGCGGTCGCAGACCGGGTCGCCGGAGTGGTGGCCGGTGTTGCGGTGCGAGATCCGGGTGGCGAGCTCCTGGAAGGCGACGTACGCCACGGAGTGCAGCATGCTGTGCCGGTTGTCGGACTCGAACCCCTCCGACATGTGCGCCATGCGGAACTCCTCCAGCTGCACCGGGTCCACGGCCCGGGAGGTCAGCAGGTAGTCGCGCATCACGATGCCGTGCCGGCCCTCCTCGGCGGTCCAGCGGTGCACCCAGGTGCCCCAGGCGCCGTCGCGGCCGAAGAGGGTGGCGATCTCGTGGTGGTAGCTGGGGAGGTTGTCCTCGGTCAGCAGATTGACGACCAGGGCGATCCGGCCGATGTCGCTGACCTTGGACTGCTCCGGGGCCCAGGCCTCGCCGCCCAGCGGGCCGTCGAAGTTGCGGCCGTCGCTCCACGGCACGTACTCGTGCGGCATCCAGTCCTTGGCCACCTTGAGGTGCCGGTTGAGCTCGTCCTCGACGACCTCCTCCAGCGCGTACAGCAGCTTGGCGTCGCTCCACCCCTCGGAACCGGCGAGGGGGGCGGGGGTCTGGGTCACTGCGAACTCCTGGAGACGTGCGGACACCTACGGCTCCGTAGGTTACGAAACCGTAGGTTAAGCACTGGGGGAGCCCGGGGCCAGAGGGGTGGGGCCAATCGCGCGGTACATCCTGGAATGTCTGCCCGGAGCGGACCCTTTTCCGCCGGTCCGGGGCTCCGGCGAGCCCGGCGGCTGCTCCCTCCCCCGGTTCGGCCCGCGCCCGGCTCAGCCGTGATCGGCGAGCCGCCAGCCGCGCGGGTCGAGCCAGTAGCCGTACAGGGGGCGGCCCTCGATGCCACTCGTACGGAACGGGTCGCCGCCGTCATTGATCCGGACCGTGCCCTCGCGGCCCCCGCTCGTCCAGTCGAGTTCCAGATACCACCGGCAGTCGCAGCCCCCCGTGCGGGCGGTGACGCGGAGCACCAGCGGATCCTTCGGTGACACCGTGAACGGCAGCCGCACGGCGGGCAGTTCACGCCCGGAATCGCCGTCGAAGCCGTCGGTGGGGCGGGCCAGGGGCCGTTCGGCGTCCAGGTTCACGGAGAAGGCGGCGGGGGTGAGGGAGCCGCCGCAGCCGTTGTCCATCGCGTAGACCGGCCAGGCGAGCGGTGCGGCCCGGCCCACCACCCGGACCCGCAGGGCCCTGAGCACCACGACGGCGTCCGCGCTCGTGCCCTGCACGGTCGTCTCGACATCGGTGCGGCCCCCGTGCACGGCGCCCAGCCGGCCGGCCCACGCCGCCGCGTCCTGTTCGACCGGCGGCGCGGGCACCCCGGACGGCGGACGGTCGAGGAGATAGCGGTGGTCGCAGCCGTTCGCCCAGACGTGGGAGCGCGTGGCGACGGTCAGGGGAACGGCGCCGCCGCCCGGGCCGTGGCCGGTGTCCCGCCCGCCGTCGGCCCGGCCGCCGTCACGGCCGCTCCCGGGGCCGCCGTCACCGCCGCCGGGCCCGGGGGCGGCGGAGGGGCCCGGGGAGGCGGACCCGCGGCGGCCGGGTTTCCCCCGAGGACCGGTGGACGCGGACGGCACGGCGGTGTCCGGCGGCGCCCCGGTCCGGACGCCCGGCTCCCAGGAGAATCCCGGCGCGACGGCCTCCGCGCTCCTGCCCCCTCCGCGGGCGCCCTCTCCGGCGGTCACCACGAGCGCTGTCACGGCGAGCGCGGTGACGCAGGCGGCGGCCAGGGCGGCCGCGGTACGCCGCCGGACGAGCGCACGGAACGGCGACGGACCCCGCGGCGGCGCGGCGCCGGCGACGCGGCCACTGCCGTGTGACCGGGCTCCGCGGACCGGGCCGGGACCGCTTCCCCCGGCGGGGCGGGGCGAGCGGGCGAGCGGCGTGTCATCGGCCGGCGCTTCGCCGGTGCCGGTGCCGGTGCCGGCACGGGTGCCGGGGCCGGAGGCCGGGCCGGGTTCGGGGGCCGGGCCGGTGTCCGCGTTCGGGCCGGTGCCGGGGGCCCGGTCGCTCCCGCAGGCCGGGCGGGCGCCGGGGACGCCGGCGTCGGAGGCCGGGCCGGTGTCCGTGGCGGCGCCGTCATCGGCGGGGGCATCGCCCGGCCCGGGGGCGCCGCCGGTCGTGCCGGCCGTGGAGCGCCCGTGCGCGGGAGCGGGAGCGGGAGCGGGGGCGCCCCGCCCCGCCGCGGAGACGGGCCGGGCCTCGGAGCGCTCGCGGCCGCCGGACCCGGGAGCCGCACCGGCGGCCCGGGCCGCCGTCCGTTCCGCGTCGGCGCGGAGCCACAGGCGGTGCAGCCGGACCAGCTCTTCCGGGGTCGCCTCGCAGAGCCGGGCGAGACGTTCGGCCGGGGCGTAGTCCGGTGGCACCGCCTCGCCGCTGCAGTAGCGGTGCAGCGACGAGGCGCTGAGGTGCAGCCGGGCCGCCAGCGCGCCGTAGCTGCGCCCCGAACGGTCCTTCAAGCGGCGCAGATACGCCGCGAATTCCTCGGTCCCGCCGGTCCCGGTCATCGCTCTCCCCGTCCCCCGTCCCGGGAGCGGCGCCCCGCCGGCCGCGGGGCGCGTCCCGGGCAACTCCCGTTCCCCCAGGCCAGAGTACGCGCAGCCGTCCCGCTGTCCCGTCCCGCCGGACAACCATTGCGGCCGGTGGTCCGTGGCGCACAGGCTTCTGCCGTACCGCCGGGGCAGGTCCGGTGGCCGGCCGGTGGCCGGCCGCGGGCAGTGGGGGAGCCGAGCGGCCGGACGCCCCGGCGGTATCTCGTCGAACAGCACCACGACTCCGAACGGGGAGCGCCATGCGTCTTCGTATCCACCCGATGAAGCCGAACCCGGCCACGGCGGGGGAGAGGACGGCCCGGGCCGTCGCCGCCACCGCGCTGGCGGCCGCCGCCGGTACCGCCCTGGCCCTCGCGCCGGCCGCGCAGGCGGCACCGCTTCCCGCGACTGCCGCGACGGCGTCCGCCCCGCGGGCCACCGCGCCCGCCTTCCTCGCGGCGGACGAACTCCCGCCGCACCGGTGGTCGGAGTGGACGGCCCATCCGGTGGCCCGGGGGCTGCCCGATCCGGAGCCGTTCTGCGCCGAGGGCGTGCTGCCGGAGGCGGGCGCCGCGCACCGGCTGTTCACCACCGAGTTCGACACCGGCGCCACCCAGGTCGTCGTCCGGACGAGGAGCACGGGTGCCGCCAAGAAGCTCGCCGCGGCCCTGGAGAAGGCCGTCCGGGGCTGTGCCGACCGGGTCGAGCGGGAGCACCCCGAGGCGACGGCGGTGTGGCGGGACTACGGCTCGCTCGACGCCGAAGAGGGCGCACACGTGCTCGGTGTGGGCACGTCGTTCCCCGAGTCCTCGCGGGATGCGCACCTCTTCGGAATCGGCCGTGACGGTCGGACGGTGACGCTGGTGGCCTGGGGCGAGATGGGCACGCTCGACGGAGCCCCGGTGACGGCCTTCCGGGAGACCACGGCGACGGCCGTGCACAAGCTGTACCGCTGAACCACCGCACCGCCGGAGGCGGTTCACGACGGGCGGGTCGGCCGGTGGCCACCGGCCGACCCGCCGGGGGCGCGGCGCACCGGGGCCCGACGGGGGAGCCCCCGGTGCGCCGCCGCGCCGCGGTGCCGGCGGCTCCACCGTGACGGCCTACCGCAGCGCTGCCCTGCCACGGTGCCGCCGTGCCCCGGCCCGCCGGGCCCCGCCGGAACGCCGCCGTGCCCGGACGCCGCCGTGCCGCAGCGCTGCCCCGCCGCCCGCGGGCACCGCGGCCGCCGCTCACACGTCCTCCGGGGCCACCTCCCGCAGTTCGCCGTCCAGCCGGAGCCAGCGGGTGATGCCCAGGCCGCGCAGGAACGGCAGGTCGTGGCCGGCCACGATCAGCGCGCCCTCGTAACTCTCCAGGGCAGCGGTGAGCTGGGCGACTCCGGACAGGTCGAGGTTGTTGGTCGGCTCGTCCAGCATCAGGAGCTGCGGCGCCGGCTCGGCCAGCATCAGCGCGGCCAGCGTCGCGCGGAACCGCTCGCCGCCGGAGAGCGTGCCCGCCGGCTGGTCGGCACGGGCGCCGCGGAAGAGGAAGCGGGCGAGCCGGGCCCGGATCCGGTTGTCCGTGGCCGAGGGGGCGTAACGGGCCACGTTCTCCGCGATGCTCAGCCGGTCGTCGAGCAAATCCAGCCGCTGCGGCAGGAACCTCGACGGCACCTCGGTCCGCACCTCGCCGGCCAGCGGCTCCAGTTCGCCCGCGAGGGTCCGCAGCAGGGTGGACTTGCCCGCGCCGTTCCGTCCCGTCAGGGCGATGCGCTCGGGACCGCGCACGGTGAACTCCGGCACCCGCGCGCCGTACCGCAGCTCCACCTCCCGCAGGGACAGCACGGTGCGGCCCGGCGGGACCGCGGTGTGCGGCAGGTCGACGCGGATCTCGGCGTCGTCCCGCACGGCGTCCGCGGCCTCGTCCAGCCGTTCGCGCGCGTCCTCCAGGCGTGCGGTGTGCATGCCGCGGTGCTTGGCGGCGGAGACCTGCTGCGCGCGCTTGCGGGCGTTCATCACGATCCGGGGCTCGCGCTTGTTCTCGTACATCTTCCGGCCGTAGCGCACCCGGCGGTCCAGCTTCTCCCGGGCCTCGGCCAACTCCCGCTTCTGCCGCCGCACATCGGCCTCCGCGGCGCGCACGGACCGCCGGGCGGCCTCCTGTTCGGTGGCCAGCGCCTCCTGGTAGGCGGAGAAGCCGCCGCCGTACCAGTGGACCCCGCCCTCGCGCAGATCGCCGATCCGGTCGACCAGCTCCAGCAGTTCGCGGTCGTGGCTGACGACGATCAGCACGCCCCGCCAGGAGTCCACCGCCTCGTACAGCCGGCGGCGGGCGCGCAGATCGAGGTTGTTGGTCGGTTCGTCGAGCAGCAGGACGCCGGGCCGGCGCAGCAGCAGCGCGGCCAGCCGCAGCAGCACCGACTCACCGCCGGAGAGTTCGCCGACGGTGCGGTCGAGACCGATGTGGCCGAGGCCGAGCTGGTCCAGGGTGGCCAGGGCCCGCTCCTCGATGTCCCAGTCGTCGCCGACGGCGGTGAAGTGCTCCTCGCTCGGGTCGCCGGCCTCGATGGCGCGCAGCGCGGCCCGGGGGACGGCGATGCCGAGCGCCTCGTCGGCGCGCAGCGCGGTGTCCAGGGTGAGGTTCTGCGGCAGGTAGCCGGTCTCGCCGGCGACCCGCAGCGTGCCGCCGGACGGCGTCAGGTCACCGGCGATCAGGCGGAGCAGGGTGGACTTGCCGGAGCCGTTCAGCCCGACGATGCCGGTGCGGCCCGGTCCCACGGCCAGATCGAGGCCGTCCAGGACGACGGTGCCGTCCGGCCAGGTGAAGGAGAGGTCGGAGCAGCTGACGGAGAGAGCGGACGGTGCCATACGGGGCCTCCTGAGTCGCCGGGGAACACGGGGTACGGGCAGCGGAGGAGACACCGGGAATGCCGCGGCGGAAGAGGGGCACCAGAGAACAACCAGAGAAGAAGCCCCGGTCGGGACGGACGGCTCGGTGCCGAGGTCGCACAACGGCCCACGCCGGACCGGCCTTCCGGCCGGGGCGTGGCACACGGTGTCCCATGACCTCAGACGAGCAACGCCTTCTCCATCCACCGACAACAGGGCCGGGAAACACGGTACGGAGCGGGGCGGGCGGCGGCAACGGAATAACCGCCCGTGCGGCCGGAGCCGGTGCGGCCCGGGTGGGCCGGGCCGCGCGCACCCGCCCGGGAGCCGGCCGTCGCCGGCCGTCCGCGGCGCTCGTCACCGTCACCGGCCGCACCGGCCGCCCGATCCGCAGGAGGCCCTCGTGACCCCGGTGACCCACGGTTCCCGTTCTCCCCGCTCGCTCGCCGCCCGGCTCTGCCTGCTGGCCCACGACCCGGGCACCGGCCGCCCCGGCAGCGGCGGCCCGGAGGACGGCCCGGACGGCGTGGACCGGGCGGACCGGCCGGCGCCGCTGGTGCGGGCCGGGGCCCTGACCGAACTCGCCCGGCGCGGCCTGCTGACCGACGACGGGGGCGTCGTCACACCGGACCTCGACGCCCGGACGGGCGATCCGGCGCTCGACGACCTGCTGGAGCTGATCACCGAGTCGCCGCCGCACGGCTGGCGCGACTGGGTGACCCGGCACGCCGGGACCACCCTTGACGCCGTGCAGGCCGGGCTCGCGGACGAGGGCGCCCTGCGCGTGGTGTCCAGACGGTGGCTGGGTCTGCTGCCTCCCAGGGACTACGCCCTGGTGGACCGGGACGCCGCGCGGGCGCTGCGGGCCCGGGCGCGGCAGGTGCTGCGCGGCCGGGAGCCGGCGGCGCGGGTGGCGCCGGAGGACGCGGCGCTGGCCGTCCTGGCCGCGACGGCCGGCCTGACGGGTGTGGCGCCCGCGCGGGACCGGAGCGCCCCGGAGCGGCGGATCGCCGAACTGACGCGACGCGCGGGCCAGTGCGGTCCGGCCGGAGGGCCGGCTGCGGTGACGCCCGTGCGGGCGGTCGCGGAGGTGCGGGCCGGGCTCGCGGCGGCCGTCGCCGACCTGACGGAGGAAGCGGCGGTGGCGTCCGCCGCCGGCGGCTGACCGGGCGACGGGCCGGCCGCTCCGGTGGCGCGCCGTTCCGCCGGGGCCGCTCCCGGGGCGGCGCGGTCAGGCTTCGCGCAGCAGGGCCGCCAGGTCGCCGTCGAGATCGAGGTGGAGCTCTTCGTGGCCGAACGGCACCAGGGCGTACGTCTGCTCCAGGAAGTGCCGCACGTCCGCGCTGTCCATCCGGACCAGCGCCGTCCCGGCGGCCGCGTGGAACTCCAGCACCGTCACCAGCGGCCCGAACGGCCGTACGTGCACATCGCCGTCCCCGACCGGCTCCAGCAACCCGGCGGCCAGCAGATCCCGGGAGAACACCCAGGTCACGTCCGCACCGCCGAGTGAGGCGCGCGGCGGGAAACAGGCACGGACGGCGAGCGGATCGTCGCGCCGGTAGCGCAGCGCCGCGGGAACGTCCATCACCTGCCCGTCGGACGTGATGAGGCCGGCCTGCACGGCTCGGTCGATGACAGGGGACAACTCCTGCCTCCTGAGAGGTGTTCGGAACATGGCTGACACCCTCTATGACGATCCGGCGGCCCTCTCAGTGTGCGGATCGGCCACGTGACCTCCGTCACTCCGCGGTACCGCACCCTCCGCACAGGCATGACCGGGGCGGCGGAGGGCACCCGAGTGACCCGGATGTGTCCACGGGGCCGGAGTGGCTCGGGGACGAGGAAAGAGGAGGCCCGGAGCCATGGCGACCGGAGCGACGACGACCGCTGCCACCACCGGCGGCCCCGGCGCCGGGAGCGCCGGGGCGGCCGGGAGCGCGGTGGACGGACCGGCGCTGCCCGCGCCGCGCGGCGACCTGTCGGCGGCCGTCATCGCCCTGCTCACGGAGGGCTCCCGGCACCTGCCCGGCGGGCCGGCCGTCAGCGCGGCCGACCCGTACGGCGACGATCTCCAGCTCGCCCTCTACCTGGCCTACGAACTGCACTACCGGGGCTTCGCCGGGGCCGGCGACCAGTGGGAGTGGGACCCCGACCTGCTGCGTTTCCGCCGGGCGCTGGAGGAGCGCTTCCTGACCGCCCTGCGCGCGGACACCCCCCGTCCCGGAAGCGCCGCCGAGGCCCTGGACGCCCTGTTGGTCGAACCCGTGGACGGGGACGGCGTCAGCCACCGCCTCCAGGACTCCGGGGAGCTCTGGCAGCTCCGGGAGTACGCCGCGCAGCGCTCGCTCTACCACCTCAAGGAGGCCGACCCGCACGCCTGGGTCATCCCGCGTCTGGAAGGCCGGGCGAAGGCGGCCATGGTCGCCGTCGAGTTCGACGAGTTCGGCGGAGGGCGCGCCGACCGCGTGCACGCCCGGCTCTTCGCCGAGCTGATGACCGACCTCGGCCTCGACCCGGCCTACGGCCGCTATCTGGACGTCACCCCCGCGCCGATGCTCGCCGTGGTCAACCAGATGTCGCTCTTCGGCCTCCACCGGGCGCTGCGCGGGGCGCTGGTGGGGCACTTCGCCGCCGTCGAGATCACCTCCTCGCCCGGTTCGCGCCGGCTGGCCAAGGCGCTCGAACGGGCGGGCGGGGGACCGGCCGCTGTGCACTTCTACGCGGAGCACGTCGAGGCGGACGCGGTGCACGAGCAGATCGTGCGCCGGGACGTCGTGGGCGGCCTGCTGGAGGCGGAGCCCGGTCTGGACGCGGACGTGGCCTTCGGGGCCGCGTCGACGGAGTTCCTGGAGGACCGGCTCGGCAGCCATCTGCTGGCGGCCTGGGACGAGGGCCGCACCTCCCTGCGCGAGCCGCTCCCGGCGCGGCCCGTGCCTCCCGTGCCTTCGCACGCCTGAGCGTCCGGCCGCGCGGCGTCCGGCCGCGCACCCGGCGCGCGCCCTGGTGCGGCCGGACGGCGAGGGACCTGCTGCGCGCGCGAACTCCCTGCGCGGAGCGCGTCCGTGCGCGAAGAAGCCCCTGTGTGCGTGCTGTGCGGGCCGCCCGTACCGACCGGCGACCGGCGAACGGCCCGGCGCCCCGGGGGAGTCCGGGGCGCCGGGCCGTTCGCTCGCTTGTCGCGCGGGAGGGCTGTCCGGCGGATGTCCGGCAGGAGGCTTCAGCCGCCGCCCGCGCCGGAGCCGCCGTGGTCGTCACCGTGGTTGTCACCATGGTCCTCCGGGGTGCTCCGGACCCGGCGGCGGTGGCTCGTGTCGCACCAGGGGAAGCGGCGGCTGCGGCGGCAGGTGCACAGCGCCACGGTGAACCGGTCCGAGCGCTCCGTGCTGCCGTCCTCCAGCACCACCTCCACCGGGCCCTCGATCAGCATCGGGCCGCCCCGCACCAGGCTCACCCGGCGCGCCTCGCGCGCGGCGGGAACCTCCGCGGCGACGGCTCCGTCCCGCTCGGAAACCCGGTCCGGAACCCGCTCAGAGGGCGGCTTCACCGCGGATCACCACCAGTTCCTCCTTGTTCTCGCCGGGCGGCAGCAGGCCCCGGTCGCGCAGCCAGTCGGCCCGCTCCCGCAGCCGGGGCCCGAACGGGACGTACCGGCGCTCGGCCACCTGGGCGTCGAGACCGGCCCGCACCAGTGCGTCCAGCGTGGGCGTGACGCCGCTGAGCGCCGACTGGACGAGGAGCAGGACGCCGCCGGGGCGCAGCCGCCCCGGTGCCTCCGCGCAGATCCGGTCGAGCAGCGCCCGTCCGTCGAGCCCCGCCTCCCAGGCCCGTGCCGGACCGCGGCTCGGCAGACGCGGATGCGGTGACGGTACGTACGGCGGGTTGCTGAGGATGACGTCGAACCGTTCCCCTCCGACGGCCGACAGCAGGTCGCCCCGGACCGCCCGGACCCGCACGCCCGCCAGCCGGGCGTTGAGGCGGCAGGTGAGCACCGCCCGCACCGAGGTGTCGACGGCGGTCACCCGGGCCCCGCGCCGGGCCGCCGCCACGGCGAGGGCTCCGGTGCCGGTGCACAGGTCGAGCACCCGTGCGCCCGGGGCGAAGGCTTCTTCGCGGAGAGCGGCGGAGAGGAAGGACGTATCGTCCTGCGGCGCGTAAACCCCTGGGGGCTTCAGAAACAACACGGTCCCCGGGTACCCCAGCCGTCACCGCTAAACGTCGCGGGGAGCCAGCGGCCGGGTGGCCGGACCCTGGATGACCTGGCCGTCCACCCCGAACCGGGAGCCGTGGCAGGGGCACTCCCAGGCCCGCTCGCCGGCGTTGAAGGCCACCAGGCAGCCCATGTGGGTGCAGCGGGCGGACACCGCGTGCACGGAGCCCTCCTCGTCCCGGTAGACGGCGCAGCTGCGGCCGCCGCTCCGGACGACGGCGCCCGCGCCGGGCGGGATGTCGTCCACCGCGTCGGTGTGCGCGGTCCTCAGCCGGTCCCCGATGAAGTGCCGGCCCACGGTGGCCTGGTGCCGGAGGAGACCGGCGCCCTCCCGGACGGTGCTCAGCAGCCGCCGCGGGTCGTACAGCCCCGCCCACTCCGGGGTCTCGCCGCGGATGAGCGCCGACAGCAGCCGGCCCGACATCACACCGCTGCTCATGCCCCAGCCGCCGAATCCGGTGGCGACGTAGGTGTGCCGGGCGCCCGGGTGCAGCGGGCCGACCATGGGCACGGTGTCGGTGGGGTCGTTGTCCTGCGCGGCCCAGCGGTATGAGATCTCCGTGCCCGGGAAGTGCCGGGCCGTCCAGTCCGCCAGCCGCCGGAAGCCCTCGTCCGCGTCGGCCGTGCCCGGCAGGAAGCTCTCGCCGGTGACGACGAGCAGCCGCTGTCCGTCCGGTCCGGGCGCGGTCCGCACCGAGCGCTTGTTCTCCTCCTGGGTGATGTACATGCCCGCGGGATCGAGGCCCGCGGGAAGCGGGCCGGCGACCACCAGTTCGCGGTGCGGCGAGAGCTTGGCGAAGCCCAGGGAGCGGTCGAAGACCGGGTAGTGCGTGGCGACCACGACGTCGCGTGCCGTCACGGTCGCGCCGCCCTCCGTCGTCACCCGGCAGGGTGTGCCCTCGTGCAGTCCGGTGACCCGGGACCGCTCGAAGATCCGTCCGCCCCGGGCCCGCAGGTCCTCCGCCAGCGCGAGGAGGTACTTGCGCGGGTGGAACTGCGCCTGGTCCTCGACCCGCACGGCACCGGCGACGGGGAAGGGCAGGCCCGTGCCGGTGACGTAGGAGGCGGGGAGCCCGGCCTCGGCGGCGGCCCGCGCCTCGGCCTCCAGCGCCGCGGCGGACGCGGGGTCCCGGACGTAGGTGTACGCCGGCAGCCGCTCCAGATCGCAGTCGATGCCCAGTCCGGCCGCCGTCGCGGCGACGTGCTCCACCGCGTCCTGTTGCGAACGCGCGTACAGCCGGGCGCCGTCGGCGCCGCGCGTCGTGCGCAGGCGGTCGTAGACCAGGGTGTGCAGGGCGGAGACCTTGGCCGTCGTGTATCCGGTGACACCGGCGGCGATGCGGTCCGCCTCCAGAACGACGACACCGAGGCCCGCGCGGGCCAGTTCCCACGCCGTGCACAGTCCGGCGATGCCGCCGCCGACCACGGCGACGTCGGTCTCCAGGTCCGTGTCCAGGGAGGGATGGGAGGTCCGCGGGGTGGTGTCGATCCAGTACGACTCGTGCGTGCCCGGAAGATCTGTCATGGAGCAGCGGGTGCCCCGGACGGCCGCGTTCTGCACCTGCCGGGAGGCTCCCGGGGGCCCCGGGGGACGCCGTCGCCCGGGGCGCGGGGGCAACGGGCGGATGCCCGCGCGGCAGGTGACGCTGAGTACCGCGGCTGAGTACTCGCACTCATGTGTGGTGTCAGTGGCAGGGGACAGGATGTGAGGCATGGAGAAGATCGCGAACACCCGGGTCCAGCAGTTCCAGCCGCAGTACCGTGCGCAGGGCGGTGACGCCCTGCCGTACGCCGGCGGGCAGGCCGTCGCGGGCGCCATGAAGGCGGCCCTGGCGCTCGGCGGCGCCGCCGCGGTGCTCTGGGTGATCTTCATGGTGTACACCCTCACCTTGTGGACCCTGGGCGGCTGACCGGCCCGACCGGCTGAGCGGTGCGCTCCCAGCCGCACGCCCCCGTTCGTCCCCCCGGCCGTCCCCGCGGCGGCCCCGCGGTGGCAGGATGCGGGACACCGGACGGCGGAACGGCCCCGCGGCGGACGCCGCGGCCCGTGCGGCCGGCCCGGAACCACAGCCGCTGAGCGGAAACCCCCGGCCCCGCGCCGGGGAGCGAGGGGGAGGACGGGCCCATGCGAGCGCGACGGACAGCCGGGAACTGGCCCGCCACGGAAGCCGAGGCGGTGGCCGAGCAGAACCGGCTGCGGGAGCTGGCCGACACGGCCGGCCCGGGTCCGGCGCCGGGCGAGGCCCGGACGATCGCGGGCGTGGACGTCGCCTACGACGAGGCGACCGGCCGGCTCGCGGCGGCGGCCGTCGTCCTGGACGCCGAGACGCTGGAGCCCGTCGCGGAGGCGACCGCCACCGGCCGCGCCGCGTTCCCGTACATCCCCGGCCTGCTGGCCTTCCGTGAACTCCCGCCCGTCCTCGACGCCTTGGCGCGGCTTCCCGAACCGCCCGCCCTGGTCGTCTGCGACGGCTACGGCCTGGCGCATCCCCGGCGGCTGGGTCTCGCCGCACACCTCGGCGTGCTCACCGGCATCCCGTCCTTCGGCGTCGCCAAGACCCCGTTCGGCTTCGCCTTCGAACCGCCCGGCCCCGAGCGCGGAGCCGCTTCGCCGCTGCTCGACGGCGCGGAGGAGGTGGGGCGCGCGCTGCGCACCCGGGAGGGCGTCAAGCCGGTCTTCGTCTCCGTGGGCCACGGCATCAGCCTGGAGCACGCCGTCGCCCACACCCTCCGGCTCACCCCGCGCTACCGGCTGCCGGAGACCACCCGGCGGGCCGACTCCCTCTGCCGCCGCACCCTCACCGCCGCCCTCGCGGACATCACCCGGGCCTGAACGGCCGGCCCCCGCCCTGGCCCCGGCGCCGCATCCCGCGCAGTCTCCGCCGCCCCGCGCTCCGCTGCTCCGGCCCGCGTCTCCGCCGTACCCGCGCAGCCCGGCTTCCCGCACCGGCCGTTGCGTCCCGTCCGCCCGCACCGCCGGACCACCGGACCACCGGTCCGCCGCAGGGCCGCCGTCGGACCCCCGCCGGCCACCTGCCCGGGGCGCGCCGGCCTCCCGCGGCGGCGTGCGTAGGGTGAGCCCATGTTCGTACTCGAATTGACCTACTGTGCGCCCGCCGAGCAGATCGAGGCCCTCCGCGAGGCCCATATGGCCTGGGTGGACGAGCAGTTCCAGGCCGGGGAGTTCATCGCCTCCGGCCCCAAGAAGCCGCGCGACGGCGGGGTGATCCTCGCCGCGGGCGCCGACCGCGACCGGGTGGAGGCCATCGCGGCCAGCGACCCCTTCGCGCAGGAGGGGGTCTGCGAATACCGGATCACCGAGTTCACGGCGAGCCGCACGGTGCCCTCCCTGCGGGAGTACCGCCAGTCCGCGCGGAGCTGACCCGCGCGGCCGGAACTCCGGTGAACCCGGGCACCGGCCCCTGTCCCGGCGACGCGGCGGCCTTCCAGGCCGCCGCGTCTCACGTTTTCGGGTGTCCGGGGTCACGAGGGCTTGTGCGAACAGGAACACGTTCTTAGCATCGGTGGTGTTACAGCGATGGTGTCATGCCGGGCCGCGCGGCGGTCACCGCACCACCACTGGTGGCACACCAGTGCGGCGTCACCGCGGCATCACCGCGGCACACAAGGTTTGGGGTCTGAGGTCTCGATGGCAGTCACCGGGAGCGGTCCGCTGGCGGGAGTGCGCGTGGTGGAGCTGGCGGGCATCGGCCCGGGCCCGTTCGCCGCCATGCTCCTGGCCGACCTCGGCGCCGACGTCGTCCGCGTCGACCGCCCCGGCGGTGCCGGGATCGGCATCGATCCGGCGTGCGACCTCACCAACCGCAACAAGCGCTCGGTCCTGCTCGACCTCAAGACGGCGGCCGGACGGGCGGCCGTGCTCGACCTCGCCGCCCGCGCGGACATCCTGCTGGAGGGCAACCGGCCCGGCGTCACCGAGCGCCTCGGTGTCGGACCGGAGGACTGCCTGGCCCGCAACCCCCGTCTGGTGTACGGCCGGATGACCGGCTGGGGCCAGGAGGGGCCGCTCGCCCCGCGCGCCGGGCACGACATCGGCTACGTCGCCGTCACCGGCGCCCTCGGCATGATCGGCCCGGCCGGCGGGCCGCCCGCCGTGCCCGCCAACCTCCTCGGCGACTACGCGGGCGGCTCCCTCTATCTCGTCGTCGGCGTCCTCGCCGCGCTCCAGCACGCCCGGACCACCGGCACCGGACAGGTCGTCGACGCGGCCATCACCGACGGCACCGCCCACCTCACCACGATGATCCACGCCATGCTGGCCGCCGGCGCCTGGCAGGACCGCCGGGGCGCCAACCTGCTCGACGGCGGCGCCCCCTTCTACGGCGTCTACGAGACCGCCGACGGCGGCTGGATGGCCGTCGGCGCCCTGGAGGAGCGCTTCTACGAGGAGTTCACCCGCCTCCTCGGCCTCGGTGAGGAGACGCCCGGCCGCGCCGACCCGGGCGACTGGCAGGCGCTGCGCGCCGCCGTGGCCGACCGCTTCAGGACCCGCACCCGCGCGGAGTGGACCGCCGTCTTCGCCGGCTCCGACGCCTGCGTCGCCCCCGTACTGTCCCTGCGCGAGGCCGCGGACCACCCGCACCTCGCCGCCCGCGGCACCTTCACCGACCACGGCGGCATCACCCAGCCCGCCCCCGCGCCGCGGTTCTCCGCGACCCCGGGCGCCGTCCGCACCCCGCCCGCGCTGCCCGGCGCCGACACCGCCGAGGTGGCCGCGGACTGGGACGTCCCTGGCCTCACCGCCGCGGCCCCGCCCGCCGACCCCGGGGCCCCGGGCCCCTCCGCCGCCCCCGCCGGCTGATGGCGCCCCGCGCCGCGTCGCCGCCCGTGCCCGTGCCACCGCCCGTGCCACCGCCCGTCCCGCTCCCACCACCCCGCCCAGGAGGCGCGAGTTGCAGCGCACCGTCTTCACCGCCGAGCACGAGGCGTTCCGCGAGACCGTCCGCACCTTCCTGCGCAAGGAGGTGGAACCGCACCACGAGCGCTGGGAGCGGGAGGGCGTCGTGGACCGCTCCGCCTGGCTCGCGGCCGGCCGGCAGGGACTGCTCGGCCTCGCCGTGCCCGAGGGCTACGGGGGCGGGGGGACCGCGGACTTCCGCTACAGCGCCGTCCTCACCGAGGAGTTCGCCCGGGCCGGTGCCTCCGGCCTGGCGATCGGCCTGCACAACGACATCATCGGCCCGTACCTCACCAGCCTCGGCACCGAGGAGCAGAAGCGGCGCTGGCTGCCCGGCTTCTGCGGCGGCGAGATCATCACGGCCATCGCCATGACGGAGCCCGGCGCCGGCTCCGACCTCCAGGGCATCCGCACCACCGCCACCGACGCGGGCGACCACTGGGTGCTGAACGGCTCCAAGACGTTCATCTCCAACGGCATCCTCGCCGACCTCGTGATCGTGGTGGCCCGCACCACGCCCGAGGGCGGCGCCAAGGGCCTCAGCCTGCTCGTCGTCGAACGCGGCATGGAGGGCTTCGAGCGCGGCCGCAACCTCGACAAGATCGGCCAGAAGGCGCAGGACACCGCCGAACTGTTCTTCCGCGACGTCCGCGTCCCCAAGGAGAACCTCCTCGGCGAGGAGAACGGCGCCTTCCTCCATCTGATGACCCATCTCGCCCAGGAGCGGATGAGCATCGCCGTCGCCGCCATCGCCGGCGCCGAGGAACTCCTGGAGATCACCAAGGCCTACGTCACGGAGCGGGAGGCCTTCGGCCGTCCGCTGGCGAAGCTCCAGCACATCCGGTTCGAGATCGCCGAGATGGCCACCGAGTGCGCCGTCACCCGCGCCTTCCTCGACCGCTGCATCGAGGAGCACGCGGCCGGGCAGCTCGACGCCGTGCACGCCTCGATGGCCAAGTGGTGGGCCACCGAACTGCAGAAGCGGGTCACCGACCGCTGCCTCCAGCTCCACGGCGGCTACGGGTACATGACCGAGTACCGGGTCGCCAAGGCCTTCACCGACGGCCGCATCCAGACCATCTACGGCGGCACCACCGAGATCATGAAGGAGATCATCGGCCGGTCGCTCCTCGGCTGAGGGCGGTCCGTGCGGCAGCATCCGCACGGACGCCACCGCCGGACGGGCCCGCACGGCGACGGAACAGCACGCACGGCACAACGCTCCCGCACCACCGGGACGACCCGCACCAACGACACCAGCGGGCGACCCGCACGACCCCCTCCCCGCCCGCCCCGGGCGGCACGGCATCGACCAGCACGGAAAGGCTGCCGACCTTGAGCACCGAAGCGTACGTCTACGAGGCGATCCGCACCCCGCGCGGCCGCGGCAAGGCCAATGGCGCCCTGCACGGCACCAAGCCCATCGACCTGGTCGTGGGCCTCATCCACGAGCTGCGCCACCGGCTCCCCGGGCTGGACCCGGCGGCGATCGACGACATCGTGCTCGGTGTCGTCAGTCCCATCGGCGACCAGGGCTCCGACATCGCCAAGATCGCGGCCATCGCCGCCGGACTCCCGGACACCGTGGCCGGCGTGCAGGAGAACCGCTTCTGCGCCTCCGGTCTGGAGGCCGTCAACCAGGCCGCCGCCCGGGTGCGTTCCGGCTGGGAGGACCTGATCCTGGCCGGCGGCGTCGAGTCGATGTCCCGGGTCCGCATGGGCTCCGACGGCGGCGCCTGGGCCATGGACCCGATGACGGCCTACGAGACCGGCTTCGTCCCGCAGGGCATCGGCGCCGACCTGATCGCCACCGTTGAGGGCTTCACCCGCCACGACGTCGACTCCTACGCCGCCCTCTCCCAGGAGCGCGCCGCCGAGGCCTGGAAGGACGGCCGCTTCCAGCGCTCCGTCGTCCCCGTCCGCGACCGCAGCGGCCTGACCGTCCTCGACCACGACGAGCACATGCGCCCCGGCACCACCGCCGAGTCCCTGGCCTCCCTCAAGCCGTCCTTCGCGGGCATCGGCGAGATGGGCGGCTTCGACGCCGTGGCGCTGCAGAAGTACCACTGGATCGAGAAGATCGACCACGTCCACCACGCGGGCAACTCCTCCGGCATGGTGGACGGCTCGGCGCTCGTCGCCATCGGCAGCGAGGAGGTCGGACGCCGCCACGGCCTCACCCCGCGCGCCCGGATCGTCTCCGCCGCCGTCTCCGGCGCCGACCCGACGATCATGCTGACCGGACCGGCGCCCGCCGCCCGCAAGGCGCTCGCCAAGGCCGGGCTGACCATCGGCGACATCGACCTGGTCGAGATCAACGAGGCCTTCGCGGCGGTCGTCCTCCGCTTCGTCCGGGACATGGACCTGGACATCGAGAAGGTCAACGTCAACGGCGGCGCCATCGCCATGGGCCACCCGCTGGGCGCCACCGGCGCCATGATCCTCGGCACCCTCGTCGACGAACTGGAGCGCCGCGGGCAGCGGTACGGGCTCGCCACCCTCTGCGTCGGCGGCGGCATGGGCATCGCCACCGTCGTCGAACGCCTCTGAGCTCCCCCGGGCGCCCCGGAGCGCCCCGGAACCGGCCCTTCCCGACCCCCTCCACGGAGACTGCGAACACCATGAGCGAGCCCACCACCATCCGCTGGGAACAGGACGGCGACGGTGTCGTCACCCTCGTCCTGGACGACCCCCGGCAGTCCGCCAACACCATGAACGCCGCCTTCCGCGACTCCCTCACGGCCGTCGCCGACCGCCTGGAGGCCGAGCGCGACTCCGTCCGCGGCGTCATCTTCACCTCCGCCAAGAAGACCTTCTTCGCCGGCGGCGACCTCCGCGACCTCAGCCGGATCACCCCCGATCTGGCCCAGCAGGCGTTCGACTCCGGCATGCGCATCAAGCGCGACCTGCGCCGCATCGAGACCCTGGGCAAGCCCGTCGTCGCGGCCCTGAACGGCGCCGCGCTCGGCGGCGGCCTGGAGATCGCCCTCGCCTGCCACCACCGCGTCGCGCTCGACAACCCCAAGGCCAAGTTCGGGCTGCCCGAGGTGACCCTCGGCCTGCTGCCCGGCGGCGGCGGTGTCGTCCGCACCGTGCGGCTGCTCGGCATCACCGACGCCCTGCTGAAGGTGCTGCTGGAGGGCCGCCAGTACAACCCGGCGCGGGCCCTGGAGGCCGGCCTCGTCCACGAGGTGGCCGGCAGCGAGGAGGACATGCTCGCGCGGGCCCGCGCCTTCATCGACGCCCACCCCGAGTCGCAGCAGCCCTGGGACGTCAAGGGCTACCGCATCCCCGGCGGCACCCCGTCCACGCCGAAGTTCGCCGCCAACCTGCCCGCCTTCCCGGCCAATCTGCGCAAGCAGCTGAACGGCGCGCCCTACCCGGCGCCGCGCAACATCATGGCCGCCGCCGTCGAGGGCGCCCAGGTGGACTTCGAGACCGCCCAGGTCATCGAGGCCCGCTACTTCACCGAGCTGGCCACCGGCCAGACCGCGAAGAACATGATCCAGGCGTTCTTCTTCGACCTCCAGGCCGTCAACTCCGGGGCCAGCCGCCCGGACGCCGCCGAGCCGCGCACCGTCCGCCGGGCCGCCGTGCTCGGCGCCGGGATGATGGGCGCCGGCATCGCCTACTCCTGCGCCCGCGCCGGCATCGAGGTCGTCCTCAAGGACGTCTCGCTGGAGGCCGCCGAGCGCGGCAAGGCGTACTCCGCCAAGCTGCTGGAGAAGGCCGTCGCCCGCGGCCGCACCACCGAGGCCGAGAAGGACGCGCTGCTGGCCCGGATCACCCCGGCCGCCGACCCGGCGGCGCTGGCCGGCTGCGACGCCGTCATCGAGGCGGTGTTCGAGAACCCGGAGCTCAAGCACCGGGTCTTCCAGGAGATCCAGGACGTCGTGGAGCCCGACGCGCTGCTCTGCTCCAACACCTCCACCCTCCCCATCTCGCTGCTCGCCGAAGGCGTGAAGCGGCCGGAGGACTTCGTCGGCCTGCACTTCTTCTCGCCCGTCGACAAGATGCCGCTGGTCGAGATCATCAAGGGCGAGCGCACCGGCGACGAGGCCCTGGCCCGCGCCTTCGACCTCGTCCGGCAGATCCGCAAGACCCCGATCGTGGTCAACGACTCCCGCGGCTTCTTCACCTCCCGGGTCATCGGCCACTTCATCAACGAGGGCGTCGCGATGGTCGGCGAGGGCATCGACCCGGCCTCCGTCGAGCAGGCCGCGGGCCAGGCCGGCTACCCGGCCCGGGTGCTCTCCCTGATGGACGAGCTGACCCTCACCCTGCCCCGCAAGATCCGGGAGGAGACCCGGCGGGCCGTGGAGGAGGCGGGCGGCAGCTGGGAAACCCACCCGGCGGACGCCGTGATCGACCGCATGGTCGACGAGTTCGGCCGCACCGGCCGCAGCGGCGGAGCCGGCTTCTATGACTACGAGGACGGCAAGCGGGCGGGCCTCTGGCCGGGCCTGCGCGAGCACTTCACCCGGCCGGACGCGGAGATCCCCTTCGCGGACATGAAGGAGCGGATGCTCTTCTCCGAGGCCCTGGACACCGTCCGCTGCCTGGAGGAGGGCGTGCTCACCTCGGTGGCCGACGCCAACATCGGCTCCATCATGGGCATCGGCTTCCCCGCCTGGACCGGCGGCGTCCTCCAGTACATCAACGGCTACGAGGGCGGGCTCCCCGGCTTCGTCGCCCGCGCGCGGGAGCTGCGGGAGACGTACGGCGAGCGCTTCGCGCCGCCCGCGCTGCTGCTGGATAAGGCGGAGAAGGGCGAGACCTTCACCGACGGCCCGCGCGGCTGAGCCGGCGCGCGGTGGGACCGCGCCGGTCCCGGGCAGGGGAGCGGCGTGCGGACGGGCCCGGTGGATTCCTCCACCGGGCCCGGCCCGTGGGGCGGCGGGCGCGCCGTCCGCGGCCTCAGCGGTCGTCGCCGCGGATCACGTCGTCCAGGGCGAAGTGCCCGTTCGGACCCAGCTTCAGGACGGGGACGGCCCGGTCGATCGGGTCGCCGTTGTTGCGGAAGGAGAGGAAGCCGCTGGCCCCCTCCACCCCCTGGTCCCGTCCGCGCAGCTGCCGGAACCTGCGCGCCACCGCCCTCCCGCTGAGCTCGCTGCCGTCGAGGGAGGTCATCCGGACCGCGGTGATCGCGGTCAGCACCGCGTCATGGGCCATCATCGCCTGGGCGTCGTCGCGCCGTTCGGAGGGGAACAGCCCGCTCATCAAGCCGCCCTCCTGGAAGAACGCGGCGGACGGCCGCGACACCGCGGTCCTGTCCCCCTCCCACATGTCCGGGTGGGCCAGGCCGGTGTAGTACACGACGACGCCCTTCTCGGCGGCCTCACGGAGCTGGTCGGTGGTGAGGTTGGTGGTGTCGTCGCCGGTCATCACCGTGAAGTCCCGCTGCTGGCACTTGCGGTTGGCGAGCTTGTTGATGAACGACATGAGGTGCTTGCCCCGGCCCGCGAAGTAGACGACGTCGGGCTCCTCGCCGCACAGGTTCTGGACGATCCAGCGCAGCTCGCCCTCCCAGCTGTCGGGCTGCGAGGCGTCGTATCCGGAGTTCTCCTCGGGAAGGGTGTGCTTCTTGTCGGGGAACACCTCGCGGAACTCCTCGGCGAGCGTCCGCGCGTAGAGGTTGCCCGCCGCCTCGTCCTGGACGATGACGGCGTCCTCGTACCCCCGCTTCTTCAGGAACGCGGAGGCGGCCCGCGCCTCGTCCCGGTTGGTCGGCGCGACCCGGACGAGACCGGGGATGTCGGTGAGGTTGGTGGCGCTCATGGTGCTGGCCACCATGGCGATGCCTTCCTCGGAGAGCCGCTTCATGGCCTTCTTGTTCTCATCGGTGCTGGGCCCGAGGCCCGTCACCGCCAGCAGCCGTTCCTCGCGCCGCTCCGCCCGGCTCAGGGCGATGAGCCGGTCCACGGTGTACTGCCAGTGCTCCGCGCCGCTGCCGGTGTTGGCCACCAGCAGCCGGATCTCGGGGGAGCCGGAGAGGTCGTCCCGGTTGGCCCGGTACTGGGCCAGATACGCCCCCTGAAGCTGGCGCCGGACGGCGTCCCGGGAGTTGCTGTCGTCCTTCTCGACGGTCAGCGAGGTCATGTAGGCGAGGGTGACGTAGTTCTTCTCCTCCTTCATCACCCGCCGGTTCTCGGCACCGATCTTCCGCTGGATGCCCGTCAGATGCCCCGCGAAGGCGAACTTCGGATCCGTCACCCCGTCGGTCACGCCGACGCACTCCTCGTCCGGGCCGTGTTTCTCCACGCCCTCCGCGCCCTCCAGGCACTGGATCTCCCGCTCCTGCCACCAGCCGTACAGCCGCGGAGCCCCGAGCCCCAGGACCAGCGCCGCCACCAGGATGCCGACGGCCCAGTGCACCACCGGGCGGGTCGGCCGCCACATCTCCATGTCCCCACTCCCCGTCGTCCGCGTCGTCCCCGTCGTCCCCGTCGTTACTGTCGTCCCCGTCGTCCTGCCGCGTCCGTGCCCGGGACCGCCCGGCCGGGGGCGGCCCGCCGCCCGCGGGCGGGTCTCACTCGTCGCGCCACTGCCGATAGCGCTCCGCCTCGTCGTACAGCGGGACGATCCCCGAGCCGCGCAGCGCGGCGAGATGGTCGAAGTTGCCGGCGATCACGGCGTTGAGCCGCCGGCCCGGGTCGCTCAGCGGATCGCTCCATATCCACCGGGCCACCACCAGCCGCCGGACCACCGCCTCCAGCGACATGGCCGGGGCGTGGCCGCCCGTGGTGAGCGAATCCAGCAGCCGCAGCGGCGGGACCGTCTTGTCCAGCCGGTTGGGCGCCGAGGTCACCAGGTCCAGGTCGCGGATGAAGTCCTCGCTGCCGCGCTCCGTGAACCGGCGCGCCAGCAGGGCGGCGACCGGGTCCGTCTCACCCAGCGCCAGCCGGTGGTACATCTCCTCCAGCTCCGGGTCCCCGCCGGGCGCCCGCTCCGCCGGGCGCTCGCGCACGGCCCGGAAGTGCGCGGCCAGCCGCGCGTGGCCGTCCCGCCACATCTCCTCGTCGGCCGCCAGCTCCCACAGCAGCAGCCGGCGCAGCCAGGGATGGAGGACGAGCCGGCCGTCCTCGGCCGCGAGCAGCCAGCGCTCCCGCAGCAGCCCCGGCAGCGGCTCGCCGTGGTCGCCGGCGCCCGTCCCGAACACCTGGGCGCAGACGGAGAGATCGCGGGCGGCGGACCAGCGCACGAGCATGGCGCGGCGGTCGCTCCCCGGCTCGTCCGCCAGATCCTCCAGGAGATAGCCCAGCGACGCCTGGGCGAGGGTGGGTGCCCCCGGGTCCGGGCCGGGCACCGGAGGCGCCGGGGGCAGCCCCGGTACCCGGCGCAGGGAGGCGTAGGGATCGTCCTCGGCGGCGGGATGCTCCCGGGCGGCGCGCAGCAGGGTGTTGACGGTGTGCCGGACGGCCCAGGGCAGCCCGCCGGTGAGCCGCTGCACCCCGGGGACGATGTCGGGCCGGCGGGGCGCGCCGGCGCACAGCACCCGGGTGTCGGCGAGCCGCAGCGGCCGCAGCTCCAGGGGGTACCACCAGAAGTCGTCGGAGCTCTCGCCGCCCCGCCCGGCCTCCCAGTGCGCGAGCGAGGCGAGATCGGAGTCCTGCGGCCGCAGCGCCCACTGGACGCCGGTGGCCGGGCCCCACTCGGGCAGCCAGCGGTGCACGCTGGCGAGGGTGACCAGCGGATCGCAGCCGCGCCGCGCGGCCTTGTCCTCGTGCCGCGCCTCCAGCAGCAGTTCCAGGAACCTCCGCCCGGTCTCCGTATGGCAGTTGTCGAGCAGCAGCAGAAAGGCGCGGTGGTTGAGCCAGCCCCTGGCGTGGTCCCGCAGATCGGCCAGGAAGGCGCGGAAGAGGACCCGTTCGACGTCCTGGGGGCCGTTCTCCCGGCCGTCGGAGCGGTGCTGCCAGGAGTTGAGTTCGACCAGCGCGTCCGCCGGGTCCGCGCAGGGCGGGATGCGCCCGTCGCCGTACCAGCCGATGCCGCGGTTGAGGGCCCGCCACGGGAGCTGGCCGGTGCGCGGGGTGACGGAGGACAGGACGGCGGCCGCGGCGTCGGACACGCCGGGCGGGGCGTCCAGGGCCTCCGCCAGGACCTCCGCGAGCTGGCCGAGGAAGCTGCCGTAACGACCCTCGCGGTTGCGGAGTTCGTCGCGGATCAGCCGGGGCAGCCTGCGCCGCGAGTGGGCGCGGAGCAGATCCTCCATCGGCGTGCCGGTCGTCAGCAGGCCGACGATGAAGCGCGGGAAGCTCGGCTCCTTGTAGTTCGTCAGCTTCCGTTCCAGCTCCCGGGCCAGACCGCCCAGGACGGTCCGGATGTCGAGCCCGGCCGCCGCGTCGAAGTTGAGATACGCGCAGGGGGTGCGCGGCGCGAACCTCTCCTTGACGTAGGCGTGCAGATCCGTCGCGCCTATCCCGGTCGGCCCCAGCAGGACGGTCACCGGCCGGTCCGCGCCGGGAGGCAGGGCCAGGCAGTCGCGGATGAGTTCCCGTACCGGTTCGCGGCCGCGCAGACCGCCCGGCAGTTCAGGCATGGCGTCCCCCGTGTGTCGGCGCGTGTCCCACGGCTCTACCCGCGTCGTGCGGACGCCAGTCTTTCCCGTCCGCCCCAGCCGCCGGCCGGGAAACGGAAAGGTCGTAACGGAACGGATATGAACCGTGCGACTGCGTGATGGCCCCGGACATCCGTACGGGAGCGCGCCTCACCCCCCAGGGGGCCGGCGCCGCGCGCCTCACTCCTCCGGGAAGGAGTCCCGCAGTTCCTCCCGCATGGACCGCTGGAAGGCCGTGACCAGGGCCTGCACCACCAGCGGCTGCATGTGCGCCGACAGCACGCGCACCGTCTCCACCTGCTCCGGGTCCTCCTCCCGCTCGCGGTAGGGCTCCCAGACCTCGTCCCGGAAGAGCCGGCTCAGCTCCCGCGCCGCCTCCCGGGTGTGCTCCAGGACGACGGAGCGGGCCGCGAGGACCGTCTCCAGGCCGATCGGCACGTCGAGCAGCCGGACGCCCAGGTGCAGCATCGGGGGGTCCACCCGGAAGACGTCCGGGTCCTCCGTCCGCACCGCCACGTTCATCGCGGCGAGCCGGTCGATGTCGTCCTCCTCCAGCGGCCGGCCCGCGCGCCGCTCCAGCTGCTCGCGGGTGGCCTCCTCCGCCGGGTCCGGGGCCCAGGACGCGACCAGCGCCCGGTGGATGGCCAGATCCTCGGCGCTGAGGTCGTCCGGGAGCCGGCGCAGATAGCGTTCGATGGCGGCCAGTGTCATGCCCTGGTGCCGGAGCTCCTCGATCAGCGCCAGCCGGGAGAGATGCTCCTGGCCGTAGCGCCCCACCCGGCGCGGGCCGATCTCCGGGGGCGGCAGCAGTCCGCGGGTGCTGTAGAAGCGGATGGTGCGCACGGTCACCCCCGCGCGGGCGGCCAGCTCGTCGACCGTCAGGCCGTGGGCGGTCAGCTCCTGGGGCATCGGCGGCGTCTCGCTCTCTCGTCCTCGGGGACAGGACGTGCAACAGTATTGCTGTCTCACCGCCGGTGTGAAACCTCCCGGAGCGGGTGATCGGCATGGGGCCGCCCGGCCGCTCCGCGCGTGCACCGGGCTCTACACGGAGGGCAGCAAGGAGTCAAGTCACCGCCGGGACGAATGCGACGGATGATGAGCGGGTATCGGACACCGGTGTTCGCTCGGTAGGAAGTCGAAGAAGGGTGCAGAGGTGTCGGAGAGAGAACAGCGGCCGAAGGAGGGCGGCGGGTCCTCCGCCGCCCCCGACCACAACGAGGGCGGCGGGGGAGCCCACACCGCTCCCGTCCACGAGGTGGTGGCCCTGCTTCCGGGCAGCCCTCACCTCAGCCGCCCCCCGCGGACCGACCGCGTCGTCTTCGGCGTCAGCGCCGTGCTCGCGCTCGCGTTCGTCCTCTGGGGCTCGCTCGCGACCGAGACGCTGAAGAGCGTCTCCGGCTCGATGCTCGAGGGGCTGATGCACAACGCCGGCTGGGCGTTCGTCCTGGCGGCCTCCGGCTTCGTCGTCTTCGCCCTGTGGCTGGCCGTCAGCCGCTACGGCCGGATCCCGCTGGGCGCCGAGGACGAGAAGCCCGAGTTCCGCACCGTCTCCTGGGTCGCGATGATGTTCAGCGCGGGCATGGGCATCGGCCTGATGTTCTACGGGGTGAACGAGCCCCTGGCCCACTTCACCGACCCGCCGCCCGGCACCGACCCCGCCGACTCGGCCGCCGCGATGCGCACCGCGATGTCCACCACCCTCTTCCACTGGACGCTCCACCCCTGGGCGATCTACGCCGTCGTCGGCCTGGCCATCGCCTACAGCACCTTCCGGCGCGGCCGCCGGCAGCTGATCAGCTCCGTCTTCAAGCCGCTGATCGGTTCCCGGTACGCGAACGGCTGGGGCGGCCGGGTCATCGACATCCTCGCCATTTTCGCCACCCTCTTCGGATCCGCCACCTCCCTGGGCCTCGGCGCGCTGCAGATCGGCAGCGGCTTCACCGAGCTCGGCTGGATGGGGCAGGTGGGCACCGGCCTGCTCGTCGCGATCATCGCCGTGCTGAGCGTGGCCTTCATCGCCTCCGCCGTGTCGGGCGTGGCCAAGGGCATCCAGTGGCTGTCCAACATCAACATGGTGCTGGCCGTGGTGCTCGCCCTGTTCGTGTTCGTCGGCGGCCCGACCGTTCTGATCCTCGACCTGCTGCCCACCTCTCTCGGCGGCTACCTCCGCGACCTGCCGCAGCTCGCGGGGCGGACGGAGGCCGCCAGTGGTGAGGACGTCGCCGGCTGGCTGTCCTCCTGGACGGTCTTCTACTGGGCCTGGTGGATCTCCTGGACGCCGTTCGTGGGCATGTTCATCGCCCGCATCAGCCGGGGCCGCACCATCCGGCAGTTCATCGGCGGGGTGATCCTCGTCCCCAGCGGCGTCAGCCTGGTCTGGTTCGCCGTCTTCGGCGGCACGGCCATGCGGTTCGAGGAGCTCGGGCGGCTCGGGGACGAGAAGACCCCGGAGGGCCAGCTCTTCGGCGTGCTGCGGGAGTTCCCCCTGGCGACGGCGGCCGCCGTGCTCGTCATGGTGCTGGTCGGCATCTTCTTCGTCTCCGGCGCGGACGCGGCCTCCGTCGTGATGGGCACCCTCTCGCAGGGCGGCTCCATCGAACCGCACCGGACGGTCGTCATCTTCTGGGGAGTGGTCACCGGGGCGGTCGCCGCCGTGATGCTGCTCGTGGGCGGCGGGGGAGGCGACGCGCTCTCCGGCCTCCAGCAGATCACCATCCTCGCCGCCGCACCCTTCACCCTCGTCATGATCGGGCTGTGCGCGGCCCTGCTGCGCGATCTGCGCCGGGACCCGCTGATCGTGCGCGGGGAACGGGCCGAGGCCGCCATCGAGACGGCCGTGATCGCCGGCCACGAGCAGTACGCCGGCGACTTCGCCCTCCACATCGGACCGGGCGACGGGGAGAACGGCTCGGACGACGACGGGGCCGGTACGGCCGGCACGGCGGACACGGCGGGCGGGGGCACCCCGCACCGCCCCGGCGGCTCCCCGGAGAAACCCGCGAACGGGACCTGACGCCGCCGGGCCGGGCGCCCCGGGCCGGGCGCCCGGCCGCGGCCGCGGCCGCGGCCCGGGCCCGGGCGCGCCGAGGCTCGGGAGCCGGGCGGGAGGCCGCCGCACCCGGTCACGAAGCCGCGGGACGGCAGCCGGCGGTCCGGCCCGCGCCGCCCCCTAGAATCGGCCTCCTCATGAACGCCACCCTCGTCGCCAAGAATCTCGCCGCTGGCCACGGCGAACGCTCCCTGTTCTCCGGTCTGGACCTGGTCGTCGCCCCCGGTGACGTGATCGGCCTCGTCGGCGTCAACGGCGCGGGCAAGTCCACCCTGCTCCGGCTGCTCGCCGGGCTCGACACCGCCGAGGACGGGCAGGTGCGGCTCAGCCCGCCCACCGCGACCGTCGGCCATCTCCCGCAGGAGCCCGAGCGCCGGCCCGGCGAGTCGGTGCGGGACTTCCTCGCCCGCCGGACCGGGGTGAGCGCCGCCCAGGCCGCGCTGGACGCCGCCACCGAGGCCCTCGTCGAGGAGAAGCCCGGCGCCGACGACGCCTACGCGACGGCCTTCGACCGCTGGCTCTCCCTCGGCGCGGCCGACCTGGACGAGCGCGCCGGGGAGGTCACGGCCTCCCTCGGTCTCGACACCGGCCTCGACCGGCCCATGACCACCCTCTCCGGGGGCCAGGCCGCCCGTGCCGGTCTCGCCTCCCTGCTCCTCAGCCGGTACGACGTCTTCCTGCTCGACGAGCCCACCAACGATCTCGACCTGGACGGACTGCAGCGGCTGGAGACGTTCGTCCGCGGGCTCCGGGCCGGCACCGTCCTCGTCAGCCACGACCGCGAATTCCTCACCCGCACCGTCACCAAGGTCCTCGAACTCGACCTGGCGCAGCAGCGGGTGAACCTCTTCGGCGGCGGCTACACCGCTTATCTGGAGGAACGGGAGACCGCCCGCCGCCGGGCCCGCGAGGCGTACGAGGAGTACGCCGACACCCGCGCCGGCCTGGAGGCCCGGGCCCGCACCCAGCGTTCCTGGATGGAGAAGGGCGTCAAGAACGCGCGGCGCAAGATGAGCGACAACGACAAGATCGGCCGCAACGCCCGCACCGAGACGACCGAGAAGCAGGCCGCCAAGGCGCGGCAGACCGAACGGCTCATCGAGCGCCTGGAGACGGTGGAGGAGCCGCGCAAGGAGTGGGAGCTGCGGATGGAGATCGCCGCCGCGCCCCGCTCCGGCGCCGTCGTCGCGACCCTGCGCGCCGCCGAGGTGCGGCGCGGTGACTTCCGCTTCGGCCCGGTCGATCTGCAGATCGACTGGGCGGACCGGGTCGCCATCACCGGCGCCAACGGCTCCGGCAAGACCACGCTGCTCGCCGCCCTCCTCGGCCGCCTCCCGCTCGACTCCGGGCAGGCCGCGCTCGGGCCGGGCGTCGTCGTCGGCGAGGTGGACCAGGCGCGAGGACGGCTCTTCGGCACGGATTCCCCGGACGGCGCGGGCGGCGCGAACGGCGCGGGAGCCGTGAACGGCGCGGGAGCCGCGGGCACGGGCGCCGCCCCGCTGCTGGAGACGTTCCGCGCCGCCACCCCCGAACTGGACCCGGCCGAGGCCCGGACGCTGCTCGCCAAGTTCGGCCTCGGCGCCGCCCACGTCCTGCGGCCCGCCGCCACCCTCTCGCCCGGGGAGCGCACCCGCGCGGCCCTCGCCCTCCTCCAGGGCAAGGGCGTCAACCTGCTGGTCCTGGACGAGCCGACGAACCACCTCGACCTGCCCGCCATCGAGCAGCTCGAATCGGCCCTGGCCTCGTACAACGGCACGCTGCTGCTCGTCACCCACGACCGCCGGATGCTCGACGCGGTGCACGTCACCCGGCGGATCGAGGTCGCCGGGGGACGGGTCACGGAGCGCTGACGGGCGGGGTGCGCGGGGCGCCGGCGGGCCGGGTGCGCGGGGCCGGGGGAGTGAGCACCGCGCCGATGCTGGCGGCCACCACCAGCCCGATGGCCAGGCCGGTGACCAGCGACAGGGCCTGATCGAGGACGAGGAACCCGGCCACGGCCGCCACCGCGGGCTCCACGCTCATCAGCACGGCGAACGTCGCGGCGGGCAGCCTCCGCAGCGACGCCAGCTCCAGGCTGTACGGCAGCACGGATGACAGCAGGGCCACGGCCGCGCCCAGCCCCAGCGTCACCGGGTCCAGCAGCGTCCGGCCGGCACTCGCCACGCCCAGCGGCAGACTCAGCGCGGCGGCCACCACCAGGGCCAGCGCCAGCCCGTCGCTGCCGGCGAAGCGGCGGCCGGTGCGGGCGGACAGCAGGATGTAGAGGACCCACAGCGCGCCCGCGCCCAGGGCGTACGCGACGCCGGCGGCGTTCAGCTCGTCGAAGCCGCCGCGCCCCAGCAGCAGGACGCCGCCGAGTGCCAGGACCGCCCAGAGCCAGCTCACCGCGCGCCGGGACGCCACCACGGACAGCACCAGCGGGCCCAGCACCTCCAGGGTCACGGCCGCGCCCAGCGGAATCCGCTCGATCGCCTGGTAGAACAGCGTGTTCATCCCGCCGAGGGCAAGCCCGAACGCGGCCACCAGACCCCAGTCGGCCCGGCTGTGCCCGCGCAGCCGCGGCCGGCACATCACCATCAGCACCACGGCCCCGAACAGCAGCCGCAGCGTCACGACCCCCAGCGCGCCCGCGCGCGGGAACAGCAGGGCCGCCACGGCCGCGCCGAACTGCAGCGACAGGGCGCTGCCCAGGACGAGCCCCGACGCCCGCGCTCTCCCGCCGGGCCGCCGCCCGGACGGGCCACGGCCGGCGCCGGTGGCCGCGGCGGGCCCGGGGGAGGTGTCGTGAACTGCGAGGTCGTCGGGCATGAGCCCCACGCTAAACGGCCGCCGCCGTCTTCCGGAAACCGGATTCCGGGCCGGCACCCCGGTCCACCGGAGCGTTCGCCGTCCGGGACGGGAGGGCCGCCGGGCGAAGGCGGCGCAGGCGTCTCACGGGCGGCGGACCGCTGGGCGCACCGGATGGCCGGCGCGCGGTTCACAGCGCCGCTACCCGCGCCGCACCCCCGCGACCCGGAGGACCCGCGCGTCGAACCGCCCCCGGCCCCGGCTCAGCCGCCCCTGGGCGGCGCGGGCCCGGCGAGCCGGCAGGTGGTCGGTGCGCGGGCCGGGTTACGGCGCGCGGCGCACCGGCCGTTTCCAGGACCCGCACGACGTGCGGCCGACGGACCGCGGCCCCGGCGTAACCGCCACGCCGGGGCCGGCCGCCCCCGGCCGCTACGAGCGGCCGCCGCCCTCGGGTTTCAGCAGGCCCGCCCGGCGCAAGGCGTCGGCCATCGCGCCGTTCGCCGGGGCCGCGTCGCGGCCGCCGCCGGCCCGGTTCCCGCCCCGGCCCGCGCCCCCGCCCCGGCCGCCCTGGCCGCCCTGCCCCGGCCGGCCCTGCCGGGGCTGGGGCGCACGCCCGGTCCGCCGCTCACCGCCGCCCCCGGCCGGGGCCGCCGCACCGGGGGCCGGCACCTCGTCCTCCAGCCGCAGGGTGAGCGAGATCCGCTTCCGCGGGACGTCCACGTCCAGCACCTTCACCCGGACGATGTCGCCCGGCTTCACCACGTCCCGCGGGTCCTTGACGAAGGTCTTCGACATCGCGGAGACGTGCACCAGGCCGTCCTGGTGCACCCCGATGTCCACGAACGCCCCGAACGCGGCGACGTTGGTGACGACGCCCTCCAGCAGCATCCCCGGCCGCAGGTCGCCGATCTTCTCGACGCCCTCCTTGAACGCGGCGGTGCGGAACGCCGGCCGCGGGTCGCGCCCCGGTTTCTCCAGCTCCTTGAGGATGTCCGTGACGGTCGGCAGTCCGAAGGAGTCGTCGACGAACTCCTCCGGCCGGAGCCTGCGCAGCACGGCCGTGTTGCCGATCAGGCCCCGCACGTCGCTGCCCGCCGACCGCACGATCCGGCGCACCACCGGATAGGCCTCCGGGTGCACGCTGGACGCGTCCAGCGGGTCGTTTCCGCCCTGGATCCGCAGGAAGCCCGCGCACTGCTCGTAGGCCTTCGGCCCCAGCCGGGCCACGTCCTTGAGCTCCTTGCGGGTCTTGAAGGGGCCGTGGGCGTCGCGGTGGGCGACGATGTTCTCGGCGAGCCCGGCGCCGATGCCGGAGACCCGGCCGAGCAGCGGCGCGGAGGCGGTGTTGACGTCCACCCCGACGCCGTTGACGCAGTCCTCCACGACCGCGTCGAGCGAGCGGGAGAGCTTCACCTCGGAGAGGTCGTGCTGGTACTGGCCGACGCCGATCGACTTGGGGTCGATCTTCACCAGCTCCGCCAGCGGGTCCTGCAGCCGGCGGGCGATGGACACCGCGCCGCGCAGCGAGACGTCCAGCTCCGGCAGCTCCTGCGAGGCGAAGGCGGAGGCCGAGTACACGGAGGCGCCGGCCTCGGAGACCATCACCTTGGTGAGCTTCAGCTCCGGCTCGCGCGCGATGAGATCGGCCGCCAGCCTGTCCGTCTCCCGGGAGGCCGTGCCGTTGCCGATGGCGATCAGCTCGACGCGGTGCTCGCGGGCCAGCCGGGCCAGGGTGGCGAGGGAGGCGTCCCACTTCTGCTGCGGGACGTGCGGGTAGATCGTCTCCGTGGCGGCAACCTTGCCCGTCGCGTCCACCACGGCCACCTTCACGCCGGTACGGAAACCGGGGTCGAGACCCATCGTGGCGCGGGAGCCGGCCGGGGCCGCCAGCAGGAGATCGCGCAGGTTCGCCGCGAAGACCCGCACGGCCTCGTCCTCCGCCGCCTGCCGCAGCCGCAGCCGCAGGTCGATGCCGAGGTGGACGAGGACGCGGGTGCGCCAGGCCCAGCGCACGGTGTCGGCCAGCCAGCGGTCCGCCGGGCGGCCGCGGTCGGCGATCCCGAACCGCCGGGCGATCGCCGCCTCGTAGGCCGTCGGCGCCCCGGCGGTCTCCGGCTCCTCCGGTTCCAGGGCGATATCGAGGACGTCCTCCTTCTCGCCCCGGAACATGGCGAGGACCCGGTGCGAGGGCAGCTCGGTGAACCCCTGGGAGAAGTCGAAGTAGTCGGCGAACTTGGCGCCCGCCTCCTCCTTGCCCTCCCGGACCTTCGCCGTCAGCCGGCCCCGGGTCCACATCCGTTCGCGCAGCTCGCCGATGAGGTCGGCGTCCTCGCCGAAGCGCTCGGTGAGGATCGACCGGGCGCCGTCCAGCGCCGCCGCGGCGTCCGCGACGCCCTTCTCCGGATCGACGAAGGCCGCCGCCGCGGCCCGCGGCTCGATCGAGGGGTCGGCCAGCAGGCCGTCGGCCAGCGGCTCGAGTCCGGCCTCCCTGGCGATCTGCGCCTTGGTGCGCCGCTTGGGCTTGAAGGGGAGGTAGATGTCCTCCAGCCGGGCCTTGGAGTCCGCGGCCAGAATGCTCGCCTCCAGGGCGGCGTCGAGCTTGCCCTGGCTCCGCACCGACTCCAGGACGGCGGTGCGCCGCTCCTCCAGCTCGCGCAGATAGCGCAGCCGCTCCTCGACGGCGCGCAGCTGCGCGTCGTCGAGCATCTCGGTCGCTTCCTTGCGGTAGCGCGCGATGAACGGCACGGTCGAGCCGCCGTCGAGCAACTCGACGGCCGCTCTGACCTGCCGTTCCCGTACGCCGAGCTCCTCGGCGATCCTGCCCTCAATCGACGTCGTCACGATCCCGTTCCGCCTTGTCGTCGTGCTGGAGCCTGCATTGTGGCAGGCGGCACGGACAGCCGGGCCGGTGACTCGTCGGGCGGGCGCGGACGAGCGGCGCGGCGGGCCGCGTCAGACCCGGCGGGTGGAGCGGGAAGCGCCGCCGAACAGCTTGCTGAGGACGCGGAAGGGCAGGGTGACGACGGTGGCCAGGGCGCCGCCGACGGCCCGGAGTGCGTCTGCGATGGCACGGAACACGTGATCCTCCTCTGGTCGGGCGTGCTCTGACGGCTGCGTCCGCTTCGGGGACGTCTGCCCGGATCATCCGGATCCGTGCTGCCGTACACCGCGTCTGACCGGACCGGACCGGTCCAAACACCCTCCGGGCCGATCGCTCAGCTCTTGCCGAAGAGGTCCGGCGGGTAGGCGCCGGCCATGACCGCCTTGTTCCGCCATTCGGTCGCCAGTGCGGTGAGCCGCTCGACGCCGGCCGCGCCCAGGTGCTCGTACGGGGCCCGGTCCAGCCGGTCCGTCTCGTCCTCCAGGGTCTTGCGCAGCTCGGCGCCGGCGTCGGTCAACTCCCCGGCGGCGTCGAGCAGTTTGCGGTCCCGCAGCCGGTCCTGGGCCGCGGACCAGTCCGCCTCCGTCCAGCCGCGCGTCCGCAGGGCCCAGACGGGCCTCATGCCCCGCCCGCTGGCCGTGTGGCTCACCAGGGCCTCCAGCGGGTCCAGTTCGGCGTCGACGAGCAGCGCGATGTGCCCGTCGCCCCGGTGCTCGCGCAGCAGGGTGGCCGCGTGCCAGAAGGCGAGGTGCGGCTCCTCCGGCACGGGGAGGTCGGCGTGCGCCGCGTACAGCGGGCGCCCGGACCGCCCGCAGGCCTCCGTGGCGCGCAGCGCCAGGTCGGCGCCCTCGGCCATCTCCGGCGAGGCGATGACGTCCTCGCCCAGCAGCCGGCGGAGGGTCACGTCGACGGCGCGCAGCCGGGCGTCGAGCACGGCCGCGGGAGAGGCGGTCTCCCAAACGGCGGGGACGTGCCGGGCGACCAGTTCATGGCTGAAGTTGTAGAAGGTGGCGGTGACGGTGCCCGCCCCCACGGCGCCCATCGGGGCGGAACGGCCCGCGAAGTACGCCCCGCGGGGATGGGTGAGGCCGAGAGCCTCCAGCTCCCGGCCGAGGTCCGGGGAGAAGTAGAGGGCCGAGTGCAGCGGATTGACCGCGTTGTGGCAGTGCCGTCCGGCGCGCGGCGGCAGGGTGGTCGTCGTCATGCCCGGCAGGTTACGCGCCGGTAATGACACCGGGGAAGGGCGGCCGTCCACGCTGCCCGGCCGGTCGGGGCCGCCTGCCCCGACGGTCCTCCGGCCGGACCGGGCCCGGCCGCGCGGCGGCCGCGGCGTTCAGCCCGGCCAGGTGAAGCGCGGCGCGCGGCGCTCCAGGAAGGCGGTGACGCCTTCGGCGGTGTCGCGGCTGCCGCGTGCCTGCTCCGCCCAGTGGGCTACACGGTCCGGGCCGGCCGGACCGTTCGCGAACTCCTTGGCGGCCGCCTGGGTCAGCAGCGACCGGGAGGCGAGGGTCCGGGCGAACTCGGCGACCCGCTCGTCCAGTTGCTCCGGCGGCAGCAGTTCGTCCACGAGACCGGTGCGCAAGGCGCGGTCCGCGTCGATCAGCTCGGCGGAGAACAGCAGGAACTTGGCCGTGGCCGGGCCGACCAGGGCGGCGAGGCGGCGGGTGGCCGTCGCCGGGTAGACGATGCCGAGCTTGGCGGGGGTGACGCCGAAGGAGGACCCCTCGGCGGCGAAGCGCAGATCGCAGGCTGCGGCGAGCTGGCAGCCGCCGCCCACGCAGTAGCCGCGGACGGCGGCCAGGGTGGGCTTGGGGAAGGCGGCCAGCGCCTCCTCGGCGGTCACCGCCAGGCTCTGCGGCCCGCCGCCGGCGGGCTCCCCGCTCTCCTCGCCGGAGCCGCTGCTCAGCTCGGTGATGTCGGCGCCCGCGCAGAAGGTGCCGCCCGAGCCGGTGAGCACCAGGACCCGCACGGAGGTGTCGGCCGCGAGCCGTTCCAGCAGCACGGGCAGCTCACGCCACATGGCGGCGCTCATGGCGTTGCGCTTCGCGGGGTGGTGGATGGTGACGGTCGCGACGCCGCCGCGGACGTCGCACAGCAGGGTGCCGGCGGGGGCCGCGGGGCCGGCGTCCGCGGTGGGGCCGGCGGAGGGGGAACCGGCGGAGGGGGAGAGCGCCATGCGCGGATGCTATCCGGGCTCTCGGGGGCCGGGGGCGGGGAGGTGGCCGGTCAGCGCGCGGGACGGCGCGCGGGACGGCGGAGGCCGCGCGCGACGCTCCCCGTCCCCCGCTCCGCGCCGCCCGGAACCACCGGCGGCCTTCCCGGCCACGGCGGGAGGGCCCCGCCCCGCCGGGGCGCCCGGGACACGGCGCTCGGGGGCGGGGGCGGGCGCACGGGCGCGCAAGTACCGCGCGCCGGTACGGAGGTGCGGAGGCGCGGGCGGGCGGCGGCGCGGGTGCGGAGGCGCGGGGAGCGGGTCCGGTCGCCGGGACCGGTCGCGGCGGACGGGAACGCTCAGAAGCTGTCGATCGGCGCACACTTCCGGGCAGCCGACCGGAGTGGACCGTTCCGTTGCCAGCATGCAGTCCGGGAGCGGAAGCAGCCCCGGCGCGGGTGTGCCCGGCTGCCCCGGCGGGGGAGCGGGGCACGGCGGGGGCGGTGGGGAAGCTCCGCACGAACCGGAGGGGGCGGCCAGATGGAGACCTGGGAGGACGGAGCACCGGACCGGGCACGGGCCGCCGGCGGGCGTCAGGCCGCGGACACGCCGCCTCCCTCGTCACCGCCGGCGCCGCAACAGCCGCCCGAACCGGGCCGGTTGCCCGAGCCGCAGCACCGGCAGGCTCCCGAACCCTCTCCCGTTCAGCGACCCGGAGCACCCTACGAGCCGCCCGCCGGTCATCCGCGGCCCCGGCCCGGGCCGCCGTCCGGAGGGCCGGAGCACCAGCGGGCCCGGGAGGCGCCCGCCGACCCGCGGCCCGTGTCGTCTCCCGTCGGTCCTGCCGGCCCCGCCGCCCGGCTCTCCGGTCCGTGGCGCGAGCCGGGAGGCGGACCGGGGGAGGACTGGACACCGGAGGACGGGCACGCGCCGGACGGCGGGCCCGCCCCCGGCGAGGGCGGAGGCCCGCCGGCTCGGCAACCCGATGCCCCGTCGCCCCAGGCCGGCCCGCCGTCCGCGGACCGGCCCCGCCGGGACCCGTGGGCGGGACAGCCGGGCGGAGAGCCGCCGGACCGGCGGGAACCGCGAGCGCCAGGGGCACCGCGTGAGCCACGGCAGGCACGGCAGGGGCCGCGCGCCTCGGACGAGGGGCGGCAGCTCCCGGTGCCGCCGGAGCCGGGAGCGCCGCGAGACCCCCGGGCGCCGTCGCGGCGGGCTCCGGAGGAGCCCCCGTACGCGGGGGCCTGGCGGTTCACCGCACCGTGCGTCGACTCCGCGGCGCCCCGGGCCCGGCGCGCGGTCCGCGATCTGCTGGTGCGCCGCGCGGTGCCGGTACGCGGTGAACTGATGGACACCGTGCTGCTGATCGTCACCGAGCTGGTGGCCAACGCCGCGCGGCACGCCGCCCTGCTCACCCGGGAGATCGGAATCGAGGTCTCCGCCGGTGCCGGGTGGGTCGGAGTGGCCGTCGAGGACGGTCATCCCTACCGGCCGGCGGCTCTGGAATCCGGACGGCTCGACACCGGCGGGCGCGGGCTGCTGCTCGTCACGTCCCTCACCCGGGAGGCGGGCGGCGCCTGGGACGTCGAGCGGACGGCGAGCGGCGGCAAGACGGTCTGGGTCAGGCTGCCGCTCGGCGGCGGTCCCGGCGGTCCCGGCGGTCCCGCCTGACGCCCCGCCCGCCGTCCGACGGGTCCGGCGGACTGCTGCCTCCCGGGCGGTCCCGGGGGTTCGCGAACCCGGTCCTACCAGCCGGCCGACGGGCCGGTCAGCTCCCGCACGGCCGGGCGCACGGTGTCGAGGACGGTGGGGAACCAGGCCGAGAACGTCCGTTCCCGGTGCAGCCGTTCCAGTTCGGCGGCGGTGACGAAGGCCGTCTCGCCGATCTCCTCCGGGTCGGGACGGAGCTCGTCCCGGACGAGGCCCACGAAGAGGTGGTTGAACTCCTGCTCGACCAGGCCCGAGGCCGGGTCCGGGTGGTTGTAGCGGACCGTGCCCGCCGCGCACAGCAGCGACGGGGAGACCCCCAGTTCCTCAGCCGTGCGCCGGGCGGCGGCGGCGAACGGTGACTCGCCGGGATACGGGTGGCCGCAGCAGGTGTTCGACCACACGCCGGGGGAGTGGTACTTCCCCAGGGCCCGCCGCTGGATGAGCATCCGCCCGGCGGAGTCGAAGAGGAAGACCGAGAAGGCCCGGTGCAGCCGGCCCGGCGGCAGATGCGCGGAGAGCTTCTCCGCGGTCCCGGTGGTCACGCCGTTCTCGTCGACCAGTTCGAGCATGATCGGTTCAGCGGTGCCCCCCGGCACCGGTCCCGCTTCCCCGGCGGGAAGCGGGGAGCGGGTGTCCGCCGTCGTGGCTGGTGTGGTCGGCATGGCCATCCTTCGGTTCGGCTACGACGAACCAGTCTGCCGTACGGACCGGGTGACCCGCTTCGCCGGATATCCGGAGGTACACCCGAATGGTGCCCAAAAGGGTCGCTTGCCGGATGTGGACGGGGGCGTCCTCCCTGTACCGGCGCCCGTCCGGGACCGCTCCCACCCCTCCGGCGCGGCCCGCCGGCACCGGCCGGGGGCGTTCCGCGGACCGGGCCGGTGTGCCCCGAGCGGACGGACCGGGACGGGGCGGGGCGGGCGGAGCCGCGTATCCCCCGGAGCCCACGGTGTTACGCCGGAACCGGCGCCGTCTCCGCGTCACAGGACCGGCCGCGCCGGCCGCCGGGCCGGGACCGGCGGCGGCTGCCCTCAGTGGCACAGGCCCGGTTCGTGCTCCGCGTGCCCGCCCGGCTCCAGCTGGAAGGTGCAGTGCTCCACGTCGAAGTGCCGGTCCAGACACCCCTGCAGCTCGTGCAGCAGCTTCTCGTAGCCCAGCACGTCCAGGACCTCCGGGCTGACCACCACATGCGCCGACAGCACGGGCAGCCCCGAAGTGATCGTCCACACATGCAGGTCGTGCACGTCCTCCACGCCCGGCTGGGACAGTATGTGCTCCCGCACCGAGGCCATGTCCACATGGCGCGGCGCCGCTTCCAGCAGCACGTCCAGGGCCTCCCGCAGCAGTTTCCACGCCCGCGGCACCACCATGAGGCCGATCACGAGCGAGGCCACCGCGTCCGCGCGCTGCCACCCCGTGGCCGTGATCACCAGTGCCGAGACGATCACGGCGACGGAACCCAGCGTGTCCGCGAGCACCTCCAGGTAGGCCCCGCGCACATTGAGGCTCTCCCGCTGGCCGCGCATCAGCACCAGCAGCGCGATGACGTTCGCCACCAGGCCGATCCCGCCGAACACGACGGCGAGCCCGCTCTCCACCTCGGTGGGCCGGAAGAGCCGCCCCACGCCCTCGTACAGCACGAAGCCGCCGACCCCGAACAGCAGCAGGCAGTTGGCGAGCGCGGCGAGGATCTCGGCGCGCGCATAACCGAAGGTGCGCTGCTCGCTCGGCGGGCGGCCCGCGAAGCGGATGGCCAGCAGGGCCATGGCGAGCCCGACGACATCCGTGGCCATGTGCCCGGCGTCGGCCAGCAGGGCCAGGGAGCCGGTGAGCAGCCCGCCCGCCAGCTGGGCGAAGAGCACCGTCAGGGTCAGCCCGAGAGCGATCCGCAGCCGGCCCCGGTGCGCCGCGGCGGCGGTGCCGCCGCGGGCCGGTGAGGCGCCATGGGCGTGCCCGTGGCTGTGTCCTGCCCTCATGGAATCCCCTCCGTCCCCGCGCGGCCGGTCCGCTCCGGCCGCACCGCCAGGCCAGTGAACTACGGGCCGGGGGTATCCGCAAACACGGCACTGAACACCGTTGTCATCCCCTCTGACCTGTGCCTTCGCCCCTCGGTACGCGTCGCCGGGGGATCGTGGGCCACCGGCGTCCCCGGCCCTGCGGAAGAGCCCGGGGCGGGGGCGGAGCGCGGCCGTCCGGCGGCTCCGTATGATCATGATCTCCGGCGCCGCCTGCCCCGCTCCGGCCTTGGGTAAACGGCCGATGAACGGCGGCTTCCGGGGATCGGATAGCCTCTGCCGACGTGCCACCAACGGTGCGCAGCCGGGTGGGTCCTGCCCGCGGCCCCGTGTGCCGCGCCTCGGTCATGCCAGTTGCCAAGGAGTGAGTTCGTCTGTCGACCGCCATCCTCACCGGTTCGCCGGTCGCCGGGGAGCAACTGCGCAGTGACCTCCGCGCGCTGGGCTTCACCGTGGTCGCGGCGGCGGACGACGACGATCCGGCCGCCCACGTCGGCGCCGTCCCCGCCGGGGAGCGCGTCGCCCTGGTGGACACCCGTCTCGTCGCCCACCGGCACGCGCTGCGGCTGGCGCTGACCGACCCGCGCTTCCCCGCCGCCGCGATCCCCGGCGCCGTCACGGCGCAGCCCGCGGCCCGCGCGGCGCTGCTGCGCGCCCTCGCCGCACCGGCCGGACCCGGCGCCCCCGGGGCAGACCCGGCCCTCCGGGCGGACGGAACCCCGCACCCCGGTAGCGCCGGCGCCCCCGGAACCGGGGCCGCCCCCGCGACCCGGACCGCGGCCGGATCCGTCCCGGACGCGGCCGCCGCCGCCCTCCTCGCCGCCGGGGAGCCGGTCCACCGGCCCGAACTCGGCGTGCTGACCGCCACCGTGCCCGCCGGCCCCGCCGACCGCGAGCGGGCCCTCGCCGCCGTCGCGGAGACCGACGACGAGAAGGTGCGGCTGCGCACCGCCGTGAAGGCCCGCGACGGCTTCTTCACCACCTTCTTCGTCAGCCCCTACTCCCGCTACATCGCCCGCTGGTGCGCCCGCCGCGGCCTCACGCCGAACCAGGTCACCACCGCCTCGCTGGTCACGGCGCTGATCGCGGCCGGCTGCGCCGCGACCGGCACCCGCCCCGGCTTCGCCGCCGCGGGCCTGCTGCTCCTCTTCTCCTTCGTCCTCGACTGCACCGACGGCCAGCTCGCCCGCTACTCGCTGCAGTACTCCACGCTCGGCGCCTGGCTGGACGCCACCTTCGACCGGGCCAAGGAGTACGCCTTCTACGCGGGCCTGGCACTCGGCGCCGCCCGCGGTGGGGACGACGTCTGGGCCCTCGCCCTGGCCGCGATGATCCTGCAGACCGTGCGGCACGTCGTCGACTTCTCCTTCAACGAGGCCGACCACGACGCCCCCGGCAACACCAGCCCCGCCGCCACGCTCTCCGGCAGACTCGACAGCGTCGGCTGGACCGTCTGGGCCCGCCGCATGATCGTGCTGCCCATCGGTGAGCGCTGGGCGATGATCGCCGTGTTGACGGCGCTCACCACCCCCCGCACCGTCTTCTACGCCCTGCTGATCGGCTGCGCCCTCGCCGCCTGCTACACCACCGCCGGCCGGCTGCTGCGCTCCCTCGCCCGGCGGGGTCCCCGCACCGACCGCGCCGGGCGGGCGCTGGCCGACCTCGCCGACTCCGGCCCGCTCGCCGAGGCCGCCGCCCGCGCGCTGCGGGCCCCGGCCCGCAAGCTGCCCGCCCTCCTCGGGGCTCCCGCCGCGGCCCTGCTCGCCGTGGCGCTGATCCTGCTCACGGCCGCGCTCGCCCCGTTCGGCGGCCCCTGGCCGGTCGTCGCGGCGCTCGGCTACGCGGCCCTGTCCGGCCTCGCCGTCGCCCGCCCGCTCACCGGCCCGCTCGACTGGCTCGTCCCCCCGCTCTTCCGCGCGGCCGAGTACGGCACCATCCTGGTACTGGCGGCCCGCGCGGAGACGGACGGGGCCCTGCCGGCGGCTTTCGGGCTGGTGGCGGCCGCGGCCTATCATCATTACGACACGGTGTACCGCATCCGCGGCGGCACCGGCGCCCCGCCGGCCTGGCTGGTCCGGGCGGTCGGGGGACAGGAAGGACGGGTCCTCGCGGTCACGGCCGCCGCCCTCCTCCCCGCCACAGGTTTCACCATCGCGCTGACCGCCCTGGCCGCGGTCATCGCGCTCGCGGTGCTCATCGAGAGCGTCCGCTTCTGGGTCTCCTCCGGAGCACCCGCCGTACACGACGAATCAGGAGAACCCGCATGATCGGCCTCGTGCTGGCAGCCGGCGCCGGACGGCGTCTGCGCCCCTACACCGACACCCTGCCCAAGGCTCTGGTGCCGGTGGGCCCCGCGGACAACCCCGAGGCCACCACCGTCCTCGACATCGCCCTGGGCAACTTCGCCGAGGTCGGCCTGACCGAGGTGGCCATCGTCGTCGGCTACCGCAAGGAGGCCGTGTACGAGCGCCGGGAGGCCCTGGAGAAGAAGTACGGCCTGAAGATCACCCTGATCGACAACGACAAGGCCGAGGAGTGGAACAACGCCTACTCCCTCTGGTGCGCCCGTGACGTCCTCACCCGGGGCGTGATCCTCGCCAACGGCGACACCGTGCACCCCGTCTCCGTCGAGAAGACCCTGCTCGCCGCCCGCGGCCAGGGGCAGAAGATCATCCTCGCCCTCGACACGGTGAAGTCCCTCGCCGACGAGGAGATGAAGGTCATCACGGACCCCGGGAAGGGCGTCCAGCGGATCACCAAGCTCATGGAGCCCTCCGAGGCCACCGGCGAGTACATCGGCGTCACCCTGATCGAGGCCGAGGCCGCCGCCGAGCTGGCCGACGCGCTCAAGACCACCTTCGAAAAGGACCCCGACCTCTACTACGAGGACGGCTACCAGGAGCTGGTCAACCGCGGCTTCACCATCGACGTCGCCCCGATCGGCGATGTCCAGTGGGTCGAGATCGACAACCACGACGACCTCGCCCGCGGACGGGAGATCGCGTGCCGGTACTGACCCGTCTCATTCCGTCCCCCGTCGTCGTCGACATCAGCGCCGGCGCCCTGGACGACCTGGCGGGCATCCTCGTCGACCAGCGGATCTCCGCCTCCGGCAAGCTGGCCATCGCGATCAGCGGCGGCTCCGGCGCGGCGCTGCGCGAGCGGTTCGCGCCGGCGCTGCCCGGGGCGGCCTGGTTCGAGGTCGGCGGCGGCACCCTCGACGAGGCGATCAAGCTGGCCGACGCCATGAAGTCCGGCCACTACGACGCGGTCGTCGGCATGGGCGGCGGCAAGATCATCGACTGTGCGAAGTTCGCCGCGGCGCGGATCGGCCTCCCGCTGGTCGCCGTCGCGACGAACCTCTCGCACGACGGTCTCTGCTCGCCGGTCGCCACCCTCGACAACGACGCGGGCCGCGGCTCGTACGGGGTGCCGAACCCCATCGCGATCGTCATCGACCTCGATGTGATCCGCGAGGCGCCGATCCGCTTCGTCCGCTCCGGCGTCGGCGACGTCATCTCCAACATCTCCGCCGTCGCCGACTGGGAGCTGTCCCACCGGGAGACCGGTGAGCAGATCGACGGCCTGGCCGCCGCCATGGCCCGGCAGTCCGGCGAGGCGGTGCTGCGCCACCCCGGCGGCTGCGGGGACGACGACTTCCTCACCGTGCTCGCCGAGGGCCTGGTCATGACCGGCATCTCCATGTCGGTCGCCGGCGACAGCCGCCCGGCCTCCGGCGCCTGCCACGAGATCAACCACGCCCTCGACCTGCTCTACCCCAAGCGCGCCGCCGCCCACGGCGAGCAGTGCGGGCTCGGTGCCGCCTTCGCGATGCATCTGCGCGGCGCCCACGAGCAGGCCGCGCACATGGTCGAGGTGCTGCGGCGGCACGGCCTGCCGGTGCTCCCCGGCGAGATCGGCTTCACCGACGAGGAATTCGCCAAGGCCGTGGAGTTCGCCCCGCAGACCCGCCCCGGGCGCTACACGATCCTGGAGCACCTGAACCTCTCCACCGACCAGATCAGGGACGCTTACGCCGACTATGCCAAAGCCATCAGTAGCTGAACTCCGCCCGGTCGTTCACCCCCCGGGGGTGAAGGACCGGCGGAGCGGCGAGCACTGGGCCGGCCGGCTCTACATGCGCGAACTCTCGCTGCGTGTGGACCGGCACCTGGTGAACACGCGGGTCACGCCCAACCAGCTGACCTACGTGATGACCGTCTTCGGCGTCCTCGCCGCCCCGGCCCTGCTGGTGCCGGGGATCACCGGGGCCGTGCTCGGTGTGCTGGCGGTCCAGCTCTACCTGCTGCTGGACTGTGTCGACGGCGAGGTCGCCCGCTGGAAGAAGCAGTTCTCCCTCGGCGGGGTCTACCTCGACCGGGTCGGCGCCTATCTGTGCGACGCCGCGGTCCTCGTGGGCTTCGGGCTGCGCGCCGCCGACCTGTGGGGGGAGGGGCGCATCGACTGGCTGTGGGCGTTCCTCGGCACCCTCGCGGCCCTCGGCGCCGTCCTGATCAAGGCGGAGACGGACCTCGTCGGCGTCGCCCGCCACCAGGGCGGGCTGCCGCCCGTCAAGGAGGCGGCGTCCGAGCCGCGCTCCTCCGGCATGGCGATGGCCCGCAGGGCGGCCGCGGCGCTGAAGTTCCACCGGCTCGTCCTCGGCGTCGAGGCGTCCCTGCTGATCCTGCTGCTGGCGGTCCTCGACGCGGTCCGGGACGACCTGTTCTTCTCCCGGCTCGGGGTGGCCGTCCTGGCGGGTATCGCGCTGCTGCAGACGCTGCTCCACCTCGTGTCCGTCCTGGCCTCCAGCAGGCTGAAGTGAGCGCCCCCGCGATGAGGCTCGGGGCGGTGGTCCTCACCATGGGCAACCGCCCCGAGGAGCTGCGCGCGCTGCTCGACTCGGTCGCCAAGCAGGACGGCGACCCGATCGAGGTCGTGGTCGTGGGCAATGGCTCACCGCTGCCCGAGCTGATGGTGCCCGACCTGACGGTCAGGACCATCGAGCTGCCGGAGAACGTCGGCATCCCCGCCGGGCGCAACGTCGGCATCGAGGCCTTCGGGCCCGGCGGCCGCGACGTCGACGTCCTGCTCTTCCTCGACGACGACGGCCTGCTGCCGAACACCGACACCGCCGAGCTCTGCCGGGAGGCCTTCGCCGCCGACCCCGAGCTGGGCATCGTCAGCTTCCGCATCGCCGACCCCGACACCGGGGTCACCCAGCGCCGCCACGTCCCCCGGCTGCGCGCCTCCGACCCGATGCGCTCCTCCCGGGTCACCACCTTCCTCGGCGGCGCCAACGCCGTCCGCACCGCCGTCCTCCAGCAGGTCGGCGGACTGCCGGACGACTTCTTCTACGCCCACGAGGAGACCGACCTCGCCTGGCGGGCCCTGGACGCGGGCTGGATGATCGACTACCGCTCCGACCTGGTGCTCTTCCACCCCACCACGGCCCCCAGCCGGCACGCGGTCTACCACCGCATGGTGGCCCGCAACCGGGTCTGGCTGGCCCGCCGCAACCTCCCGCTCCCGCTGGTGCCGCTGTACCTGGGGGTGTGGCTGCTGCTCACGCTGGTGCGCCGCCCGTCCGGCCCCGCCCTGCGCGCCTGGTTCGGGGGCTTCGCCGAGGGCTGGCGCTCGCCCTGCGGACCGCGCCGTCCCATGAAGTGGCGTACGGTATGGCGCCTGACCCGACTGGGCCGGCCTCCCATCATCTGACAAGCTCTACCCCTGAGAGCATCGGACGTGTGTCGGAACGGGCTCAGACCGGCCCGGTTCGGCTGCGTTCCCTATGGCTGCGTTACATGAGGACGAAAGTTTCCACTTGTGAGTGAGACGACATCGCACAAAGGTGCGGTCGCGGTGAGCGCCCCGCCATCCCCCGACGACGGCCTGTCCCCGGCCGAGCTCGCCGCGAAGTACGGACTGACGGTGAGCGGGGCCCGGCCCTCTCTCGTGCAATACGTCCGGCAGCTGTGGGGGCGGCGCCACTTCATCCTCGCCTTCTCGCAGGCCAAGCTGACCGCCCAGTACAGCCAGGCGAAGCTGGGGCAGGCCTGGCAGGTGGCGACACCGCTGCTGAACGCGGCGGTGTACTTCCTGATCTTCGGGCTGCTGCTGGGCGCGCGGGGAGGCATGGAGCACGATGTCTATGTTCCCTTCCTCGTGACCGGGGTCTTCGTCTTCACCTTCACCCAGAGCTCGGTGATGGCCGGGGTACGGTCGATCTCCGGGAACCTGGGACTGGTCCGTGCGCTGCACTTCCCCCGCGCCTCGCTCCCCATCTCTTTCTCGCTCCAGCAGCTCCAGCAACTGCTGTTCTCGATGATCGTCCTGGTGCTGGTGCTGGCCGCCTTCGGGCACTTTCCGCGGATGTCATGGCTGCTGGTGCTCCCGGCCCTGGTGCTGCAGTTCGTCTTCAACTCCGGGCTGGCCATGGTCATGGCCAGGCTGGGCGCCAAGACCCCGGACCTCGCCCAGCTGATGCCCTTCGTCACCCGGACGTGGATGTACGCGTCCGGCGTGATGTTCCCGCTGGACTACATGCTCTCCAAGGCCCACGCCCCGGGCTGGCTCGCCGAGGTCATGCTCGCCAACCCCGCCGCCGTCTACATGGACCTGATGCGGTTCGCCCTGATTGACGGGTACGGCAACGACTACCTGCCCGACCACGTCTGGGCCCTCGCCCTCGGCTGGGCGCTGGTCGCCGGCATCGGCGGGTTCATCTACTTCTGGAAGGCTGAGGAGCGTTACGGCCGTGGCTGAGCAGCAGAGCGAGACCCACGCCGGCGGCGCCCCCGCGGCGCGGGTCCCCACCGTCATCGCCGACGACCTCCACATCGTCTACCGGGTCAACGGCGGCCCGCGCGGCAAGGGCAGCGCCACCGCCGCCCTCAACCGGCTGATCCGCCGCAAGGCGCCGGCCGGGATGCGCGAGGTGCACGCCGTCAAGGGCGTCTCCTTCACCGCCTACCGCGGCGAGGCCATCGGCCTGATCGGCTCCAACGGCTCCGGCAAGTCCACCCTGCTGAAGGCCGTGGCCGGGCTGCTCCCCGCCGAGCGCGGCAAGGTCTACACCGACGGCCAGCCGTCCCTGCTGGGCGTCAACGCGGCCCTGATGAACGACCTCACCGGCGAGCGGAACGTCATACTCGGCGGCCTGGCGATGGGCATGTCCCGCGAGCAGATCCGCGAGTGCTACCAGGACATCGTCGACTTCTCCGGGATCAACGAGAAGGGTGACTTCATCACCCTGCCGATGCGCACCTACTCCTCCGGCATGGCGGCCCGGCTGCGCTTCTCCATCGCGGCGGCCAAGGACCACGACGTCCTCATGATCGACGAGGCCCTGGCCACCGGCGACCGGAAGTTCCAGAAGCGCTCCGAGGCCCGCATCCGCGAGCTGCGCAAGGAGGCCGGCACGGTCTTCCTGGTCAGCCACAACAACAAGTCCATCCGCGACACCTGCGAGCGGGTGCTGTGGCTGGAGAGCGGCAAGCTCCGCATGGACGGGCCGACCGACGAAGTGATCAAGGCGTACGAGAAGGAGTCCGGGAAGTAGCCCGGCCTCCGCGCCCGTACGCGAAAGCGGCCCGGACACGGCACCGGGCCCGCACACCACGGGGCCCCGCCGGACGGTTCACCGTCCGGCGGGGCCCGCTCCCTGTCGGCCCGCCCGCACCCTGCTCCGGCGTACGGGACACGGCCCGGACCCGGCCCCGGCCCCAGGAACGGGCTGCCCCGAGCGGGAAACGGGGAAGACGCCCGGCGCCACCCGCCCCGGAGCACCGGCCGGCAGCACGTACCGCAGAGGCTGGACGGCGCCGATTCAGGGGCAAGTCCTCCAGAACGCCGCCGTGTCGGCGTGCCCCGTGCCCCGTGGCGCCGGGCGCGGGTCCCGCGAACGGCGTGTCCGAAATCGTATGTTCTGGGGGGAGCGTGTAGAACAGGGGATGTGACGGCCATGGCTACGGGAACCCCTCAGCTCCGGGACGCCGCCGTCCCGCGGCGCACCCCGCCCCCGTCCCGCTGCGCCGCACGCCGGTCACCGGGCGGGACCCGGTGACCGCCGGCACGGACCCGCACTCCGGTGCCGTGCTCGACAAGGCCGCGCGCGAGAACTTCCCCGTCGCCCCGTTCTTCCTGCCGCGCCCCTGGCGCGCCGACCTCATGGCCGTCTACGGCTACGCGCGCCTGGTCGACGACATCGGCGACGGCGACCTCGCCCCCGGCGGCACCGACGCCGCCCTGCTCGGCGCCGCACCCGGGGACGCCGGCGACCGGCTCGCCCTGCTCGACGCCGTCGAGACCGATCTCCGCCGCGTCTTCACGCCCGGCGGCAGCCCGCGCCACCCCCTGCTGCGCGCGCTCGCCCCCACCGTGCGGCGCCACCGGCTCGCCCCCGGGCCGTTCCTCGACCTCATCGCGGCCAACCGCCGCGACCAGCACGTTCACCGCTGCGCCCGCTACGAGGACCTGCTCGCCTACTGCGAGCTCTCCGCCAACCCTGTCGGCCGGCTCGTCCTCGCCGTCACCGGCACCACCAGCCCCGAGCGCGTCCGCCGCTCCGACGCCGTCTGCACCGCCCTGCAGATCACCGAGCACCTCCAGGACGTCGCCGAGGACCTCGCCCGCGGCCGCGTCTACCTCCCCGCCGAGGACATGGAGCGCTTCGGCGTGCGGGAGGACGATCTGCGCCGCCCCGCCGCGAACGCCCGGGTGCGCGCCCTCGTCCGCCACGAGGCCGACCGCGCCCGTGCCCTGCTGGACGAGGGCGCCCCGCTCGTGGGCAGCGTCTCCGGGCGGCTCAAGCTGCTGCTCGCCGGCTTCGTCGCGGGCGGCAGGGCGGCGCTGGCCGCCATCGCGGCCGCCGGCCACGACGTGCTGCCCGGACCGCCCAGGCCCACCCGAACCGCCCTCCTGCGCGCGGTGGCCGCCACACTGCGAAGAGAGGGGTGAGCCGGACCATGACCCCGTCCGCGCCCGCGTCCGCGCCCGCGTCCGTCCCGGCGCCGGTGCTCGCCGCGTACCGCTACTGCGAGACCGTCACCGGGCACCAGGCCCGCAACTTCGCCTACGGCATCCGCCTGCTGCCCCCCGGGAAACGGCAGGCCATGTCGGCGCTGTACGCCTTCTCCCGCCGCGTCGACGACATCGGCGACGGCGACCTCCCGCCGGCCGCCAAGCTCGCCCGCCTCGACGCGACCCGCGCCCTTCTCGCGCGGGTGCGCGACGGCGGCGTCCGCACCGACGACACCGACCCGGTGGCCGTCGCCCTCGCCGACGCCGCCGGGCGCTTCCCGATCCCCCTGGCCGCGCTCGACGAACTCATCGACGGCGTCCTGATGGACGTGCGCGGCGAGACCTACGACACCTGGGACGACCTCCGGACGTACTGCCGCCGGGTCGCCGGCACGATCGGCCGGCTGTCCCTCGGCGTATTCGGGGTCACGGACCCCCACGGCAACAGCGCGCGCGAGGCCGAACGCGCCCCCGAGTACGCCGACACCCTCGGCCTCGCCCTCCAACTCACCAACATCCTCCGGGACGTCCGTGAGGACGCCGCGCAGGGCCGCCTCTACCTCCCCGCCGACGACCTCGCCAAGTTCGGCTGCACCGCGGGCTTCCACACCCCCGTGCCCCCGCCCGGCGCCGACTTCACCGGCCTGGTCCACTACCAGGCGCGGCGCGCCCGCGCCCTGTTCGCCGAGGGCTTCCGGCTGCTGCCGCTCCTCGACCGGCGCAGCGGCGCCTGCGTCGCCGCCATGGCCGGCATCTACCGGCGGCTGCTCGACCGCATCGCCCGCGACCCCGAGGCCGTCCTGCACGGCCGGGTCTCCCTGCCCGCCCCCGAGAAGGCGTACGTCGCCGTGCGCGGCCTCTCCGGCCTGGACGCCCGGCACATCACCCGCCGCACCGGCCGCCACCGGGCACACGGCGCCGGAGGGCGCGGCTGATGCGCCCGCCGGTCCCGGAACCCTCCCCGCCCCGGCCCGGCCCGGCCGCGCCCACCGCCGGCCCCGGCCCGTCCGGGGCCGCCGGGCGCACCGCCGTGGTCGTCGGCGGCGGCATCGCCGGCACGGCCGCCGCCCTGGCGCTCGCCGACGCCGGTGTCCGCGTCACCCTCACCGAGGCACGGCCGCGCCTCGGCGGGCTCGCCTTCTCCTTCCACCGCGCCTCCCCGGCCGGGGACCTCACCGCCGACAACGGCCAGCACGTCCACCTGCGCTGCTGCACCGCCTACCGCGCGCTCCTCGACCGCATCGGGGCCGGGGGACTGGCGCCCGTGCAGCACCGCCTCGACGTGCCCGTCCTGGACGCCGCCCGGAACCGCGCCGGACGGCTGCGCCGCTCCGCGCTGCCCGTACCGCTGCACCTCGCGGGCTCCCTCGCCCGCTATCCGCACCTCTCCCTCGCCGAGCGCGCCGCCGCCGCCCGCGCCGCGCTCGCCCTGCGCCGCCTCGACCCGGCCGACCCGGCGCTCGACGGCACCGACTTCGGCGGCTGGCTCCGCCGGCGGGGCCAGTCCCCGCGCGCCGTCGAGGCGCTGTGGGACCTCATCGGCGTCGCCACCCTCAACGCCCCCGCCGACCGGGCGTCCCTGGCACTGGCCGCCATGGTCTTCCGGATCGGGCTGCTCTCCGCCCCTGGCGCGGCGGACATCGGCTGGTCGCGCGTACCGCTCGGAGACCTCCACGACACCCGCACCCGCCGGGCCCTGGCGGACGCCGGAGTCCGCGTCCTGCTCCGCACCCGCGCCCGCGCGCTCCACCGCCCGGACGCCGGGTCCGGCGGCTGGCGGGTCGCCGTCACCGGCGCCCTGGCCGGACCGGAGACCCTGACCGCCGACACCGTCGTCCTCGCCGTGCCGCAGGACGAGGCGCACCGGCTGCTGCCCGACGGCGCCCTCGACGACCCGGGGCGGCTGCTGGAGATCGGGACCGCGCCGATCCTCAATCTCCATGTCGTCTACGATCGCAGGGTGCTGCGCCGCCCCTTCCTCGCCGCGCTGGGCAGCCCCGTCCAATGGGTCTTCGACCGGACGGAGCCCTCCGGGCTCACCGGCGGCGCCCAGTACCTCGCCCTGTCGCAGTCGGCCGCCGGAGACATCATCGACCTGCCCGTCGCGGAGCTCCGCCGCCGCTTCCTGCCCGAGCTGGAGCGGCTGCTGCCCGCTGCCCGGAACGCCCGGGTCGCCGACTTCTTCGTCACCCGCGAACGCGCCGCGACCTTCGACCCCGCCCCCGGCACCGGACGGCTCCGCCCGCCCGCCCGCACCCGCGCCCCCGGGCTCCACCTCGCGGGGGCATGGACGGCCACCGGATGGCCCGCCACGATGGAGGGCGCGGCCCGCAGCGGCGCCACCGCCGCCGCCGCGGCCCTGCGCCACCTCCGCACCGTCCGGACTCACCCGGACCCGCCCCCGGGCCCCGGGCGGCCGGCCCCCCGGCAGGAGGCCGCCTGATGCCGCCACCACGCCACGGTACGGAGCGCCGAGGATGCCCGGCACCCCGTCCCGCGCCCCGGAGCCCGGGACCGTCCGGAGCGGCCGGCACCGCGGCCGGCACCGCCCCAACCGCCCCGTCCCCCGGGAGCATCCCGCGGGGACGTACCCAGGAAGGCAGGGCCGTATGACCAGCACGTCCCAGGCCGCGACCGCCCGGCCCGCGCATCGCGCGCCCGCCCCGGAGCCGCGGTCGCAGGAGACAGCGCAGGCCACCGCGCGGCCCGGCACCCCCGGCCGCGGAAGAACCGAAGGAGAGACAGTGAATACGGCGCAACCCGCCATCGACACCGCGGACGTCGCCGCGCTGCTGCTGCGCGGACGGACGCTCGCCACGCCGGTGCTGCGGGCAGCCGTGGCCCGGCTCGCACCGCCCATGGACACCGTCGCCGCCTACCACTTCGGCTGGATCGACGCCGAGGGCAGACCCGCCGACGGCGACGGCGGCAAGGCGGTGCGCCCGGCGCTCGCGCTGCTGTCCGCCGAGGCCGCGGGGGCCTCCGCGGAGTCCGGCATCCCCGGCGCCGTCGCCGTGGAGCTGGTGCACAACTTCTCCCTGCTCCACGACGACCTCATGGACGGCGACGAGCAGCGCCGCCACCGCGACACCGTCTGGAAGGTGCACGGCCCCGCCCTCGCCGTCCTCGTCGGCGACGCCCTCTTCGCCCTGGCGGGCGAGATCCTGCTGGAGATGGGCACGCCCGAGGCCGCCCGCGCCGCGCGGCGGCTGACCACGGCCACCCGCAAGCTCATCGACGGCCAGGCCCAGGACATCTCCTACGAGCACCGGGAGCGGGTCACCGTCGAGGAGTGCCTGCGCATGGAGGGGAACAAGACGGGCGCCCTGCTCGCCTGCGCCACCTCCATCGGCGCCGTCCTCGGCGGCGCCGACGACCATCTCGCCGACAGCCTGGAGTCCTACGGCTACCACCTCGGCCTCGCCTTCCAGGCGGTCGACGACCTGCTCGGCATCTGGGGCGACCCGGAGTCGACCGGCAAGCAGACCTGGAGCGACCTGCGGCAGCGGAAGAAGTCCCTGCCGGTCGTCGCGGCCCTCGCCGCCGGCGGAGCCGCCTCCGACCGGCTCGCCGCGATCCTCGCCGTCGACGCCAAGAGCGACCGCACCGAGGACTTCGACGAGACCGAGTTCGCCGAGCGCGCCGCGCTCATCGAGGAGGCCGGCGGCCGCACCTGGACCTCTCAGGAGGCCCAGCGGCAGCACGCCGCCGCGATCGGCGCGCTGGACCGGGTCGACCTGGATCCGCGGGTCCGCGAACAGTTCGTCGCTCTCGCGGACTTCGTGGTCGTGCGGCGCAAATGACGGGGCGCGCACCGGGCGGGACGACCGCGGCACCGGCCGGTGCCGCGGCCGCACGCGGAGAGAACCGCCGGCACATACAGGCGTAGCCACCGGCCGCCGCCGCACGCCCTCCCGGGCGGCGCGCGGCGGCCGGTGCACCCCGGCACAGCAGAGCGTCCACTGCACGAAGGGGAAGCCATGACAGCGACGACCGACGGCGGTTCGGGGCCCCGGCCCCCCGCCATCCCGGCCGGCGGACCGCCCGGCCCGCTCCCGGCCCCGCCCGCCGCCCCCGAAGCGGAAACCGCCCGCCCGGGCGCCGCGTCGCCCGTTGCCGCGCCCGCAGGCGCGGCCGGTCCCGGTGCCGCGCCTGCCACCACCGCGCCTGCCACCACCGCGCCTGCCACCACCGCGCCTGCCACCACCGCGCCTGCCACCACCGCGCCCGCCGGCGCCGCGTCGCCCGGCACGGTGCCCGTCAGCAGCGCAGCACCCAACAGCGCAGGACCCAGCAGCGCAGGACCCGGCACCGCGTCGTGCGGCACCGCGCCACCCGGCGCCGTATCCGCCGGATCCCGGCTCCGGGCCGCCGGGCCGGGTCTGCCCGCCCCCGGGCCCCGTGACGACACCCCCGCCGCCGCCGAGCGCGCCGCCGCGCGCGCGGTGCGGAACCTCCTCGGCCGGCAGCACGACGAGGGCTGGTGGAAGGGCGACCTGGAGACCAACGTCACCATGGACGCCGAGGACCTGCTGCTCCGCCAGTTCCTCGGCACCGGCGACCGGCGGACCACCGAGGCCGCCGCCCGCTTCATCCGCTCCTGCCAGCGCCCCGACGGCACCTGGGCCACCTTCCACGGCGGCCCCGGGGACCTCTCCGCCACCGTCGAGGCCTACGTCGCCCTCCGGCTCGCCGGCGACGCCCCCGCGGACGCCCACATGGCCGCCGCCTCCGCATGGGTGCGCGAGCACGGCGGCATCGCCGCCACCCGCGTCTTCACCCGGATCTGGCTCGCCCTCTTCGGCTGGTGGCCCTGGGAACGGCTGCCCGAACTGCCGCCCGAGATGATCTACCTGCCGAAGTGGTTCCCGCTCAACATCTACGACTTCGGCTGCTGGGCCCGGCAGACCATCGTGCCGCTCGCCGTCGTGTCCGCCCTGCGCCCGGTGCGCCCGGCCCCCTTCCCCCTCGGCGAACTCCACCCGGACCCGGACGCGGCCCAGCGGCACGCCGAACCCCGGGCCACCGGCTGGGACCGCGTCTTCCAGCGCCTCGACCGGGCCCTGCATACCTACCGCCGGGTGGCGCCGCCCCCGCTGCGGCGCGCGGCGCTGCGGGCCTGCGCCCGCTGGATCGTCGAACGCCAGGAGAACGACGGCTGCTGGGGCGGCATCCAGCCGCCGGCCGTCTACTCCGTCATCGCCCTCCACCTGCTCGGCTACGACCTCGACCACCCCGTGCTCCGCGCCGGGCTCGACTCGCTCGACCGGTTCGCCGTCTGGCACGACGTGCCCGGCCCCGGCGGCGGACCCAGCCGCATGGTCGAGGCCTGCCAGTCGCCGGTCTGGGACACCTGCCTCGCCACCATCGCCCTCACCGACGCCGGACTGCCGCCGGACCACCCCGCCCTCGTGCAGGCCGCCGACTGGATGCTCGGCGAACAGGTGCTGCGCCCCGGCGACTGGTCGGTCCGCCGTCCCGGACTGGCCCCGGGCGGCTGGGCGTTCGAGTTCCACAACGACAACTACCCGGACACCGACGACACCGCCGAGGTCGTCCTCGCCCTCCGCCGCACCGCCCACCCCGACCCCGAGCGGGTCGACCGGGCCGTCCGCCGGGCCGTCCGCTGGACCCTCGGCATGCAGTCCGCGGGCGGCGCGTGGGGCGCGTTCGACGCCGACAACACCAGCGCCTTCCCCAACCGGCTGCCGTTCTGCGACTTCGGCGAGGTCATCGACCCGCCGTCCGCCGACGTCACGGCGCACGTCGTGGAGATGCTCGCCGCCGAGGGCCTGGCCGGGGACCCGCGCGTCCGGCGCGCCGTGGACTGGCTGCTGGCCGAACAGGAGCCCAGCGGGGCCTGGTTCGGCCGCTGGGGCGTCAACCACCTCTACGGCACCGGCTCCGCCGTCCCCGCCCTCGTCGCCGCCGGCGTCCCCGCGGACCACCCCGCGATCCGCCGCGCCGTCGACTGGCTCCGAAGCGTCCAGAACGAGGACGGCGGCTGGGGCGAGGACCTGCGCTCCTACCCGGACCCCGAGTGGATCGCCCGCGGCGCGTCCACCCCCTCCCAGACCGGCTGGGCCCTGCTCGCCCTGCTCGCCGCCGGGGAGGAGGACGGGAAGGCCGTCGAACGCGGCGTCGGCTGGCTCGCCCGCACCCAGCGCGAGGACGGCTCCTGGGACGAACCCCAGTTCACCGGCACGGGCTTCCCCTGGGACTTCTCCATCAACTACCACCTCTACCGGCAGGTGTTCCCGCTCACCGCCCTCGGCCGCTACCTGACCGCCGTGGGCCGGCCGCCCCGGACCGGCCCGCGGGACGCCTGATGGCCCGGGACGGCGGACCCGGGGCGCTGCTCATCGCCTGCGCGCTCGGCATCGAACGGCTCGCCCTGCGCGGCGGCGACCGGAGCGGAGCGCCCGCCGCCGTGACCGTCCTGCGCACCGGCATGGGACCCCGGTCCGCCGAGCGCGCCGTGCTCCGCGGCCTGGGCCGCGCGGACCCGTACGCGGTCGGCACCGCCGTCCTCGCCACCGGTTTCTGCGGGGCTCTCGCCCCGGGGATGCGCCCCGGCGACCTGGTCGTCGCCGCCGAGACCCGCGACGGGGACGTCCGCGTCCCCTGCACGGGCACGGCCGCGCTGGCCACCGCGCTGGCCCGGCTCGCCCGCGCCCGTCCCGGCACCACCGTCCACACCGGACCCCTGGCCGGCACCGACCACCTCGTACGGGGCGCCGAGCGCGCCCGGCTGCACGCGAGCGGAGCCATCGCCGCCGACATGGAGTCCGCCGCCGTCCTCCGCACCGCCCTGGCCGCGGGAGCGCGCCCCGTTGCCGCCGTACGGGTGGTCGTGGACACCCCGGAGCGCGAACTGGCCCGGGGCGGCACGGTCCTCCGTGGAATATCGGCCTTCCGCGTCCTGCGGACCGTCCTGCCGGCTTTCTACGAATGGCACCGTTCCCTGCCGCTCCCCAGGAGGTGAGCCAGATGGCCATGCCGCTCCGCCAGACCATCCGGGTCGGAACCTATCTCTTCGCCCAGAAGCTCCGCCGCCGGGAGAAGTTCCCGCTGATCGTCGAGCTGGAACCGCTCTTCGCCTGCAACCTCAAGTGCGAGGGCTGCGGGAAGATCCAGCATCCGGCCGGCGTGCTCCGGCAGCGGATGCCCGTCGCCCAGGCCGTCGGCGCGGTCCTGGAGTCCGGCGCGCCCATGGTGTCCATCGCGGGCGGCGAACCGCTGATGCACCCGCAGATCGACGAGATCGTGCGGCAGCTCACCGCGCGCAGGAAGTACGTCTTCCTCTGCACCAACGCCGTGCTGCTGCGCAAGCACCTCGACAAGTTCGAACCCTCGCGCTACTTCGCCTTCGCGGTGCACATCGACGGCCTGCGCGAGCGGCACGACGCCTCCGTCGCGAAGGAGGGCGTGTTCGACGAGGCCGTGGAGGCGATCAAGGAGGCCAAGCGGCGCGGCTTCCGGGTCACCACCAACTCGACCTTCTTCAACACCGACACCCCGCAGACCGTCGTCGAGGTCCTCGACTACCTCAATGACGAGCTGCGGGTGGACGAGATGATGATCTCTCCCGCCTATGCCTACGAGAAGGCGCCCGACCAGGAGCACTTCCTCGGCGTCGCCCAGACCCGCGAGCTGTTCGCCAAGGCCTTCGCGGGCGGCAACCGGCGCCGGTGGCGGCTCAACCACAGCCCGCTCTTCCTCGACTTCCTGGAGGGCCGGGCGGACTTCCGCTGCACGGCCTGGGCCATCCCCAACTACTCCCTGTTCGGCTGGCAGCGGCCCTGCTACCTGATGAGCGACGGCTACGTCCCCACCTACCGGGAGCTGGTCGAGGAGACCGACTGGGAGGCCTACGGGCGGGGCCGCGACCCGCGCTGCGCCAACTGCATGGCGCACTGCGGCTACGAGCCGACCGCCGTCCTGGCCACCCTGGGCTCGCTGCGGCAGTCGCTGCGCGCGCTGCGCGAGACGGCGGGCGGGAACCGGGGCTGAGGACGGGGCGGGGCCGAGGACGGGGCGGCCCGGCGGCCGGGCCCCCAGGGGTGCGGGGGCTGGGCCGCCGGCCCGGCCCGTCCGGCCGTTCCGGCCGGTCAGCCGTCGAGCATCCGGGCGCGCAGCCGTTCGCGCCGCTCCGGCCCGAAGCCCAGTCCCTGGGTGAGGTAGGCGTCGACCGTGCCCCACTCCTCCTCGATCGTCGTGAAGGCGGCGGCCAGGTACTCGCGCCGGGCGTCGAAGAGCGGGCTGAGCAGGTCCTCGACCTCCGGGGTCAGGGCGGCGGGGGAGTTGTCCGAGCGGCGGAACCGGTAGCGGCGGTGCGGGGCGGCGCTCGCCAGGTAGTCCTCCTCGATCGCGTCCCGCTCCACCCCCAGCGCGAGCAGGGTGACCGCGATGGACAGCCCCGCCCGGTCCTTGCCCGCCGCGCAGTGCATCAGCGCGGGCACGCTGTCCTCGGCGAGCGCGTGCAGCACCCGGCTGTGCTCGGTGGTACGGGTCTTGACGATGACGCGGTAGGTGCTCGACATCCGCAGGGCGGCCTTGCCGTCGCCCAGCGCGGCGCGGAGCTGGGTGAGGTCGCCGTCCCGCACCATCCGCCAGAACTCCGCGCCGTCGGCCGGGTCGGTCAGCGGGATGTTCACATGGCGCACGCCGTCCAGTTCGATGTCATGGCCGTCGAGGGCCACATCGGCGTCGTTGCGGAAGTCGAAGACCGTGTGCAGGCCGAGGGAGGAGAGGAACGCGGCGTCCTCGGGGGTGGCCTTCGCCAGGTGCCCGCTGCGGTAGAGCACCCCGCGCCGGACGGTCCGCCCGTCGCCGGTCGGCAGGCCGCCCACGTCGCGGAAGTTCCGCACACCCGAGAGCCGGGGCTCGGCCAGGCCGGTCTGCCCGGTCTGCCCGGTCTGGGGAACCTGAGGCGTCTGCGTCACGGGCGTCGCTCCTCGGTGTCGGCCGCCGGCCCTCGCGCCGGCGAGGCGGTCCTGCTGATGCTGGAGACCCTACGATATGGATTACCCGGGCAACCGGTTCACCCATGCGGACCGCTCTCCGCCGGACCGCGCACCACCTGGTCTTTTCCGGTCCGCGCCGGCCCCGGTGTGGGACGCGTCACGAGACGGGGCCGGAAGCCGGACGGGAAGCGGAGGGCCGACCGCCGATTGCCGGCCGCCGGGCGGTGGACGGTGGGCGACGTGCGCCGGGCCCGGGCCGGGGCTCGGGAGGAACGCTCCGGCGGGGCGGCGCTCGGTGGCACCGGGGACCTCCGGGGCGCGGGGCCCGGAACACGCGCGGTGTACGGGGCCCGGCGGCTCAGCGGCCGGTTCTCCCGCAGCGCAGGCAGGCCCAGACCACCTGGCCGCGCCCGGCCTCGTCCGGCCGGACTCCCCACTCCTCCGCGAGGGCGCCGACCAGCATCAGCCCGCGCCCGCCCTCCTCGTCGATCCCGGAGAACCGGGCGCGCGGCGCGGTCTCCGCGCACCCCTCGTCGGTGACCTCCACGCGCAGCTGCCGCCCGGTGAGCCGGACCTCGCAGGCCACCTTGGCGCTGTCGGTGTGCCGCACGGCGTTGGTGAACAGCTCCGACACCACCAGCTCGGCGTCCGCCCGGCAGCGCTCGTCGACGCCCCACTCGGACAGCAGCGTGAGGACGCGCCGCCGGGCCTCGCAGACCGAGGCGCTCATCGCCGGCAGATGGAACACATCCTGCAGATGCCGGGCGACGACGCCGCCGCAGCGGCTCAGCCTGAGCGCGTCATGGGAAGGAGCCACGCTGCAACTATGCGGTGTGTCACTCACGCATGGCAAGGATCAGTCTGTAATTCACAAAAAGCAGACGACAGCCTGGCCCGTGCAACTGACGCCGTGACAGACTGCGCGCGGGTCAAGGTTGTTGGAGGGGATGTGCGGTGAAGGATGCGCGGCCGGGAGGTGCGCCGACCGTCCTGAGACTGGTGCTCGGCAAGCGCCTGCAGGACCTACGGGAGAGAGCCGGACTGTCGTACGCGGAGGCGGGCCGCGCCCTCGACGTCACTCACGCCACGATCCGCCGGATGGAGAAGGCCGAAGTCGGGCTGAAAATCCCGTATGTGGAGAAACTCCTCCGGGTCTACGGCATCACCGAGCAGGCGGAGATCGACGCCTTCGTCTCGCTGGCCCGGGAGGCCAACCAGCCGGGCTGGTGGCACCGCTTCCGCGATGTGCTCCCCGAGTGGTTCAGCGCCTTCGTCGCCCTGGAGGGCGAGGCCAGCGTCATCCGCGCCTACGAGCCGCACTACGTACCCGGGCTGCTCCAGACCGAGGCCTACGCGCGCGCCGTCCTCCGCGCCGGGATGCCCCACGCCCCGGCCGCGGAGGTGGAGCGCCTCGCCGCGCTGCGCGCCGAGCGGCAGTCCCTGCTGACCAGGGACGACCCGCCACTGCTCTGGGTTGTCATGGACGAGACGGTCCTGCGCCGTCCGATCGGCGGCCCGGAGGTGATGCGCGAGCAGATCGACCGGCTCATCGAGGCCACCGAGATGCCGCGGGTCAGGCTCCAGCTCATGCCCTTCTCCGCCGGCCCGCACCCGGCCATGTACGGTCCCTTTCACATCTTCCGGTTTCCGCTTCCGGAACTGCCGGACGTCGTCTATTCCGAGAGCCTCGTCGGGGCCGTCTACGTCGACCAGCGGGACGACGTCTCGGCGTTCCTGGAGGCCCTCGACCGGATGTGCGCGCAAGCCGCGCCCGCACACACCACCCGGACGGTGCTGGGTGGGATTCGCAAGGAGATCTGAACCATGGGTCGCGAGAAACGTATCTACAACGGGATGCCCTCCACGGAGCTCGGCACGGAGGGCTGGCACAAGCCGTGGAGCGGGGGAAACGGGGGCAGTTGTGTGGAAGCCATGAAGCTGGGTGACGGGAGGGTGGCGCTGCGGCAGTCCACCGATCCGGAGGGCCCGGCGCTGATATACACCCATCACGAGATCGCGACCTTCATCCGTGGCGCGAAGGACGGCGAGGCGGACTTCCTCCTCGCCTGACCTCGCCCGACGGAGCCGGCCCGCCCCGACCGAGCCGGCCGGCTCTCCGCACGGACACGGGGGACACACACGGGGGACGCGGGGCGACTCCCCGCGGACAGGGGGAAGAGACGGAAATGGAGACCGGTGTGACCGACCAGGGTTTCCCTGCCGAACGTATCGACACCAGCAGACCGCATCCGGCACGGATGTACGACTACTACCTCGGGGGATGGGACAACTACGAGGTCGACCGCGCGGCCGCGGAGGAAGTGATGAAGCTCGCCCCGGACACGCGGGCGACCGCGCGGGCGAACCGGGCCTTCATGGAGCGGGCGGTGCGGACCGCCGTCGGGGCGGGGGTCCGGCAGATCATCGACATCGGCACGGGCATCCCCACCTCGCCCAACACCCATGAGATAGCGCGGGAGATCGCCCCCGGTACCAGGGTGGCGTTCGTCGACAACGACGTGATCGTGGGGGCCCACGCGGAGGCCAAGCTGACCAACGAGGGCAACGCCGCCTTCGTCCACGCCGACGTCCGGGAACCGCGGTCCATCCTGGACCACCCGACCGTCCGCCGGCTCATCGACTTCGACCAGCCGGTGGCCCTGATGCTGGTCGCCGTCCTGCACTTCATCGACGACGCCTCGGACCCGGAGGGCATTCTCGCCACGCTCGGCGGGGAGCTGCCGAGCGGCAGCCACCTCATCCTCAGCCACGTCACCGCCGACTTCCACGGGGAGGAGCGGCGGCGGACGGAGGGCGAGGACGTCCGGAAGGTCTACGACCGGAGCACGGCCCACCTCACGCTGCGCGACCACGCGGGCATCCTGCCGTTCTTCAAGGGCTTCGACCTGCTCGACCCGGGACTGGTCCAGGCCACGGCCTGGCGGCCCGAGGAGGGGACCGGGCGGGCGGGGAAGGCCGCGGGGAACGAGGACGGGCGTACCGTCGCCTGCTACGCCGGCGTGGGCCGCAAGCCCTGACCGGCCCGGCGGATTGAGCGGAACCGGGCCCGGCGGGCAGTGAGCCGGGCCCGGTTCTCGCGCGGCGGGCACCCTGACGGCCGCCCTGCCGTTCTCCTGTCGAGCACAGCGCCGGCCGCGCCGGCCGCCGTACCGCCACCGGGGCGCCGGGGCGCCCGGGGCCGACGGGCCGCGGCGCACCATTGAGCAACGTCCCGACGGAGGTCCCGTGCCCGAACGCGTATCCAGCTCAGCACCCGGCTCAGCACCCGGCCCCGCGCCCCGGCCGGCCCGTCTGCGGCGTCCCGTTCCCGGTCCGCTGCGCTCGCTCGCCGCCCGGCTGCGGCCCGCCGCCTTCGGCGCGGACCCGGCCGGCGAGCGGCTCGAACGCATCCGCAGATCGCCGCAGTGGGCGGACGGCCAGTTCCGCAACCCGGTGCCGACCCGCATGATGCTGCCCGGCTCCGGCCGGGCGCTGCTGCGCGCCCAGTTCGACCGGGAGGCGCGCAGACGGCGCGCGCCCGCCGCCGCCATACCCGTGCACCGGCACGCCCCGGGAACCGGGAGCGCCCGGCCCGCGACCCCGCCGTCCGGCCTCCGGCTGACCTGGATGGGGCACTCCAGTGTGCTGGCGGAGATCGACGGCCACCGGGTGCTGTTCGACCCGGTCTGGAGCGAGCGCTGCTCGCCCTTCGCCTTCGCCGGGCCGCGCCGGCTGCATCCGGTGCCCCTGCCGCTGGAGGACCTGGCGCCGGTCGACGCGGTCGTCATCTCGCACGACCACTACGACCACCTGGACATGGCCGCCGTCCGCGCGCTCGCCGCCACCGGCACCCGGTTCGCCGTACCGCTGGGCGTCGGGGCGGACCTCGAACACTGGGGCGTCGACCCGGCGCGCATCGACGAACTGGACTGGCACGAGTCGGCGCGCGTCGGGGAGCTGACGCTCACGGCCACGCCCGCCCGGCACTTCTGCGGCCGGGGCCTCGTCCGCGGGATGCGGACCCTGTGGGCCTCCTGGGTCGTGACGGGGCCGGAGCACCGGATATTCCACAGCGGGGACACCGGCTACTACCACGGCTTCGCCGAGACGGGCGCCGCGTACGGTCCGTTCGACGCCACGATGATCCAGATCGGCGCGTACTCCGAGCACTGGCCGGAGATCCACATGACCCCGGAGGAGGGGGTGCGGACGCATCTCGACCTGTCCGGCGGAACCCCGGCCGGGGTCCTGCTGCCCATCCACTGGGGCACCTTCAACCTCGCGCCGCACGCGTGGGCGGAGCCGGGGGAGTGGATGAGGGATGCGGCCGAGGAGGCGGGCCAGGCGGTGGCGTTTCCCCGGCCGGGTGAGCCGTTCGAGCCGGCGGGGAAGCTGCCGGTGGAGGCGTGGTGGCGGGAGGTGTCCGATCCGGTCGAGCACCCGTGGCGCCGTCCCGGGCGCGTGGGAGGTGTGGCCGGGAGGAAAGGGGGGTGATCTCGACCTCGCGGGTGAGCGGTGACGTCGGCCGGGGATGAGCCCGCGGAGAGGGTCCGGATGCTGCAGCGTCTCCCGGCTGAAGATCGCGGCGGTGTGGTTCCGGGCCCGGACCGTTGCCTCGCTTCCGCGGTCAGGACCGAACCGAGCCTCTTCAACCTCGGTTTGGGTCCGCTCCGCCCAGTGGAGTACGAACGCCTCCCACGCCAGGAGCCCGGAACCAAGCAGCTCGCATCAATCCAACTCGGGAAAGTCCGCCGGTTCCGTGCATTTCGGGGGAATTCGTTCGTGGCGTCCATCGGCTCCGGAGTGGTCCAGCGGCACCGGAGCACCAACGGTACGGAGCTTCGCCGGGCGCGCACCACGAGGCGGGCCGCAAGGTCCTGAGCGGCCTTCAACAGGCCGAAAAGCGGAGCGCGGTGGACTCCCCGTCATGTGATGATCTCTCCGATGCGCCAGGGGGATGCACGGCGCATCTGTCGCCTTACCGCACCCTTGGGGGGTAGCTATGAGCTCGTTATCCGCTGGACGCCCGGCCCGCCTCAGATCCGGTGCCGCCGTGGCGGTAGCGGCCGGTCTGCTGACGGCCGGCCTCGCCGCGCCCGCGTTCGCCGCCGACGACCCGCCGCAGACCGACCAGCTGTGGATCAGCACGCCGTACGAGCAGACGCTGCCGACCGGTACCGACGGCGGTGAGCCGCAGTCCCGTACCCTCGGCGTCGGCCTCCACCACGACAACGACAACTTCACGGTGACCGACGGCAGACTCACCATCGACGTCTCCGGCCTGGCCGGGGTCGCCGAGGTGAGCTGGCCCGACAACTGCACGCCGAGCGGCGCCGGCGCGGTGTGCGACATTCCCGTGGTGCCCGCGATCGGGGGTGACTACGAGGACCAGGTGTTCCTGACGGTGCGTGCGGCCGACGGCGCCGAAGTCGGCGCGCAGGGCAGGATCACCTACGAGGCGACGGCCACCGGCGGCCCCGACGGGACGCTCACCGCGCCGCACGAGAGCTTCGACACCACGCTCACCGTCGGCGCAGGGCCGGATCTCGCCATTGACCCCGTTGCCGAGATCGAGGACGGTCTGCCCGGCGACGAGCGGACGATCCCGTTCAAGGTCACCAACAACGGCAACGAGAGCGCGAACGGGTTCACCGTCAAGCTGTACGCCTCGTACGGCCTGACGGATCTGACCCGGTACGACGCCTGCACCTACACCACGACGGACGGCGACGACTACGCACCGTCGAACAAGGCGGTCTGCACGTTCGATCAGGTGCTGGCACCGGGCGACTCCTTCGAGCTGCCCGAGCCGCTGACGGTGCGACTCGCCCCGCACGCACTGAACGAGCGGCTCGACATCGACGTCGAGCCGGGCGATGGCGCCCAGGACATCGACTCCCGGAACGACTACACGGTGCTCCAGATCGGTGCGGAGAACACCGCGGACTTCTCCGTGACCGGTGACGCCGTCTCCGGCGCGGCGGGCGAGACGGCCACGGTCGAGCTCGCGTTCCAGAACAACGGACCGGCCTGGTTCGGCAACCTCGGCTCCGGCGACCCCGTCGCCGAGGTCCGGCTGGTCGTGCCCGAGGGCACCAAGGTCACCGGCGTGCCGTCCGGCTGCTACCCGCGCACCCTCGACGGCGGCTACTACCCGAAGCGGACGGGCGCCCCGCGCTACGACTGCGGCCTGCGGTACTGGGTGCTGGAGGACACCCGGCGCACGTTCGCCTTCTCCGTGCGTGTCGACACCGTGGTGCCCGGCGCGACCGGTGCCGTGAGCATCCACCCCCCGTTCGGCGAGTTCGGTGAGCACCCCTTCGACTTCGACCCGGATCTCACGAACAACACGGCGCTCCTGACCGTCAATTGACCGGCTTGCGGGTTCGGAGCGGCCGGGCCGGCCGCTCCGAACCCGCGCTGCACAGGAGTCCAGGCCGGTGTCGGTCGGCCTGGAGGTGCCGGCCGCCACGTCCTGACTGCACACCTTCCAGTTCCGGTCGGACGCCTGCATGTGTTCCCGGCCCAGTGCGTCGTGCGAAGCGAGCCCGTGGAAACCGGCTTCCTGCGCCTTGTCCTGTGCCGACCGCAGTCCCATGCCCACGAGATCGGGGACGGTCGTCTTCTTGGGCGCGTCCGCAGTCGGCTTGTCGTCGCCGGCTCTCTTCGCGGCTTCGCCGCGCGGGGAGAGCGGGCCGCGGAGGGTGGCCGCGCGGCGGTCCCCGGTGGCGCGGGACAGGCCGCCGGCGACGCGCCGGGGGCGGTGGGCCGTCCCTGCTCCTCCGGGCGTGTGCGGGGCGGACAGTAGGATGCGAGGCCGTGCGGGGGCGCCCCGCACGCGCGGCGGGGGAGGGGACGCGTGATCGAACTGTCCGAGATGATCCGGGAGTTGCGGCGCGAGCTGACGGCCGCCATGGCGGACGGCGAGGGGCACTCACTGCGGTTCGAGGCCGGGCCGGTCGAGGTCGAGGCGGCCGTCGAGGTGGGCCGGGAGGCGGGCGGCAGCGGCAAGGTCCGCTTCTGGGTCGTCGAGGCCGGCGCCGAGGGGAAGCTGAGCCGGGCCGCCACCCAGCGGATCACCGTCACCCTGCAGCCCGTACGGACCGATGGGGACGGCCGTCCCGCCGGGCCCGCCCTGATCGCGGGCGACGAGGCCGAGGGCGAACGCTGACGGCAGCGGAAGCGGGACGACGGCGAGCCGGGCGACGGGGAGAGGGACGGGGACGGAGCCAGTGGACACCGAGCCGTCGCACGCCACCCGCGTCGCCGAGATCATCGCGACACGGCCGGGCGGCGGCACCCGGCGCGGATCGGGCCTCCTGGTCCGGCCCGGCCGGGTGCTCACCGCCGCCCATGTGGTCGCGGACGCGGCGCGGGTGCGCGTACGGTTCGACGCCGACCGGCCGGGCGAACGGACGCTCGACGCCGAGGTGACGTGGTGCCACGACGGCGTCGACGCCGCCGTGCTGTCGGTGGACCCCGGCGCGGCGGCGGGCGGCGAACAGGCCCCGTGGCTCCCGCCGTTCGGCCGGATCGGTGAGCGGGACGCGGTCCTGCGCTGCGGCGCGGTCGGCTTCCCGCTGTTCAAGCTCCGCCGGGACGCGGACGGTTCCTCCTACCGCGACACCGCGCACGCCGTGGCCACCTGCGCCGTGCTGTCCAACCGGCGCGAGGGCACGCTCGACCTGAGCACCGATCCGCCCGCCGGGCCCGCGCCGTCCGCCGACCCGGCGGGCCCGGCCCCCTCGCCCTGGTCCGGCATGTCCGGTGCCGTGGTCCTCAGCCGCGGCCACATCATCGGCGTCATCGCCGAACACCACCGCACCGACGGGCCGGGCCGGCTTGCCGCGAGCCGCGTGGACCGCTGGGCGGAACGCCTCACGGACGCCGAACTGCGCGTCCTGGAGGCGTGCCTGGACACCCGGCTCGACCCCGCCGGCCTGCCCGACGTACTCCCCCCGGCGGAGTCCGCCCTGGCCGAGTCCGTCTACCGGGCGCAGCTCCGGGACATCGCCCCGGAGCGACTGGAGGGCAGGGAGGAGGAGCTGGCGGAGCTCGTCGCCTTCTGCGGCGGCGGGGAGCCGTACCGCTGGCTCCAGGCGCCGCCGTGGGCGGGCAAGACGGCGCTCGCCGCCTGGTTCGCGCTGCACCCGCCGCGCGGCGTCGTACCCGTCTGGTTCTTCATCACGGCCCGGTTCGCGGGCCAGTCGGACAGCGGAGCCTTCACCGAGGCCCTCGTCCACCAGCTCGCCGCCATCGCCGGCCGCGCCCCCTCCGCGCACGCCCTGCCGATGGCCCGGGACGGCGAACGGCGGCTGCTCCTGGAGGAGGCCGCACGGCGGGTGGCGCGGGACGGCGGCACGCTGCTGCTCGTCGTCGACGGCCTCGACGAGGACCAGGCCGCCCGCCCCGGCGGCACCGGCCCGAGCATCGCCTCGCTGCTGCCGCCGCGGCTCCCGCCCCAGGTGCGCGTGCTGGTCACCAGCCGCCCCAACCCCGGCCTGCCGCACGACGTGTCCGGCGGGCACCCGCTGCGGGACCCGGCCGTCGTCACCCCGCTCCGGACCGCCGAGGCCGCGCGCCACACCGCCGACGAGGCGCGCTGGGACCTCTCCCACGCTCTCTACGGTGAGGACGAGCTCGGCCGGGAGCTCGTCGGCCTGTTCACCGCCGCCCGCGCCAGCCTCACCCCGCGCGACCTCCACGAGCTCACCGGGCGGCCCTACCTGCACCTGCGGAAGTGGCTGGGCAGCGCCTTCGGCCGGCTGCTGCGGGTACGGGACTACGCCGACGCGCTCAACTCCGGCGGCAGCGCCGACCGGGCCGCGCCCCGGGACGACCCCGACGCCACCCGCGGCCACCTCTTCGCCCACGAGACCCTCTACACGGCGGCCCTCGGCGAACTGGGCGGCGACATCGAGCGGTACCGGGAACGCCTGCACCGCTGGGCCGCCGGATACGCGGAGCGCGGCTGGCCCCGCGACACCCCGCCCTACCTCCTGCGCCCGTACGGCCGGCTGGTCACCGGCCTCGGGGACGCCGTGCGGGCCGCGCGGCTGGCCGCCGAGGTCCGCCGCCACGACCGGCTCCGGGAGGCCACCGGCAGCGACGCCGCCGCGCTCGCCGAGATCGACGCCGCGATCCGGCTGCTGCGCGACACGGCCCCGGACGACCTGGCACACCTGGCGCCCCTGGCGGCGGCCCGGGATCTGCTGTCGCACCGCAACCGGGCGTTGCCCCCCGAACTGCCGCCCGCGGTCGCCGAGTCGGGGGACCCGGTGCGCGCGGAAGGGCTGGCGCGCAGCGTGTACGACCGGTTCGAGCGGGCGATGGCCCTGGTGGGCGTCGCCCGGGTCCTCGCACGCCGCGGCGACCGGGAGCGGGCCGTCGGACTGGTGCGGGAGGCGGAGGACCTGGCGGTTCACCTCCCGGTGGACGGCTCGCCGCCGGACGGTGACCTCAGCCCTCTGCACCGCGGTGCGGCCGTGGTCCTCGCCGCGTGCGGACGGGCGGACGAGGCGCTGGCCCTGGTGGAACGCCTCAAGGACGTCGACCGGGAGCCCGTCTATGGCGACGGGCCCGGGGGCCCGGGCGAGGCACCCGCGATCGTGGCCGTCATCGAGACCGTGGAGATGTCCGTCGAGGCGGCCGAGGCGCTGGCCGAGGTGGCGGCAGTGCTGCGGGCGCACGACGAGCCGACGGCCGCCCGGCTCCTGGACGAGGCGGAGGCCGCCGTGGACGGCAGGGGCTCGCCGGTGGACCGGATACGCATCCTGGCCGCGGTGGCCCGGGCGTGCGCCGGCCACGACGAGGGGCGGAGAAGCCGGCTGCACGACCGCGTCGAGGCCGAGGCGGAGGCCGCATTGCGGTCGGCCTGGCCGCCGGCCGCCGTGCTTCCGGCGGTGGCGGAACTCAGGGACGCCCGGCCGGAGCGGGCGGCCCGGCTGGCGCGAAACGTGGCGCGACGGGTCGGCTCGTACGAGCCGGAGCCCGAGCCCGATCCCTTCACCGCGTCCGTCGACAGGAGCACCTGGACCGACGCGGTGGTGGCGCTGGCCCTCGGCGGGCTGCCCGAGGAGGCGGCCGGTTTCGCCGCCCGCTTCCCGGCCGAGGGCTCCTCCTGGGCGGCGTGGCGTGCGAGTGAGGCGATCGCGAGCGCCTGGGTGCGCCGGGGAAGGGCCGACCTGGCACTGAGCCTCTTGGGCGACGAGGACGGTGACGGAGGCGCTGACGTCGCGGGGATGGGGCGGCGGGACGCCGACAGGCTGCGCCTGGCGCTGGTCCGGACCCTCGCGGAGGAAGGCCACCCGGACGAAGCGGTGCGCTGCGCGGACGGGCTCACCAGGCCCCGGGACGTCGCCGCGGCGCTGAGCGCGGTCGCCGGGCCCTTTTTCGGCACGGACCGCCGGCGCGCGACGGAACTGCTCGACGCGGCGGCCGAGGCGCTGTACGGGCCGGCCGCCGGTACCGGCCTGGACGACGCGGTGCTCGTCCGGCTCGCCGAGGCACTCGCGGCCCTGGGCGAGGACGAGCGGGCCGGACGCTCGGCCCGGGCGATGAGAGAACCGGCCCTGCGCTGGTGGGCCCTGGCCGAGACCGCGGTGCGGGGCGCCACCGACGGCCCCGCGGCCCTCAGGTCGCTGAAGGACGCGCTGGAGTCCGCGGGGAAGACCTCCGGCACCGGGGACGGCCCCCCGGCAGGCCATGCGCGGATCGCCGTGGCGGTGGCACTGGCGCGGCTCGGAGCCGGCGCGGAGGCGAGCGAGCTGGCCGAGGCCCTCACCGGCGACCAGCGGGCCGCGTATGCCGCGCTGCTCTCCGCGGTCCTGTGGGACCACGACCGCGCGGCCGCCGACTCCCTGGCCGCGTCGGTGGAGAGCCGTTACGCGGAGCAGCGGCCCCCGGAGGACGGCGATCCGGACCACGCGGTCCGCACGCTGCCGTTCCTGCTGGCGGCGCTCGGAACCCGCTCACCGTCCCGGGCGCGGCGCATGGCGGGCCACCTGGAACGGGCCGTCGAAGCCGCGTCACCGGCCGAACTGCACTACAACACATTGGAGTTGCAGGCGGTGCTGCCTCTGCTGCCGGAGGGGCGGCGGGGGGAATTCCGCGAACTGTTCGGCCCCCCGGACCCACGCAGCGAGCTCTGGCCGGATCCCGACGACCACGGCTCCGCAGCACTGCTGCGGGCGGCCGAGGGCGACTTCACGGGCGCGGAGGAACTGGCCCGGGAGCTCTTCGACGCGTGGGAGCGCGGCGCAACTCTGACCGAACTCGCGGCGCTGCTGATGGGATCGGCCGGACCGGTCCTCGCGATCCCGGGCGACCACGCGCCGGCCGGGCAGGCGGCGTGGATCGCGCGCCGTTCGATCAGCGCGGCCGGTCTGCCCGCCGGGGGTCGTACGCCCGAACGCACCGCCCGCGCAAAGCGGTTGCTGGGCGAGGTGCTGGCGGGGGAGGGCTGGTACCACGCGCTGCCGCCGCTCGCCGAACTGGAACCGGACGCGGTGCGCGGAGTGGCGGACCTGGTCTTCGCCCGCTCCGGCCCGGGGGACCCGTCCGACGGGCCCGGCGGGGGGTCCGGTGCGGAGCGCGCTCCCGAGCCGCCCGGAGCCGTGGCATCGGCGGGAGCGCGAGCGGGGGGCAGCGGGTCCGCGGAGCGTGCTGACGACGGCACCTCATAGTCCCGCTTCCGCGCCGCCTGACGGACCCGTGGCCAAAGGGCGCGGGGGCCGCTCCCGCTCAGAGCCGCAGGACCGCCGGGTCCCTCAGCACACGCGGATCGGTGAAGTCCGTGTTGTCGATGACCACGTCCGTCCCGGGGAGGGGATCGGCCTCCCGGAGGTAGAGCCGGTGCGCCGCCAGATAGCGGTCGCGGTGGATCGATTCGGCGTCCGTGCCGGCCCAGTCCTGGTCGCGCTCGGCGCCCCGGCGGACGGAGACCTCCGGGTCCACGTGGAGCCAGATCCGGAAGTCCCAGTAGGCGTTGATCTCCGGGCGGAAGGCGAAGACACCGTCCACGATCAGCACCGTGTCGGAAGTGAGCGGCGTGGACTGGCCGGAGTGGTCCCGCTGGCTGAGCGGGTCGATGGAGCAGAGCACGGCGGAGGTCTCGTCCGGCCTGCGGCAGCGGCCGAGCAGCAGCCGTTCGACCGCCTCGTAGTCGTACGCGTTGCGGTAGTAGCCCTCGCCGGACTCCCGGTCGTACAGGTGCCGGTCGTGCCACGGCTTCTTGAAGTCGTCGAGCGTCGCGCGGAGGACGGGGCGCCCGGCGGCGGCGACGCGCTGGGCCAGTTCGTGCCCGAAACTGGTCTTGCCGGCGGCGGTGAAGCCGTCGATTCCCACGAGAAGGCGCCCGGCGCCCAGTCCCGCGACGCGCCGCGCGAGGAGCGCGATCAGGGCGTTCCGCTGCGGCGATGCGGTGGGTGGGGCCGGTTGGCGCCACGTCGAGACCGAGTGCCGCACGTCCGCGTGTCCCGGGGGTCGCAGTTCCATGAGGTGAATCTATCGAGTGAATGGGCAAGTTGTGTTGACGGGGTGAAGATCGTCGCTGAACGGTCGAAGCGGGCGGCGGCTCGTGGCCCCCGCACGGGGCGCACCGGCGAGGCCGCACCCCACGCGTCACGCCGCGCGCCCCGCCGCGCCCTCGCCCGGCGCCGGGTGCGCCCTCGCCCGGCGGCCTGCCGCGCCCTCAACCGAAGGCGCCGCGGCCTCAATCGGAGCCGGGGCGGGCACAACCGGAGCCGGCGCGGGCACAACCGGAGCCGGCGCGGCCTCAGCCGGAGGCGCCGGCGCGGCCTCACCCAGCGGCCGACGCGCCCCGCAATCCGAGCCCGGCGCGGCCTCAACCGGCGGCCGGGGCATGCCCGCCCGGCACCGTGCTCCGCGGCGGCCGCGCCACCGCTGCCGTCGAGTCCCGCCGTGCCCGCTCTCCGGCCGTGCCCCGCGCCGGCAGCGTCACCGCTGCCGCCGGGTCCCGCTCTCCGGCCGTGCCGCTCTCCCGCCCCGGCTCCCCGGCCGCCGCGTCACCACTCCGGGCCGGCGTCACAGCAGCCGTCCCGGCGCATCTGCCGCCCGACCGGGCTCCAGTCGGTCGTCGCCGTCCCGGCGGCCGTTCCGCTCCGTTCCGCGGCGGACGGCCGATCCGCTTCGCCGGACACCGCGAACCTCTCCACCAAATCCGCCTGTTCGTACGGCACCCCGCCCCGCACCACCGACACCGTCCGCACCAGCGTGTCGAAGTCCGTGAACGGATCACCGTCGACGCCGGTCATGTCCGCCGGCTTGCCCGGCTCCAGCGTGCCCAGATCGCGCTCCGCGCCGAACACCCGCGCGGGCAGCGCGGTCGCCGTCCGCAGCGTCCGCGCCGCCGACAGCCCGCTGCGGCGCAGGGCGCGCGGCGCCAGATGCAGATGGAGGCCCACCGGCATCAGCGGGGCGTCCGTGCCGAGGGCGACCAGCCCGCCCGCCGACAGGACCCGCCGGTACGCCTCCATCTCCCGTTCCACCGCGGTCAGTTGCGCGGGGGACGGCGGATGGCCCTGCTCCGTCACGACAGCCACGTCCCACGGCGGCATCAGCGCCGTCACCCGCGGATCGCGCGCCAGCCCCGGGTCGGCGCCGAGCAGCCACAGGGCGCTGAACGGCGTCGCGATCAGATGGAAGTCCCCGCCCGCCGAGTAGATCTCGGTCACGTCGGCGTACGCGTGCCCATTCGCCGTCGTCGCGCGTCCGTACTCCAGCCGCTGCGTGGCCTGCAGATGGGTCGTCATGTCCTGGCCGAGCTGGATGCCCGGGGTCAGCAGATGGCTGCCGCTGCGCACCCCCAGCCGGTCGTGCGCGAAGCGCGCGGCCTCCTCCATCACCCAGCCCGGCGCTCGCGCATATGTCTTCACGAAGTCCCAGTCGAGGGCGGCGGCCCGCTCCAGCGAACGGCGCAGACCGGCGCGCGTCCGGTGGGCGCGGCCCATGCTGTACGCGACGCGGGGCCCGTCCAGCAGTTCGCCCGTCGTCAGCAGCCGCGGTGCGGCCGGCGCCCCCGCGTTGACGGCCTTGCGCAGCCGCGCCTGCTCGTGGGCGAAGCCGCCGAGGGAGACCGCGGTGGTGATGCCGTAGGCGAGCTGGGTGACCGTCTGGCGGCCGCCGTAGGTGCTCTGCCAGGGCCGCGGTCGTCCCATGGGCCGTCGGTGAGCTGCCGCAAGCCGGAACTGTCGGGCCGCAGCAGCCACAGGTGGAAGCCGCCGCCCCGGTACGCGCACACGGCGAGCAGCTCGCCGTCCGGCGAGAACACGGGGCGGGTGGGCTCCAGGTCGGGCGGGGTGAGGGCGGTGGCGGAGCCGGCGTCCCGTCCTGCGGGGCCTGCTCCGGCGCCGCGCCCGCTTCCGTCACCGTCGTCTCCCGCCCCGCCCTTGCCGACGGGTACGGACCACAGGACGTTCTGCACCTCGGCGACCATTGCTTGCCGCCGGGGGAGAGGGTCGCGGCGCCGTTGGTGGCGGCGGTGAGGGACAGCGGCACGCGCCGGGCGGACGGGGACGCCGACGGGGATGCGGCGACGGCCGGAGCGGCGGGCACGGCGGGCGTGACGCCGGCGACGGCCGCGCCTGCCGCCGCGGTACCGGCGGCGGCCCGGAGGAAGCGCCGGCGGGAAAGCGGTGAGCGCTCCTCGCCGGCCGCGGAAGGCGGACCACCGGGCGCGCCGGACGCGCAGGGGATGCCGGAAACAGCCGGGACATCGGAAACAGCGGGGAGGTCGGTACCCGAGGCGGAGCCGGAGCCGGTGCCAGTGCCGGGATGGGCGCCTGTGGGGGCGCCGGTGCTGTCGGCTCGGGCGGAGGATGCGATGGTGTCCAACGGGCCTCCCGGGTAAGGCCCGGACGGGATCCGGGCGGAGGAGCGGCAAGGCAGGGCCGAAGACGCCTGCGGCACCTCCGTATCCCGCGGATGAGGGACGAGCGCCTCACCACTCTTCCCCGCCCCGGACGAGCTGACGCGCACCGTGCGCACCGTGAGCCACAGCAGGACGGACCGGCCCGTGGCGGAAACCGGCTCGCGTCACCGCCCCGGTCCGAGCCGTGGTGGAAGGCACTCGGGCAACGGCGGCCCCGGCGCGAGACGAGCCCGTCAGCGCGCCCATCAGCGGCGGGACGACGACCGTGGCACCGGCTGCGCAGGTCGGTGTCAGTGGTCCCGCATACGTTTGGTGACGCCCGGAACACAGCACTGCCTCAGGCCCGAACGAACCGATGGGAGCGCCGTCATGACCACCACCGCCGAGGATGTCCGCCGTATCGCCCTCTCCCTCCCGGAGACGGCGGAAAAGCTGGCGTGGGGCATGCCCACGTTCAGGGTGCGCAACAAGATCTTCGCGTCCCTCGCGGACGACGACGCCTCGGTGGGCGTGAAGTGCCCGGTCGAGGACCGGGCGGAGCTGATCGCCTCCGAACCGGAGAAGTTCTTCGTCCGGGAGGGCCACGACGACCACTACGCCTGGCTGCGGGTCCGTCTCGCCGCGCTGGACGACGAGGAGGAACTGCGCGCGATCCTCCTGGACTCCTGGCGCCAGGCAGCCCCACGCGCCCTCGCCGAGGCCCATCCGGACCTCCGGGATGAGCGCGCGGGCTGACCATCGCCGCATCGCCGCATCGCCGCATCGCCGCATCGCGGCGTTGGCGCGTTGGCGCCCCACCGCGCCATCGCCGCGTGCCGCGACCGTCCGCACCGGGTAGCGCACCATGCCCCGGCCGGACGGGACCCCCTCACCGGATCGAATCGACCCGTCCCTCACCGGACCGGACCCTCTGCCCCGCCCTTCCGCAGGCTCTACAACGGAAGGGCGGGGCAGAGGGTCCGGTGCCTGCGCGATGGAGCGCCGCGGCCCAGACCGGACGGCCGGGGCGCTCGAAGTCACTCAGCGGGCCGCCCAGCGGCGCATCACGGAGAGCAACGGCGGCAACGGTCCGGTGCGGTGCAGTGACGGAAGGTACTCGTCCGCCCGTGCCGGTGTCCGGCCTTCCCGCCGCCCTCAGAGATTCTTCACCTCGAAGGGATCGTGTTCGGCGAGCAACTTGTCCAGCCGAGCCTTGTCGACGCGGCTGGAGACCTCGGTGACCTCCTGCCGGTCCCGTACGCACTTGGCGAGCGTGAAGCTGGAGGTCACCACGAAGACGAGCCCGAGGGCGAGAAAGCCCCGCTCCCAGGGGCCGAGCGGCAGCTTGGCGATGCCGAAGGACATCGCCACCAGGGAGATCGCGAACGAGATCGCGGCCTGCACGAAGAACGCCGTGGTCGTGGGCCGCTCGATGGGAGTGCTCATGCCAGAAGAGTCCCCGCTCCCGGTCCCGGGCACATGAGTAGCCGTACTCATCCCGGTGTCCCGGCCCCCCGCCCCGCCCTCCCCGGCCGCTCACTCCCTGCCACCGGAATGGGGTGGGCAAGCACCCCGCGCGGTGCGGTATTGTTTCTCCTGCGCGGTCGGCGAGGGGGAAACCCCAGGCCGCACGGGCACCGGGACGTGGCGCAGCTTGGTAGCGCACTTGACTGGGGGTCAAGGGGTCGCAGGTTCAAATCCTGTCGTCCCGACAGTGTGACCAGCGGGCCTGCCGAATACGGCAGGCCCGCTGGTCCACGTTCGGGTGACGGTGATGCCCAGGTGATGCCACCGCCCAGGTCGGCCGGTCACCCGTCAGCGTTCGGCACCGCGGCTCACGCGGCCCCGACCGCTCTGGCCGACGCGTGATCGCGGTCGGCGCGCTCCAGTGCGCGGCTCAGGGCGCGCACCGCGTCCCGGGCGGCGTGGGGCAGCAGGTGGCCGTAGAGGTTGACCGTGGTGGACAGCGTCGAGTGCCGCAGTGTCTTGGAGACCACCGCCAGCGGTACACCGGAGCTGATCATGATCGTGGCGGCTGTGTGCCGCAGGTCGTGCACCCCGATCCTGGGCAGACCGATTTCCGCGGCCCGGCGGCGCAGGGTCACCAGCACCTGCTGGGGACGCAGCGGTGAGCCGTCGGGCCGGCAGAACACCAGCCCCTCCAGCGGGGCCTGCGGCCCCAGCGCCGCGCGGGCGGTCTCGGCCCGGCGGCCCAGTGCCTGTGCCACCCGCGGAGACAGGCTGACCCAGTTCCGGCTGGCGCGGGTCTTGGGATGGCCGAGGAAGAGGTGGTTGTTGTCCACGGCGGTCAGGTTCCAGCGCACCAGCAGCACCTTCTCCTGAAGGTGGACCTCGGGCCAGTGCAGGCCCAGAAGCTCTCCGCGCCGCATGCCGGTGCCCAGCAGCACCTCGAAGGCATCTGCCCACACATCCGCGTACGCGGTGCGGTTGTGCCGCAGGAACGCCGCTGCCTGTGCCGGGCTCCAGCACAGCCGCTCCGGGGCGGTGGGCCTGCCGAGCACGGCGTGACGGGCGGGGTTGTCGGGGATCAACCGCTGCCGCGCTGCTGCGGACAGGGCGCTGGAGAGCGTCGCCCCGGCCCGGTAAACGGCCGTCCGCCCCCGTCCGGAGGCCAGTTGACTTCGGTTCCAGGCGGTGATGTGCCGGGCACGCAGGTCGAGCAGCCGCAGGTCGCCGAGAGCCGGGACCAGATCCCGGTGGACGTGGTCGCGGTAGCGGGCAAAGGTCGTCGGGCGCAAGTCTTCCCGCTTGGAGGCCAGCCACTGCAGCAAATAGCCCGCCACCGTCAGCTCCTCCTCCCATTCCAGCCCGCGGCGCTCCGCCTCCAGCGCACGGCGCATGGCAGCCTCGGCCTCCGCGCGGGTCGCGAAGCCGCTACGGCACCGCCTGCGGCGGCGGCCACCCGGTTCCGGCAGGGATACCGCGAACGCCCACGAGCCGTGCTTGGTCCCCGCACGCAGCCGCGGGCAGCGAGCCCCCCACTGCCTGCCGTCCGCGTCACGGCACCCACAGCGCCGGTACACCCGGCCGCCCGCAGACCGATACGCCACCGGACTCACCTCCACGGTCGAGGACGGTTTCTCCCACCATGGCGGCAGCCGCCCTCCCGCGGCAGAGAGCGGATGACGGCGCGTGCAGCGCGAACACCGCGCCATCACCCGGCCCTGCCCACTGGCACCACCAGGGCCAACCCCTTGACAGACGTGAAGGGATGCGCCGCTGCCCACTGCTCGATGTGTCCGGGTGCGGCAGCCTGACAGCAGGGGCTTACGCACACTGCTACTGCCGCGCGCCAGGTTCCTCGTCTCTCAGCGGGCTGATCGACAGGCGTCTCCTCGGGGACATCATCGGGCCACGAAAACGCTGGTCAGACCGTTGGGGCCAGGGTCGTGGCCGCGCCGCCGCCGACCTCGGGCTCGTTTGGCGGTCAGGGCTGGTGCATCACGACGCGGACGGAAAGGGCTTGCCGCGACGGGCGTGGCGATGGCAGTCTCCCGGGCATGATCAAGAGAATCGAGTCCTCCGTCCGCCGGTGAGCGCGACACCCGGGACCAGCTTCCCGGATCCAGGACCATGCTGTTCGAGCACGCCCTCCGGCTGCCCCAACTGACGTCCGAAGCCCCGCTGTCACATGATGGCGAGCCGTACCCTGACGAGGAGCGCCGCCGCCGCGGGCCGCGACCAGAAGAGCCACGTGCTCGTGAGCAGCCTGTGGAACTCGCGCGTGAGCTTGCGGCAGGCGGCTTCCTCGCCCGGCCGTGAGGTGCGCATTCAGTTGGTCCGGAGCGGCCGATCGAACGGTGGTTCGGGCGAACGCACTGCTGCGTGGTGATCAGCGGAGGCCTTTTGGCGGATACGCAGCCGGATATCCGGCGTCAGCCATGGGTGCGACCGCGCCCGGCCGGTTGCCGGCGCCGCCGTCCCTGGCACGAGTGAGCAGCTTTATAGGTCCTCGCCATCGACGGGTTCGGGCTCGCGGGTGTACCAGAGATCGAGCACGTACTGCTCCTGGACCGGGCATTCCCTCCACGCTTGCCGGACGCGATCGCGGTCCCAGTTCTCGGTGAAACGGCGGTGCATGCACGTGGTGTGGTAGTCGCCGGTGGCCTGGCGGCCGGTCCACCAGGCATGGCCTTCGTATACGCCCGGGCGGGGCAAGGTCATCTCACCGGCCGGTCCGAGGGTGAACTGGCTTATGACCACGATGCCGGTCTCCGATTCTAGGGACACGGGGACGCACCCTTCGACATCCTCGGGGAGGGAGTGGGGTGCGTCCCAGACCCGGAGGGTGACGCGAACGTGAATGTCGTCCTGCGGGCTGTGGAGGTACAGGTGGTAGCCGTTACCGGCCACCACCTGGCTCCGTGACGCGGCCAGGGACTCATCATCTCCGAGATAGGCGTCCGCGTCGTAGATCTCGACGATGCGGCGGTCGGGGCGGGCTGTGGTGCTGTACTCGGTGAGGAGCGCCATGGCAGGTAATTCCTCGGCAGGTCAGGGGGTTGGTCTTCACGGGGAAGGAGTCGCCATCGCGTATGCGGTTGGCTCCGGGCCGGCCGGAGAGGAGGCTGGAGGCGTCGGGGCGGCCGGGCCGGGCACACGGTGCCTGTGCAGGTCGTTCAATGACGTGCCCTTCTTCTTGGTCCGGCGTTGGGTGACGGTGAGGAGCACGGCGTGGGCCAGGCAGAGGAGTGCCAGGGCGGGGAGTGCGACCAGGGTGGGGTTCACCCAGGCGGGGATCAGGTCGTATTCCGCGTTGCACTTGTTGTGCAGCGGGAACCACTGGGTGTACTCCTCGAAGTTCGTCCTGCGGTATGTCCGGTCGTAGGCCTGGCCGGCTTTACTGCAGGCCTCCTCCGGGTCCAGTGACGTGATGGGGAGGAGGGAGCCGATGAGGTAGGTGACACCGGCTCCCATCAGGAGGAGCACCGCACTCCAGGTGAGCCATGCGGGGTTGCGCCGCCACGTGCCCAGGAGCAGCGGACGGCTCCAGAACCACCCTGCGGTCGTGAGGGCGCAGCAGATGAGGACAGGGATGACGGACATGGGTCAATACTGCTGGTCCTTCGTGTCCGGCCGGGACGCCGCCCGCTGCGCGGTTTCTTGCGGTAGACGGCCAGGTTCTTCTTGTACTGGGCCGCCAGGCTGTCCTCCAGACCGATGAGGGCAAGCCGGCGGTCGGTGAACCCCTGGCAGAAGAGGGTGTGCTTCTCCTTGTTGCCCGGGAGGAGGATGCAGGCCGTCGGCAGGGCGGGCCGGGGCCTGGCCCGCGACGGCCCTGACGGTCGCGGGCAGCCGCTCGGCCCTGCTGCGGCTGATACGTGCCCTGCCCGACCCGGTTCCCCCCATCCCCGCGGGTCCTGGGTGCCGACGAGTTTGCCCTGCGAAGGGACACGTCCATGCCACGCTCCTGGCCGACGTCGAGCCCCGCAGACCCGTCGCTCTCCTCCCCGACCGCGCGGTCTCCACGGTCTCTGACTGGCTCACCACCCGCTCCGGCATTGAGATCATCTGCCGTGACACTTTGGCCGGGGAGAAGCCGTCCGCCAGTGGATGTCGTCGGCTCCGGCTCAGCCTCCTCTCGCGAGTTCACGCAAGTAGGTGAGGTCGAGCCTGTTGGGTTGGTTGTTCGCCGGCAGGCCGGTCAGTTCGGCAAGGGCCTGAGAGGGGGCCAGACCGCGTTCGTAGGCGGAGTTCAGGCGGTCCAGCCACATCAGTCCGGCCTGGCGTCCCTCCTCGTCGGCGGCGTCTCGGGGCTCGAAGCTCGCTGCGTTGGCCGCGTCGGAGGCCCAGAGGTATCCCAGTACGCCGTGTTCGCCGTGGACGGGGACGTACTGCACCTCGCCGTCCGCCGTGCGCCGGTACCCGGGTTGGAAGGTGGGCGTATGGCGGAAGATCTCGGTGCGGGCGGAGATTTCGAAGCCGGCCCAGACGTCCCAGGGGGTGCTGTCGGTGCGGAGTCGGTTGGCGACGCCGGTCTCGGTCGGTTCGCCGAAATACGTCGGATCCTCGGGTTCGATCTCGGAGTCCAGGGCCTCCGACAGGTCCCGCAACGCGGCGGCCAGACGGGGCGCGTTCGTGGCATGGACGGCGGGCTGCGCTCGACCTTTGAGGTCATGGGGCATCCAGGCGTCGGAGAATGTCTCCAGGCTGACGCCGGTGTAGTTGAGGAACGCAGAGACCCGCAGGGAGAACAGGCCCTCCACCACGGTGTCGTCGCCGTTGACAATGACGAGACCAGATCCCTTGATGTGGGCAGACACGCTGCCGACCTCTCCTGGACTCCGCGTAGTTTCGACTTGGCCGGCCAGATGTTTCGCCACGTCCGAGGGGAGTGACATCACATCGAGCATGAATCCGCCGTCGAAGAGCTCGCTTTTCGGTTTCCCTGCTTCCTTGACGGACACGGACGGGTGTGGAGTCCCCACTGCGAGTCGGTGTTCCGCCAAGACCGCGTACGCACGCAGGAGGTCGCCAAGGCATGCAACGACCTTGTCCCCGGCTTGGTCGAACCGCCCCCAAGTCCAGCGGGCAACAGGAGAGGTGGCGATCACAGTGTTCCCTCCGGCACGAACTTGCCGCCTGGCGGGTGGGAACGACGCCCCGAACCTACCGACACTTTCGTCTCCCCGACCTGCAGCATGATCTGCTGGCGACTCCTCAGAAAGCTCACGTGATCGCGTTACAAGCTCTCAGCGTCGCGTCCGAAGTGAGACGGAGCCGCTTGATTGACCGACCCTTTACAGGCGGTCTGTGAGATCGGGCCCTCGTCCATCGATGACATCGGGCATTTCGATGCTGTGGCCTTCAGCGCGTCCGAAGTAGGTTGCGTCGCCCGTCGTCGCTGTTGTCCCGAGAATTTCCTCGAGTTCTCGAAGAGCCGCAGCGAGCCTGGGCGCATTGCGCTTGTGGATTTCCGGGTGTGGATAACCCCTGAAGTCGAAGTAGCCCCAGATGTCATGGTAGACCGCCACGTCGGCCGTGAGTTGGTATTCATCCGGGTCGACGCTCAGCACGACGAGGTCTTGTTCGTGTCGTTCCTCTCCCTCCGCGTCGAACCAGGTACCCCGTCCGGACACGGTGAGGTTTCCAACCTGGGCGTTCGGGTGTCCCGAAGGTCGGCTCCGTTCAATTCGCTGAGCGAGGTCGGAGGGGTCGATCCGCCCCCTCACGGGGAGTGTTGTCTTGATGCCGATCCCGCCGACGCCGTAGACAAACCAGAGCCATTCAATCTGGCTCGGCTCCAAGAGGCCGTGCTTCCGCAGTGACTCTGACATGCGCGCCGCTGTGCTCAGCGCGGAGGCCAGGCCGGGCGGCGCGAAGTGGTCCAATTCCCATTCCCAGGAGGCGCATTCCTCGGGTGCGCGCATCAAGAAGGGCATGTGGGTTCCTTACGGGTAGACTTGGCCGTTGGCAGGAATGGTGACGGAGCCGTCGTCGAAGCGCAGCTCGAAAGTCGCCCCGGTCCTCTTCGCGAGATGCTCCACGTTCCTGACGGTGGCTTCCGTGAGAGCAGCCCTGGTGTCGTGGACGTCCAGAATGGCAACCTTGGGCCCTGCAATCTCTCCGGCCAGTCCCTTCTTTGCGATCTTTTTGGCCGCGGAACTGATGCCGGGCTCGTGCTCCACGTCCTTGAGTTGGCACCCATACTTGATGTCGTCCCCTGACCTGATCAGGACATCGAGATCCAGTCCTTGCCCTGGCGCCTTGTACTCGAAGGCCAGGTCCTCGACTCCGCGTTTCTGGAGATCCGCGGCAAACTCCATGGCCTGATGCACAGCGGGGAGCATGCCCTTCTGCTTGCACTGGCTGAGCAGGCCTTCACGCCCATAATAGCCGGGCAGGGCATCGAAGTTCCCTCGAGCAATGTGCTCGGCGATGCCTGCCCCGTACTCACTCTTGCGCAGCTGTGTGAGGAGACGTTCCTGGTCATGCGGCTGCATTTTGGCACGCTTGAGTGCGTCGGTGACCGCAGCTTCTTGAGCAGGGTTCATGGGAGCGGTCGGACTGTGAGAGGTGCGGTGCCCCTCGCTGACCCGGTCCGACCAGTCGGAGGGGTCGTGGCTACCACCACCCGGTCCGCCACGGGAGCCTCCGTCACCAGGGCTGTCGTGGGCACCACCGCCCGGCCCTTCGGGTCCGGTCGCGCCGGGGTCGGCAGTGTGGCTGCCGGTTGGCGGCCCGTGATGCCCGCCCGTGCTGTGTCCTTCGCCGTGTCCGGCTGTGCCGGTGCCGTCACCGTGCCGACTGGTGGATGGAGTGTCATGACCACCTCTATCCGTCCCACCGCTGTGCCCGCCGGTGACAGGCTCGTGGTGGGCGGAAGGGCTCTCGCCGGTGTGCGCGCGGGCGCCGGGTGGCTCGTGGCCGGCGCCCACTGACACCTTTTCGCGTTCCGGCGCTTTCTCGTGTGCGGGGCGGTCCTCGGGCACGGATTGCCGCGGGTGGTCGCTTTCCTTTCTGGCGTCCTGGATGTCGTGAACGATTTCGCCGGTCTTGGCGTGGCGGAAATTTCCGTGGTCATCGAGGACCATCGGGGGGTGGCCGTCGCGGTCCGGCATGCGTACGCCGCCGCCTGGCGTGTGGGCCAGGTCGTCCGCTGCGTCGAGGGTGCGGTCCAGGTGAGGTGCGTCGCCCCAGTGGGGGAGGCGTTTGACGGCCGCCAGTACCTCTGAGGCTTTGGGGAGTGCGGCGCGGGCGGCCCTGGTGCCTTCGGCGATCGATTCGGCGACCTTTGCGGCCTTCGTGCCCTCCGCCAGGTGCGTGCCCTTGGCGAAGTTCCCCAGCTTGCCGGCCAGACCGAAGGGGGTGATGTTGTACAGGACTTGACCGCCTGCCCGCACGGGATCCTTTTTCCACTCGTCCCACGCCACGAAGCCTTTGAAGGCATCTCGCAAGGCTTTCTTCTGCTCGTTGTCGCCGTTGCCGCCGCCGATGGTCTTGGACATCGCCCAGTCGTACGGCCAGATCGTGTACTGGCCGAGGCCGCCGAAGGTGTTCCACAGCTGCCCCCAGGCGTGGGAGGCTTCGTCGCCGCCGTGCCAGCCGACGAGTGCGGCAAGGCCCTGGATGTCACCGCCGAGGCCGTCGACGAAAATCCCCTTGGCCGCGCTGGCGCCCCAGTGGTCGAGTTCCCAGACGCGGTGGGTCTCCTGCTCCGGAGTGCCCCAGGGCAGCTCTTTCGCCTTGTCCAGGTCGCCGGCCCGGTATCCGTACATGCCGCGTTTGCCGGAGCCGTCGTCGACGGTGTAGTGCGTGGAGCCGGGGAAGCGGTCGCCGATGCTGTTGGCCGCGCGGCGTTCAGCTGCCTGGAACGCCGCGACCGCGACGTTCACCGCGTGCAGCAGGTCGGCATGCTCGGCTATTTTCTCTTCGTCGTCCTTCCAGTGCTCATCGCCTTTGACGCTCTCGACGAAGGCTGCGGCCCGGGCCTTGAGCCGCTTCAGCTTGTTCCTGATGGGGCGTACTTCGTCGGCGTAGTCCGACAGGGCTGTGGCGATCTTCTCCAAGTCGTCCGCGAAGGCGTCGGACATGTCCCGGACCGGCGTGGTGGTGTCGAAGAGCTGGTGGGCCTCGGGGGCGTGGTAGACACCGGACAGGCCCTGGAACTTGGAGTGCACATCGGCGCCGGTGGTGCGGAACTCCCCGGCCTGCTTCTTCAGCGCGGAGGCGTCCTTCTCCAACTGCTCCAGGTCGCCCTTGAACTGGGGAATGGCATGGGGGTCGATCATTTGGCGCCCTTCTTCCCCGAACTGTCAACGTCGATGTGGGGCGCTTTGAGGGCCTTGTTCTGGGCGTTGGCCGCCATGTCCAGATCCCCCTTGCTGTATGCCTTCGTGGCGTCCACCGCTCCTTGCAGCGATTTGCCCGCGCGGGCCACGATGAAGGCGATGTCGCTCTGTTGGGCCGTGAAGTACTGCCCGAGCGTCATGCCCACCAGGCCGACCTCGGGCGTCTCGCCCTCGCCGCCGAAGTCCAGCGCGCCGGCCGCTGTCATCGCGCTTTCCAGGTGCGACCTGATGGACTTCAGTTCGCCCTCGAAATGCCCGGCGATGCGTCCGGCTTCCCCGACGATGCGGCCCACGCCTGCGGAATCGATGTCCCACTTCGTCATGATCCCCCGATCTCAAGCCGGAGCACGGGTCGAACGCGCTCCGCTCACTGATGTCTGCGGTGGAAGGTCCTTTGCGCTACGCGTCCTGGTTGCGCAGGTGTGCCAGGAGAGAACGCAACGTTTCCCAGTTCGACGGGGAGTCGACTCCTCCCAGGGAGAAATACCTGCCCGGTCGGTGCCGCGCCCCGATCGCCCGCGGCGGCTCAGGAAGAGGCACTACGTCTCTCCGGGCATCGGCCGCCCGTTGGGCTTCCTCCGCGCCGAGCGCGAGGGCGAGCGGGATGGGCGGTGTCTCGAAACTCGCCGGGGCATTCACATCCCGCCGCCCGGTCCGCACATGGAACAGGGCCGAACGCAGACGGTGGTGGGAGGCCAGGTCGTCCGCGAGGCTCGCGAGCCTGCCATAGGGCGGGGATTCGCCTCTGCCGTAGCCGATTCCCAGGGTGATGTCTTCTTCCACGCCGTCCGGGGTGCGCAGGATGTGCACGGCGGCGACGGCCGGCCGCTCGGGCGCCCCGGTCACCACCAGTCGGGTCGGACGAGGGGCGCGCTCCCGCGCGAAATCGGTCAGGTTGCGCCGGGACCAGGGCAGGCCGGCCGGCTCGGCCGTGCCCCAGGCAGCCGGGGCGGCGCCGGTCAGGTGCTGCCAGGCAGTCTCCAGCGCGCCGCCGAGCAGCAGGTGTTCATCGGCCCGGTGGCAGGTGCGGAGGGACAGCAGCAACTGACGCTCTTCCGGGTTCGGTACCGGGGCGAAGGCCGCCGCCGTGTCGGCACCGCCCATCCCGCGCGAGGCGGCGGGGAGGGGAGAGAAGGAGTCCTGTTGCCAGCGCAGCACCGCTCCGGTGAGACCGTCGTAGTAGCTCCCGTCCTCTTCCCGCACCACCCACCGACCGTGGGCCTGTGTGAGGGCGAGGCGAGCGGGGAGCGTCAGCAGCGTATGCGGTGGGGTCACGACCTGTATCTCACGGTCCTCCGCCGCAGCGGAAAGCAGGGCGTTCCCGAGCCAGGAGGACAGCGCGAGCACCGGGCGGTCCTGAAAAAGGACGGCGGCCGCATCGGTCAGGACATCCACCGCAGGTTGCTCTGGGTGCGGCGGGGGAGGAGCCTGAACGCCGATGGCGTCGACGACGCCAATCCCCTCCTCCGCAGCCGACGCCGGCCACAGCACGCCGCCCAGCACGGCGACCAGACGCCCCGCCGCGACCGCGGCAAGTCGCTGCGCTTGCTCCGTGGCGACCCTCGCACGAACCTCGGTCCACCACACCGACTCGCCCAGCCGATCCACGTGCACACCGAGAAGACGCTGTGCTTCGTGCGGCACGGCCAGCAGCATCGGGGACTCGATGGAGACCAGCGGATGCCCCTGGTCATCGGCCAGCTGCACCACAGCCCCCTCGCCCAAAGTCCGCAACCGCAGGTCCGGCCCGCCCGAAAGCAGAGCGGCCGCAAGAGCCCGCGGGTCCGGCAGCTGCCTGGTCAGGGCAATGACGTCCTTGGTCATGACGCGGCGCTGCGACTTCCGGACGGCTCGGACAAAGAGGCGCGGCAGCCTACGCGGCTGCGGTGCTCGCGCACCAGCCGCGGCACCAAGCCGACGGTCGGCTCAACAGGAGGCATACGGACCGTCTTCGGAAGCGGCGACCACATCGGTACCGCTCGCGTCGACTCTCACCTGTCCGCCCCCACAGTCACCGGACCGCACCCCCTGCAGTGTGATGGCCTCCGGAGCGGTCCTGCTCCAGAGGGCCAACTTCACCATAGGGCAGGGCGCTTGGCGACTCGGCACGGTAGGTGGTGACGCGCCGAAGGGGCTCGGTGTGCCCGGCGCTCACAGCTGTCGTGCCGCGGTCGGACCAGTGGCCTGCTGGGGAGATCGTGGATTGGACGGCGTCACTCACGTGCTCGCGACGGCCGAGGCGGCGGGCGGTGCTCCCCCCGGCTGTCCGCGGACGAGGCCGCTGTCGTTGCATGACGAACTTCGGTTCCCATGCAGTGACTTCTCCGTATGGGGCAACGAATCGGCTACAGACAGCCAGTCGACGTCGGTCAGTTGGTGAGACCCGACTCGGTGGAGAAGCCCGAACTGATCTCGCTGTCAGGAGGTTGCGGCAGTCCGACTCTGTCTGCCTTGGTGCATCCAGGCGATGACGTCGCATACGCGCAGGACGCCGATGCCTTCGCCGAGACCCGCCTGGTGACGGAGACGGACCAGTTGGTCGTGGAAGGTGCCGTTGTCCGCTCGCAGGGCCGCTGCCAGAGAGGCCCAGAAGAACTGATCGTTCGTCGGTCGCTGAAAGAACTGCTTGACACGGATGTCGTAGACCGGAATCAGGTGCGGGCGCTTGCGAGCAAGCAGCTTGCCCGCGATGACCGGACCGCTACCGTCGGGCTTGTTCGGGTAGCCCTTGCCGGCCAGACGTTCCCACAGCTCCCAGGCGGGCCCGCCCTCTGCGATGAGGGCATCGCTTCCAGGATCTTCCAGCCGGGCGTCACGAGGGATGAGTGACAGTAGTCGCGCCCAGTGCCCGTCGGGATCGGTGAGCAAGTTGACCGCCCCGTGTGGCTTGAGGGAAACCTCGAGCATCGTCAGGGCCACCAAGTCGTTGGTGTCGAAGCGATCGGCGACGTGCTCGGCGTCACCGCCTCCACCGAGGCTCTCGAAGTAGGCGCCGGAGTAGAACAGGTCGCCGATGGAGCGTCGGCGGGTGAAGAAGTACTCCTTGAGCAGGCGTACGGCGTTCTCTTCGTCCCAGTAAATCTACGGGATCTTCAGTCGGGTCACCGTGAAGCCCCCAAGTGCCGTGCACGTGACGATGTGTGCGTGCACGGTACACCGGCGAATACCTGCGTGACCCGCAGTCTCTGCTTCTTCGTCCGGTGGACGCGGCGAGGCTGCTGCGGTGAGTATCGTGCTCTTGCGCATGCGATTACTCGCCATCGGAAGGGCGCAGGGCGGCATGCGGATCCGTATCGGGTTCTGGATCCCCAGGGGTCCAGCCGGATGCAGGGCCGGACGCGGGGGCGGCCCGAGGTACTTCCGCGTCGCCGGTCGCCGGTGTCGCGCATTGGGCCGAGCTCCGCGCCCACCTCGGCCCAGCAGCCTCGGGGTCTGCACGCGGACGGTCTGCCGTCGGCATCCCGGAACCCCGCGACCAGTCACCGAACGGGCAGGTTCAGGACGACCTGGCGGCCATCGACTGGCACGTCCGACACCATCCGGCCGTGCTGCCCGTGCACCTTCGCAGGCTGCTCCCGCACACTGAACCCGGCACCGAGCCTCTCCGGGGCGGACCGTGACCACCGCCACGTCACTCCATCCGCTACATTCTCAACGATCAGCATCAACAGCTTGGAAGCACCTTTTTCGCACGGGAGTTGACTTCCAGTATTAGATCGTGAGCGCCGGCGATTACTCGGCGTCATAACTGACTGTGGTCCGGGAGCCTGAGCCTTGCAGGCGCACGTCGACGCCACCGACACAATGAAGATCAGGGGGAGCTGGAAGTCTGTGATGCCGGGACTATTGGGCCCCTTTGTGGAGATCGCCCGGCGAGGTGTCGCCGGGCAGCTCGCACTCGAAGGGTTTGAGGCGGAGTTCTTGGCGCTTTTCAAAGAGGCCGATGGGCTCTCGGACGAGGAGTTCGGCATCCTGAACCACCTCTTCTACGTGGTCGAGGATTACGTCCCGGATGCGGCCGATCGGGATCCAGGCGATGCGACAGCTGAGCAACTACTGCACGCGGTGCGGGAGTTTCTGCACCGCATTGAGGGTGGTCGGCCGTGAAGGAGTGGGCGGACGACGAGTACTGTCTCTACGTCAACGGCGGTGAGTGCTCGGATCTCTGGAGTCTGCTCGCGGACTGGTCCGACAGTGAGGACGAGCGGGCGTGGGCGAAGCACATTCCGCGCTTCGCCCGTCTCATCGCCTGCTGGAGCCGGCTCGGGTTCATCAAGGTGTTCCGGTCGGACGAGTGGCCCGCGGACCACACCGGCGAGGAGGTCACCGGGCAGGAGCTGGACGAGCTACTCGCCGATCCCCAGAGCTGGGAGTACACCGAGGAGCCGACCCGCTGGATCTGCGTGGTCTCCGGCGACCGGGACATCCAGGAGCTGGAGGAAGGGATGTGCGAGCAGGAGCGGTGAGCATCGCATCCTGACACCGTGCGCCTCGGCCGGCCTCTGTCGGCCGGGGCCCACGTACGTCCGGGAACCTCAACTGCCGGCCACCCGGACCCGCAGCCCTGCACTTCGGGAGCATGAAGAATGATCCAAGTGGAAACGTTGGGGCGGATCGCCTCGGGCGACGAACAGGGACGCTACGTCTTCGTCCAGGAGCTCCCGGACGACCCTCCGAGCTATCTGGTCCTGACGGCTGCGGACGCGGATTTGAAAGTCGCCGGTGGTGACGAGTGGGTTGAGGATTTCGCCTCTTTGGAGGCCTTCTTCGAGGAAGGTCGTTGGGTGGTCGAGTGGCTGAGTTGAGTGGGGATCACCGCTGGCCAGGCGTGCGGCCCGGCCGCTGCCCTCGATGGTGTAGGCGTGGTCAACGTCCCCATCTGGATGTGCGCACCTGCTGCCAGGGCATGGGCACGACCCGCGAACGCTCCGCACACGCCGAAGAGGTGCTGGCCGCACACCTGCGCCACCTCGGGCAACCGGGAACCTCCCCGGCGGGTACTACATCGCCGTGTGATCCTCCACGAGGACGGTCCCTGCGAACCGCTCACCCCATGCAGATCACCCGTTCGACCGTGGGCGGATGCGGAGCGGGATCAGCGTCTCCGCGACCGCCCCCGGCAGACACGGACCTCAGCAGAGAAGACGGAAGATGACCTTGAAGATCAAGTTCACGCCCGACAGCCGCAGCGACATCGGGTCTGGCTACGAGAAGGCGTGGAAGGCCGGCCGAGTCGACCTGGCAGCTCTCAGCGCGACGGATTTGCGCTATGGATTCTTCGAGTACCCGGTCGACCTCATCGTGGATGGTCACGCGTTCCTGTCGGCCGCTCGGCCTCCGCTGATCGACATCATGTTCACTCTGGGGCGCTCGCTGCAAAGCCTGCGGTCCGCTGGGGCGGCGAAGGTCGATTTCACGGATAACACCTACGTCATCCGGATGCAACTTGTGGGCAGGCAGATAGAGTTCACCTCTACGCCGCGTGGTGTTCCGACGCCGCATCCCAGCTGCTCGTTCGACGAATACGTCTCCGAGGTCCGGTCATCACCGACGGCGTGGAGTACCTCGAACCTCACCATCCTGCACTGGCCCGGAACCCGGCGATGCGTTCACTGCGGGAACTGGCGGACATCTGACCGCAAGGAAGCCCATGCCGATGTCTTGAGACACCCCATTCCGATGTCCTGAGCGAGCACACTGTCGTCCCGGTCAATTATCACAAGTCGGAGGCTCCTTCTGGCGCAGGGCGGCGTTCTCCGCCTCCAGCGGTGTCGGCGGCTCGGTCGGTACCTCCGCCTGGCGGCCTTGGGGCCGGCACGCATCGGCGGCCGGATCCAGTTCCGCAACGTCTTCGGGTTCATCCCCGGATCGGCGGCGACCTGCCGGGTTGTCGATTCGGCCGCGACGGGTACAGCGCGACTCGGGAGCACCAGCGGGCCCTTCTCGGGTAACGCGACTCGTTGCCGACTCCGACGGAACATGGCTCCTTCCTTGCGTTTGCAGTCGGTGGCGGCGCCGCCGTCGAGCGGCGTTTCCCCCGAGTTGCGAGGTGTTTGATGGGTAGGTTGCTGGATTCATGCGATACGACTGTGTCGGCGAGCTATCGGTTGTTCGGGCTGGTCGACACGACCATGGGGGCTGAAACGTTCGACGATGACGCGGACAGGTCGAAGTGGCTGCTTCCCGGGCCGGGCCTGGTGTATCTGCAGGTGCCCTCGGAGGTGGGCACGACGGTGATACGTCTGGAGTCGTGGACCACGGCACCGGTGCTGCCGCCCGGTCAGTGGGCGGGGCGCGAGGAGGTCGAGGTGGACCTTCCTGAGGGCGAGCTCGGTTTACAGACCGTCGACGGCGGGTTGAGGGAGATTCCGCTGGTGTTGCCGTCACCAGGCACGTACCGGATGCGGTGGCAGTGGGTGTTCAACCCGGAGACTGGTCCTTTCACCTCTCCTCTGCAGGGTTGTTCCGACGTGTTGGCCACGCCTGTCGGTCATGAAGCCGCTCTGGGTGGGGAGGACCAGTTCTGTCTGGTTCAGATCTGGCGGACTGCCACTGCCTGAGCCGTGTCGAAGGGACCGCAGGGCCGCCCCCGAATGGGGACAGCCCTGTCTTGGTCTATCGTTTTCTTCCCGATTGATGTAGCGGACGGAGAAGTCGTCCTTGAACTCGTCGCCTTCGTACTGGTAGCGGGCAGCGCCTTCGGTGGACGAGCGGAACGGGTATTCGTCGCAGTCCTTGCCCTCCGCCGGGGCGCCGGGTGTGTTCTCGTTGCAGTCGAGTTTGCGGACCGCCTCGTTCTGGTCGTAGCGCTGTTTGGAGGTCGCTCCTGCGGACTCGGCGATGCGGTGCAGCGGGTGCAGCGGGCTTTCGCCGGGCAGGTTTTTCCCTTTCGCGGCCGTGGGAGGTCACACGGGGTCGTCCGGCAGGCCGGGGGAACGGGCGATCTCCTCCTCGGCGGCTTCGATGATGGCCAGGACGGCGGCCGCCGCGGCCGCGGGATCGCGGGCCTCGACAGCCCGCACGACGGCGCGGTGGCGCGGCAGCGAGGCCTCCACCGCGCCGGGGGTCCGGGTGCTGACGAGGAAGCTGTGCTCCAGCGCGATGCCGACGGCGCGCCCCAGCGAGCCGAGGAGACGGTTGCCGCCGGCGTCCAGCAGGGCCCGGTGGAAGGCGATGTCGGCCTCGACGTAGCCGCCGAGGCCGGGGTCCGCCGCCGCGGCCTCCATGGCGGCCAGCGAGTCGTACAGGGCTCGTACGCGCTCGGGTCCGGCCCGTTCGGCGGCGAGGCGCGCCGCCCCGGGCTCGACGATCCGGCGCAGCTCACTCGTGTCGCGCAGCAGGGCCGTGGCGTTCCCGGTCTGCCGCCAGCGCAGCACGTCACGGTCCAGGTGGTTCCACTGCTCCGGGGGCAGCACGCGCGTGCCGGTGCGCGGACGCACGCGCAGCATCCCCTTGGCCACCAGCGCCTTGACCGCCTCCCGCACCACTCCCCGGCTGACACCGACCTCGGCCGCGAGCACGTCCTCCACCGGCAGCGGATCTCCCGGCCCCCACACGCCACCGGCGATGCGCCGCCCGAGTTCGTCGACCACGCGCTGGTGCATGGTCGGGAAGTGCTGCTCCACGATCTCTGCCCGCCCTCTGGACGCCATTCATCGAATCATTCAATGATTGCGGTACAGGGTACGGCCCGCGGGCCCGCACCCGGCAACGCCCCATCGCGCAACGCCCCATCGCGCAACGCCCCATCGCGCAACGCCCCATCGCGCAGCGGACCGCCATCACCGCCACCACGTACGCCGGAGCCACGGGAGTGCCACATGACCGACGGTCAGCAGACGAGCCGCCGCAGCCAGGCGTGGTTCGGCGCACAGGGCCGCAGCGGGATGCTGTACCGCTCCTGGATGCGCAACCAGGGGTTCGGGCACGAGGTGTTCGACGGGCGCCCCGTCATCGGCATCGCCACCAGCGCCTCCGAACTCGCCCCGTGCAACGCCCATCTGACCCGCGTCGCCGAAGCCGTCAAGCGCGGTGTGTGGCAGGCGGGCGGCTTTCCCCTCCAGTTTCCCACCATGGCCACCGGCGAGACCCTGATGCGCCCCACCGCCATGCTGTACCGCAACCTCATGGCCATGGAGGTCGAGGAGCTGATCCGGGCCAATCCGCTCGACGGCGTCGTGCTGCTGTCCGGCTGCGACAAGACGACCCCCGCCATGCTCATGGGCGCCGCCAGCGTCGACCTGCCCGCCGTCATGGTCACCGGCGGGCCGATGCTCAACGGCAAGTACCGCGGCCAGGACGTGGGATCCGGCACCCACGTGTGGAAGTTCGAGGAGGACCTGAAGACCGGGCGGATGACCGAGGAGGAGTGCTTCTTCGCGGAAGGGTGCATGGCCCGTTCAGCCGGCCACTGCATGACCATGGGGACCGCCTCCACGATGGCCTGCATGGCCGAGGCGCTCGGCATGCAGCTGCCGGGCTCGGCGGCCTGGCCCGCGGTCGACTCCCGGCGGATGGAGACAGCGCAGGCGGCGGGGCAGCGCATCGTGCGGATGGTGGAGGAGGAGCTGCGCCCCTCGCGGATCCTCACCCGGGAGGCGTTCGAGAACGCCATCCGGGTCAACGCGGCCATCGGCGGCTCCACGAACGCCATCATCCATCTCACCGCCATCGCCGGCCGCGTCGGCGTCGAGCTGGGCCTGCGGGACTTCGACGAGCTGGTCCGGGCGGTGCCGACCCTGGTCAACCTGATGCCCAGCGGCGGGTATCTCATGGAGGACTTCTGCTACGCGGGCGGCCTGCCCGCCGTCATCGCCGAACTGCTCGGCGGCGAGCTGCTGCACGGCGAGCAGATCACGGTCACCGGGCGCACCCTCGCCGAGAACGCCGAGACCGCCGAGCGCGTCGGCTCCGAGGTCATCACCCCCCTCGACGCCCCCTTCCAGCCGGCCGGCACCGGTATCGCCGTCCTCCGCGGCAACCTGTGCCCCGACGGCGCCGTGATCAAGCAGTCCGCGGCGTCCCCGCACCTGCTCACCCACCGCGGCCCGGCGCGCGTCTTCGACTCCCCCGAGGCCTACCACGCCGTGGCCGACGACCCGGACCTCGACGTCGACGAGAACACCGTCATCGTCATCCGCAACGCCGGCCCCAAGGGCTACCCCGGGATGCCCGAGGTGTCCAACGTCCCGCTCCCCGCCAAGCTGCTGAAGGCCGGCGTCACGGACATGGTGCGCGTCTGCGACGGCCGCATGAGCGGCACCGGATACGGGACGGTGGTCCTGCACGTGGCGCCCGAGGCCGCCGTCGGCGGACCACTCGCCCTGGTGCGCGACGGGGACCCCGTCGTCCTCGACGTCCCGGACCGCACCCTGCGCCTGGACGTGGACGACGCCGAGCTCACCCGGCGCCGGGAGGCCTGGCGGGCACCCGCCGGGCGGTACGCCGGCGGCTACGCCTGGCTCTACACCCAGCACGTGGAACAGGCCGACCAGGGCGCCGACTTCGGCTTCCTGCGCGGAAGCCGGGGACACGAGGTCCCCCGCGACTCCCACTGACCCCGCCCCGGGGCACCGCGCCCACGTTCGCGTCACCTCGCGCCCTCTCGCGTCAGCTCGCGCCCCTTCGAAGCCAGGAGAGCATCGTGGAATCGGCAGCAGCGCGCCCCCGCCGGGCGCTCACCCCCGGCTCCGTCCTGCCGGAGGACGCCGGCCGGGCCGCCCTCGTCGCGCGCGTCCACGACCCGGAGTGTGACGGCCCGTGCGTCGCCGCGGTCCGCGGTGAGCACGTCGTCGACCTGACCGCCCTCGCACCCACCGTCTCCGGCCTCATGGAGCGCGAGGACGCGGCGGCGGTCGTCCGCGAGGCCGGCGGCGGGCAGGTCTGGCCCCTGGACGAACTGCTGGAGGCACCGCCCGGCCGCCGTGACGTCCCGCGTCTGCTCGCCCCCGTCGACCTGCAGGTGATCAAGGCCGCGGGGGTCACCTTCGCCCGGAGTCTGCTGGAACGCGTCATCGAGGAGCGCACGGGCGGCGATCCGGCGCAGGCCGAGCGGGTGCGGGCCCGCGTCGGGCAGGTGGTGGGCGGCGCGCTCGACGGCATCCGCCCCGGGTCGCCGGAGGCGGACCGGGCCAAGGAACTGCTCCTCGCCGAAGGGCTGTGGTCGCAGTACCTGGAGGTAGGGATCGGGCCGGACCCGGAGGTGTTCACCAAGGCCCCGGTGCTGTCCGCGGTCGGCACCGGCGCCGACATCGGCGTGCTCTCCGCCTCGGTGTGGAACAACCCCGAGCCCGAGGCCGTGCTCGTCGTGGACTCGCGCGGCCGGGTACGCGGCGCGACGCTCGGCAACGACGTCAACCTCCGCGACATCGAGGGACGCAGCGCCCTGCTGCTGTCCCGCGCGAAGGACAACAACGCCTCCTGCGCGATCGGCCCGTTCATCCGCCTCTTCGACGAGGACTTCGGCCTCGACGCCGTACGCGGGCTCGACATCGACCTGCGGATCGACGGCCCGGACGGCTACGTCCTGCACGGCAGCAGCTCCCTGCGCGAGATCAGCCGCGACGTCCTGGACCTCGTGGCCGCCACGCACGGTCCGCACCACCAGTACCCGGACGGCTTCGTGCTGTTCACCGGCACGCTCTTCGCCCCCACCGAGGACCGGAAGACGCCCGGCGCGGGCTTCACCCACGAGTACGGCGACCTCGTGCGGATCTCCAGCCCGCGCCTCGGCGCCCTGGTCAACACCGTCGTCCCCAGCGAACAGGCCGCGCCGTGGACGTTCGGCGTCGGAGCGCTGATGCGCAACCTCGCCCGGCGCGGGCTGCTGTGAGACGAGCGGCCCGGAGACCACCGGGGGCCCGGCCCCGCGGGCCCGTGGGCGGCGCCGCCGCTACTCCGGCGGCGCCGCACACTTCCGGTTCATGCCCGGGCGGCCGGCTCCTGCCCGATCGCGGCGTGCAGGCGCCGGGTGTGGTCCACCTGGCGCTCGGCTCCCGTCAGCGTGACCCCGGCCGTCAGCCGCGGCTCCGCGCTGGAGGCGGCCAGGCGCAGTTCCAGCTCGCCCGGTTCGACGACGCGCCGGCCGTCGCGCCCGGTGAAGGAGGCGACGTCGGCGGGGACCGTGGCCCACAGGCGCCGGGCCTCGCCCGGCTCCAGCGCGACCCGGGTGTAGCCGACGAGGCGCTGCACCGGCTGGACGACGGAGGCCACCGGGTCGTGCAGATAGAGCTGGACGACCTCGGTCCCGGACCGCTCGCCGGTGTTGCGGACGGTGAAGGAGAGGGTGAACTCGCCGTCCGTCGGGGCCTCCTGGGCGTCCACGGTCAGATCGGCCCAGTCGAACCGCGTGTAGGACAGGCCGTGACCGAAGGCGAACGCGGGGGTCGGGTCGAGGCTGGACACCTCGCTGGCGTGGGCGAGCCGCGCCCCGAGGTAGGTGGCCGGCTGGGAGCCCGGCCCGCGCGCCACGCTCACCGGGAGACGCCCCGAGGGATTGACCCGGCCGCTGAGCACCCCGGCGATCGCGTGCGTCCCCTCCTCGCCCGGGAAGAAGGACTGCACGATCGCGGCGGACTCCGTCACGGCGCGGCCGAGGGCGTACGGCCGTCCCGCGAGCAACACGGTGACCACGGGAGTCTCCAGGTCGAGCAGGGTGTCGAGCAGGTGCTGCTGCGCGCCGGGCAGCTCCAGCGTCTCGACGTCGCAGCCCTCGCCGCTGGTGCCCCGCCCGAAGAGACCGGCGCGGTCGCCGAGCACCACCAGAGCGAGGTCGGCCTCGCCTGCCACCCGGGCGGCCTCCTCGATGCCGGACAGATCCCCGTCGTCGATCCCGGTGCCGCGGGCGACCGTGATCTCGGCGTCCGGGAACTCGGCGGCGAGCGTGTCGCGCAGCGTGGGCAGCTCGATGCCGAGCGGGGTCCCGGGGTGCCGGACGCCGATGTGCTGGGGGAAGGAGTAGCAGCCCAGCACGGCGGTGGGTTCGTCGGCGTTGGGGCCGAGCAGGGCGATGCGGCGCGGCCCGGCGAGCGGCAGGGTGCCGTCGTTGCTCAGCAGCACGACGGCTTCCTCGGCGAGTGTGCGGGCCAGCGCGCGGTTCTCCGGGCCGTCGAGGTCGATCCGGCCGCGCAGGGCGTCCGGATCGTCCGGGGTGCCCGGATCGTCCGGGCCGGCCCCGCCGAGCGCGGCCGGCAGGGGGTCCCAGTCCGGGTCGAGCAGGCCCAGCTCCGCCTTCTGGGTCAGGACCCGGCGCAGGGCGCGGTCGACCAGCGCCTCCGGTACCCGGCCGTCGGCCACGGCCTCGGCCAGGGGCGCGCCGTAGGTCTTGACGTTGGGCAGCTCGACGTCGATGCCCGCGCGCAGCGCCGAGCCGGCGGCGCCGGCCCAGTCGCCCGCGACGCCGTGCAGGGTCTTCAGGAAGGCGACGGCGAAGTAGTCGGCGACGACGGTGCCCTCGAAGCCCCAGGTGTCGCGGAGCAGCCCGGTGAGCAGATCCTCGTCGGCCGCGGAGGGTATCCCGTCGGTGTCGGTGTAGGCGTTCATCACCGACCGGGCGCCGCCCTCGCGGATCGCCATCTCGAAGGGCGGCAGCAGCACGTCGGCGCGCTCCCGCGGGCCCACGGAGGAGGGGGCGAGGTTGCGGCCGGCGCGGGAGGCCGAGTAGCCGGCGAAATGCTTGAGGGTGGCGACGATTCCCGCGGACTGAAGGCCCCGCACATAGGCCGTCCCGATGGTGCCGACGAGGTACGGGTCCTCGCCGATGGTCTCCTCGACCCGGCCCCAGCGGGCGTCGCGCACCACGTCCAGGACGGGCGCGAGCCCCTGGTGGACGCCGACGGCGCGCATGTCGCGGCCGATGGCGGCGGCCATGCGCCGCACCGTGTCCGGGTCGAAGGTGGCGCCCCAGGACAGCGGGACGGGGTAGGCCGTCGCCCGCCAGGCGGCGAAGCCGGCCAGGCACTCGTCGTGCGCGAGAGCGGGGATGCCGAACCGGTTCGTGGCGGCGATGCGGGCCTGGGTGCGGGCCAGTGAGAGCGCGCCCAGGGCCGGGTCGACCGGGACGGTACCGAAGGGGCGGGTCAACTGGCCCAGCCCGGCGGGCAGGAGCGCGTCGAGATCGACGGGTTCCTCCATGTCGTGCTGATGGGGGGCCACCTCACCGCCCTGATCGGAGGCGCCCACCCACACTCCGTACAGCTGGGCGGTCTTCTCCTCAAGGGTCATCGCGCCGATCAGGGCGTCGACCCGCGCGGTGACGGGGACGGCGGGGTCGTTCCAGAGGGGGGTGCCGGGGGCGGTATCCGAGGCCACGCTGGCGTTCACTTTCCTCCTACGCCCCTCGGGCCCCGGTGCGGGGAGCGACGGGCGAACGGTTCGACGAGCAGGTCGGGGCGGGGTGCGGCGTCTCCAGGCGGCGGCGTCGCCGCCGGTCAGCGGCTGAATCCGGCGGTCAGGCCGCTGAGCAGCTGGCGGCGGCCGAACGCGTACAGGACCAGGACGGGCAGGGTGGTGAGGACGACGGCGGCGAGCACGGCGGGGACGTTGACCCCGTACTGGCCCTGGAAGGTCCACAGCGCCAGCGGCAGGGTCCGCAGGTCCGGGCTCTGCGTGAGGACCAGCGGCAGCAGGAATCCGTTCCAGATGGTCAGCGCGTTGAAGATGGTCACGGTGAGGATGGCCGGCCGGGTCAGCGGTGCCGCCAGCCGCCACAGCGTCGCCCACTCGGTGGCGCCGTCGACCCGCATCGAGTCGAAGAGCTCCTTGGGCACGTCGCGGATGAAATTGGCGAGCACCAGCACGGACAGCGGAATGGCGAAGGCGATCGACGGGAGGATCAGCGCCGGCAGGCTGTCGTACAGGTTCAGCCTGATGATGATCAGGTAGACCGGGATCACCGTCGCCTGCAGCGGGATGGCCAGGCCCATGAGGAACAGCCCGTTCATCGCCCGCAGGAACCGCATGCGCCGGCCACGCACGATCGCGTAGGCGGCCATGAAGGAGAACGCGACCGCCGGTACCACGGCGCCGGCGGTGACCACGACGCTGTTCACGAAGTACCGGAGGAAGTCGGACTCGATGACCAGCCGGTAGTTGTCCAGGGTGGGGCTGCCCGTGGGCACCAGCGGGTTGCTCGCGTAGTAGTTGCTCCGGGCCTTGAGGCTGGTGATGAGGGTCCAGTACAGGGGTACGGCGACGACGGCGAGCCAGAGCCATCCGGCCAGCCCGCCGGCCCAGTTGCGCCGGCGGGCGGGCTGCGGGGAACGGTGCCGCCGCTCGCGGTGCGCGGCCTTCCGCGGTCGTCGCGGCTTGGTCAGCATGGTGCTCACGTCAGGCTCCCTCGAGTTGGCTCGCGCCGGCGTCCCGGCCCCCGAGCCGGCGCAGCAGCAGGGCGAGGGCCAGGCCCACCAGGACCAGGACGACCGCGATGGCGCTGGCCGGTCCCATCAGGCCGGCCTGGAAGCCCCGCTTGTACATGTCCAGGGCGAGGACCCGGGTGGCGTCGCCGGGGCCGCCCGCGGTCAGGACGTAGATGAGGTCGAAGAAGGTCAGCGACCCGACCACCATCAGCGTGGACGAGGTGATGATGGTGTACTTCAGCTGGGGCAGCGTGATGCCGAAGAACTGCCGGATCCGTCCGGCCCCGTCCAGCTGCGCCGCCTCGTACAGGGACTTCGGGATCTGCTGGACACCACCCTGGTAGATCAAGGTGTGGAACGGGATGAACTGCCAGGAGACGACGAAGACGACGACCCCGAAGGCGAGCCCGGGGCGCCCCAGCCAGTCCTGGCTGAGCAGCGGGATCCCCAGCCCGGCGCCGAGCCCGAAGTTGGGGTCCAGCAGGGCCTTGTACGCGATCGCGATGGCCGCGGAGCTGAGCATCAGGGGGACGAAGTACACCACGCCCAGCACCGCACGGTAGCGCTGCCGGCCCGCCAGGAAGGCGCCGAGCAGGATGCTCAGCGGCGTCTGGACGGCCCAGGACAGGGCCATCACCGCGAACGTCACCCAGAGGGCGTGCGGGAGTCCGGGGTCGGTGAGCACCGCGCGCCAACTGGTCAGCCCCGACGGGCGGATGGTGCCGATCCCGTCCCACGTGGTGAAGCTCAGCGCGAAGACACCGACGAGCGGAATCACGGCGAAGCCGACGAAGACCACCAGCGCCGGCGTCGCCAGCCACGGCAGGATGCTGCGCGGTTCGCGACGTGGCGGGTGGCCGGTGAGCGCGCTCATTTCCCGATGACCGCGTTGAGGTTGCGGGCGAACTGCTCGGGGGAGATGGACAGCTGGAACAACTTGACGATGTTGTCCAGCAGGGTCTCGGCGGCCGCCGGGCTGAGCGCCTGGTCCCAGGACTGGACGAACACCTCGGCCTTGCTGGCGATGTCGTAGGTGAACCGCAGGAAGTCGGCGCTCTCGGAGGCGGCCAGCAGCTTCTCCGTGCCCAGCCGGATCGGGACCGACCCGTTGTCGATCCACTGCTTCACCTCGGCCTCCTGGAGGACGCCGGTGGCGAAGAAGTCCTTGGCGATCTTCTTCTGCTCCGCGCTCGCCTTCGAGGAGATGGACAGGTACTGGGCGGGGTTGCCGACCGTGTTACTCGGATCGCCCTTGCCGCCCTCGACGGGCGGGAAGGTCATGTGGCCCAGCCCGCCGCCGGAGACGAAGTCCCCGCCGTCGGTCCGCTGGATGCCGTACGACCAGGCGCCGTGCAGCATCATCGCGGCCTTGCCGGTGTACAGCAGTGCCTGGTCGGCGTTGGAGTCCGCGGTGATCGAGGAGAAGCCCTTGATGAACCCACCGGCCTCGACCAGCTCCTGCGCCTTGGTCAGCGCCTTGATGGCGTCGGGGTGGGACCAGGCGTCCTTCTCGCCCTCGATGACGGCCTGGAAGACCTCGGAGCCGCCGATGCGGTCGAACAGGAACTCCAGCCACATCATGTTTGTCCACCGGGACTGACCACCGAGGGAGAACGGTGCTATGCCCTTCGCGTTGAACTTGGGCACCAGCGCCATGATGTCGTCCCAGGACTCCGGCGGTTCCACGCCGACCTGGTCGAAGACCTTCTTGTTGTAGTAGAGGATGATCGGCTGCACGGCCTCGCACGGCATCGCGTAGATCTTGCCGTCGACCGTCGCCGCGCCGAACGAGGACGGGAACAGTCCCTCCTTGACGTCGGAGTGCTCCTCGAAGAACGAGGTGAGGTCCTCGACCTGGCCCGCCTCCGCGTAGGTGCGCAGGGTCCCGCCGCCCCAGCCCCAGATGATGGTGGGCGCCTGCCCGGAACCGATGGCGGTCTTGATCTTCGTCTTGTACGCGTCGTTCTGGAAGGTGGTGTCCTTGATCTGCCCGTCGGGGTGGGCCTTGTTGAACGCGTCCACCGCGCCGGCTCTGGCCGTTTCCTGCGGCTTGCCGTTCAGGTACCAGTACGTGGCCCCGCCACCGCTCCGGCCGGGCCCGGACGAGCCGCCGCAGGCCGTCAGCGCCGCGGAGACCGGCACGCCGGCGGCCAGGGCGAGGAGGGTACGTCGGGAGAGCGCCATGTCTTTTCTCCGTACTCGAGAGCCGCCGGCTTCTCGTGAGTCATGGTGAAAGGTTTTCGAAACATCCTTCTCTGAGCTCTGTCCGTGCAAATTAGGTTTCGGGTCGAGCGACTGTCAAGGCACGTGTGGGCACACGTTGTTGGGCGGCAGGTCGCTGCGTAACATCAGGTTGAGGAGGATCTCGGGGGTCTTGGTGCGGTCCGAAACTGTTTCGAAAGGAACCGCGTCGGGGAGTGTCGTGGCCGGCCGGTCCACCGGCCTCGGTGCAGGTCCGCCGCCGTTCGGGCTGCCGGGCCGGACCGCCCGGCAGCCGGCCCGGCGCGCCCGGGTGCCGCCCCTGGAGCCGGGCGCGGGCGCACGTGGCCGGGACGGCGTGCCGCACGGTGATCGGGTCGCTTTCCGCCCGCGATCGCCCGCAGCTCACGCGGATCGGGGGAGGCGTTGAGGCGAAGGGCCGGCCGGCGCCTCCCCGGACGAGCGCGGCGCCGGATTGCCGTACGGTTGACCGGCTCCACCTGCGCCGCCGTCCCGACCGGCGGCTCACCACACCGGTGGACGTACAGCTGAGAGGAACCGATGCGAGCGAACGGCAGGCGCACCACGCTGGCGGACATCGCCCAGGCGGCCGGGGTCTCCGTCGCGACTGTGTCCAAGGTGGTCAACGGCCGCGGTGACGTGGCGCCGCACACCCGCGCCCGGGTGCAGGAACTGCTCCACCAGCACGACTACCTCGCGCCCGTGTTCCGTCACACCGAGGCCGTCGAGAGCCCGACCATCGAGGTGCAGTTCCAGGGGGGCCTCAAGTCGTACGTGGCCGAGACCCTGGAGGGCATCGTCGACGCCGCGGCCGAACTGGGGGCCTCGGTGGTGGTCAGCAAGGCGTCCAGCGCCCCGCACTGGGCCCGGGACCTGGTCTCCGCCGGGCGCCGCGCCGTTATCGCGGTCACCAGCGTGTACACCGCGGCGCATCTGAACGAACTGGCCCGGTCCGGGCTGCCGCTGGTCGTGCTCGACCCGCTGCACCTGCCGGACAGCCGGGTCCACAGCGTCGGGGCGACCAACTTCGCGGGCGGCCTGGCCGCGACCCGGTACCTGCTCTCCCTCGGCCACCGCCGCATCGCCTATCTCGGCGGACCCGCCATGGCCGTGTGCAACCAGGCACGCATGCACGGCTACCGCGCCGCGCTGGAGGCGGAAGGCGCACAGGTGCCCGAGGCCTACGTCCGGCCCGGAGAATTCACCTACGAGACCGGGTTGCTCGGCGCCACGGAGCTCCTGGGCCTGGACGAGCGGCCGACGGCGATCTTCGCGGGCAACGACGAGATCGCCCTGGGCGTGATCGAGACCGCCCGCGCCCGGGGCCTGCGCATCCCCGAGGACCTGAGCGTGGTCGGCTTCGACGACACCAGCCTCGCCCGGATGGCCTCACCACCGCTGACCACCGTGCGCCAGCCGCTGCGGGAAATGGGCGGTGCCGCCCTGCGCACGGCCCTCCGGCTGGCAGGCGGTGAGAAGGCCGAGTCCCACCACGTCGAACTCGCCACCGAACTCGTGGTACGCGCCTCCACGGCGCCGCCCCGGGGGCGGTAGCGGGCCGGCTGCGGAACGCGCGGTGTGACCGGCCGTCCCTGATGTGTCGACGCGGCCCGGATACGTTGATGTCCCTCGGGCGCAGGCGCAGGCCAGCCCGCCCCATGCCGGGGGAACTGTCTCAAGCCTGCACACAGCACCGGGAGAAGTCGAGAGCGTTCGGTGCCACTGCCCGGCCCCTTGCCCGAAGAGGCCCGACCGGCTGTCGGCGGTCGGCAGTCGCGGCGGGACCGCCTCCGGTGTGCGGCGTGACGGGTGCAGTGCACTGTCGTTGGGGCTGTTGGTGGAACGGCCGATCGGGTTGCGGGGGCACCGCTGCAACAGAGGGCCGGATGAGGCGGCACCGAAGCTCCCGCAACTGCCCTTGACGGCGTAGTCGGTCCTGCCGTGGCCGGGAGCACCGGCACCGCTCCCCATACGACAGGGACCACCGTGCTCCCCGCCGACGCCCCGTCCCGGGATCTGCGCAGGCCAGGAGGGGGACGGAGCGCTGGACTCGCGCTGGTGAACCGGGTCGGGGACGGGTGATGCCCCTTGGCGTTTGGCCGCAGGCGGGGCACTCCCACAAGGTCCGCGCCATACGCGGCCGTTCAGCGCTCTGCCCAGCACTCACCGTTAGGCCCTCCAGAGGTTCTTCAAGGGCGGAGCGGGGTGAACTTTCTGGCTCCATGAGGCCGCGGCCGCTGATCGTGATGGCGCCGTCGGGGAGTTGGCCGGCCTCGTTCCGGTGAGTGAGCCACGTCATGTGTGTCACAACGTCCCGCGCCACTCGCTCGGGACGGCGATCGCGGAACCCGTCGGTCCGTCCCGGCATCCTCAACCACGAGTTCACAAGGGCGAGTTGAACGGGTGGGTATGGACATGGACATCATCAGGCCGTTACCGGTGTCGCTCCGGGAGCATGCCCGGCGGCTCGGGGACAAGGTCGCCTTCGCGGACCGCCGAAGGAAGCTCACCTACCGGAACCTGGACGTCAGGACCGGGCGGCTGGCCGGTCACCTGGCGGGGCTCGGCGTGGCGCGGGGCGAGCGGGTGGCGATCCTGCTCGGCAACCGGGTCGAGACGGTCGAGAGCCTGCTCGCCGTCGTCCGGGCGAGCGGGGTGGGCGTGCCGCTGGATCCCGGCGTCTCCGGGCCGGAGCTGATCCGTCTGCTGGACGACTGCGGTGCGCGCGTACTCGTCACCGACGAGGCGCGGCTCGCCCGTCGGCGGGAGCTGCTGTCCCGTCCCGGTCTGACCGTGGTGGTGGCCGGCGGCGGCGAGGAGCACGGGGACTCCGGCACGCCGTCGGGCCGGGTCGGGACGGCGGACGGTGCAGTGCGCTACGAGGAGCTGGCGGGCACCGGGCCGGGGCTGCCGGCCCGGGACGACCTCGGGCTGGACGAGGTGGCCTGGCTGCTGTACACATCGGGGTCCTCCGGCACGCCCAAGGGAGTCCTGTCCACCCAGCGCAACCGCCTCGCGCCGGTCGCCTCCGGTCTCGTCGGCGTCCTCGGTCTGTCGCAACGGGACCGGCTCCTGTGGCCGTTGCCGCTCCACCACGCCATGAGCCAGGTGATCTGCGTCCTCGGTGTGACGGCGACCGGGGCGAGCGCCCTGCTCCTGCCCCGGTTCTCGGTGGCCGGGGTGATCGGTGAACTGCGCCGCACCGAGGATCCCTTCACGCTCCTCGGCGGGGTGCCGACGACGTACTCGGCACTGCTCGACACGGTCCGCGGTGAACGGGAGCGGGGCGGGGACGGCCACGGCCTCGGGACGTCCGCGCTGCGCGGTTGCATCAGCGCGGGTGCTTCGGCCGGGCCGGAGTTCCGGAGGTCCTTCGAGACCGTGTGCCGCGCTCCCTACCTGGAGCACTACGGCAGCACCGAGGCCGGCCCGGTGACCATGGCGGCGCCGGGCGACACGGCGCCGGCCGCGTCGTGCGGCCGGGTGCTGTCCGGCACCCGGGTACGGGTCGGGGGCGGCGCGGACGGACAAGACACCGGGGAGGGCGAGTTGTGGGTGAGCGGGCCCGGGGTCATGGCCGGCTACCACAACAGGCCGGAGGAGACCGCCGCGGTGCTGCACGACGGCTGGTTCCGCACCGGTGACCTGGCGCGGATCGGGCCATCGGGCGACATCGTGATCACCGGCCGGAAGAGTGAGCTGATCGTGCGGGGCGGGGTGAACATCCATCCGTCCGAGGTGGAGGCGGTGCTGCGGCGGCTGCCCCGCGTGGCGGACGCCGCTGTGGCCGGGCGCCCGCACCCCGTGTTCGGCGAGGTGCCGGTCGGTTACCTGGTTGCCGAGCCGGGCGGTGGCGCACTGGACAGGGGGGCGCTCCTCGCCGCCTGCCGGGCGGAACTGTCCGCCGTCAAGGTGCCCGTCGCACTGTACGAGGTGGACGGCATTCCCCGTACCTCCTCCGGGAAGGTGCGGCGCCCCGCCCTGGCCGGCCTGCCCGCGCGCGAGCTGGTCGCGGGGACCGCAGGGGAGCCTGCGGAGGACCTGCTGGACCTGGTGCGACGCGAGGCGGCCGCCGTGCTCGGTTGCGCGGCGGAGGCGGTGGAGCCGGCGACGACACTGCGCGACCTGGGCATGGACTCGCTGGCCGCGACGGTGCTGCGGGAGCGCTTGGCGGCGGCGACCGGGCTGCCGCTGTCCGAGGCCGTCGCCTTCGACTTCCCCACGGCTGCCGCCCTCGCCGCCCATCTGCGTTCACGGAACGCCGGATCACCGCCGGGCCCGGCGGTCGCGCACGGTGGCGCGGCCGGGCGGGAGGACGATCCCGTGGTGATCGTCGGGATGGCGTGCCGCGCACCCGGCGGGGTGACGTCCCCCGAGGAGCTGTGGCGGCTGGTGGCCGACGGGACGGACGCCATCGGGCCGTTCCCCACCGACCGGGGCTGGGACATCCGGGCGCTGTACGACCCGGACCCGGGGCGGCCCGGCCGGACGTATGTGCGTGAGGGCGGCTTCCTGTCCGGTGTGGACCGCTTCGACCCTGGTTTCTTCGGCATCTCCCCGCGCGAGGCGCCGGCGATGGATCCGCAGCACCGGCTGCTCCTGGAGGTGGCGTGGGAGGCGTTCGAGCACGCCGGTGTCGTACCCCGCACGCTGCGCGGCTCGTCGACCGGCGTGTACGTCGGTCTGATGTACAGCGACTACGCCCGGCGCCTGACGCGGGTGCCCGAGCACGTCGAGGGCTACCTCGGCCTCGGCAGCGCCGGGAGCGTCGCGTCGGGACGCATCGCCTACACCTTCGGTCTGGAGGGTCCGGCCCTCACGGTCGACACGGCGTGCTCGTCGTCCCTGGTCGCACTGCACCTGGCGGCCCAGGCACTGCGCCGGGGCGAGTGCTCGTTCGCGCTGGCCGGCGGCGCCACGGTGATGTCGGGGCCCTCCTCGTTCGTGGAGTTCAGCCGGCAGCGGGCGCTGGCCCCGGACGGCCGCTGCAAGGCGTTCGCCGCGTCGGCCGACGGCACGGGGTGGGCCGAGGGCGCCGGGATGCTGCTGCTGAGCCGGTTGTCCGATGCGCGCCGCGCCGGGCTGCCGGTGCTGGCCGTGGTGCGCGGCTCGGCGGTGAACCAGGACGGGGCGAGCAACGGGCTGACGGCACCGCACGGCCCGGCGCAGCAACGGGTGATCCAGCAGGCCCTGGCGGACGCCGGGCTGTCCCCGGGGGAGGTCGACGCGGTGGAGGCACACGGCACCGGCACACGGCTCGGCGATGTCATCGAGGCGGAGGCGTTCCTGGCGACGTACGGGAGCCGGGAGCGCGAACGCCCGCTCCTGCTGGGATCGGTGAAGTCGAACATCGGTCACACCCAGGCCGCCGCCGGCGTGACGGGGGTGATCAAGACGGTGCAGGCGATGACCCACGGCATGCTGCCGCGCACGCTGCACGCGGACGAGCCGACCGGCCGGGTCGACTGGTCGTCGGGGCGGCTGGAACTGCTGCGCCGGGCGGTGCCCTGGCCGAGGACGGGGCGTCCGCGCCGGGCGGCGGTGTCCTCCTTCGGCATCAGCGGCACCAACGCGCACGTGGTGCTGGAGGAACCACCGACGGATCCCACGACGGATCCCACGACGCCGCCGCGGGTGTCCGGCACGCACGAGGGGCCCGTGAGCGCCCCCTTCGACAGCCGTGCGGTGCGCGAACCCGTGCCCGTCGCCGTGTCGGCGAAGAGCGGGTCCGGACTGCGGGACCAGGCACGGCGGTTGTACGAGCGGGTGTCCCGCGATCCGGACGCGACCCCGTCGGACATCGGGTACTCACTCGCCACCACCCGGTCCGTCTTCGAGCACCGGGCCGTGGTGGTGGCCCGGGACCGTGCCGGGCTGCTCACCTCCCTGCGGGCGGTGGCGGAGGACGGAGACGGACCGGGCGTCCGCACGGGCACGGCCCGCGGGCAGGCAGCGACGGCCTTCCTCTTCACCGGGCAGGGCAGTCAACGCCTCGGTATGGGGCGTCAGTTGTACGACTCCCGGGACCGGTACGCGACTTTCGCGCGGTCGTTCGACGACATCTGTTCCCTGTTCGATCCGCTGCTGCCGGTGCCGCTGCGGGATGTCGTGTTCGCCGGTCCCGGTACCGGCACGGGCGGCCTGGTGCACACCACCCGGTTCGCGCAGCCCGCGCTCTTCGCCCTGGAGACGTCCCTGTTCCGCCAGTTCGAGGCCTGGGGCGTCCGTCCGGACCTGGTCGCCGGGCACTCGGTGGGCGAGGTGACCGCGGCGCATGTCTCCGGGGTCCTGTCCCTCCCTGACGCCTGCACGCTGGTGGAGGCCCGGGGCAGGCTGATGGACGCGCTGCCGCCGGGTGGCGCGATGGCCGCCGTGTCCGCCGGTGAGGACGAGGTCGCCGAGGTGACCGCCCGGCTCGCCGGCCCGGGGCGCGTGGTGGAGATCGCCGCCGTCAACGGGCCCGGCTCGGTGGTCGTCTCGGGTGACGAGGCCGCGGTGCGGGAGACCGTCGCGCACTTCCGGGAGCGGGGCCGCTCCACGACGTCGCTGCGGGTGAGCCACGCCTTCCACTCCGCGCGGACGGAACCGATGCTGGACGGCTTCGCGGAGGTCCTGCGGGGGTTGTCCTTCGGCACGCCGCGACTCGGTCTCATCACCGCCGTGCCGGGACGGCCGGCCACCGAAGAGGAGCTGGCCACCCCGGAGTTCTGGGCCGGCCATGTCCGCCGCCCGGTCCGGTTCGCCGATTCGGTGGCGTACCTCCGGGAGCGGGGCGCGGCACACTTCGTCGAGCTGGGCCCGCAGGGGGTACTGGCCGGGCTGGTGCGCGAGTGCCTCGCCGCGGACCCCGCGCCGCTGGTCGTACCGGTGCTGCGCGGGGCGGCGCGGCCCGAGGCGGACACGCTGACCGACACCGTCGCCGCGCTGTACGCCCACGGCGTACCGGTCGACTGGGAGGCCTTCTTCGCGGGGCGCGACGGACGGCGCGTCGCGCTGCCCACGTACGCCTTCCGGCGCCGGCGGTACTGGCTGGACGCCTCGCCGTCGAACCCGTCGAACCCGTCGAACCCGTCGAACCCGTCGAACCCGTCGGCCGGCGGACCGGACAGTGCGGAGCATCCGTTCCTGTCGTCGCGCACGGCGACCGCGGAGGACGACGGGCTGCTGCTGGGCGGAATCCTCTCCGTGCCCGGCCGGCCCTGGCTCGCCGATCACGAGGTGGCGGAGTCGGTCCTGCTGCCGGCGACCGCCTTCGTGGAGATGGCCCTGCACGCGGGTGCGTCGGTGGGCGCGCCCGTCCTGGACGAACTCGTCCTCACCGCGCCCGCGCCACTGCCCCGGGACGGCGCGGTCGAGTTGCAGGTGAAGGTGTCGGGACCGGACGGGGCGGGACGCCGGACCGTGCTCTTCCACACCCGGCCGCACCTGTCGGCCGGCGACCACCCCTGGCAGCGGCACGCCTCCGGAACCCTCGCGCCCGCGCACCCCTCGCCGGACCACTCACCGGCTGTCACCGGGGCCGGGGCGCCCTGGCCACCGCCGGGTGCGGTGCCCCTGGCCGCCGGCAGCCCGGACGCCGATCCGTACGAACTGCTCACGGGGACCGGGCTGGGCTACGGGCCCGCCTTCCGGGGCCTGCGCGGGGCCTGGCGTAGCGGGGAGGAACTGTACGCCGAGGTGGCGCTGCCCGAGGCCGCCCGCGCCCCGGCCGCGGGGGACGACGGCCCGGGGTTCCTGCTGCATCCCGCGCTGCTGGACGCGGCCCTGCACGTCCTGGCGCTCGACGGCCGCACGGCGCGCCCCGACGCCGCCGGCGGAGTCGGGGTGTCCTTGCCGTTCGCCTTCGACGGGGTCCGCCTGCACCGTGCCGGGGCGCACGTGCTGCGGGTCCGGATCGTTCCCGGTCCGGACGGGCGGGCCGCGGTGGAGCTGTCCGACGAGGCGGGCGCGCCGGTGGCGTCGGTGCGCGCGCTGACGCTGCGGCCCCTTCCGGCTCCGCCCCCCACGGCGTCCGTCACCGGGGGCCCGCACCGGATGACGTGGGTGCCGCTGCCGGCGGCGCCCGTGCCTGCGCCGGTGCCCCGGTGGGGCGTCCTGGGGGCGTCGGGTACGGGGCAGGTGGATGTGCTCGCTCCCCCGGGATCGGGGATTCCCGTGTACGCGGGCCCGGCGGCGGTCGGGGGTTCGCCGGCCGTGGTGGTCGCACCGATCGGGCCGCCTCCGGAGGGGGCGGGTGGCGCGGAGGATCCGGCCGCGGGGTCGCGGTGGGCGGCGCAGCGGGCACTGGAGCTGGTACGGGAGTGGCTCGCCGACCCACGTCTGGCGGGCTCGCGTCTGGTCCTCGTCACCTCCGGTGCCGTCGACCCGGTCGGGGACGGCCCCTTCGAGGACGGCCCGGCCGGGGGCGCCGGCCCCGGGGAGCGGGTGCCGGCCCACGCGGCGGTGTGGGGGCTGGTCCGTTCGGCCGAGAGGGAGAATCCGGGCCGTTTCGCCCTGGTCGACGTGGACGATCACGCGGACTCCTGGCGTGCGCTGCCCTCGCTGCTGGCGGCTCCGGCGCCGGAGACGGCCGTTCGGCGGGGAACGGCCTACGCGCCGCGGCTCGTCCGGGTGGACGGGACGCCGGAGGAAGGGCGGCTCCCGCGGCTGGATCCCGACGGCACCGTACTGGTCACCGGTGGCACCGGTTCCCTGGGCATGCTGGTGGCCCGCCACTTGGTCACCGCCCATGGTGTACGGCATCTGCTGCTCGCCGGCCGGCGCGGGCCGGACGCGCCGGGAGTGAGGGAACTCGCCGCCGAGCTGGGCGAGGCGGGTGCGCGGGTCGTCGTCCGGGCGGTCGATGTCGCGGACCGCACGGCGCTCGCCGCCCTGCTGGACTCCGTACCCGCGGCCCATCCGCTGACCGGGGTGGTGCACACCGCGGCGGTGCTGGACGACGGCATCGTCCCGGCGCTGACGGCGGACCGCCTGGACCGGGTGCTGCGGCCCAAGGCGGACGCCGCCCTCGCCCTGCACGAACTGACCCGGGGATGTGATCTGGCGATGTTCGTGCTGTTCTCCTCGGTGGCGGGCACCTTCGGCTCGGCCGGGCAGGCCACCTACGCGGCGGCCAACTGCGTGGTGGACGCGCTGGCCCGGCACCGCGGCCGGCTCGGTCTGCCCGGCACGTCGATCGCCTGGGGGCCCTGGCAGCAGAGTGACGGGATGACTGCCCACCTCGGCGACACCGACCGGCGGCGAATGGCCCGCTCCGGCTTCACCCCGCTGAGCGCCGAGGAGGGACTGGCGCTCTTCGACGCCGCCGTGGCGGGCCGGGACCCGGTGGTGGTGGCGGCCCGCTTCGACACGGCTGTGCTGGGCGCGGGCGAACCGGCCGAGCGTCCTCGCCGGGCGCCCGGAGCGGGCGGGGACCGCTTCCCGCGACTGCTGGCGGCTGCTTCCCCCGAGGAGCGCGGCGCGTTGCTGCTCGAGGAGGTACGAGCCCGGGCGGCCTCGGTACTGGGGCACCCGGAGGGGGCCGGCGCGATCGACGGGGACGGCCTGCTGGCGGAGCTGGGGCTCGATTCGCTGGCGGCGGTCGACCTGCGCAACCTGCTCGCCGCGTCGACGGGGCTGACGCTGCCGTCCACTCTGCTGTTCGACTTCCCGACGCCGCGTGCGGTCGCCGCCGAACTGGCGGAACGGTACACGCGGGAGACGGCTCCCGGCCCCTCCTCCGGCGCCGGGGAACGCCCCGGATCCGTCGGCCGCGGCGGCGACTCCGCCGGCTCCGCGACCACCGGCGAGGCTTCCGGGAGGCGGTCGGAAACGGCCTGTCCAGAGGGTCCGGTCGCGGCGACGGACAGAGTTCCGGATTCCCTGGGCGAGCTCTTCCGGACCGCCTGTGCCCGGGGCCGTACCTGGGACGGCATGGCGCTGCTCACCATCGCCGCGCGGCTGCGCCCGGTCTTCGACGACGCCGGGGCCGCCGGTGCGGCGCTCACACCCGTCACGCTGGCGCCGGGCGGTGCGGGCGCGGCCCGGCTGATCTGCTTCCCCGCCCTCAGCGCGCTCTCCGGCCCCCAGGAGTACGCGCGCCTCGGTGCCGGACTGCGGGACCTTCGGCCGGTCTCGGCGGTGCGGTATCCGGGGTTCGGGGCGGGGGAGGAGCTGCCGGGCACACTGGACGCCTTCGTCACCGCGCAGACCGCCGCCGTCCGTGCGCTCGCGGGCGGCGGAGCGCCCGTGCTGCTCGGCCGCTCGGCCGGGGGCTGGGTGGCGCAGGCCGTGGCCGAGCGGCTGGCCGCCGAGGGCTCCGCCCCGGCCGCCGTCGTCCTGGTGGACACCTATCCGAGCGGGACGGACGACCGTGAGCAGGCGCTCTCCGCGATGACGTCGGACATGCTGCGGCGGGCGGCCGAGTTCTCCGCGGCCGATGTGGACCGGCTCACCGCCATGGCCGGTTACGTCGAGCTCTTCACCGGCTGGAAGCCGGCGCGGCTCGCCGCCCCCACACTGTTCGTCCGGGCCCGGGATCCGCTGCCCGGCGTGGAGGCCGCCCCGCCCTGGGGTCTGCCGCACACCGAAGTGACCGTCCCGGGGGACCACTTCACCGTCCTGGAGGAACACGCACGCACGACCGCACTCACCGTCCACCGCTGGCTCGGCTCCTGAGCCGTCTCCCGCGGCGGTCCCCGGGCGACCGCCGCGGGCCGGACGGCGTCACCGCCGAGGTGGTCGCCGGCCTGCTGCGGGAGGGAAGGTGTTCCGGCGGCCCTGCCCCCGGACCTCCGACTTGTATGCCGAACCAGTTGCCCGGGTGCGGCCGGCTGGTGGTGACCACCAGTACGCGTCAGCTGGTCCGAAGACCGACCGCCAGCGTCAGTTCAAGGACCCGCTGTGGCGAGGCGAGGTCCGGAAACAGCTCCCGCAGCTGCGACATCCGGTACCGGACTGTCTGGGGATGGACGAACAACTCCGCCGCCACCTCCTCCCGCCTGCCCTGGTGCAGCAGCCACGCCCGCAACGTCTTCTCCAGCCGCCGTGCGGTCGCGACAGGCAAGGTCCGCAACGGTGCGAGGGCTCGGGTACGCAGGTCTGTGAACGCGTCCATGTCGGCACTCAGCACCAGCTCCGGCAGGTGCTCCTCGGTGTCGCGAATATCGGAGGAGAGGGACCGGGCGCGGACGGCTCGTGCGTACGAGGCGGACGCACGAGTCCATGGCCGGGCCGGGCCGACCACGGCGGCGCGGTCGGTCAGCTGCCGCAGGAGATGTGATCGGTCGGCATCGGGGACGAGCAGCACACCGGCGGCATCCGGCAGATCGTCGAGGACGAGGGTGCTCGGGTCGAGCGCGCGGTAGGCGGGCCGGGCCTGGGCGGCGGGCAGCAGGACCGCGGTCAGCGAGACCGGAGGCTGCCACCCGGCCCGTTGAGCGGAGGCCAGCAGCACGTCCGGGCTCGCGCCGGCGAGGAGGTTGCGGGCCAGGTGTTCCAGGTGGCGCTCGTGGGCCCTGCCCCGGGCGGCCAGTTCGTCGGCGTGGCCCGCGGCGCTCGCGGCGGAGAGCTCGTCGATGTAGGCGAAGGTCAGTTCGGCGAACTTGGCGACCTCGGCGGCGGGCAGACCTGCGGGTACGGCACCCGCGGCCAGGCATCGCCAGGCCACGCGGGCGCCGACGCGGTAGGCGCTGAGCAGGGCGTCCATCGAACGGCCGGAGCGCACCTCGCCGCGGCCCAGCTCGTAGGCCGCGTCACCGGCGTCGCCGCCTGTGGCCTTCCCGCTCGCGAGGTCCAGGTAGTGACCCAGGGCGGTGCGGACGGCTCGGCGGATGGTGCCGCCCATGCGGCCCGAAAGGGCGTTGGCGTACGGAGGGACCTCGTCGATGATCGCCTTGACGACCTCGTCGGCGGTGGTCTTCAGCGCGGCCCGAAGTGCGGTGACCGTCGTTTCATCCAGGGCCAGTTCGCCGGCCCTCCGGATTGCATGGCTCACGTTCTGTTCCCTGCGAACAATCTAGCCGACCAGATTTACGTCCTGCGGTCAGGACTTTACGCCTTGAGGCACAGCAAGCTGGAGGCATGACGAGTACAGCCCTCCGCAGCAGGGCGTGGAAACTGCTCGAGATGGTCACGACGCCGCTGCTGCCATCGGACTACCTCGACCTGGTCAGCCCGCTGCGTACGGGCGCTGACCTGCGTGGGCGCATCGAGGCCGTGCACCCCGAGACGCGCGACGCCGCGACGGTCGTGATCAGGCCGGGACGGGGCTGGCGCGGCCACACAGCCGGTCAGTACGTGCGGATCGGGGTCGACGTCGACGGGGTACGCCTGTGGCGTGCCTACTCCATCACCTCGCCGGCGAACCGCCGGGACGGCCGCGTCACGATCACCGTGAAGGCGATCCCGGACGGCAAGGTCAGCAACCACCTGGTCCGCAGGGCGAAACCGGGCACGCTGATCCAGCTCGACCAGGCGGCCGGTGACTTCGTGCTGCCGCAGGCCAAGCCCGCCAAGGTGCTCTACCTGACGGCCGGCAGCGGCATCACGCCCGTGATGGGCATGCTGCGCGACACCGAGCTCGACGACGTCGTCATGGTCCACTGCGCACCACAGCCGCAAGACGTGATCTTCCGCAACGAACTGCACGGCCTGGCCGCGGACAAGAAGCTGCGGCTCACCGAGGTGCACACCGACACGGACGGCATGCTCGACATCACCCGTCTCGACGAACTCGTGCCCGACTGGACCGAGCGCGAGACCTGGGCTTGCGGGCCCGCGGGCCTGCTCGACGCCGCCGAAGAACACTGGACCGAACACGGCGTCCGAGAGCGCCTGCACACCGAACGCTTCCGCCCCAGCACCGCCGTCGCCGGCGACGGCGGCGGCGGCGAGGTCACGTTCAGCGCCACCGGCAAGACCGTCGACGCGGACGGCACCACGCCGTTGCTGGACATCGGCGAAGAGGCCGGCGTACTCATGCCCTCCGGGTGCCGCATGGGCATCTGCTTCGGCTGCGTCACGCCGCTCAAGGCGGGCGCCATCCGCGACCTGCGCACCGGCGAGATCACCGAGGCCGAGCCGGGCGTCCTCATCCAGACCTGCGTGTCCGCTGCGGCGGGCCCCTGCGACATCGAACGGTAGGAGCACCTTGACCGCCATCGACCCCACCGCCCACCTGACCGCGGAGCAGATCGAGGAGTTGGGCCGCGAGCTGGATGCGATCCGCGACGAGGTGATCGCCGACCGCGGCGAAAAGGACGCCGCCTACATCCGTAGGGTCATCTCGGTGCAGCGCAAGCTCGAGCTGGCCAGCAGGGGCGTGCTCCTGTTCTCGATCTTCCCGCCCGCGTGGCTGCTCGGCACCGCCGGGCTGTCCGTGGCGAAGATCATGGACAACATGGAGATCGGCCACAACATCCTGCACGGCCAGTGGGACTGGATGCGGGACCCGAAGATCCACTCCACCACCTGGGAGTGGGATCACGTCTCGCCGTCCGAGCAGTGGAAGCACTCGCACAACGAGCTGCACCACACGTACACCAACGTGATCGGCAAGGACAACGACCTCGGCTACGGCATCATGCGCGTCGACGAGGACCAGAGGTGGCACCCGTTCCACCTCGGCCAGCCGCTGTGGAACTTCATCAACGCCTGCTTCTTCGAGTACGGCATCGCGGCGTACGACCTCGAGCTCGGCAAGAACCTGCACAAGCGCCGCCGCAAGAACCCGGAGTTCCGCGCGCGGGCCAGGGCCGTGGGCCGCAAGATCCGCAAGCAGGTGCTCAAGGACTACGTGATCCACCCGCTGCTGTCGGGCCCGTCGTTCCTCACCACGCTCGCCGCCACGTTCACCGCGAACGTGGTCCGCAACCTCTGGACCCACTCGGTGATCATGTGCGGGCACTTCCCCGAGGGTGTGCAGGTCTTCGAACGCCGATCGATCAAGGGCGAGACGCGCGGCCAGTGGTACCTGCGCCAGATGATGGGCTCGGCGAACATCAGCGGCAGCAAGGCCATGCACTTCATGACCGGCAACCTGTCGCACCAGATCGAGCACCACCTGTTCCCGGACCTGCCGAGCAACCGGTACGCCGAGGTCGCGGTGAAGGTGCGCGCGCTCTTCGAGAAGTACGAGCTGGAATACGTCACCGGCCCGCTGCCCAAGCAGGTGTTCTCCGCATGGCACAAGGTCTTCCGGCTCTCGCTGCCGAACAAGAAGCCCAAGGTCAAAACGCCGGACCGTGAGCAGGAGCTCGTCGCCGCCTGATTCCCGGGATCGGTTCTTCTTGTGTTCCTTCTTGCTCTCGTCTGTTTCCCGCCGTGTTTCTCCAGGAGCCGGCCCGTCGTCCCCTGGAACACCTGAGCCGATGCGATGGAAGCAGGCTGCGATGTCCTCACCGGGCGCGCGCACCGCCACTCCCTGGGCTGCTCCTCGCCGGTGACCGACGGCACTTGGCTCTGGCGCCTGGACTTGCCGCACTATGTGGAAACGCACCACGGCCTGCTGCCCGAGGCGTTCATCGAGCACGCGCGTGGCTTGAGCTACCGGATGCCGGCCCTCATCACTGCGGAGTTCGCTCCCCACTACAACGAGACCCTGCCGCTCGTCGGCTGGGCCTCAACCGTCCCGTGGCAGGCGACTGCCGCCGTGTTCGAGCCCGAACCGCGGCCGGGCGTCGGCAAGGCCGAGTTCGACGCGGCCATGCCGGCCCAGCAGTGGAACCGGCCGCACGGCAGCTGGGCGAAGCCCCGCGAACCCAGGAAGAGACAGTGAGGAGGAGTTGAGACGTCAGGCGGTGTCTCGGTCAAGGCTCCGTCGGCATCGTCAATTCTCGTCGTGGTCCTCGCGGCATTCAGCGGCTTGGAGCGGCCCGGCTGGGGGTCAACGGGTCGTAGTGGCGCGGCTCGTGGACCTCACGGCTTGTTCGGCTCGGGTTGTTTGCCAGGGGGAGGCGCCGCGCAGCCCCGTCAGACACATCTCTGACGGGGCTGCGATCCACCGGCTCGAACTCTACGCCTCAGCCTGCTGGTTGCCGACCGTGGACTGCGTGAAGGCGCTCGGAGGGTCCCTTGCACCGTCCGACGCTCCTGGGCAAAGATCGGCGTGCGGCGGAGTTACGGGCGACGGCAAACGGGGGTTCCGAGTTGAGGTCCAGTGCGTCTCGGTGGTTTGCATATCTCGCTGCCGGTTGGGCGGCCATGTTCGCCGGTTTGCATTTCTTCTGGGCGCTCGGCGGTGAAGTGGGGCTGGACGTCTCGGCGGGTGAGCGTCTTGCCTCCGAGCGGCCTGGCTGGTTTGTGGCCGGAGGACTCTGGGGTGTTGGTCTGTTGTGCCTGGCCGGTGCCGTGGTGGCGCTCGGGCTGCGGCGGCGCGGTGTGCACGGGCGCCGGTGGCGTGCGCTCCGGTGGCTCGGCGTTGCGATCGGCGTGCTGCTGCTGAGCCGGGGGCTTCTTGTCGAGGCGCTGCTCATCGCAGGAGCGTCCGCCGTCGGCGAGATCAGTGCAGCACAGAAGTTCTGGACCCTCGCTGTGTGGAACCCCTGGTTCATTCTCGGTGGCTTGCTGTTCGGGCTGGCGGCGCACGGCTTCGGCAAGGCCCTTGCGGGACGGCCGGAGAGAGCCGCAGCCATTGGCTGAGCAGGCGACACTGAGCTGGTTCGACGTCAACCGATGTGGCTGAGCGTATGGTTGACCGTCGTCAGTGGACCCGAGCGCCTTGATCGTCTCCGCGCCCAAGCCCGGGGTGTCCCTGCAAGTCCAGGAATTGTGGGCGAGGCCCCGCACCTTGGTAGCCGAGCCGGAGAACGACCACCGGCTGCGAGCGCAGCGGACGCGGCGCCGGCCGGCCCGAGTACACGGCCCCGCTCAGATCGTTCATGACCTGCTCCTCTTCTTGGTCCGGTGTTGGATGGCGGCCAGGAGCACGGCGTAGGCCAGGTAGAGGAGCGCCAGGGCGGGGAGTGCGACCAGGGCGGGGTTCACCCAGGCGGGGATCAGGTCGTATCCCGCGTTGCACTTGTTGTGCAGCGGGAACCACCGGGTGTACTCCGCGAAGTTCGTCCTGCGATATGTCCAGTCGAAGGCCTGGCCGGCTTTACTGCAGGCCTCCTCCGGGTCCAGTGACGTGATGGGGACGAGGGAGCCGATGAGGTAGGTGACGCCGGCTCCCATCAGGAGGAGCACCGCACTCCAGCTGAGCCAGGCGGGGTTACGCCGCCACGTGCCCAGGATCAGCGGACGGCTCCAGAACCACCCTGCGGTCGTGAGGGCGCAGCAGATGAGGACGGGGATGGCGGACATGGGGCAACTCTGCCAACTCCGCCGGTTCTTCGTGGCCTGCCGGGCCAGCCACCCGCTGTGCGGCCTGCTCGGCACGGACGAGACCGTCTCGGCCACCTCTCCCGCTCCCACGGGCCGAAAGACGACAGCCGGACCCGGCCGGTTCCTGATCGGATCCCAGGGCGGCGACGCGTTCACGACCGGCCGCTTCGACCGGCACGGCGCCGCAACCGCCCGCCGGGCCGGCCACGGGGCACTGCTCGTCGATGACAGGAACGGAGGCATCCGCGGCCCGAGCCCGAGAACTACCTGCCGTCGAGAGCACGCTTCCGGCGGCTCGCACCCGGGAACACCCGCGCCGACCGGTAGGCGCTGACGGGCTACTCCACGTCCTGCCCCGCGATGGACCGCGGTTAGGAGGACCGCGGTGTTCTGGCGAGAGGGAACCTCGCGGGCCTTTCTCTGCCGGGCCGCTACCGCCCGCGTGACGCCGGACGGGACTGAGGCAGAGTAGGAAATGTGCAGGCCGTGACGGACGCCGCATCGCAGGACTCCGCCGTACGAGGTGGGGGACAATGCGGGCGGCCCTCCCGGCCCTGAGCGGTGGGCTGGCAGCGAGCGCAGGCGCGTGTCCCCGGCAGGGTGCCGGCATACCGGAGTGGCGGCGGACGGCGGTGTCCGGGACCGTGGGTGCCGCTGCGCCCGGCTCGGGCACTGCACGCGGAGGTGGAGTGGAATGGACGTCCTCGGGGTCGACGCCTGTGGAAAGCAGGGGTGGGCCGGGATCAGGCTCACGGACGGCACGTACGCGGGCAGCCTGGTGGATCCGCGGCTCGACAGGCTGATCGAGCGCGCCGCCGGGGTGGCCGCGGTCGCGGTGGACATGCCGTTGGGCCTGGTCGAGAAGGGCTGGCGTGCCGCAGATCTCGCGGCCCGGGCGCTGCTCGGGGAACGGCGCAGCAGCGTCTTCCCATAGCGCCGAGAGCGGCGTGGCAGGAGGAGGATTACCGGCCGGCCGCCGACCGGTGCCAGGAGCTCACCGGTAACCGGCTGAACCGGCAGGCGTGGTCACTGCGGCCGAAGCTGCTGGAGGCGCGGGCGTGTTGGCTCGCTGATGAGCGGATTCACGAGGTGCACCCCGAGGTGTCCTTCTACGCCCTGGCCGGCGGCGTGCCTCCCGCGTACGCCAAGAAGACCTGGCGCGGCCAGAACCTCCGCCGCTCCCTTCTGGCGGAAGCCGGCCTCGTGCTCCCGGACGAGCTCGGTGATGCGGACCGCGTGCCGGTGGACGACGTGCTCGACGCCGCTGCCGCCGCTTGGTCGGCGCACCGGATCGCGACCGGGACGGCGAGCCGGGTTCCCGAGACGCCCGAGACGGATGCGGAAGGGCACCCCGTCGAGATCCGGTACTGATCAGTCCGGCACGACAAGTACCGCATGCCGTCACTCCCGCCTCGGCCACCACAGCCCGACCGTCTGCGAGGACACCTCCGGACGACACCGACGCACGCCGACCCGAGCCGCATGACCCGTGCGCGGGACCCGGGGGCGGCCCCTCTGCATCACGGACGACGGTCACCTTTCAGCGGTTCGGAACGCCCCGTACGGATCCCTGCGGCCGCTCGGGCAGCGCGACGCGGCCATGGCGCGCCGGGGGCTTCGGCTCGGCTTGGCGTCCCTGATGCTCCCCGGGACCGGGGCCCGGAACCGGGGGGACGGGGAAAGCCGCATCTCAACGAGGTCCGGCACCAGCTCCTCGGACAGGGGCTACGCCCTCCGTGCCTGTGGCGGTCCCGTCGATCGCTTCACCAGATGCCGTCGATGACTTCTTCGAACGCGAGATTCCATTGGGAGTCAGCGTCTTCGAACGGCAGCGGATCGAAATCGGTGATCTCGATGCGGAGGGCGTCCACGCGTTCCTCGGTATCGGCGTCGTCGTTCGTCTCAAGCTCGTGCTGGAGAGCCTGGAACTTGGTCAGGGCGTGGACGAGGGACTCGACGTCCCGGTGAATCCGGGTACGCACCAGCTCGGGGCCGCCGTCGCCCAGGGCGTACACCGCTCCGGTGTCCGGGGCGAGCGCGAGTGTGGTGTGGGCGAAGAGACCCAGTACGAGCCAGTCCTGGCACTCCTTGGGCACCGCCACCTGGTGGCCGTACCACTCGCTGAGGTTGATGGACTCGCCTGCGCCGAGGCCGGCCCTGGACATGAACCACTCGGTGTCCGGCAGCCCAACGTTGCCGAGGAAGAGGGCTGTACGGCCGTTCACTTGATTGTGCGCCGCGCCGTAGCGGGGGAAGTAGGTGACACCGGACAGTCCAAAGGCGGTGCGCACCTCGTCCGGTGTCACGGCGAAGTTCATGGTGAGATCTCCCGGATCGAAGGTTCCGACAGCGTCCCCGCGCTGTCGCTCCGTGCACAGCCGGCCGAGACCCTGGACGCCACCCTCGGCATCGCCCTCGACGACGACGGCGCCCGGACGGGCTTCACCGGGTGCCGCACCTACCCGCTCCGAACCCTCCCACGCGCGGAGCGCAACCGGGCGGGCCGCTGCTTCGCCGACACCCCAAAAGGCGCGTCCGTAACAAAGGGCATTCGGTCGCATACCGTCTGTGTGTGATCGGACTGCGGATCGGCCCATCGGCCGCCGTGCGAGCGGGCCGGATGGGCCTGCTGCTCGGCCTGGTCGTGCTGATCGCGGCTCACCTCGCGGGACATGTCCACGGACCCGCCTTCACCGGGGCGCTCGCCCAGGCCGGCGCATCGTCCTGTGCCCATCTCACCGCCTGGGAGTCCGGCTTTTCCCCCGAGTACGGGCATGAGCGCGGGCATGAGCACGGGCACGGGCATGTGCGTGATGACGAGCACAAGCACGAGCATCACCACGCGGACGATCACGTGGATCACGCGGTCGACCGTCCGCGCGCCGTCCTCCAGTCGCATGCCGTGACCGTGCACAGCCCCGACGCGTCCGGGCTGTCCCGGTCCGCATCCTGGCTCTCAGCCGGGGACGACCGGCAGTACTACCCCTCCACCGGCACTGCCTTCGAGGGCTCCCGGGGCGGTCCCCGCGCCCCCGACGGCCGGTCCGCTCTCGCGCTCCACTGCGTCTGGCGTCAGTAGCCGCAGCCGGCACCCCCTGCTCACACCCCGCGCTCCGTCCAGGGCGGCGGCGGGCCGTGGCCGGGCGTGTCCGCGCGCCACTGCATCCCTGAGCACCAACGCCAACGCAGCACCAACGCCAGCGCCACCCGGTCCGCCCTCACGAGCGCCGGGGCGCGAAGGAGCCGTACCCACCATGGATCTCTCCCTGCTCGAACCCTTCTCCCCGCTCTCTCCCGGGGCGCTCGCCCCCGCGCCCCGGACGGCCCGTCACCCCGCCCAACTGGTCGGCGGCACGCCGGTCCTGTGGGTCGGGGAGCCTTTCGCCCCGCCCGGGCTCGGCTTCCACGCGAAGCTGGAGGGCGCCAACCCCGGCGGCATCAAGGACCGTCCCGGCCTGCACATGGTCCGTGAGGCCCGCCGACGGGGCGAGCTCGCCCCGGGCGCGCCGATCGTCGAGTCCTCCAGCGGCACGCTCGGCCTGGGCCTGGCACTGGCCGGGCTGACCTACGGCCACCCCGTCACCGTCGTCTCGGACCGCGGCATGGAACCGGCCGTGGCCCGACTGCTCACCGCCTTCGGGGCGCGCGTCGAGCAGGTCGCCGCGCCGCACCCCGAGGGCGGCTGGCAGGAGGCCCGGCGCGAGCGCGTCGCCGAGCTTCTCGCCCGCACCCCGGACGGGTACTGCCCGGACCAGTACCACAATCCCGACAATGCGGCCGCCTACCGCCCGCTGGCCACCGAGCTGATCGCCCAGCTCGGCCGGGTGGACGTCCTGGTGGCGGCGGTCGGAACCGGCGGGCACTCGGCCGGTACCGCCCGGGTGCTGCGCGAGTACGTCCCCGGCCTCAGGCTCATCGGCGTCGACTCGGTGGGCTCCACGATCTTCGGCCAGCCCGCCGGGCCACGCCTGATGCGCGGTCTGGGCTCCAGCATCCATCCGTCCAACGTCGACTACCCGGCCTTCGACGAGGTCCACTGGGTCGCCCCGGCGGAGGCCGTCTGGGCCTGCCGCCAACTGGCCCGGCGCCACTACGCCTCCGGCGGCTGGAGCGTGGGCGCGGTCGCCCTGGTCGCCGGCTGGGTGGCCCGCACCTTCCCGCCCGGCACCCGGATCGCCGGGATCTTTCCCGACGGCCCGCACCGCTATCTGGAGACGGTCTACAACGACGCCTGGTGCGACGAGCAGGGCCTCCTCGGCCGGGAGCGGTCCGAGCGGCCGGAGGGGCCCGACGAGATCGCCGGCCCCGGCGAGCGCGTGGTGACCGGCTGGACCCGTTGCCGCCAGGTCCGCGACCCGCTGGGCCGCGACCGCGAGCGCGACCTCGCGAAGGCGGACGTCCGATGAGGCGCCTGCGCGCCCAGGTGGCCTCCTTCGACCCGTCCGTCAGACTGCTGATGGCCAATCAGTTCGGCATCAACCTCGGCTTCTACATGCTGATGCCGTATCTCGCCGACCACCTCTCCCACGGCCTCGGGCTCGCGGCCTGGACGGTCGGCCTGGTCCTGGGCGTGCGCAACCTCTCCCAGCAGGGCATGTTCCTCATCGGCGGCACCCTCGCCGACCGCTACGGCTGCAAACCGCTGATCCTGGCCGGGTGCGCGCTGCGTACGGTCGCCTTCGGCCTGCTGGGGCTGGCGGACTCGCTGCCCGCACTCGTCGCGGCCTCGGCGGCGACGGGCTTGGCGGGCGCGCTGTTCAACCCGGCCGTGCGCGCCTACCTCGCCGAGGCGGCGGGCGAGGAGCGGCGGGTGGAGGCGTTCGCCGCCTTCAACGTCTTCTACCAGGCCGGCATCCTCCTCGGTCCACTCGCCGGACTGGCCCTGCTGGCCTGGGACTTCCGCGTGGTCTGCGCGGTCGCCGCCCTCGTCTTCGGGGTCCTCGCACTCCTGCAGTGGCGTGCGCTTCCGGCCCGCGCGCCACGCGAGCGCGGCGCCGAGCCGGCCTGGCGGGCTGTCGCATCCGACTGGCGCACCGTCGCCGCCAACCGTCCCTTCCTCCTCTTCGCCGCCGCGATGACCGGCTCCTACGTGCTCGCCTTCCAGGTCTACCTCGCCCTTCCGCTCCGGGCCCGGGAACTCTTCGGCGAGCGGGCCGGACTGGTGACCGGGGCGGTCTTCGCCGTCTCCGCCCTGGCCGCGCTGTCCGGGCAGCTCAGGCTGACCGCGTGGGCGAAGCGGCGACTCTCCGGACCGCGGGCCGTCGCCTGCGGCCTGGCGGTGATGGGCGCGGCCTTCGTGCCGCTGATGCCGGGCGCGCCCCCGGGCGGCCTCGGCCGTGCGACGGGCATCCTCTCCCTCACCGCCTGCGCCACCCTGCTGGCCTGGGGCGGGGCGCTGCTCTACCCCTTCGAGATGGACACCGTCGTCCGGCTGTCCGGGGAGCGGCTCGTCGCGACGTACTACGGCGCCTACAACACCGCCTCCGGTATCGCGATCTCGGTGGGCAACCTGGCCGTGGGCGCACTCTTCGACGCGGGGGTGCGGTGGCTGCCCTGGGCGGTACTGGCGGCGACCGGGTTCCTGTGCGCGGGACTGGTCGTGCGGCTGCACAGGGCGGGGCATCTCGCCGCTCCGCGACCCTTGACCACCGTGACCACCGGGGCCACAGGGGTGGCCTGACCGCTGGTGTCGCCCGACCGCCGGCGCCCCGCCGGACCTACCGGTGGGCGTGCAGGCCGTCGTTGAGGTCCCCGTGGCGGTGCCGCCGGCCCGCCCGAACCCGCCGGGCACCCTGCAGATGGGGGTGCCCGGCGGGAAGGTCCCTGTGGACATGCGCCGGGCGCGACGGCCAGAGCCGCACCGCCAGCAGCGAGGCGGCCAGCGCGATCCCGCCCAGGGCCGCGACCGCCCACGGGAGCCCGGCCGCCGCTCCCAGCCATCCGGCCAGCGGATACGTCACCAGCCAGCAGCCGTGGGAGAGGGAGAACTGGGCGGCGAACGCCGCCGTTCGTTCCTCCGGCGGTGCCGAACGGCGGATGAGCCTCCCGGTCGGAGTGAGCACCATCGAGCAGGCCGCGCCGAACGCCGCCCACACGGCGAGCAGCGCGGGCCGGCGCCAGCTTCCGCCCTGCGCGGTGGTGACGGCCCAGAGCCCGGCGAAGATCACGGCAAGTGCCAGCGCGCCCGGCAGCATCACGGCCCGGTCCGGCAGCCTGTCCAGAACCCGGGGCAGGACCAGGGCCACGGTCATCGACCCGGCACCGTACGCGCCCAGCACGACCGGCAGGGCCGTCTCCGGGAGTCCCAGGTGGTCACGGACGTAGACGATGGAGTTGACCGTCACCATGGCGCCGGCCGCCGCGACCGCCAGGTTCAGGGCGAGCAGCGCCCGCAGCCGCGGGACGGTGAGGAAGAGGCGGGAGCCCGCGGTCGCCCGGGCGGAGGCGCCGCCGGTGCGCGGCGCCGGGCGGGCGGACGGTGCGGGCACGGCCGCGGAGACCACCAGCGCGGCCGAGACGAGGAAGCCCAGCATGGTGCCGGTGAACAGCCAGTTGTACGTGATCAGCGACAGCAGCGCGGCCGCGAGCGCGGGAGAGAACAGGCTCTCCAGGTCGTACGCCAGCCGCGACAGGGACAGGGCGCGCGTGTAGTCGCGCTCCTCGGGCAGCACGTCGGGGATGACGGCCTGGAACACCGGTGTGAACACGGCCGAGGCGGACTGGAGCAGGAAGACCAGGGCGTACACCTGCCACACCTGGTCGACGAACGGCAGGAACAGCGCCACCCCGGCCCGGACGAGGTCCGCGGTCACCATGAGAGCCCGGCGCGGCAGCCGGCCCGCCAGCGCACCGGCGGCCGGGGCGATCGCCACGTATGCCGTCATCTTGAGGGCGAGCGCGGTGCCGAGTACGGAGCCGGCCTCGGCACCGGCGAGGTCGTAGGCCAGCAGAGCGAGCGCGACGGTGGCCAGCCCGGTGCCGGCCAGAGCGACGACCTGGGCTGTGAAGAGACGGCGGTAGGTGCGGTCGCGGAGGACGGCGAGCATGGGGGCGGCTCCCCGGGCTGTCGGCGGGTACGGCGGTGCCCAGAGTGTAGCCATCATGTGCGCACCTGCGCATATGATGGCTGAATGTGTTATCCCCGGCCGATGGCTCCAGGCCGGCCGCCTCGTATCCCTCCTCGGGACCGGCGGGACCTCCCCCTCCACGGCGTGCAGCGCGGAGCCGGTGAGCACGCGGTGCGCCCGCTCGCCGGCCTCGGCCACCGGGGGGCGGACCGAGTACGTCGTCCAGCCACCCCAGGTCGGGGCCACCGTCTGACGGCCGGGCTGCTCGGTGGCGTTGGATCTCGGTGGTGTTGGATGACGAAAAGCGTCACACCGAGGTCGTCAGGCCGACACCGGACTGGCGACGGCCCGCGCTGGGGATTTCCCCCGCCCCGGTCTTGGGGGGTGCCGGATCGCGCCCCATGGGCGGTCGAAACTAGCGTCCGGTCATGACTTCGACTCTTCGGAAATGCCTGGCCATGGCACTCGGTGTCGCTACGGTTCTGCTCACAGCCGAGATGGCCCCCGCTGTCGTCCGGCCCGCCGCTCCCTCCCCTGTGGAGCAATTACGCCGGGACACCGAGGCCATCCACGCCCTCGGAGTCAGCGGTGTGCAGGCCCGCGTGATCGCGCCCGGCGGCAGGCAGTCGGTCGCCACCAGCGGCACCGCCGACCTCAACACCGGCCGCCCGGTCCCTTCCAACGGCTACCGGGACTATTCGCAGTGCACCGGGCTTCAGCCCGGTGGTGAAGCGAATCTGAGAGCTGCTCTGACCTCAGCTGTGTGCACGGATCCGCACTGTTCACCTCGGCCCAGGTCAGAGCGGCCGGTTCTGCTGCTCGATGTACTGCTTCACGATGCTGAGCGGTGCGCCGCCGACGGAACCGGCGAAGTACGAGCCGGACCAGAGGCGTTGTGCCCGCCAGTAGTGGCGGACGAGGTCGGGGAACTCCTGGCGCAGCCGCCGGGAAGAGACGCCCTTGATGCTGTTGACCAGTTTGGACACGGCGACCTTCGGCGGGAAGTTCACGAGCAGGTGGACGTGGTTGTTCTCGCCGTTGAACTCGACCAGCTCGGCCTCGAAGTCCTCGCACACGGCTCGCATGATCTCCTCGCACCGCGTCAGGTGTCGATCGGCGAAGACCTTGTGCCGGTACTTCGTCACGAAAACCAAGTGGACATGCATGCGGAAGACACAGTGACGACCAGTACGAACGTTCTCATCGATATCCATAGACCAATTGTGTAGCGTGATCCGCGTGCAGCTTCGGTACAGCTTCCGCTTGTACCCGAGCGCCGGTCAGCGCAGCGCGCTGGCGAGGGCGTTCGGGTGTGTGCGGGTGGTCTACAACGACGCGCTCCGCGCTCGGGAGGCCGCCCGCAGCGAAGGCATGCCGTTCCCGAGGACCGGGGACCTGTCCAAGCAGCTCATCACCGAGGCGAAGAAGACCCCGGAACGGGCCTGGCTCGGCGAGGTCTCGGCGGTCGTCCTCCAGCAGTCCCTCCGCGACCTGGACGCCGCGTACCGGAACTTCTTCGACGGGCTCAAGGGCAAGCGCCCCCGCATGGGCGCACCCCGGTACAAGTCGAAACGGGACACCCGGCAGTCGGTCCGGTTCACCGCGAACGCCCGCTGGTCGATCACGACCGGCGAGAAGCTGCGCCTGCCGAAGATCGGCGACGTCAAGGTGAAGTGGTCGCGGACGCTACCCTCCGTGCCGTCGACGGTGACGGTGGTCAAGGACAGTGCGGGCAGGTACTTCGCGAGCTTCGTCGTGGAGACCGGCCCGGAGGAAGTCCTTCCCGGGGTCACGCCCGAGCTGGGCATCGATCTCGGGCTCGGGCACTTCGCGGTCCTCTCCGACGGGACGAAGGTCGACAGCCCGCGCTTCCTGCGCCGCGCCGAGAGGCGCCTGAGGAAAGCACAGCGTTCCCTCTCCCGCAAAGAGAAGGGCTCCAGCAACCGGAACAAGGCCCGGATCAAGGTCGCCCGCGCACACGCGAAGGTGGCCGACGCACGCCGCGAGTTCCACCACCAGCTCTCCACCCGGCTGATCCGCGAGAACCAAGCGGTCGCCGTGGAGGACCTGGCGGTGAAGGGACTCGCCCGCACGCGCCTGGCCAAGTCCGTCCACGACGCCGGATGGTCGGCGTTCGTGAACATGCTGGAGTACAAGGCCGCCCGGTACGGGCGCACCTTCGTGAAGATCGGCCGCTTCGAGCCGACCTCCCAGGTGTGCTCGCAGTGCGGCGTCAAGGACGGCCCCAAGCCCCTGCACGTCCGTGTGTGGACGTGCAGGGCGTGCGGGGCGGTCCTGGACCGGGACATCAACGCGGCGGTCAACGTTGCCAAGGCGGCCGGACTGGCCGTGACAGCCTGTCGAGCGCAGGTAAGACCGGGACTCGTCCCGGCACCGCGCAGCGAAGCAGGAACCCACCCGACACCGCAGCCTTCAACGGCGCGGTAGGCGGGAATCGCCGTCCTTCAGGGCGGCGAGGATGTCAATGGACCAAGAGCTTCTTCTGGGACGGCCTGGTCGTCGACAACATCTGGGGCGGCCTCAAGAGCCTGGGCACCCTGTTCGGCACCGAGGGCGCGGACGCGGCCGGGGACGCCTGGGGCCACCTGGGGGACGTGCTCAGCGGCATCGGCCAGTACACCATCGCGCCGTTCGACGCGCTCATGGACTGGGCGATCGGCCCGGACGAGGAGAGCGAGACCGAGGTCCGGCAGAAGCAGGCCGCCAAGGACTTCGCCAAGGGCCTGGTCGCCTGGGACATGTGGGGCGAGAATCCCGCCCGCGCCGCGTCAACCGTCGTCTTCAACGGCCTGACGATCGGCGCCGGATCACTGGCCGCCAAGGGCGCGGCCGACGCCGGTGCCGCCGCCAAGGTCGCCGGCGCCGCCGGCAAGGTCGGCGTGTACCTCGACCCGGTCTCGGCAGTCCTGACGCTGGGCGGCAAAGCGGCCGGCGCAATGCCGAAGCTCTCCGAGGTGACGACGGGAGTCCGCGCCGGCGTCGAGGCCACGGCGGACGCGCAACGCGTGAGCAGCGTGATGGAGCTCCCCAACGGCTCCAAACTCATCGTCGAGGACGGCCGGTTCATCCCCGTCGACAAGCACGGCAACGTCCATACCCAGCCGCCGCGCCAGGAACTGGCCGCCGGCGCGCAGCGGGCCACACCGGAGCGGACACCGGCCCGGGACCGGGAACTCGCCGCTGTCGGCGCGACCTCACGCATCCCGGACGCCACCGCCCACACGGGGCAGAACCTCCCCCCGCGGGCCGGCCACGAGCCTCCGCCCGGCACCGGCACCGGCGCCGCCGGCGGCGCCGGAGACGTCCCCGGCGGCGGCACGGGTCACACCCCCGGCGGGGCCGGGGCCGCGCATGCCGCCGGTCCGGAGGCCTCCGCGTCACGTACGGGCACGGGTGGCAGCGGGCAGGTCGGCAACGGACAAGGCGGCAACGGTGGTGGTGCCCCCGGCTCCGGCGGTCATGGGGGAGGCGGCGCGGACGATCTCGGCCGGGCCGGCCACGACGCGGCCGGCGGACACACGGCCGGCCACGACAGCACCGGAGACGGAACGCCCGGTGGCGGAACGGCCGGCGGGACGGGGTCCGGGCCGGACAGCGGCGTGCCCGGCCGGTCCCCGGTGGGCCAGCGGCCTCCCTACATGCGCGACGGAGCCAACCCGTACGGGCCCCGCGGATCGCTCACGCTGGAGCAGATCGAGGAGATCCAGGTCTACCGCGCCAACAACGAGCCGGGGTACCGCGAGCACTACTACAGGAAAGACGGCACGCGTAAACGTCTGGAGGTCTACGACGAGAGCGGCTTCACCCCGCCTCAGCTCACCCGACTGTCGGACGACGCCCCGTGGATCCGCGCCAAGGACGTTCCGGCACCGCCGAAGCCGCATTTCCTCGATGACGACTACATCAGCGTGGGGGCGGACACCGTCACGAGCAAGGCACGGCTCAGAATTCTGGACGAGGCCGCACAGAACCGCCTCTTCGCCATCCAGTTCGACAACATCGTGGCGGACTGGAAGGCCGAGACCGGCAGGGCCCACGACGCGCAGGGAACCCTCGACTCGGCCGCGCAATGGGGCGAAGCCAAGGGAGCATTCAAGGAGTCCCACACCGCGATGGGCAGCGCGGCCGAGGAATTCGGCGAGTCCGCGGCCCGGCACCACTACGTCGCCGAGCGCTACCCGGACTTCACCGAACAGCCGCTCCTCGGTCCGAAGAACGGCAACGACCAGTTCGACCAGGTCTGGAAGCACGAGGACGGCCGCATCGTCGTCATCGAGGCCAAGAGCAGTCCCGGCACCGAGCTCGGCAGACGCACGCTGCCAGGCGGTCGGCAAGTATCGCAGGGCAGCAGGGAGTATTTCCTCGACATCATGGAGGCCATGAAGAGGCGCGGTGAATTCGAGCTTGTGGAGGCCATGGAAATGGCGCTTGAGCAGGGCAAGTTGGAATACGCCGTCGTCAAGGGTGAGAAAAACGCAGGGACATACACTGGCTACCAGTATCGACGGTTCGACATCAGCAAGGGGACCCTTCCGTGACCGTACACATCGCCCGGCATGAACTGCCGGCAGGACCAGAGGCTGAGCGGTTCGCGGAGCGGGCGACCGAGCACTTGCTCAGGGGCATCGACCGTCTTGAGGAGTCGACGGCGGTGATCGACTCGCTGTTCGGCACGGCGATCATGACGCTGCGCGCCCGTTGCGTCGTTGATCCGCGGGCGGCGGCGGTGGAGACGTGGGAGGCCGCGGTCAACGCGATGCAGCTCGGCTCGGCGCTGTTCGCCGTGACGGGGGTGAGCGAGGGGACCGTCGAGTGCCGTATCAACCGGAAGGTGCGCAGCCTTCCGGCCACCGGTCCGATGTCGACGGCGGATGCGGGGAATTGGCTGACGGCGTTCTGGCTGGCGGTGATCTGCCGGGAGCGGCAGCGGATGACGCAGTTGTGCGAGGTCCCGCTGGAGCGTCTGCGGTCGCCGGAGGGTCAGTACGACGAGTACGTCTACCACTGGGTGGACACGCTGCAGACGTACTGGCTGCGGCGGCCGGGGCTGGTGGAGAAGCTCACCGCCACGTTCGAGGCCTCCGATCGCTCCGTGGCGCGGGTCGCGCCGAAGGATCTGCTGCAGGGCCTTCTCTATCCGCCGATCAACCTCTTCTACCACTTCGTGCGCCGGGACGAGGCGGGCTTCAGTCCCGCCCTGGTGGAGGCGTTGAAGCTGCATCAGGCGTATTGGACGCTGACCGAGGAGCGGGTCACGGACATCGATGGCAGCATCGCCCTGGGCCCTCTCGCCATCGCGTCCCTGGCCTATGACGGGGAGCTGCCCATCGAGGTGGACTCGGAGTATCTGCCCAAGCACCTGCTGCAGCACAGCTGGCTGGGCGAATTCCCCACGTGACGACACACCAGCCCAACACGCCCACGGCACCCCGGGGCGAAGCCATCGCGGGCACTGCGGCCGCCGGGCGGGAGGCTTGGCCGACGACGGTCATGCCGACTGTGGCCTCCTGTCGGCCCGTCCGGACCGCCCCAGCTGCTGCCGCCACCGCTGCCGAAGCCGAGGACACCGCGCGCCCGTGACCAAGGACGTCATCGCCCTCACCCCGAAGATGCCGGACCTGCGCACCCTGCTGGCAGGCCTCCACGCCGGCGGCCCCGACCTGGGGGTGAACACCCTGGCCGACGGAGCCGTCGTCCAGCTCTGCGCCGCCGACGGCCGCCCCCTGGTCTCCGTCGAAGCGCCGCTCCTCATTCAGGTCCCCGGCGAGACGGACCGCCTCCTGGGAGCCGGAGCGGGCAGCGGCCTCCCGGCCGGTCCGGTGTGGTGGACGGAAGCCCGCGCCTCCACCGCCGTCGCCGAGGGCGGCCGGCTGGCGGGCTCCTTCGCCGGCCGCCTCGCCCACGTCCTCGACGGCGCGGTGTGGCCGCCGGAGGCCGCCTGCACCGAGGTCGTACCGCTCAGCTCCGACATCACCGCGATCCCCGTACCGCCCACCTCCGTTCCGGCGGTCGACGTCCTCACCACGCGGGCCGCCGTGGTCATCCAGGACCGTCCCGTGGTCGCCATGACGAGCTGGCTCTCCGATGCCCTCCGCAGCGTGACGGCCGGTGACCGCGCCCTGCAGATCGTCACCCAGCCCACCACACGCCTCACGCTGCCCACCCGCACCGCTCTGCGCGGCCACCCCAACCGCTGGGTCGTCCAGGACCGGGACAACGGCTACTACGACGGCCTCTCCGGCGCCCGGCTCCACTGGCACGGCGGCATCTTCACCCCCCTCACCGACGCCGACGGCAACACCTCCCTCGCCGAGGCCTTCACACACCCCGCCGACACCGGTGAACGCCAGCTCATCCTCTCCCTGCACACCCGCCGCCCCGCCGACGCAAACCTCGTTCTGGGCACCGCCCTGGAAACCGCCTGGCAGCACCTCACCGGCAGCGCCCCGGCCGGCTGGAGCACCGCCGAACCCGTCAACCTCCCCTGGTCCACCCGCCGCCTGACCGACTTCGCCCGCGGCCGGGCACCCCGCCCCACCTGGCTGATCGTCATCGGCCGCCCCGACCGCCCGGCCCTGGCCACCCTGCGCGTCACCCGCACGCCTGGCGGAGTCGAGGAGGAGGTCACCCTCACCCTCGGCTACGGCAAGGACGAGACTCCACCGCTGGACGCCCTCGAACCGCTGGCCGCGGCACTGGTCACCGAGCACGGCCTGACCACCCTGGTCACCTCACTGCGCACCGCCCGCCGCGACCTGTCCGTCCCCCCGCACTTCGAACCCCCGCCCATCCCTGTCTCCTTCACCCTCGGCCCCGACGAGACCGCGCGCATCGGGGACGCCCACCCTCTCCACGAACCCCTCGACCTCACCCCCACCCAACTCGGCCCCACAGCCCGCCCCGGCCTTCACTACCACCTCGGCGACGGCACCGACCCCCACACCTGGAGCGCTCTCCAGCACCTCACCCAGCGCCTCAAACCGGCCTGACACGTCTCTGAACCCCGTCACGCCAACTCGAGTGCAACTGAATTTGTCGAAGTAGACTTAGCCGAATACCGTCGCAGTGGGGTGTAAGGAGGGCTGGTGAACAAGAGCCTGCCGGTCAAGCCGGACGACGTGGTCGACCGAGACCGGGAGTGGGATCTGCTCGCGGAGTTCCTCACCGATCCGGACCCGGCGATGCGGCTCGGAATCGTGTCCGGACGGCGACGGCACGGGAAGTCGTACCTTCTGCAGGCCCTTTCCGAGCAGGTCGGCGGTTTGTACATCACGGCGATTCGTGAGGAAGGACGGCTGCCCGCCATCCAGCGGTTCAGTGACGCGGTCGCCACCCACGCCGGCCTGAGACCGGGAAGCCTGCGTCTGACCGACTGGCGCGACGTCCTGTCCAACGCGCTTGACGTGACCACGCGTTCACCGCACCCGCTCCTGGTGATCGACGAATTGCCGTATCTGCTCCAGCACTCACCCGAGATCCCGGGACTGCTCCAGCAGCTCTACGACGAGCGCCAGCGGGGCGCCCGGCCCGGTGCCGGACCGGGGCCGCGGCTGATCCTGTGCGGTTCCGCCATGAGCGTCATGCACGAACTGCTCTCCGGGACCAAACCGCTGCGGGGACGCGCCGTGGTCGATCTGCGGCTGGGCGCCTTCGACTACCGGGCCGCCCGGGACTTCTGGCACATCGCCGAGCCACTGACCGCCCTGAAGGTGCACGCGCTCCTCGGCGGGGCCCCCGGCTACCGGCCGGTGGCCGCCCGACCGCACCCGGACGACGGCTTCGCCACCTGGCTCACCCGGACACTGCTCGACCCGGGACGGGCGGTGTACTCGCGCACCGAGACCGAATACCTCCTGCGAGAGGACCCGAGGATCACGCAGCACACGCTGTACTACGACGTCCTCACCGCGATCGCGCAGGGCGCCACCACCCCCAGCAAGATCGGCGCAGCCCTGGAGCGCCCGCGCAACGCCGTCGCCCACCCCCTCGGAGTGCTGGAATCCACCGGATACATCCGGCGGGAGACGGACATGCTCCGCGCCAGGCACCCCGTCATCACCCTCGCCGACCCCGTCATCCGCTTCAACCAACTCATCACCCTCCCGCAGGCCGCCGCCGTGGAGCAGGGCTTCGCCGAGCAGGTCTGGCAGCAGGCCGCCCCGACCTTCAACTCCAAGATCCTCGGACCGCACTTCGAGGACCTGGCCCGCGACTTCACCCGCCGCTACGCCCACACCCTGCTGCCCGGCGGACTCCCCGGCCCGGTCGGCACCACCGAGGTCGCCGACCAAGCCGCCCGGACGAAGCACGAAGTCGACGTCATCGCCCTGGCCGCCGGCGAGCGCCCGCAGGCTCCCCGCGCACGCATCGCGCTGCTGGGCGAGGCCAAGGCGACCGCTGCCCGCCGGGGAACCGGTGACCTGGAGCGCCTGGAACGCATCCGCACCCTGCTCACGGACCAGGGGTACGACACCACTGCCACCACGCTGGCCCTGTACTCACTGCACGGCTTCCACCCCGACCTGGTCGACTTGGCCGACCACCGTGACGACCTCCTCCTGGTCGACCTGCCCACCCTCTACGGCAGCTGACCGGAGCCGCACATCTCCGGACGAGGCAAGCCAGGATGCCTCCCGGAGACCGCAAGGGCCGTCGGCGGAGGTTCGCACTGCACAGTGCTGGAGGGTTGGGGTGGAGCCCCGGGGAGCAGCGGGCCCAGTCCACCGCCCGGGCCCGCAGAGGACCATCTCCGCGTGCGCGGGGAACAGATGGTCGAACAGGACACCCTCACCCTGCGCACGGGACCATCCCCGCTGCGCGGGGAGCCGCATCCTCGTCGTCCAGCTCGGCGAACGACTGCCCCTCAAAGCTGATCCGGCCTCGGGACGGAGGCAGGACTCCCGCCAGGCAGTAGAGCAACGACGACTTCCCGGAACCACTGGCCCCGGTGATCGCCGCGACCTCACCGCGGGCGAGCGCGAGATGCGCGTCGCGCACGGCTGGTGTGGAGCCGTAGGAGAACTCGACACCGCTCGCGGAGAGGATGTGTGACGTGTTGGACGTACTGGTACCGATCGTGTCCCCCGAAGGCCGGAGGGCCCCGGCGGGTCAGACCGGGGGGCCCCAAGGTCGTTCCATGACTGGCGGTGTGTCACCCATCAGTTTGGCTTTCACCCTTGTGCGCCAAGTAGTTGAAATTGACCGAGAGTCCGCCTGCTCATCGCTGGTCATGCCGGACCCTGAGCCCGGGGCGGTGGGGTGCTGCCCGGGCCCAGGACGTCGGCCAGCATCGCGGTGACCGGCTCGCGGGTTTCCTCTTGCACCGCCGGGTCCTTGATGGAGCGCCACAGGGCGTAGGTGCGCCTGGCGGAGAGGCGGGTCTGTGGGTCGGTGGCGCCCGCTGTGGTCAGGTACAGGCCGGTGACGTGGAGGTACCAGCGGGTGGCGGTGCCCGGGTCGTCGGCGAGGTGGGCCAGGTGGGCGCGGACCTCGCGGATGTGGATGGTGTGCGGGTGGGTCTGCCCGTGGGCGCGGGTGATCTCGTCGTCCAGCCTCTCGGCTCGCTCCTGGGCCGAGGTAAGGTCTCCGCGTTCCGCGGCGGCCGTGATGGCGGCCAGTTGGTCCCGTACGGATTCCGGGACGGCGGTGGACGCGGGCCCGGCCGCTGTTTCGGCGGACGCGGGGGCTCCGCCAGGGGCCGGCGCCGGCGGTGCGGGCCGGGTGCCGGTGTCCCAGAAGTGCGGGGTGACGGTGCCCCAGGGGTGGAACGCGGGGCCGTCCGGTTCCGGCGGGGCTGCCTCGTTCCGCTCGGTGTGAAGGGTGTCCGGCATCAGACCTCCAGTCCGTGGTGGCGCAGGTAGGGGATCGGGTCGATATCGGAGCCGTACTCCGGGGTGGTGCGGATCTCGAAGTGCAGGTGCGGGCCAGAGGAGTTGCCCGTGGAACCCGAGCGGGCGATCCGCCGGCCGCCGTCGACGCTCTGTCCCGGGCGCACGTTCAGCTGTGACAGGTGGGTGTACTGGCTGTACATGCCGTCCGGGGGGCGGATGACGACCTGCCCGGGTTCGTCCGGAAACCGGATTCCTGCAGCAACTGCGCCGTCGGCACCGCGGCCGGCAGCCCTTCGAGGGAGCGCGCGGCGGCTTTCCTGGGTCAGCCCCGCGTACTGGGCCGGTACGCCGCCCGGCCCGATCTTCAGAGCTCCGGCCGCGACGAGGGCGGGCTCCTCCTCGTCACTGAAGGCGGCGAGCAGGAACAGCAGGCCGAGGGCGAGGGTCAGGGGCACGGCGGCCGAGGCCGGGCAGAGCACCGCCCCGCGCTTGACGTCCAATCCGCCCCCTCCGCGCGGTGCTTCCGCGCTGACGTGATCCGTTGGTCAGTGGTCACCGGTCGCGTCCGTCCCGTTTACGGCCGTTCGACAGCCCACCGGCTCTCGCGTCACCCAACGCATGCGTACAGCTACGCAGCGACACTAGACTGTCGCGCGCCGCCGGCTCCCGCGGCGAAGGCGAAGCCGCTCCGCACCCGCACTTTCGGGGGACACCGTGCCGAGAAGAACCCACCCTCCCGCCCCACTGCCCGACCAAGCCCGGATCGTCGTACCGGTGATGGGCGCTGTCGGCGGCAGCGGCCGGTCGACCACCGCCGCGCTGCTCGCCGGCGCCCTGGCCGCCCGGGGCTCCACCGTCGTCCTGGACACCGCGCCGCGGCTCACCTCCCCCTGGCCGGCCTGGGTCGTCGAGGCGGGCGCGGGCCTGGCCGCCGTACCGCCCGAGCAGCCCTTCACACGGCGGCAGTTGCTCGCCGCCGCCTCCCGCTGCGCCGCTCCGCCGGGCCGGGGCTGGCACGTCCTGACCGATCACCAGGAGTGGAGCGGTCCGTTGTTGTCCCTGCCGGCGGAACCGGCCGCCTGGTACCAGCTCGCCGCCGCCGGGGGATGGCATGCCGTCGTCGCCGACACCGTCCACCCCGCCGGGCACGACACCCTCGCCTCCCGCCGCGCGGGCCGCCCCGGACTGACCGCGGGCTGGTGCGGGCTGTCCTGCGCGGTGCCGGTGCTGTGCGCCGCGGCCACCGGGCCCGGCGTCCGGGCGCTGCAGACCGCGGTGATGGCCTTCTCCGCCGCGGGGCTGCCACTCCAGCGCGCGGTCGTCGCCTTCGTCGGCACGGGGGAGGGCCGGGCCCCGGCGGCGGTACGGGCCGCGTCCAGGATGCTCCAACCGACGGTGTCCGCCGTGGTGCACGTGCCGTTCGACCCGCACATCCGCGCCTTCGGCATGCGCGAGCCCGAACGCCTCAAGTCCCGTACGGCGGACGCCGGTCAGCGGCTGGCCGAGGCCGTACTCGCCTCCCTCCACGCCACCTGGGGCGCGCCGCTGCCGCCCGCGCCCCGCCCCGCCGCGCTCCCGAGCCCCGCCGCCCGCCTCTCCCACGCGACTGCGGCTTCCTGAGAAAGGTGCAATGTCCGGCTCGGACGAGAGCGGAGGACCAGCGAGCGCTGCCGTCCGGCCCGGTGAAGTGGACGGCGTACCTGCATTCGTCCGGGGGCCGGTACAGGACGAAGCTGGTCGGCGTCCCGAGGGTGCGCCAGTACGGCCGCCGTTTGCTCGCCATGCCGGCACGGTACTGCGGACTCACCGCCCATGCGGCGGGTCCGGCGTCACCGGGGACGTACGCGCCCCCGACCGTCCCCCGTCCCGGATAAACGGATGGTTGGGGGCGAGCGTGACGCGGCAGGATGCTCCGCATGACATTACCCACCCCCGAGCTGCACACCGCCCGCCTGCGACTGCGGCCGTTCACCGACGCCGACGCGGCGCCGCTCTACGCGCTGCACAGCAGCGCCCACGTGCTGCGTTACTGGGACTCCCCGCCGTGGACCGAACCGGCCCGCGCCCAGCGCTTCCTCGCGACCTGCCGGACGATCGAGGAGGAAGGCACGGGAGCGCGGGTGGCCGTCGACCGTGTGTCCGACGGCGCGTTCATTGGCTGGTGCGGCCTGACCGGCTGGAACCCGGACTTCCGCAGCGCGTCCCTGGGCTACGCCTTCAACGCCGCCGCGTGGGGCCACGGCTACGCCACGGAGACCGCGCACGCCGTCCTGCGGTGGGCGTTCGACACCCTCGACCTGAACCGCGTCCAGGCCGAGACCGACACCCGCAACGTGGCGTCCGCCCGGGTCCTGGAGAAGCTCGGCTTCGTCCGCGAAGGCACCCTCCGCGAGGACTGCGTCGTCAACGGCGACGTCTCCGACTCCTGGGTCTTCGGCCTCCTCCGCCGCGAGTGGCACCCGACGGCCACGCCGACGGCCGGCCGCTAGGACCGAGACCTGCCGCCTTTCGGTCCGCAACCCCCACCGAGGTCACCGCTGGCCGCTCCGGCGAGCTCAACGTCTTCGCTTGCCCCACCGATCCCGACCATGCGCACCGCTGGAGCATCCAGTAGCTCTTAGGGTCCGCCTGGAGCGGCAACATTCTCATCGGCTGCGCGGGTGCTGTCGCTTCTCGTGCACATCGAACACGCCGCGGCCCGGGCGCCTCTCGAAGCACTGGACAACTGCTGTCGAAACCGGCGAACCAAGCCGGATGTGGGCTTGATTCGCTTTGACGGACATCAGAGATCAGGGGCTTCGGCCCCGGAAGGATGATGTCCATCATGGAGAGCATGGGGAAGAAGAAGCCTCGCCCTCGCCGCTCGTTCACGCCGGAGTTCAAGGCCGAGATCGTCGAACTGTGCCGACGGGGTGACCGCTCAGTCGGTCAGGTCGCCAAGGACTTCGACCTGACCGAGACCGCGGTGCGGGACTGGGTGAAGCAGGCCGAGGTCGACGCAGGCGAGCGGGACGGGCTGACCAGCGGTGAACGCGAGGAACTGGCCGCGCTGCGGCGGGAGAACCGCAGACTGCGGGAGGACGTGGAGATCCTCAAGCGGGCCACGGCTTTCTTCGCGAAGGAGACCCGGTGACGGTGCACCCGTTCATCGAGGCGGAGAAGCGGGGCGGTCACAACGCCAAGCGAGCGTGTGAGCTGCTCAAGGTCTCCAGAGCCGCCTTCTATGCCCGCCGCGGCGGCACCCCCGGTCCCAGCGCGGTGCGGGACGCCGAGTTGACCGAGCAGATCAAGGCCGTGCACGAGCAGTCCCGTGGAACCTACGGGGCCCCGCGCATCCACGCCGTGCTCCAGCGCGAGGGCCTCGAGTGCGGACGCCGCAGGGTGGCCCGGCTCATGCGCCTGGCCGGACTGGCCGGCCGGCACCGAAGACGCCGGCACCGCACCACCATCCCCGACCCGCATGCGGCCACCCGCCCCGACCTGGTCCTCCGCGACTTCCAGCCCGACCCGACCGCGACCGACACCCGCTGGTGCGGCGACATCACCTACATCGCCACCGAGGAGGGCCGGCTCTACCTGGCCACCGCCATCGACATCGCCTCCCGCCGCGTCGTCGGCTGGGCCACCGCCGACTACCTGCGCACTGAACTGGTCGCCGACGCCCTGCGCGCCGCCTGCCGCACCCGCCGCCCTACCGGTCCGGTGATCTTCCATTCGGATCGCGGCTGCCAGTACACCAGCCGTGAATTCACGCTTCTGGCGACGGAGTTCGGCGTCAGGCTCTCCGTCGGCCGCACCGGGCAGTGCTGGGACAACGCGCTGGCCGAGTCGTTCTTCGCCACCCTGAAGAACGAGCTGATCGACACCCGACCCTGGCGCAGCAGGGCCGCCGCTCGCACCGCGATATTCGAGTGGATCGAGAGCTGGTACAACTTGCAGCGGCTGCACAGCGGTCTTGGCTACCCCACCCCACCGAATACGAGGCCATCCTCGCGGCCTGACCACCACACGGATGGTGTCCGTCAAAGCGGAACAAGCTCACTCCGTCTGCGCCTGAGAACCTGAAGTCCCGCCGCGTCAGGCCGCATCCGAGCCATGCCCCGGCAACGCCCGGCCCCCGACCACGTGCGACATATCGCGCAACCCTTGCAAAGGACCCCAACGTTGTCACCTGACCCGACCACCGTTCACCCGCTGCCCGCCCACGAACGCGTGGTGTTCCTCAACCCGCTGGTCACCTCACCGAATATCGCCGTGGGCGAGTACACCTACTACGACGACCCGGACGGTGCCACGGACTTCGAGCACCGCAACGTCCTCTACGCCTACGGGCCGGAGCGTCTCATCATTGGCAAGTACTGCGCGATCGCCTCGGGGACCACATTCCTGATGGCCGGTGCCGAGCATCCGTCGATGGGGGTGTCCACATACCCGTTCACCATGTTCGGCGGCCGATGGGCCGAGCAGACCCTGGACATCGTCACCGCCATGCCCAGCCGCGGCGACACGGTCGTCGGCAACGACGTCTGGTTCGGCTACCGGGCAACCGTCATGCCCGGCGTACGGATCGGCGACGGCGCCATCATCGCGGCCGGCGCCATGGTCACCGCCGACGTGCCGCCCTACACGATCGTCGGCGGCAACCCGGCCAGGCCGATCCGGCAACGGTTCGACGACGCCGGCATCGAGCGGCTGCAGCGCGCCGCGTGGTGGGACTGGCCCGCCGACCTCGTCACCGAACACGCCCGCACCATCATGGCCGGAACCCCGGCCGACATCGAACGCATCGCCACCGAGCACGGATCGGGGAAGCCCCTTTGAGTCATTCGCCCCAGGTATCCATCGAAGAGCACGCGGTGGCCGACAGGACAGCCGGACCCTACGCCCTCACCACGGGACCGGACGGCGCGCTGTGGTTCACCCTCGTCCACAGCGGCCGGATCGGCCGGCTCGTCCCCGGCGAGGAGCCGACGAGCCACCGGCTCGACCCCGACAGCGGGCCGACCGTCATCACCCCCGGCCCGGACGGCGCCCTGTGGTTCACCCAGTACCGGGCGGACCGGATCGGGCGGATCACCACCGACGGTGTCATCGACGAATTCGGCATTCCCACCCCCGGCTGCGGGCCGTTCGGCATCGCAGCGGGACCCGACGGTGCGCTGTGGTTCACCGAGACCGCCGCCGACCGCATCGGCCGCATCACCGCCACCGGCCACATCACCGAGTTCCCGCTGCCCGTCACCGGCGCGTTTCCCTCAGCGATCACCGCCAGTGACGACGGCGGTATGTGGTTCACCCTCAACCAGGCCAATGCCATCGGGCGGATCGACATGGACGGTGCGGTCACCCTCCATCCCCTGCCGACAGAGGCGGCAGCGCCAGTCGGGATCGCCGCAGGCCGCGACGGAGCGCTGTGGTTCGTCGAAATCGCCGCCGGGCAGATCGGACGGATCACCCCCGACGGGCAGATCACCGAGTTCCCGTTGCCCGACCGCACCGCCCGACCGCACGCCATCACCGTCGACGGCGACGGCACCGCATGGTTCACCGAATGGGGTGGCAACCGCGTCGGCACCCTCACCCCGGACGGGTCCCTCACCGTCCACGACCTGCCCACCCCTCACTCCGAACCACACGGCATCACCCCCGGCCCCGACGGAGCCCTGTGGACCGCACTGGAGATCGGCGCACTCGCCCGCATCGCCCCAGCGGACAGCAATACCTGACCAAGCTGCCCACTCACTCCCTGACTTCGTTCACGAGTCGTCACTCATGAGCAATGCCACACACCCCATCAGTCCTCTCGATCAAGGTCACAACCACTCCACCCCAAGACGAAACCCAAAGTCACCACCAACGACACCGGGCCGAACGGATGCGAGGGATACTCAACCCTCCGAGATCATCCCGTGGCGGGTTTCTGGTGCATCTGGGGCAGACACCAGCAGGGCTCAGCGGCGCGCGTCGCCAGGCGCGAGCAGGCTCGTCAGCTCCGAGATCGCGCGTGCGCGGGGAGCAGCCACGGTCGTGCAGTTGCGCGTACAGCGACTCGGGAGCATCCCCGCGTGCGCGGGGAGCAGAGTTCGCGACCTGCGGGTTTGCTGGCGGGGGACGCTGGTTTACTTACTTTCGCCGATCTCCGCGAAAGCCGCGAAACCGGTATATCGTGTGCCTGCTTCTTCATTGGCTCTTCACCCCCGCGGCATTTTTGCACTCGTTCGCCCGGTGCCAGCCCCGGTCTGATGCCGTCCCTGGCCCCTGGCTTTCCGCCCCCGCCGTCCACGAGTCGTGGGGGTTCACGTCCTCCGTTGGCGCGGTGGGACCGTTTTGCTGACGACCGGGACGGTCTCGATCCGTCGGCAGAGCCCCAGCACCGGGTGGGTAACCCCGTCCTCGTAGACGGCTCGACCTTCGTGGCGGCGCGGTCAGTGGACCAGCCGCGCACGCCCAGGCCGCCGCGCCGACTCGTCGGTCCTGCCGCGCCTCGTGGTTCGACCGGGCAGGCGCAGGAACTCATGCAACGGGAGGCCGTGTTCGGCCCAGCGGCGCAGCCGGTCGCGGTCGATCCAGTGGATGTGGTGCCGGTCGCCCCAGGCCTTGGCGTCGCGGGTGAGGGAACCGTTGGTCACGACGACGGCGTGGTCCACGCGGTGGACGGGGCCGGCCGTCCCCTTGACCTGGTACATCACCTGCACTCCCACCTTGCCGCCGACTCTGGTGTGCTTGGCCTGCAGGACGATCCGGCCGCGCTGCCGGTCCTGGCCGATGACGTCGGCGGCCTGGTCGCCCTGCCGGCCGACCTGCCGCGCCTGCCAGCCGTCCCGGATGAGCAGGTCTCGCAGGGCGTGCTCGAATTGCTGGTCGTCCAGGGCGTCGATCTGCGTGAGCGTGAGCCGCAGGGTCGCGAGCCGCGCCGCCCGCTCCCGCCGTGCCCGCAGGGAGCGTGAGAGGCGCCAGGCCCCGTAGGCGCAGGCGCCTGCGGTGAGGGCGGCGAGGACGGGCCAGTGGTCAACCACCGTGTCCCGTACGGCGATCGCCACGTCGGTGAGGACGGCTGCCCCGGCCAGGGCGACCAGTGCGGCCGCGGCGTACTCCCCGGCGCCTCGCGGCTTCCGCAGCCCACCGCTCGGGGGCGCCGGCGAACGGCCCGGTCGGGGGCCGGCGAATCCCAGTTGTGGTCCCACCCCGCCCCCGTCCCCGTCCTACGGCCGGTTTCCCGGCGGGCGGGACGGCTCGGGCGTGGTCCGGGGGAAGGCCCGCCGGTAGTGGCCCGGCGGCACCCCGATCTGCTTGAGGAAGTGGTGGCGCAGGTTGTTCGCCGTGCCGAGGCCGCTCAGCTCCGCCACCTTCTCGACCGGCAGGTCCGTCGACTCCAGCAGGTTCTGGGCCCGCGCCAGGCGCTGGTTGAGGAGCCACCGGAGCGGGGTCGTCCCAGTGGCCGCCTGGAGCCGCCGGTGGAGGGTCCGCGGGCTCATCGCCGCGCGCCGTGCCAGGTCGTCGACCGTCAGGGGCCGGTCCAGGTGTTCACGGGCCCAGTCCAGTACGGGTGCCAGGCTCCGCTCGTCGGTCGCGGGCACGGACAGGTCGATGAACTGCGCCTGGCCGCCCGGACGGTGGGCGGGTACCACCATCCGGCGGGCCAGCTGGTTGGCGACGTGCGCGCCCAGGTCACGGCGTACCAGATGGAGGCAGAGGTCGAGTCCGGCGGTCAGCCCGGCGCTGGTGAGCACGTCGCCGTCGTCCACGTACAGCACCGAATCGTCGACGCGCACCTTCGGATAGCGCTCGGCCAGTTGAGCGGTGTGCATCCAGTGGGCGGTGGCGCGTCGCCCGTCGAGCAGCCCCGCCTCGGCGAGTGCGAAGGCGCCGGTGCACAAGGAGACCATGCGGGCGCCGAGCGGAGCCGCCCAGGACTGGGCGCGCCCCGCCCACGGCCTCGACTGGACCTGCCGCCAGACCCTCGACCACCTCGCCCTCGGCCTGACCGGCTACGCCGGCCTGCTCATCGCCCGCTCCGACGACCGCTACATCACCCTCTTCGCCTCACTCGACCCCGAGGCCACCGTCCCCGCCTGTCTGGAGGGCCTGCGCATCGCCGTGTCCTTCCTGACCACGACCGTCCGCGACACGCCAGCCGAAGCACGCGCCTGGCACCCCTGGGGCCACTCCGACGCCGCCGGTTTCGCGGCCATGGGCATCACCGAACTGACCCTCCACACCTACGACATCACCCGCGGCCTCGGCCTGCCCTGGTCCCCGCCCGACGGCCTGAGCGCCGCCGTCCTCGCCCGGCTCTTCCCCGGCGCCCCGTCCGGGCACCGCCCGTCCGACACTCTGCTGTGGTGCACGGGCCGCGCCCCGCTTCCCGGCCTGCCCCGGCGAACGGACTGGCAGTGGGACGGAACCGTGCGCCGCCCACCCGGACCCTGACGGCGGGTACAGCTCGTCGGGACGCGCTCACGGCCGTACGGGCAGCGCTTCTCCGCGCACTTGCCGCCGAGGTGACGGCCGTGCGTGAGCGGGGAGCGGGTGGCAATGCGCACCGTCATCGGGAACAACACCGGACCATCCCCGCATGCGCGGAAGTAGATCACCACGGCGTAGAGCTCGAGCTTTCAGATGCCCCAGGTGAGCATCGGCTGACCCCTACCGATCACCGATCACCGAGCCCGCCGATCTGACGGTCGGCGGGCCCGCGACAGTCACGTCACCGATCGCAGCCGGTCCAGTTCGCTGCCGATCGCATCCCGCAGCACGTCATGCCGCGGACCAAGCCTGTAGCGCCCGTCGCTCCACCGTTCACGTGGATAGCGCCACACCGGGGCACTCACCACATCGGCCGGCTCCCACTCGAAGCGCGGCCAGACATGCGCGTGCAAGAACGGGTCCTTGTTTCCCAGGATCTCCAGGTTGACCCGGCGGAAAGCCGGATCCATCCGCTGGCAGGCACGCTCGACCGCTTCACCGAGCTGTTCCATGTCGGACAGGAACGACATCCGCTTCGCCCTCGGCAGATCGGACAGCCGCTGTACGTCCGGTTCATCCACGAGAAGAACCGAGTAGCCCGGCAGGAACTGAACATCCCCGATCACCGCGAACCCCGCCGTCAACCGTCGCATCACGGTCGGGTTCTCGCCCCTCAGCGCCGCACCGATCCGATCCGTCCGCCAGTCACCGGTCATGGCCGAGAACCTACATTCCGGCGATCAAGGACCGATCCTCGCTCACCCCACGCGACCGGTCGCACCGTACTCGCCGCCACGGCGGGCGCGTCGCCGCTGCCCGGGATCAGTACGGGCGCAGCCCGCCGTGCCGGATCCCTTGACAACGAACCCCCACCTCACCCGTGCAGGAGCAAGGCAAATTGGCCGTATCTCGTCTGCCGTCCCACGACCCCACACAGGCTTAATGATGCTCCCGCGCCACGCGCTGCGCGGGTGGTTGTGACGACAGCACGGGGGGACCATGGATCACACAGGCGGCATTGGCGTACCACCTCCGGGGCCTCCGCCACAGCTTCCGCCCCGGCCCTCGTCTCAGCCGCCGCAGCCGCCTCCTCAGATACCGCCGATGCCGCTGCCGCCCCGCAGGGGAAAGCCGCTGGAACTCCGGGTTCAGCGGCAGATCCTGTGGGTGGGGTCGGCGGCGGTTCCGTTGCGTAATGTCAGCTGGGTCGAAGTGTTCAGGCTGAAGCCCGCCTGGGGCAAAGCCGGCGTCTACTTCCTGCTGTTGGTGGTCCTCGCCTTCTTGGTCTCCGCCCGGCTCGACTCCACGGACGGGGGCGGCGGGGGCGGCGACCCTGCCCCGGGCGTCCTGACCCTGTTCGCGCTGGTCGTTGTCGGCGCCGTCCTGCTCTGGTCGAGGAAGCCGGTGCTGGTCTTCGAGATGAACAGCGGTTCCAGGGTGCTCTTGACCCTGCCGACCATGGATGAACTGCGGGCGATCGCCGGGCAGATCGTGTACGCGATCGACCACCCGGAATACGAGTTCTCCACCGTCCTCGAGCAGCACAACACCACGAACAACTTCGGTTCCGTCGTCAACATGACCGGCGGCAGGGGAAACACGGGGATCAAACTATGAGCGACACATCGAACTACTACGGAGACGTCGTCAACGTGAACGGCGGCGAAAAGGTCATCGGCATCACCCACGGCCCCGTCGTCTACAACGACGGCACCGCTCAGGACACCGAGCTCCAAGCCGCCGTGACGGACCTCACCCGCCTCCTCAGCGACCTGCGCCCGGTGCTCACCCCGGACCAGGCCCAGACCGTGGAGAACGCGCTGCCCGCGCTCACCCCCGACCGGGCCGCCCTGCGTGAGCGCGGCATGATCCTGGCGTCCGTCTCGCAGATCGCGGCGACCGTGGGCGAGGTGGGCAGGCCCGTCGTGGAGGCGCTGGGGCGGCTGCTCGCGCTGCTGGGCTGACGGGCCTGCCCTGGTGGATACGGTCATGGCCTACGCCGTGGGCAAAGCAGCGGACCCAGGCCTTGAGACAGCGGCCGAGTTCCCACCGCGTCCCCGGCTGTAGAGCCTCACCGTCTGCTGTCCCCCGGTGCGAGCAGACTCGTGACCTCGGCGATCGCCTCCGCCGAGGGGTGGAAGTACTCCCGTACGTTCTCTGCGCGAGAACTCCGGCGTCACCCTGACGTCCTTGCCCGCCACACGAATCGTTGGCTGCTCCGAGCCCCTCTGCCTGACCGCTGCCCGGACCTGACTGAGCCGCAAGCGGTTCTCCTCCAGCCACTCGGTGGCGACGTCGAGGGGCACCCGCACCGCGATCTGCGTCGACGGCGACTCCTGCACGGTCACCTCCACCGGATCACCGGGCACCACCTCCAGCCACGCGCTGCGTTCTCCGCTGGGCCACTCCACTGCTTCGTCCTCCGCCAGGATGTCGAGACACCGTTCCCACTCGTTCAGATCCTCCGGCGAGACCACCAGGCCCACCCGGCCGTTGACGAAGCCGCTCACCAGCACGATCTCGGCGGCGTAGAACCGCTCATCACCCATGACAACGGGCGCATCACACGCCACCTCGACGGTGACGCTCTGCGTCCGGTCGGCAAACCGGACCAGCTCAAGCGCTCGCGCTTCGTCGGCCACAGCCACTCCTTGAGCAAGTCGGAGGATCGGACTGCTCACCATCCTCCCCGCCCTCGGTCCCCAGCGCGCCTTGAACCAGGCGGGATATGGGGACACAGCTCCCTGGCGGCGCTGGGCGGTCTGCGTGGGAGGGGAGGGTGGGAACGCCCCCGTATGCGCGGGGAGCAGGCAGCCCAGTCGTGCGCCTCTGGCGGGCGATGCCCCTGCCTCGGCTGCCTCCCGTGGCGGAGCGGGCCCAGTGGGTTCAGCGGGCTGACCGGGCGGGTGCGGGTGGCGCATCCCCCGTGAGAGCTACAGGAGTTGTCCATGCGCGGGTGATTCGCGGACGTCGGCGGATTCATAGCTTGGTCGTCAGGTCGCCGCGGGTGCGACCACTCCAGGGGAGGCCACCATGGGCACGACGTCTGCCGCACCGCACGACACGGGCTTCGGACCGGACGAGGACCGCAACGGACGCGCAGGAAGCGACGGAAGCAACGGACCCGGCGGCCGTCTCGGCCGGATCGCGCGTTCTCCGCTCGGCTGGCTGCTGACGGGGGCGGCCGGCGTCGGCCTGGTCTCGGGTCTGACGGCGACCGGGCCGGGCCCGGTGCCGGTGCTGGGCGCGGCCGCCGCGGTGGCCGTGTACTGGGGGGTCATGCGCCGTGTCGCACGACGTTCCACGCCGGAGATCGCCCGGCCCGGGGCCGGCCGGGAGGCACTGCTGGGCGGCGGGATCGGCCTGGGCTTCATCCTCGTCTCCGCCCTTCTGATCACGGCGTTCGGAGGCTACTCGTTCTCCTGGGCGGGTGACGGCTTCCTGTCGGTCGTCCGGACCGCGGTCGCGGTGCAGATCGGCGCCGCGGTCACCGAGGAGTTGCTGTTCCGCGGTCTTGCCCTGCAGGCTCTGGAGCAGTTGTGGGGGAGCCGGGCCGCCATCGTGATCACCTCGCTGTTCTTCGGTGTGGCCCATCTGGGAACCCCGGGCGCGAACGCGTGGAGCGGAGTGGCGATCGCTCTGGAGGCGGGCGTCCTGCTCGGAGCCGCGTTCCTGTGGCGGCGTAGCATCTGGTTCGTCGTGGGGCTGCACTTCGCCTGGAACACCACGCAGCAGCTGCTCGGCATCCCGGTCTCCGGACACGCCCCCGAGGGTCTGTTCACCGTCGACGTCCACGGCTCCGCCCTTCTGACCGGTGGCAGCTTCGGTCTGGAGGCATCAATCGTGCCCGTCCTCATGGGCGTGGCCATCGCCGTTCCGATGCTCGTCCTCGCCCGCCGGAACGGTGGGCTCAAGACCCGTCGGCGCGCGCGCCGTTGAGACAGGCCGACTGGAGGAAACAGATAGTGATAACCCGTCAGGCGCCCTGGAGCCTCCCGCCGTTCCGGGCGCCGCTCGACTGGTGGCAGGAGCGGGATGCCTTCCTCAAGGACGGCATCCTCGCCCTGGCGCTCACCCTGCTGGCCTTCGTGCCGGCCCTGTCCAACCTCGGTGCGCAGATCGGCGATCTGCCCGAGCGGCCGGTGAGCGTCCCGGCGAACGTGCTGAGCGTCGGGCTGGTTCTGGTCCAGACCCTGCCGCTGGCGGCCCGCCGCAGGTGGCCCGCGGCCTGTCTGGCCGTCGTCGCGGGCGCGTTCGCCGTGCACCAGGCGCTGGGCTTCGCGACGACGTTCGCGAGTCTGGGGCTGTATCTGGCCCTGTACTCCGCCGGGGCCCATCAGATCCGCTTCCGCCGCGGCCTGGCCGTCGCGGCGAGTGCGGGCTACGCCGTGCTGGCCGTCGTCCTGGACCGCCTCGGCTCACCGCTGTCGGTACCGGACTATCTCGCGTTCTATCTGGCTCCCGCCGCGGCCTGGCTTGTGGGGAGTGCGGTGCGCGCGCGGCGGGCGGAAGAGGCCGAGCGGCGGCGGCTGGCCGCCGAGGCGGCCACGGCCGCCGAGCGGGCGCGGATCGCCCGCGAGCTGCACGACGTGGTCACCCACCATGTGACGGCCATGGTGGTGCAGGCCGACGCGGCGCAGTTCCTGCTCACGTCCGCGCCGGAACGCGCCGGCGAGGGACTGACGGCCGTCAGCGACACCGGCCGCCGGGCACTGACGGAACTGCGGTATCTGCTCGGCGTCTTGGAGGCGACCGGCGAGTCGGCGTCCGCGGACCCGGCGCGTGCGGGCCGGGCGCCCGCCCTGGGACGGGTGGGGGACCTGGTCGGGCAGGCGCGCAGGTCGGGTCAGCCGGTCGAGTTCAGGGAGCGGGGCGAGCGGCGGCCGCAGAGCGTGAACGTGGAGCTGGCCGCGTACCGGGTGGTGCAGGAGGCGCTCACCAACGCCATGAAGTACGCGGCCGGCAAGCCGACACGGGTCCTGCTCCGGCACGGTGATGAGCACATCCGGATCGAGGTGACCACCGACGGACCGGTCGCCGCACCGGTCACGCGGAAACCGGGCCCCGCGGGCGGACGAGGGCTCGCCGGGCTGCGTACACGGCTGCGGACGCTCGATGGTGAACTGGAGGCCGGCCCCCGGCCCGAGGGCGGGTTCGCGGTCCAGGCCACGATCCCGTCCCAGCCCCCTCAGGAGTGACCCCGTGAGCGACGCGCCGCCACCGATCCGTGTACTCGTCTGCGACGACCAGGCGCTGGTGCGCACCGGCTACGTCACCATCTTCTCCGCACAGCCCGACATGGAGGTCGCCGGGGAGGCCGAGAACGGCCACGAGGCGGTTCAGGCCGCGCGGCGGCTGCGCCCCGACGTGGTCGTGATGGACATCCGGATGCCCCTGCTCGACGGCATCGAGGCGACGCGGCAACTGGCCGGTCCCGGCACCGAGGACGCGCCGAAGGTCCTGGTCGTCACCACGTTCAACGTCGACGCCCACGTCTACGACGCGTTGCGTGCCGGGGCGAGCGGCTTCCTCCTCAAGGACGCGCCCCCGGCAGAGCTCGTCAACGGCATCCGGACCGTCGCCCGGGGCGAGGCCCTGCTGGCCCCCGCCGTCACCCGCCACCTCATCGGCCACTTCGCCCGGCACCTGCGGCCGGCCGACACCTCCCGGCCGGCCAGGCAGGACATCGTGCGCGCGCTGACCCCCCGCGAGCTGGAAGTGCTCCAGCTGATCGCCGAAGGGCTGTCGAACGCGGAGATCGCCGCGGCGATGTTCATCACGCCCGAGACCGTCAAGACCTATGTGTCGCGCATCCTGGCGAAACTCGGCCTGCGCGACCGCGTCCAGGTCGTCGTCCTCGCCCACCGGGTCGGACTGGTGCCCGGCACGTCGTGAAGCGCCATGCGCGACCGCTACCCGGACCGGCCCGACCTGTGGGCTTCGCTCATCCACAGCGGTCCATAACCTGGCCAGGCGCGTCACCACGGCGGCCGCTGTTTCAGTGCCGATGCGGGCGCTGCGCGGCCGACCACGTCACGTCTTCCTCCGCTCGCGGTACCCGGGTCCGGTCGTGCGGCGGTGTTCTGCGACGGCGAGCAGGGCAAGCGTCACCGCGATCACCGCACAGACCGTCATCGCGGGCGTGAGAAAGCCGGGGACTGCCGCCGGATAGGAACCACCCGCCGCCGTATGACAGTTGAGAGCAGGCGGCAGGTAGGACGCGCTGTAGCCGATCACCTGCCCGAACAGCGACGGGTTCGCGTCCCGGCAGGCTTGGGCGGTGCCGCTCTCGTCGAGGAAAAGTGACGCCAGGCCCCAGAGGTGGGCGAGCGCGGCGAGGGCTCCGGCGAGCGCGGCGCCACCGCCCGCCACGGCCCCCCGGGCGATCGCCGGAAAGCCGTACCCGACGAGACCCAAGGCGGTCACGGCTGCGGTGACGATGCCGAGCAGCAGGGGCAGGGCGGCGGGATACGAAGAGGTCATGGCTACCGCCCCTGTCGCAGCCAGGCGCCGATGGCCGCATAGTCGTCATCGGTCAGCCCCAGCCCGGCATCGACTCGGTGGAGCAGGGCGTGGCCGGGGTGGTGAGCGGCGGCCCAGGCCCGATCGGTGGCAGTGATCTCGTCATCGACCCAGACAAATGACCGTCCCGCCGCCCATTCGACGAGTGCACGGGTCTTCCAGTGCAGTCCGTCGCGCTCGTCTTGTTCATCCATATCGGACGGCTCCGGCCAGGCCACCACGGGCAGTTGCGGAAGGCCGAGCAGGGGAGCGATGCACGCGTTCGCGTCGTCCGTCCACGTCGTGGCCCAGACCACCTCACACGGAAGGCCGGCCAGCCGGGGCCCGTGTGCGGGGTTGATCCTGGCCAGAAGCGGGTTCCCTCCGGCTTCTGGCAGATCCCGACCCGTCGTGTGGTTCCCGTACTGCCGCGGCTCCGCTCCGAACGGGACGAGTGGTCCGTCGACATCGAGGAACAGCAGCGGACGCCGCGCAGAGCCAGTCACAACGGCACACGATAGCGGCGGGCACCACCACCGTGTCCTCCGAGTGTCCTGCAAGTTTGCCAGGGTGGCACGCTGATCGCGTCGGCCGGCCGACGCGCCGCGTGATCGGTGGGTGCCCGTGTCCGCCCGCGAACCGAGGAGAAGCCCTCGTGCCGTCCGAGCCGTCCGCCGCACTCCGCCACCGCACCGTCCAGGCCGGTGACAAAGGGGACTTCGATCAAATATGCGCAATGTACGCGGAGCCAGTGACCATGGATGCCGTCGGAGGCCGCCGCTCGCCGACAGGGCCAACTCGTGCAGGCTAGGCGTCCCGTGTGTCGGCGTACTTGTCCAGTTCGCGCATCGCCTCGGCGTGCGCGCTCATCCGGATACGCAAACTGCCGCTCAGAAAAAGCGCCACGCCGGCGATCGACACCGGCACGGACAATCCGAGCACAGCCAGGGCTTCAGGCCAGTCGCGTTCGTTCTGACACCAATTCCCCCTCAGCAGACCGTCGTTGGCCGTACCGCGTTCGGTCAACAACCGTGACTCGCACTCCACGGGGTAGCGGTCGTCAGGCTCCTCCTGGACCGAGTACGGCGTGAGCAGCAACAGGGCACACCATGTCCACAGGAGCGTCGCCACAGCCAGCAGACCGATACCCCAGGCGCGTATTCGCCCGGCTCTGTCGCGGAAGTCGAGGTCGTACTCACGTGATCGCATGGCGGATGAATCTAGCAGCGGATTCCCGCAGCTCGGCGGGCAGATCGAGCGCAACCACATCCGAGAGGGGACTCTCGGAGGCCAGGTCATTGCCGCGTCCAAGGGCAGCCACGGCGGACGTCCGAAGGTCGTCGACGACGACATGCTCACCTTCGCCGTCGCCCTGAAGGACAGGGGCGTCCCGTCGCTCGCCGGCTGGGCGATTCGGCCGGGCCTGTTGATGTGGTGCCGGGTGCACGGGGAGAGGCGGGCGACGTCCTTGTCGCGGACCACGAAGCCGTTGCGGCGCCAGGTAGCGGGTGTTGAAGAACACCGTGGCGCCGAGCACGACTCCGAGCGCCCGAGCTGGTCCTCCATGCCGTCGAGACAGTGCTGGTAGAGCGGCCGTAGCCGCCGTGGCGACTCCTGGCAGGAGTGGTGGGGCGAGGGTCAATCGACGTTCCTGTCCCATGTCGCAGCTCGGTCCCGCACCAGGTCGAGAACGATCGCAGCGAGGTCGGCAGGCCGGGTCATGGGGACGTTGTGGTTCGAGCTGATGTCGACCAGCCGGCGGCCAGGGACGGCATCGACGACGGCACGCACCTCGTCGCGCCGTGAGGCGTAGAAGCCATCCTCGGCCAGCACGATCGTCATCGGACAGGTGAGGCGGCCGTACACATCGATGGCTGGGAAGACTTCTGCACCGAGCTCCGGAGCAGCGACAGTCGCGACCTCCTCGATGGCCGGCTGCCGTACCCACCAGTGACCGCGGCGCGTGAAGGAGCGCCGCGTGACCTCCGCGACCAGTCCGGGCCGTGCTCCCGCGTTGAGCCAGTCCTCTCCGGCCTCCCGCACGCACTGCTCGACATAGGCGTTCATCGCCTCGTCGTCGGCTCTCCAGCCGTAACGGAACGTGGTCCGCAAACGGTCCGCTGCCTCGGTAGTACGCACGCCGGCATGCTCGGCGAGTGACGCGTTACGGTCATCGAGTACCACGCCGTCCACAACGCAGAGAGCGGCCGGTTCCACAAGTCCACTGGCAGCGGCGGCCGTCACCGCGTACCCGCCGGTGGAATGGCCCACCAGCACGGGGCGGTCCCAGTCCAGCGCGGTGACGACGCTGCCGATGTCTCGCCAGTACTGCTCGGGTCCGGCAGAGTTGAGCCGGGACTGCCCATGGCCACGCAGGTCGAGAGCAACCGGATGGCACTCACTCACCAAGTGGGACGCCACGTCCATCCAGGCCGCGGCGTTGTGTCCGCTGCCGTGGACAAGAAGTACGCCCGCACCGTGACCGCCGAAGTCCACACCGGAGAGGGCCCCGTCCTCGACGGGGAGTTCGATCTCTGTTCCGGTCACCACTGCACCCTGTCTGCGAGAAGACAGCCAGTGCAAGCGCTTTTCCCCAGGGGGTCGGGGCGGGACGAGGATTCGTTGCGACCGCGCCGGGGAGCGGACAACGCAACTGCGGCAGTGGCTCCGGCGTTCATTGCGGCAGCCTCGTCCGGGACAAGATCCGGACAAGGCCCGGACCAGCCCGGACGGCCGGCGAACTGTCCCGGACAGCCTGCTCTCATTGCCGCACCTGTTGATGGTCAGCAGTCTGTGTGGTGCCTGGCCGGCCACACGGTCGCCGCGGCACAGCCCGCTGCGTCGATGCATCACTCGCAACACAGCGGGGTGCTCCTGAAGTACAACCGTCGATCCGCGATGTGTGGATGACGTCCGTTTCGTCCTGCTCGGCGGACGCTCGGCAGGACTGTGAAGGAGGAAGATCTTGCGCCTGTTCAAGGGTTTCGGAGTGGCCATGGCTGCGACTGCGGCAGCCTTCGCGATGGTTTCGCCGGCGTCGGCGTCCGCCCGGCAAGCAGTCACCCTCTCCAGCTCCGACGGCTACTACAGCGGCTCGGTGGTCATCGGCAGCCAGGCCGTAAAGGCCAATGGATTCATCGAGGACACAGGGTTTTACAAAGGTTCCAGTGCCCTCTACATCAACGTGACCACCTCGACCGGCAAATACAACATTTCGTTCGCCACGGTCAACAACGGCGCGTCGTACACCTTCGCGACGCGCAAGAAGACATTCCCCGGCACGTTCATCAGTGCGAAGGCGACCATGTGTTCCTGGAACAGCAGCGGCGTGTGGGCGTGCGGAGCATCCAAGACGGTTGGCTGACCAAGTTCATGGACTGCGGACAGCCGGGACCGAGTAGGGACCGCGCAGAGAGTGCGGTTCGGCGTCACGTAACACTCTGCTGAGCTGGTTGCTCGCGGGTGCCGGGTGGCGACCGATTCGGCGACGCGAGCCCACGGCGTTCCGGCCAGAAGTCGGTCCGACGGCTCCTGACCAGCTCTGGCTGGAAGGGCCGTGGCCCAACAGAGTGGTGGTGCCTCTCCAGTTGACCGGAGGCACCATCACTTGTCAGCCGGGGGTGAGACGTTCGCTTCGGCGGTCAGAGCGCGGAAACCGTCTGGCGGGCGGCGTCACTCCCCGTCCCGAGTCGCTTGCGGCGAGGGGGCAGGGCCGGACGCCGTCGCCGCCGTGCCGCCGGCCAGACGCCGCCTGACCTCCCGGGCGGTGGCGGCCAGCCGCTCAGCTTCGGCCTCCAGCCGCTCCCGCCCTCCACCTGGATCAGACCCTCCGCCAGCAGCCTGTCCAGCGCCCCGCCGACCGCGAAGCCGCTGTCGGTCCTTGCTGTAACAAGCCCAAGGGCTCCGCAACCGTCACACATAGCCCAAGACCAGCAGCCCAGGCGGGGAGAAAAGAGAAGAACGGCTCGGGCTCCCGTACCGGCGCTCAGGCCCCGTCGTCACACAACTCCAGCCTGGGATGCTGCCCGCCGGGAGATCGCGGGCCGCTGACCCCGAGCGCGGTCGGCCTCGTCGGGCAGCGGCACGGCTTGGGGACGTCGGGCCGTTCGTTCGCTGCCGGCTACCGGGCCCTGGGGCCGGGGGCGCGGCCGGGCGGCGGACCTGTCCCTCCTTCCCGGCCGGGAAGGATCAGGCCGGTTCGACGGCCTCGCGGGGCGGCATTCCCCGCGGGGCCCGGCGCAGCGAGACGAGGGTGACAGCGGTCAGCGCGATCATCACCGCCGTCGAGACCAGGAAGGCGGGTGAGGTCGGGGAGGACGCCGAGGCGCCGGCGGTCACGTACGCGGCGGTGCCCGGCAGCACGCCGGCCGCCGTCGCGGCGGTGAACGGCCAGAGGCGCATTCCGGAGAAGGCCGCGGCGAAGTTGACCGCTTGGAACGGCATGCCCGGCACCAGGCGCAGGAGCAGCATGCTCCCGAAGCCCTGATCGGTGAGCCGGCGGTCCAGGGCGGCGAGGACCCTCTTCTTCAGCAGTGGCCGAAGCGCGTCCCGTCCGAGGCCCCGTCCGAGGCCGAAGGCCAGCGCCGCGCCCAGGGTCGTCCCGGCCACGGCCAGCAGCAGTCCCTGGGGAACGCCGAAGAGGACCCCGGCCGCCGCGTTGAGCACCGGCTTGGGGAAGAAGGCGAGGGTCGCCAGGGCGAAGACGACGACGAACGCCGGCGCGGCCCACGCCGACAACGGTCCGGAGGAAAAGCCCTGGAGGAGGAGCTCTCGCGGGCTCCAGACGAACAGGGAGCTCGCCGCGGCCGCCAGCAGTGTGACGAGGAAAGCCAGGCGGACGAGCGGGGGTATGGACACTCGGTGAGTGTACCGACCGCCATGTCCGGTGTTTTTCCGTCGGTGGACGAGGGCGCCCGTGCCGGGAACGCGTCGGGTCAATCCGGCACCGGCAGTACACGGTCCCCACCGGACGGACGCGGCGGTTGTTCCCGGCCCCGGGTCCGCGGCCGGCAGGCGGCGACGGGCCCGCGGTGCGTCCGCGTCCGCGTTTCCCGGCAGGGTGCGGAGGGCGGTTTCTCCCTACTCTGGAGGCGGGCCGCACCCGGCCGGTTCGGAGGCGACGAGATGAGGGAGAACGCGGGGACGGCGTTCGGGTTCGCGGGCGTGGCGATGGCGGCCGTCTACGTGCGCGACCCGGAGGGCACCGGCAGGCTGCGGCTGATCGAGACCCTCGGCCGGACCAGTGCACCGTACGAGGTGCCCGAGACCCTGTCACCGGACGACCGCTCCCCGGTGACGGATGCCTACCGCACCGGCCGCCCCGTGTGGCCGGCCACGGGTGAGACGGCCCCGGACGCGACGGCCACCGCCGCCGGGACGCCGGCGGCGCCGGCGGTGTCGGCGGGCGCCCTGCCGCTGGGCGCCGAGGACGAGCGGCTGGGCTGCCTGCTCGTCGTCGACGACGGCCCGCACGGCTTCGGCACCACACGCCGCCATCTGCTGGAGATGTACGCCGGCCAGCTCACGACCCGGCTCGAGGCGGCCGGCCGGCCCCGCACCACTCCTGCCCCCGGCGGCGCACGGGAGCCGACCCCGGCCGATGCGGTACTGCGCCGGATTCGCCCGGGTGCCTGCGCTCTGGCCCTGGACACCGGCCGTATCGAGACGGACAGCCGGCTGCCCGAGCTGTTCGGCATCGCGCCGGAGGACTTCGACGGACGCGTCGAGACCCTGCTCTGGCGTACCGTCCCCGACGACCTGCCGGCCCTGATGTCCCTCATCGAACCGGACGAGCGCGCCACCGGCCCCCGTGACCTGGAGTTCCGGGTCCGGCTGGGCACCGGAGAACTGCGCTGGCTCTCGCTCAGCTGCCGGCTGGGTCTCGACCCGGCGGGGCGGCCGGACCGGCTGCTCGGTGTCGTCGCCGAGGCCTCTCGTCTGCGGCCCCGGGCCCACGAGGTCTCCCGGGTCCAGCGGCTGGCCACCGCCCTCGCCGACACCACGAACCCCCGTGACCTCGTCGGCGCCCTGCTCGATGCGCTGGGCGCCGACCGGGTGGCGCTCGCCGAACTCGTGAGCGACCGGCTGATGGTCACCGTCCTCGATCCCCCGGATCCGGGCGTCTGGCCGCGGGCATGGCGGTCGGCCTGGCGCGCGGAGTGGCGCGACGCACCCTCCGGCTCCCTCCCCACGGTGGAGGGCACCCTGCGCGAGGGGAACGTACACCTGTGGCCGCCGGGCGCGGCCGTCCCGCCGGATCTGGTGGGGCTGGGCCCGGGAGGGCTGGCGCTGCTGCCGCTGCCGGCCGAGGGCCGGACGCTCGGCGCCTGCGTGATCGGCTGGAACGCGGCACAGGAGTTCGGCCTGCAGGAGAGTTCCCTGCTGACCGCCACCGCGTCCCTGGCGGGGCAGGCCCTGATGCGGGCCCGCGCGTTCGACGCCGAGCGCGAGCTGGTCACGGTGCTCCAACGCAGTCTGCTGCCCCGCACGCTGCCCGCCCTGTCCGGCGGCGTGGCCGTCGTCCGCTACCTCCCCGCCGCCGCGGGCTTGGAGGTGGGAGGCGACTGGTACGACGTGATCCCGCTGTCGGACCGGCAGGTGGCCTTCGTCATCGGCGACGTGGAGGGGCACAGCGCCGCGGCAGCCACCGTCATGGGCCAAATGCGTACGGCGATCAGGGCGTACGCCGTGGAGGGCCACACCCCCGACGTGGTCGTCTCGCACGCCAACCGGCTGCTGACGGGGATGGAGACCGACCTGTTCGCCACCGTCTGCTATGCCGCCCTGGACATGGAGGAGGGCAACGCCTGGTTCGTACGGGCCGGGCACCTGCCGCCCGTGCTGCGCGATCCGGACGGCGGGACGAGGGAGCTGGAGGTCGAGGGCGGCCCGCCCCTGGGCGTGGACGCCGAGGCGGCGTTCCCGTTGACCACGGCCGCCATCGCGCCCGGCTCCGTCCTGGCACTGATGACGGACGGCCTGGTGGAGTCGCCGGAGACCGGGGCGGAGGAGGGGATGCGCCGCGTCCGTGACACCCTGGCGGCCGCCGACCCCTCCGACCCCGAGGGCATGGCGGCGGCCCTGCTCGGCGGTGGTGCGCGGCGCGACGACGACCTGGCGCTGCTCCTGCTGCGCTACGACGGGATGGCGGTCCGGCCGCGCCGGGCGGGCTGGGCGGTCTGGCGGCTGCCCGACGCGGCCGCGCACGCGCGCCGCTTCACCACCCGGACGCTGCGCGCGTGGGACGCGGTCGAGGAGGCCGACACCGTTCTCCTGGTGGTCAGCGAGCTGGTGACCAACGCCCTGGTGCACACCACGGGAGAGGTCCGGCTGGACCTCGCGCTGACCGGGAACCGGCTGCGGGTCGCGGTCAGCGACTCCTCACCGCGGACGCCGGTCAAGGCGGCCAGCATGGACTGGGAGGCGACCGGGGGCAGGGGCATCCTCATGGTCGAAGCGGTGTCGGAGTCCTGGGGTTCGGTGCCGCTCAGCGGCGGCAAGCAGGTGTGGAGCGAGATCGCCGTGCCGCCGCGGGAGCCCGAACCGCCCGGCTCGGAGGAGGCGCCCGAGAAGGTGCCGGAGGAGGAGCCCACCCAGGGGAACCGGACCGGTCGAGAGGGCACTCCGGGTGCAAAATGAGACAAAGTAGGAAAATATCTGAAAATATCGTCCAGTCGCTGATGTGAGGTGGGCCGGGCGGCCCGGGAGGTGCCGGGATGAAGCCACACCGGGGCCGGGCCGGGGCCGCGCCGGCCGCCGCGGCACTCGTGTTCGTCACCCTCCTCGCCCTCACCCTCGCCACCGCCGCCTGCGGGAAGGCCGCCCAGTCCGGAGGACGGCCGGACGGGGGCACCGCCACACCCCGAACGGGGGGCTTCACCATCGGACTCCTCCTCCCGGCCAACCAGGCGGACCGCTGGGAGCGGTTCGACCAGCCGCTGATCGAGGGCAGGGTCCGCGAACTGTGTCCCACCTGCACGGTGCGCTACTCCCCGAGCGGGCCGGACGCCGCCGCTCAGCAGCAACAGCTCCGGGCGTTGCTGACCAGCGGGATCGACGTGCTGATCCTCGGCTCCGTCGACTCCAGGGCGGCACGTCCCACGGTGCGCGGTGCGGCGGCGGCCAAGGTGCCCGTCGTCGCCTACGACCAACTGGCCAGGGGCCCGGTCTCCGGATACGTCTCCTACGACGGCAAGGAGATCGGCAGGCTGCAGGCCACGGCACTGCTGCGGGCACTGGGCTCCGACGCCTCCCGGCTCCGCGTCGTCATGCTCAACGGCTCGCCGACCGACCCGAACGCGGCCGACCTGAAGGAAGGGGCCCTCTCCGTCCTCGAGGGCCGGGTGAAGATCGCCAAGCAGTACGAAGTGCTCAACTGGGACCCCGTGAACGCCTACGCCGACATGACCGCCGCCATCGCCGACATCGGGCCCGACCGGATCCACGGTGTCTACGCCGCCAACGACGGCCTCGCCTCGGGAGCCATCGCCGCCCTGAGGTCGGCGAACGTCCACCCCCTGCCCCCGATCACCGGCCAGGACGCGGACCTCGCGGCCGTGCAGCGCATCGTCACCGGCGAGCAGTTCATGACCGTCTACAAACCCTTCACCCCCGAAGCCCGCGCCGCCGCCGAGATGGCCGTCGCGCTGGGACGGGGGGAGAGCATCGGGGACATCGCCACCGGGACGGTCCGCAACGGCTCCGGCCGGGACATCCCCTCCGTCGTCCTCCAGCCCGTCCCCCTGACCGCCGGCACCATCGACACCGTGATCAGGAGCGGCAAGTACACCACCGACCAGATCTGCACCCCGGACATCCGCTCCGCCTGCGAGGAGGCCGGTCTCCTTGGCTAGGGCCGGGTCCGGAGCGCAGGCGCTCAAGGCAAGGGAAGATCTCACGTGCCGACACCCCCTGTGCTGGCGCTGCGCGGCATCTCCAAACGGTTCGGCGCCGTGCAGGCGCTGCTGGACGTCGAACTCGAAGTCCACGCCGGAGAGGTCGTCGCCCTGGTCGGCGGCAACGGCGCGGGCAAGTCCACACTCCTCAAGGTGATCACCGGCGCCGGGCCGGCCGACGAGGGCGTCATCGCGTGGCAGGGCCGAACCGTCCGGATCGCCCGGCCCCGGGACGCCCGCGAACTGGGCATCGCCGCCGCCTACCAGGACCTCGCCCTGTGCGAGAACATCGACGTGGTCGGGAACCTCTTCCTCGGGCGGGAGATCAGCCGGCTGGGATTCCTGGACGAGGTGGAGATGGAGCAGCGGGCCCGGGAACTGCTCGGCACCCTCTCCCTCCGCATTCCCGACCTGCGCGTACCCGTCGCCTCGCTGCCCGCCGGCCAGCGCAGGGGCATCGTGATCTGCCGCTGCCTCCTCGGCGACCCCCGGCTGATCCTGCTGGACGAGCCCACCGCGGCCATGAGCGTCCAGCAGTCCGTACAGGTCCTCGATCTCATCGAGCGCCTGCGGGAGCGGGGGATCGGTGTCCTGCTCATCAGCCGCAACCTCGGCGACGTCAAGGCCGTCGCGGACCGCGCGGCGGTCCTGCGGCTGGGACACAACAACGGCTTCTTCGACGTCCCGACCACCTCCCAGGAGCAGATCGTCTCCTCCATCACCGGCGCCACGGACAACGCCGTCGTTCAGCGCGCGACACCGGAGTGGCAGCTGTGACGTCCACGAAACCGCACCCGGCCGAGCCGCCCGAGCCGCCCGGGCCCACCGAGCCACCCGGCTCCCGCGGCCGGGAGGCGCGGCGCCGGCTGAGGAGCCACCTCGACGTCACGCGGCGGCGGATGCGCGAAGGGCAGCTCGGCTCCGCCCCCGTCGTCGTCGCCCTCGCCGTGATCTGGGCCGTCTTCGGGATCCTGGACCCCGACTTCCTCAGCCCGCGCAACCTGTCCAACCTCAGCATCGACATCGTCGGCGCCGGCCTCGTGGCCGTCGGCGTGGTGTTCGTGCTGCTCCTGGCCGAGATCGACCTCTCCGTCGCCTCGGTCGGTGCCCTGTCCGCGGCCCTGTTCGCCGCGCTCAACGTGCGGCACGGCGTTCCGGAAGCGGCCGCCGTCCTCCTCGCGCTCGCCGTCGGCGCGGCGGTCGGCGCCGTCCACGGCTTCTTCGTCGCCAGAGTCGGCGTGCCGTCCTTCGTCGTCACGCTCGCGGGACTGCTGGGCTGGAACGGTCTGACCCTGTACATCTTCGCCGGGCAGGGCACCATCCTCCTGGACGAGAACGGCCCACTCGTCCGGCTCACCCACTCCTACTTCCACGACGTCGCCGTCGCCTACGGCCTGGCGGCGCTGGGCACGCTCGCCTACTTCCTGCCGTCCTACCGGACCGCGCGGCGCCGCAGAGCCGCCGGCGCCCTGCCGGCCCGGAGCCTGCCCGAGATCGTGCTGCGCACGCTGGCCCTCGCCGCCGTCGCCTTCACCGCCGGCTGGACACTCAACCAGTTCCAGGGCCTGCCCCTCGCCCTGCTGATCTTCCTGGTCTTCCTGGTCTGCCTCGATGTGCTGCTGCGCCGTACTCCCTACGGCCGCAGGATCACCGCCCTCGGCGGCAACATCGAGCCGGCCCGGCGCGCCGGGATCGCCGTGACGTCGGTGCGCGTGTCCGTCTTCATGATCTCCAGCACGATGGCCGCGATCGGGGGCCTGTTCCTGGCCTCCCGGGTCAGCTCGGCCAGTGCGACGGCGGGTTCCGGCAACCTGTTGATCGAGGCCATCGCCGCGGCCGTCATCGGCGGCACCAGCCTCTTCGGCGGCCGGGGGCGCACCTGGTCGGCGCTCCTGGGCATCCTGGTGATCCAGTCGGTCGCCTCCGGTATGGCGCTGCTGGGCATCCCGGCCGCCGTGCAGTTCATGATCACCGGTGTGGTGCTGCTCGGCGCGGTCGTCGTCGACACCCTCGCGCGCCGCACCCGGAAGGCCCACGGCTGGGCCTGAGAACGGGGCGCCGCCGGGTGCGGCCCGCGCCGGCACCGACTTCTCGACGGGGGCGGGGGCACAGGTTCACATCCCGTCGTCCCGGCCCGTGTTCCCGGGCCGCGCCCGGACTTGGCTAAGCTCTCCGGCTTCCGAGCGCTGGAGGACGCAGTGAGTGATCGCCCTGTCCGCACGATCGAGGTGCCTCTCGGTGAGGCCGGCGGAGAAACGATACGGGTGCAGATCCGCGAAGTGGACGAATCCCTGGTGCGCGTGGGCCGCGGTGGCCGCTCCGTGGCGCGGGCGCAGAGGTCGTTCGGCGAGATGCTGGATACCGTACGGCCGGTGGCCGAGAGCTTCGTCGGACGCTTCCGGGGGCTGGCCAACGCGCCGGATGAGATCACTCTGGAGTTCGGGGTGTCACTGTCGGCCGAGGCCGATGTGGTCATCGCGAGCACCGCCACCGCCGCGAACTTTTCCGTGACCCTCACCTGGAACCGAAGTGACGAGCCTGGAACAACGGTCAATAATGCGTGAGGAGTTGAGCCGGTGGGGACCGGCTCGACCGTGGTGAAACGGAGGCCGTGTGACGGGGGCGGAGCCGCAGGGGCCCGACGAGGCGCTCGCCTCGTCGGTCGTCCGGATCAAGGGGCCGAACGGTGAGCCCGTGGGCGCGGGCTTCCTCCTGGCGCCGGACGTGGTGCTGACCTGCGCCCATGTGGTGGCGTACGCCTCGGGGGAGGAGGACGGCACGGCGGAGGTGGCGCCCGGAACCCGGGTGACGCTGGACATGCCGCTGGACGCGGACCTGTCGGGCCGGTCCTGGACGGCCGAGGTCGAGCACTGCGTCGAGGAACGGGGTGACAGCACCGGGGACGTCGCGGTCCTGCGCGTGCGGGGCGCCGTACCCGGCGGCCGTCCGCTGGCCCTGGCCGAGCCCGCGACCGCCTGGGACAAGAGAGTCGGCATCGTCGGATTCACGGGACCCCGGCCGGGTGGATCCTGGTACTGGGGAGTCCTGGGCGGGCCGACGGAGGAGGGCTGGCGGCAGCTCTCCCGGACCGATGAGACCAGGCCCCACATCGAGGAGGGTTTCAGCGGCAGCCCGGTCTGGGATTCCCGCGGCCGTACGGTCGTGGGCCTCGTCGCGCAGAGCCAGCGGGGGAGCGGTGAGACCCAGCAGACGTTCGTGATCCGCGCGAGCACGGTCCTGAGGCTCATCCCCGAGCTCGAGAGGATCGTGGAACCGCCGTCGCCCTTCCGGAGCCTCCAGACCTTCCGGGAGGGAGACGCGGACGTCTACTTCGGCCGTGACGACGACACGGCGAAGGTGACCGGCGCTCTGCTGGCCGGGCGCCCGAGCGTCACCGTGTACGGGCCGTCGGGATCGGGCAAGTCGTCGCTCGCGCTGGCCGGCGTGGTGCCGAGGATGCGTGAAAAGGGCTACGACATCCTGGTGGTGGACGCCGGACCGGTCTCCTCGCCGCTCGCCGCGCTCGCCACCGAGCTGTACGAGGCCCACCGAACCCGGCGGCACGGGGCGCGACATGCCGGTGAAGTGCAGGAGTGGCTCACGGAGCTGGGGCTTGTGGACACCCTCCATCGCCTCCGCGGGAGGTCGGGCGGCAAGCTCCTCGTCGTACTCGACCAGGCCGAAGCACTGCTCGCCGGCACGGACACCGAGGTCGCCCAGGTCGTCGACGTGCTCTTCCCGGAGAGCCGGCCGGCCGGCGCACCCGGCATCCTGGTCACCCTCCGCGCCGACTTCGTCGACGCCGCCCTCAGACACCCGAGCCTCGGTCCCGCGCTGCATCGCGGTGACACCCTGCCGCTGACGCCGATGTCCCGCGAGCAGCTCACGGACGTGATCACCAAACCGCTGGACCATCTCCCGGGCGTGGCCGTGACCTACGAGCCGGGGCTCGTCCAGCGGATCCTGGACGACGCCGGCAGCGAAGCGGGAACACTGCCGCTCCTCGGCTTCGTCCTGGAAAAGCTGTGGGAGGGCAGGGAGGGCGGCCGGCTCCGGACGGCGACGTACGAGGAGGCCGGAGGCGTCTCCGGCGCGCTGGCGGCCCACGCCGCGCAGGCCTGGGACGAGTGCGTCACGGACGAGGAGAAGCAGAAGGACGGCGAGGCGAGCCGGCTGCTCACCGGGCTCGTCCGGGTACTGCCCGGCAGCCCGCACCCGCTGCGCCGCAGACTCACCCGGCAGGAGGCGGGCGACAAGCGGTGGGCCATCGCGATCCGGCTCGCCGACGCCGAGCGCCGACTGCTCGTCCTCCACGGTGGGCGGGGAGAACCGGAGTCCGTCGAACTGGCCCATGAGGCGCTGGTGACCGCATGGCCGGCCCTCCAGGAGCAGGTGCGGTCCGACAGCGAGTTCCTGGCGGCGCGGTGGGAACTGGCCCATGAGCACAAGCGATGGACCGACGGCGACAAGGCGGCGGGACTTCTGCCCACCGGTCTCCAACTGGCCCTCCTGGAAAGGCATGTGGGGAACCGGGAGAAGGAGCTCGACGCGGAGGAACGGAACTTCCTCGAACTCGCGCGGCAGCGACACCGCACGCGACGGAACCGGCTGCGCGCCGCGTGGATCGCGCTCGCCGTGGTGATCGCGGTGATCGCCGGGCTCGGCACGTTCCTCGTGCACCAGGGGAAGGTCAGCGAACGGCGGGACGCGGAGGCACGCTCCCGGGCGATGGCCGTGCTCGCGGGCCAGTTGGACAGGAGTGATCCGGGACAGGCCGCACTCGTCGCCATGGCGGCGTACGAGATCGCGCCGACGCAGGAGGCCCGCAACGCCGTGCTGCGCGGGTACGACCGGTTCAAGCGGGCCGACTGGGTGCTCAGCGGCGCCGAGGGGAAGATCGTCGATACGGCGATGAGCACCGACGGCACGGTGACGCTGGTGACGACCCAGCTCGGACGTGCGTCACTGTTCGTCCGCGGAGCCGGGAAGACCGTCACGAGCACACGGCTCCGTCTCCAGGAGATGGCCTTCCGGCCCATGGTCAGCAGGGACGGGCGGCGGATCGCCTATACGTCGGGAGCCGGCGCGCTGGTGTGGCACGCCATCGATCCGGAAGCGGACAGTCCGGCGGGACTGCTGGGGCGGGCACACACGATCCGTGACGGCGAGTTCAGGGCCAGGGCCGAGGAACAGGGGTACAGGAGCGATCAGGTCCACACCGCGGACTTCTCCCCGGACGCCCGGCGCGTGGTCACGGTGGCGGCCGACGGGCGGCTCCGGCTGTGGGATCTGGAGACGGGACGGCACGAGGAGCTTCCCTCACGGCTGCCGGCGTTCGAGGCCGTGTGGTTCGGACCCGACGGTGACACGCTGGTGGCCCAGCGGCGCGACGCCGGCAAGTCCAGCGGCGCTCACACGTTCGTGGCGGTGAACACCGGTACCGGCAGGATGCGCGAACTGGCGACCGGCGTGGACACCTTCAGCCCCGCTTCCGGCGTGTACAGCGCCCCCGCGGCCAGTCTCTCCGGCGACGGCGGGGTGCTGGCATGGTGCCGGAAGGAGCGTGGCAAGGACGGCTACAGCAACGCCGTCCACCGTTTCGTGCGCGTGCGTGACGGACGGGTGCTGAACCGCTACCGCAGCGACTCGTACGGCTGCGGCGGTGTCTCGCTGAATGAGTCGGGGCATCGTTTCGCGGTGCACAGCGGCGAGTGGGTACTCGGCGACCTCCGGCGGGGCGGGGAGGAGAAGAAGGCGGCGGGCGCGAAGCCGGCCAACTTCGGCAACCGGCTTCTCGGGGACGCGGACCGCCCCGTCGTGACCACCTGGGACGAGACGACGGTGACCGGGCTGTCCCTGCGACCGGTCAGCGGCAGGGAGTTCAACATGGTCGCGAGCCACCCGTTGCTGATCGACGACGGTCGCGTCCAGGTGGCCCAGGTGACCCGGACCAGGGGCGCCTCGGGCCTCACCGCCGAGAAACTCGTGCTCTACGACGTGGTGACCGACGAGGTGACGACCGAGGTGGAGCGGCCCACGGCGGACGCGCCCACGGACCCGGATCCCGCCCACGCGCTGGCGGTGAACGAGGCCGAGACCCTGGTGGCCGACGTGGTGGGACGCAACAGGATTCTGATCCGGCGCCTCCCGTCCCTCCGCGAGGTCGCGGAGATCACCACGCTCAAGCCACCTGTCCGCCGGGACGGGAAGCCGGAGCCGCTGTCGCTCTTCTTCGCGGGGGAGAACGAACTGGTCACGCTGTCCGGCAGCCGCATCGAGCGGTGGGACACCAGGGAGGGCCGGCGGCTCTCCGATCCTGTGGACGCGCGTGACCTCGGGCTGGCCAAGGAGAACCCACCGCTGTACAGCTCGCGGGAGAAGCCTCTCGACTCCGGCTTCGCGGTGAACAGGCGCCCGGAGCCGGGATACGTACAGATCATGGTCCGGGGCGACTCGACGCTGCACGCCGTCGATCTGCGCACGGGCAAGGAGGACAAGGCGCTGCGTGTCAGCCTCGGGCCGGACAACGACCGTGCCTTGCTCGACAGCAGCGGGCGCTATGCGGCCGCGAAGACGAAAGGGGCCCTGCTGGAGCTGTGGTCGGTGCGGCCGGGGGAGGCCCGCAGGGTGGTGGGTCCGCTGGGGCCGCTGGGAGCGAACGACGTGTCCTGGGGGGACGGGTTCCGTTTCGGGTTCACCGGGCACGGGACCGAGTTCTTCGTGGCCAACGGGAACTCCGTGCGTTTCCAGCGGGCGGACGACCCCAGCCACTTCGACTCGTACGACTTCGCGGAGGACCAGCACTTCGTCGCCGCGAGCAGGGACGGCAGGACGCTGGTACGGGCGGTCGAGGGCCGCGGAGACCTGATCCGCCTCGATCCCGGCCTTTGGAAACGCCACCTGTGCGACGTCGTCGGCCGTGACCTGACTCGGGACGAACGCCGCGGGATGCCCGGCGGACTCCCGGACCGGATCTGCTCCTGAACCCGGCGACCGGCGGGTGGTCGGAGGCGCAGCGGAGAGCCCGGCAGAGGGGACGGATGCCGATGACAGGCCGAGACGGTGGGAGCGACGGCGCCGCCGGCCCGGTGAAACAGCAAGCGCCCTGCGCCGGACGTAGCCGGCACGGGGCGTGCGTTCGCTGTGAGGGATGCTCCTATGGATGTCAAGCGGCTTCAGTGAGAGCGCGTTGTGTGGTTTGTCGGGTGGTGGTGCGGTGGTCGAGGGATCGCAGGAGGACGCGGTA
>NZ_JOID01000007.1 GCF_000719865.1 Streptomyces albus subsp. albus
GCATCCGGATCCACCAAGATCCGCGACACCCGCGCACCGGTGACAATCCGCGCACCCGCCACACAGGCCTCCGGCAGCACCGACAACTGCACACTCTGCTTGGCACCACTCGGACAGCCCGCCACACACTCGCGGGCGCCCCGGCAGCCCGGCGCGTTACGCCGCAGCGGAGCGGCCCGCCAACCCAGCCGCTGCGCTCCGGCGAGGGCCAGCCGGCCATTGCCTCCCAAGACGTCCAGCGGCTGGCGGGCGACCCGCAGGCTGCGCTCGGCCTCGTCCAGGAAGGGGCCGAAATCCCCAGCGGGGCGGAACCCGAAATCCTCACTCCAGCGCCGCAGAACACGGTCCGGGGTGCGGTAGCAGGTACCCGCGTTCACCACCGTCGTCCCGCCCACCGCGCGGCCCTGCGGCAACAACACCGGCGGACTTCCCACCGCAAGGGAGGCACCACCGTCGCGGTACAGCCGGGTGAAGCGTTCCAGCGGCGGGCGGGCGGCGAACCAACCCGTGGTGTGGTGTTCGCCCTCCTCCAGGACCACGACGGACAAACCCACCCCAGCCAGGGTCCGCGCAGCCACCGCACCCCCCGCACCGGAACCGATCACGACGGCGTCGGCGGTGCTGCGGGCGGGCCAGTGGTCGGAGGGTGTGCAGTCCAGCGGCGGGTCCTCGGGCGGCGGGGCCGGGGCGGCGCCGGTGGTGCCCGGTCCGGGCCCGTGGTGAAGCATGTGTTCGGTGCCTCCGGCCAGCAGGACCGGCATCTTCACCACATCGAGCAGCGCCGAAAGCGCGGGGCGGGCAGCCAGGGGGGCGAGGACCGTCTCGCGTTCCGCGGCGGTGAGCGCGGCGAGCGGCCGCCCCGTGCGGGCCAGGGCGTAACCGTCGGCGGCCGCGGCGGCGGCGCGCAGTCCGAGCCGGGCGTGGGCGGGCATGGCCGCGACCACTGCCTCCAGCCGGTGCCCCACCCCCGCCGTCCAGGGTTCGGTGCCGTCGTCGGCGAGGAGGGCGGCGGCGAACGCGTGCAGGCTCATCGGCTGCCCACCTCGGCGTGCGCGGTGCCCTCCAGCGTCCATTCCGCTTCCCCGCGCCAGTGCCCCCACCAACGTTCCAGCAGAATGCGGGCGTCGGCGGTCTCGCTGTTGCGGCAGACGGAGAGGCTGCCGTCGGGGTCCCGGTACTCCAGGGCGATGGTGCGCTCGGGCGGCTGGGTGACCTCGACGCGGATGCGGCGGAGTCCGGCGCGGCCCGTCACCGTCCAGACGGGCAGGCCGATACGGGCCCGGAACCGGCCGGGGCCGGCCCAGCCTGCGGCGGAGCGCTCCGCCCGCCGGGGCCAGGTGCGGCCACCGTGCCGGAGGCGGAGGAAGACCAGCGGGGGCAGGCGGCGCAGGGCGGGGCGGGGCGAGACGGCGGCGACGATCTCCAGCACGCCGTCCTTGCCGAGGTCCGCGTGGAGCCAGGCCCAGCGGCGGGCGTTGCCGTGGCCGTAGATGCGGGCGGAGGCGCCGGGGGCGGCGCGCAGGGTGAGCGTGCGGCCTGCGTAGGTGAACACGCCGTCGTACGCGGCGCGTGCGGCGGGCAGCATCTGTGCCGCCGGGAGGAGGGGGCGGCGCCAGGACCAGCGGGGGAAGGTGAACAGGGGCGGTTCCTGGGCCTGTTCGGCCAGGTCCCAGGAGAAGTCGCCCGCGCGGCCCGCCAGCCGGCCGGGGACGGCGAAGACGCCGGCGGCGGTGAAACCCTCGTCCGGGGCGGGCCCGGACGGGTCGCCGGAAGCGGGGGGATCGCCGTGCGGTTCGGGGCCGTCGTGCGGCTCGCGGGGGTTGTGCGGCTCGCGGGCGGGGTCCTCGTCGCCGCCCCGGTGGTCGGGGCCGTGACCGGGCGCGCGACTGTTCTCCGCCTGCGTCTCCGCCTGTTGGGCGGGAGTGCCGCCGGCCTCGTCGGCGGGTGTCCGCTCCGGCCACGGCACGGGCCCGAAGCGCGCGTGGCGTACGGGACCGTCCTGGGGGAAGGCCGCCACCCAGCCGTGCGCGTAGCGAGGTGAGCCGTCCGCCGGGGCGGTGAGTTCGTGGTGGAGCCAGATGCCGGTGCCGGTCCCGGGATCGGTCAGGGTGGTGTACCAGACCTCCGTCCGCCCGGCGGCGCCGTCCCACCGGGGAGCGAGGTAACGGCCGTTCTCCTGAAGGCCGTTCTTCTGACGGCCGCTCGACCGCGGGCCCTTCACGCCCTGCGGGCTGCCGGCGGGCTCCGGGCCCTCGTGGCCGCCCGCGGTCCGCCGGTCCGCCGCGCGCGGGAAGCGGAAGCCGGCCAGGAACGGCAGGAGTCCGGTGGCGAGCGGGAAGCGCAGGGTGCCTTCGCCCACGCGCGCCCCGTCCTCGTAGAGCGTGAACGGCAGCACGGTCATGGAGGACAGCGGCCTGGCGGGGGTCACGGACTTCCAGCCGTCCAGGAGAAGGCGCCGGTCGCCGGCGGTGAACGGCAACCGGTAGCGGATGCGCCGCCGGGCGAGCGGGGAGATCTCCAACTCGCCCGCGGCGTGCGGATCGTCGGCCAGGCCGGTGATCCTGACGCGGCCGGTGAGCTCGGCGCGGGTGGTGGCCCAGGGGCGCAGCACGCCGTCGGCCCGGGCGTGCAGGTCGAGGCGTATGCGCTGCCGCGGCTCGCGGCCGTCGAGGCGGACGGTGCCGAGCATCGTCTCGGTGAAGCGCGTCTCCCGCCGGCTCATGAGTTCTCTCCCGCCAGCATGATCCGCTCGGTCGCGGCGAGGTACCGGCCCGCCGCCTTGTGCGCGGCCTCCCCGTCACCGGCCACCACCGCTTCCACGACCGGCGCCAGCCGGCCGTGGGCGGCGGCCGGGTCCGTGAAGGGGGCGGCCAGCGCGGAGCGGACGGCCAGATAGGCCTGGAAGAGGGTGTTGGTCAGCAGGACGTAGACGCGGTTGCCGGTGGCCCGCGCCAGGGCCCGGTGCACTTCGGCGTCGGCGAGCTGCACGGCGTCGGCGCCCTCGGCCGCCGCCACCGCCGCCAGCAGGGCGCGGAGTTCGGCCTTCTGGGCCGCGGTGGCCCGAGCGGCGGCGCGTTCGGCGATCAGCGCGCCGACGGCGCGCCGTACTTCGAAGACCTCGCCGAGCCAGCCCGAGCTGTGCCGCACCAGCATCGGCAACAGGTCCGCCCCGCCCAGGCGGGCGTAGTCGCGGACGCGGGTGCCCACCCCGTGCCGGGTCTCCAGGAGCCCGGCCTGGACCAGCCGGCCGAAGGCGTGCTTGAGCGTGGTGCGGGTGACGCCGTAGCCGTGCGCCAGTTCGCGTTCGGGCGGCAGGTAGTCACCCACCGGGTGGCGGCCGGCGAGGATGTCCTCGCGCAGCCGGTCCTCCAGTACGTCGACGATGGTCTGGCGGGGCAGCGCCTCCACGGCATCCCTCCCGGGATCGGCAACCCGAGCCGGATTGGCTCAGTGGATCAGCCACTCAACCAATAGCCCGCCGACCCGGTCAACCCTTCCGGTAAGGGGAGTCGGGAGGGACGCCGAGCCCGGATCAGGACGTACCGGGCCGCTCCCGCCCGGGCCGGACACCGATGGTGACGAGGGCCGGGGCGCCGCCCGTGCCCTTCCCCGCGCATCCGGACGCCAGTGGGCAGCCGCCGCAGTCCCGCGCCGGGCAGCCGGGGGTGATCTCCTCACGGGTCAGCCGCCCCCGGGACACCCAGTAGTCGAGCATCGCCGACGCCTCCTCCCGGGACACCCCGGCCTCCCGGGCGAGCTCCTCCGGGGTGCGGGCCCGGCCCTCCACCACCGCCGCGAGCACCCGGCGCAGCGGGCTCGCCGCACGACCGTTCATGTGAGCAGCCTCCCCACCTGGAACACGGCCACCGCCAGCAGCCAGGCCATCGCCATCATCGTCACCATGCTCCAGAGCGTGAGCCGGCGGCCGATCACCGAGCTCTGCGCCGCGACCGTCGCCACACACGGCGTGTAGGCCAGCAGGAAGACCATGAAGGCGAGCGCGGCGGCGGCGCCGTGGCCGCCGGAGGAGCGGTCGAAGGTCCGCCGCAGTTCCTCGCCGAGTGTTCCCGGCTTCCGCCCGTCGTCCGGTTCCTCGGTGCCGTAGGTCTGCGCCATCGTCGAGACCACCGCCTCCTTGGCGACGAAGCCGGGGATCAGGGCCGCGGAGGCGTGCCAGTCGCCGAAACCCGCGGGGGCGAAGACCGGGGCGACCGCCCGCGAGACCCCGCCGAAGGCGCTGTCCTCGACGGCGACCCCGCCGAAGCCCCCGGTGCCGCCCGATCCGTCCTGCCCGGTCCCGAGCGGGATGGAGGAGAGCAGCCAGACCGCGGCGACCGTGGCGACGATGACGCCTCCCGCGGTCTTCAGGAAGCCGGCGAGCTTCTGCCACGCCTGGGCCGCGACGACGCGCGGCACGGGCAGCCGGTAGGGCGGCAGTTCGAGGACGAGGGCGTCGGCGCGCGCTCCCCTGAACAACAGGGGACGCAGCAGCAGTCCGGCCCCGATCACCAGCAGCACCGACAGGACGTACAGCAGGAACACGACCGTCCCGGCGCTGCTGCCGAAGAAGACGCCGGCTATCAGGATGTACACCGTCAGCCGCGCGCTGCAGGTGACGAGGGGCAGCACCATGCCGAGCAGCAGCCGCTGCCGCCGGTCACCGAGGATGCGCGCGGCCGACAGGGCGGGGACGTTGCAGCCGAAGCCGACGATGATCGGCAGGAAGGCCTTGCCCGGCAGCCCGATCGTCCGCATCAGGCGGTCGACGAGGAAGGCGGCGCGCGCCATGTATCCCGAGTCCTCCAGCAGGCCGAGGAGGACGAACATGATGACGATCAGAGGTGCGAAGGACAGCAGCTGCCCGACGCCCGGGACGATCCCCTGGACGAGGAGCCCCGCGAGCGGGCTGCCGTCCGGATCACCGGCGATCCGTTCCGCGAAGCCGGCGACGGGTCCGGCGAAGAAGTCGGACAGCCCGGTCTGCAGCGGGGCGGCGAGGGTGGTGGTGGCCTGGAAGACGGCCCACATCGCGGCCAGGAAGACGGGCAGGCCGAAGAGGCGGGAGGTGAGCACACGGTCGGCGCGGTCGCTGCGGGTGGCGCGGACGGCGCCGGTGTCCTCGCCGCGGTCCACGGCGGACGCCATGATCCGGTGCACCCATGCGTAGCGGCCCTCGGCGAGGAGGGTCTCCACGTCCCAGTCCTCGTCGTACTCCTGGTCGGGCGCCTCCCCGGTACGGCCCTCCGCCGCGGACCGGGCCTGTGCGGCCAGCCGCTCCGCGAGCCGCGCCGCGAGAGCCGCGACCTCGCCGGGGATGCCGGGCACCCGCGCACCGCTGAGCAGCCGCAGGGCGATCCAGCGCGCGGGGCGGCGCTCCTCCGGGGCATGCCGTGCCAGGGCCCGGAGCAGGTCCCGTACGGCCGACTCGACCGGTTCGCCGAGGCGGGCCGGGGGCGGCGCCGCCCTGTGCAGGTGCACCTGCCCCACCGCGTCCGCGAGTTCCGCCAGGCCGAGCCCCTCCCGGACGGACACCGGCACCACCGGGGCGCCGATACCGGCGGCGAGGGCCTCGGCGTCGATCCGCAGGCCCCGGCGCCGGGCGATGTCGGTCATGGTGAGCGCCACGACGAGCGGTACGCCGGTGTCCTTGAGCTGGGCGCACAGATAGAGGTTCCGTGCCGGGTTGGCCGCGTCCAGGACGGCCACCGCCACATCGGGGCGTTCGGCCGGGTCCGCGGAGACGAGGAGGTCCTGGGTCAGCTCCTCGTCCGGCGAGGCGGGGACGAGGCTGTAGGTGCCGGGGAGATCGGTGACCGGGATGCCGCACGCCCCGGCCTCCCCGGCACCACCGCCACCCCGGGACGCCGTCCGCCAGGTGCCCGAGGCGACCTCGACCGTCTTGCCCGGCCAGTTGCCGACCTTCTGGCGGGCTCCGGTGAGGGCGTTGAACAGGGTGGACTTCCCTGTGTTCGGATTGCCGACCAGGACGACGCGCGGCGGCGCGTCCCGTCCCGCCCCCTCCGCGCCCGGGGCGGTGGCCGCGGACGTGGCCGCGTCGTGGGCGGCGCAGCAGGGCTTCACGCCGGCGTTCCCTGGACGATGAGCGCCGCGGCCGTGCGGTCGTCGAGCGCGGTGCGGGTGTCCCCGTGCGCGACCACGAGCCCGCCGGCGAGGCCCCGGGCGAGCACCCGCAGTTCGGTGCCGGGGACGAAGCCCAGTTCGAGCAGGCGCAGCCGTAGTTCGCTGCCGGCCGCGATCCGGCGCAGCCGGACGGGCTCGGAGGCCCGCCATTCGTACAAGGTCACGGTTCGGCCCTTCTTCCCGGCCGGGAGCCGTCCGCCGCGGGGGAACACACCCGGCTATGACCTGAGGTTAGGCATGCCTAATGTACGTCCGCGCCAGGGCGATCCGGCAGGACCAATGGCCCTGATGAGCGGGCCGGTCAGCCCTGTCCGGAGCCGGGCCCGGCGACTGGTGGGCGCGGCACGGCCCCGGGCGTGCGGGAGCGGCGTCCCCGCCCCGGGCCCCGGGCCGCACACCGGCCGCCCGCGGCGCCGGCCGGTGTCCGCCGGCCGGCCGCGGCGCGGAGTGGCCGCCGGCTCCTCGGGCACCGATGGCCGCCGGGAAGGGGACCGGCCCGCCTCTGGCGTGCGGGCGCCCGGACTGCCGCGGTCCGGAAGGCGTGAGGCACCGGCGGTCGCGCTGTCGGCCGATTCCAGCCGGCCACCGGACCGGGTACCGCCTGCCGCGGACGCTCTCACGTCCCACCCGGGACTGCTTCCACAGGAACCACACGCCCCCGCCCCCGTATGTCCGGTATCAGCAGAAAAGTCGGCGCGTCCCGCGGCAGGCGCCTCTTGCCGATCGCCCATACCTTGGGCATGATTCGGCCAACCGCGCCACGGAATCCTAACTACCTTGCGTGTAAAGGGAGTTGGGTGCTCCGGATGCGTGGCAGGCAAGCGACGCGAGTTCCCTTTTCCGATAGGAGAGCACATGGCCGAGCACGCGCGGAACGACGAGCCCTTGTTCGAGGAGTTCGACCACGCGGTGTATTCCCGCTGTTCGAACAACAACATGCCGATGTTCGCGACCTTCGTCCCGCTGAGTGAGGACGAGCAGGCCGAGGTCGACGACGTGCTGGCGCTGTCCTGACCCGTCCGCGCCCGCTACCCGCCCGGGGACCGCTGGTGCGAGCCCGGCTTCTCGCGCCGGCGGTCCCCGGCCGTGGCACCGTGACCGCCCGCTAGGAGTGGAATGTACAGCGCGTCCCCCCTGCTGCTGAGCACCTCGGCGACCCTCCTCGCCGGCGACCGGGTCTTCGTGGGGAACCAGCCCGACGACTTCGCGGTCGGCCCGCTGGCCGGCCCGGCGGACACCGTCTGCGTGCTGGGCCTGGGGTACGGCGGATCACTGCGTCCCCTGCTCGCGGCGTCGCCCGCGAGCCGCATCACCGCCGTGGACCTCGACCCGGACATGGTGACGGTGACGCGCGCGTTGTTCCGGCAGCACTTCCCCGGAACGGACTTCCGCACCCAGGTGGCCGACGCGTCCGTCTTCCTCGAGGGGAGCGAGCGCTACGACCTCGTCGTGATCGACATCTACGCGGGCGAGTCGTACCCGGACTTCGTCCTCACCGAGCCCTTCTGGCGCGGAGTGCGCGGCGCCGTCGCGCCGGGCGGCACGGCGCTGCTCAACGCCTGGGGACTGCCCGAGCACCTGCGGCCCCTCACCCCGCCGTCCCCCCAGCACCTGCTCGCCGGCCTGCTGACCCCCCTCTGGCCGCACGCCACCTACCTCTCCTGCCGCCGCAACATGACGGTCGTCCTCCGGGACACCCGGGAGGACGACCCCGCCGAGACGCTCCGCGGCGCGGAGGCGGGCCGCGGCACCCGGCTCTCCCCCGTGGACGAGGCCGTGCTGGCGCTGCAACGGCTGCGGCTGGTCCGGGCGGCGGACTTCCGCGTACCCGCGGACGCGCCCGCGGGCGACACCGGCCGGGCCGTCCCCCGCACCCCGGAGCAGCTCGACGCCGAAATGGCCCGGCGCTGGCCGGAGATGCTCGCCGAGGTCCGCGCCCACGCCGACGCCGCCGGTGCCGACGCCTCCGTCGTGGGGAGCCGGGAGTTCTACCGGCGCCGGGAGGTGGCGGTGCCGACGACCCTGGAACTCGCCCGGCACGGACACCCCGCCGCGGCCCTGCTGCCCAACGTCGCGGCCGCGCTCACCTTCGGCGGGGACACCTCGCTCGGGTGGTACGGCGACTGGATCGCGGACGAGGCGGAGTCGCTGGCCGCGGAGTACCCGGAGTGGCTGACCAGGACCGCTCTCGCCCAGGCGCTCGCCATGGCCGCCAACCCGCTGGTGCCCGAGTGGCCCTGGACGGACCGCCTGCTGAAGCGGACGAGTGCCGTGACGGCTGCCTCATGAGCGCACCGGCTCCTCCCCGGAAGTCGTCGCTGCCGTCGCGGTTCTGGCTCTTCTGGTCCTGCTTGACCGCGGGCAGCCTCGCGGACGGCATGACGCTCATCGCGCTGACCTGGGCAGCGGCCACGGTCACCGACAATGCTTTCCACATCGCGCTGGTCGCGATGGCGGAGCGCCTGCCGTGGCTGCTGTTCGCCCTCCCCATGGGCGCCCTCGTGGACCGGCTGCCCAGGGTCGGGCTGATGGCGGTCACCGGAGCCGCACGGGCCGCCGCCATGCTGGTGCTGGGGGTGCTGCTGCTGACCACGGACGTACCGGTGGCCGTGCTGGCACTCTTCGCCCTGTTCTTCGGAGCGACCGAGGTGGCCTACGGCGTGGCCGCCGACACGGCGATCCCGCTCCTCGTCCCCGAACGGGGCCTGGCACGGGCCAACGGCCACGTCCGGGCCAGCCAGATCCTGTCGAACGACTTCGTGGGCCGGCCACTCGGCGGCGTGCTCCTCAAATCGGGGCTGGCGGTCCCGTTCCTGGGCAACGCCCTGCTCAACGGCGCCTCCGCCGGGGCGCTCCTGCTGATGCGACGCCGGGTGAACGACCCGCCGCCCGCGCCCGCCGAGAGCGGCTCGGTCCGGGAGGAGCTGGGCGCCGGCCTGGGACTGGTGTGGCGGGACCCGCTCCTGCGCCTCCTGGCCTCGAGCGCTGTCGTCCTCAACACCTGCTACGCGACCATGCTCGCGAGCCAGGTGCTCTTCGTCCGCGAAACCCTCGGCCTCGACGCCCTCGGCTACGCGCTGCTGCTCTCCTGCGCGGCCCTCGGGGGCGTCGCCGGCAGCCAGTACGCGCGCCGGCTGCTGGACCGGTGGGGCGTGGACCGGTCGCTGACGGCGGCGCTGTGGGTGATGGCGCTGTGCTTCCTCGGCGTCGGCGTGATGTCGACCGTGCCGGTCGTCGTCGGGTTGTACGCGCTCGCCTCCGCCGGGGTGGCGCTCTGGAGCGTCACCGCACTGACCGTACGGCAGGTGGCGGTGCCCGACGCGACGCTCGGCCGGGTCAACGCCACCTTCCGCACGGTGACGTTCGGCATGAGCGCGGTCGGCATGCTCCTGGGCGGACTTCTCGTGGAGGCCGCCGCCGGACCACTCGGGTTGCGGGACGCCCTGCGGGTCCCCTACCTGGCAAGCGGCGCGGCGTACCTGCTGCTCGCCGGGTTCCTCCGGCTCCGCCTCGGGGGCGACCGCATCGTCACAGGGAAGAGAGGAGAGTCCGATCGACAAGACACTTCAGGTGGTCGATGACTTCTACGCGGACCCGGACCGGGTGCGTGCCCTGGCCCTGGAGAAGGGGGACTGGTCACCGCAGAAGACCGACGCGGGGCGTACCTACGACGCCGAGACCTACAACTCCTTCGCCGGGCGCGGGGTCGCCGAGGCCTTCGGCGAGATCCTCGGCATCCGCGTGCGGTACGACCCGGCGGTGATGGGTTTCGGCGTGTTCGCCTTCACCGGGGAGTCCGCCAACGTCCCGCTGACCACCCACTACGACGACACCGACTGGGCGGGCATCGTCTACCTGGTGCCGCCCGGGCGGTGCGATGGCGGCCTGTCCTTCTTCCGGCACCGCGACAGCGGTCTCCTGGGCCCGCCGGACGACGCGAAGGCCGTGGAGCTCGGCTACGAGGACCGCGAGCACTGGATGAAGGCGGTCTACTTCCCGGACAAGGTGCGGCCGGAGGCGTGGGAGGAGATGTCCCGCGTCAGCATGGTCTACAACCGCCTGGTCCTGTTGCGCGGCGGCGCCCGCTTCCACCGGGCGAGTTCGGGCTTCGGCACCGGCCCGGCCGACGGACGCCTGACCCAGCGCTTCTTCTTCGACGAAGAGAGGGCCGCGTGATGCGCAGCAGACTGATCGTTGTCGACGACTTCTACGCCGACCCGGACAGCGTGCGGGCCGCCGCGCTCCGCTCCGACTTCAAGAGCGCGAGCCGTTACAACTACCCGGGCTGGCAGAGCAGCAAGGCGCTCAGCACGGACGCGCTGAGGCAGGCGATCGAGCGGATCGTGGGGACGGCGGTCCACGTGGACGGGGACCGCCTCACGTGGGGAGGCTTCCGGGTGATCACCGAGGAGACCGGGCGGGTCACCAAGGTGCACGCCGACACCGCGGTCGACTGGGCCGGCATGGTCTATCTCACCCCCGGCGCACCCGCCGCCGCGGGCACCGGATTCTTCCGGCACCGGGAGACGGGATTCAGCCGGCCGCCCAGCGACCGCGTGGCGAGGTCACTCGGGTTCGCCGACGCCGACGCCTTCGAGGAGGGGGTCGCCCGGCGCGACATGGCCGATCTCGGCAAGTGGGAGCTCACGGACTGGGTCGCCCCGGTCTACAACCGGCTGGTGCTCTTCCGCGGCTGCGAGTTCTACCACGCGCCGCTCGGGGGAATCGGGGACCGCCCGGCCAATGCCCGGATCACCCACAACTTCTTCTTCAACGAGGTCCGCTCCGTCCCCAGCGCGGTGCGCCGGCTGCCGGCCGCGGCGGAAGCGGCGGTGCGGTGACCGCCCTCCGCGTCGAGCGCGCGCTCGGCGGTGACCTCCTGGTCGTCGACGGCTTCTACCAGGACCCGGACCGCGTCAGGGAGCTGGCCCTCGCGGCCGAGTACCGCGGCTTCGGCGAGGCGGCGAACTTCCCCGGCCAGGAGAGCGTCAAGGCGTACGCCTCCGCGGGGCACGCCCGCCGCCTGGCGGAGATCGTCGGCACCGCGATCTCCCACGACCCCCGGCAGCTGGTGTTCGGCAAGTTCCGGATCGCGACCCGGTCCGACGCCGGGCAGACCCGCGTGCACCTCGACTTCGTCGACTGGACGGCCGTGGTCTACCTCTCGCCGGCCGAACACGCCCGGGGCGGACTGGGGTTCTACCGCCACCTCCCCACCGGCCTGGACCGGGTCCCGGCGGACGGTGAGCTGGCCCGCTTCGGCTGCCGGAGCAGGGAGGAGTTCGACGAGCGGTACGTCCTGCGGGACACCGCCTCGGAGGACCGGTGGGAAACCCTCCACGAGGTGGAGCTGGCCTACAACCGGTGTGTCGTCTTCCGAGGGGGCCGCCTCTTCCACGGCATCACCGAACTGTTCGGCGACGCGCCCGGGGAAGGCCGGCTGACCCAGAACTTCTTCTTCATGGAAGGCGAGTCCGCCCGGGCTCCCCGGACGGATGACGAGAGGAGCAGAACCCGTGCTTAGCCTGCTGGATGTGGTGCTGGCCGAGGTCGGCGACGACACGGCCGGCCCCGGCGGCTGCGGCCTGCTGCCGCTGGACGGCCGGTTGCGGGGGCCCGCCGGCGCCGATCCGGTCCTCGCCTCCCCCCTGCCCGCCGCGGGAGTGCCCCTGGCGCGGACCGCGGCCGAGGTCGCAGCGGCCGGCCTGGGCATGCGGACCCTGGCCCTCGTCGTCAAGGAGGAGAGCGGCCTGCGCACGCCGGCGCTCGTCGACGGCTGGCTCCTGCTCCGCGGCCACGGTGCCGGAGCCGACCTGCGCGGCGCGGACCTGCGGGGCGCGGACCTGACGGGGGCCCGGCTGACCGGTGCGGACCTCTCCGGCGCCGACCTCTCGGGCAGCCGGCTGGAGAGCGCCGACCTGGCCCGCGCCTGCCTGCGCTCCGCCGACCTCTCGGGCGCGACGCTGCGCCGGGCCAGCCTCTTCGGCGCGGACCTCACGGAGGCCGACCTGCGGCGCACCGACCTCCGTCACTCCGATCTGCGCGAGTCCACCTGCCTCCGGACGGCGTTCCGCGGAGCGGACTTCTGGTCCGCGTACGTCTGGGACGTGTCCTTCGACGAGGCGTTCACCGAGGGGGCGGACATCGAGCGCGCGGACTACCGGGGGACGCACCTGCCCAAGCCCGTCAACGCCCGCGTCTGAGGAGCAGGCCCATGACCACGACGGAGTTCCTCGGCCTCCCCGAAGCCCCGGAGCGGGGGCCCGTCCGCACGCTGCGGGTGGCCCTGGTGTGCATGCCCTGGGCGGCGCTCGACATGCCCTCGATGGCCGTCAGCACCCTCGCTCCGGTCGCCCGCGCGCTGGAGGAGGTCTCCGCGGCCGACACCGTCTACGCCAACATCCGCTGGGCCGACCACGTCCACGAGCACACCGGGGGGACCATCGGCAGCGCCGACTACGGGCGCATCGTCGACGGTTACTACGTGGCGACCGGTGAATGGATCTTCTCGCCCGCCCTGTACGGCTTCGAGGAACCGGTCGGGTCGGCCTTCCACACCGCGGCGACCGGCAGCGGGGCCGATCTCCGCGCGGCCGTGGAGATGTACCGGCTCAGCTCCGGCTTCGTCGACGCGCTCGCCGGCGAACTGGTCGCGGGCGGCTACGACCTGGTCGGGATGACCAGCACCTTCGACCAGAACATGCCGAGTCTGGCCCTGGCCCGCGCCCTCAAGGAACGCGCTCCCCACGTGGTCACGGTCATGGGCGGCGCCAACTGCGACGACGTGCAGGGCGAAGCGCTGCACCGGAACTTCCCCTTCCTGGACTATGTGGTGCGCGGCGAGGGGGAGTCGGTCTTCCCGGCGCTGCTGCGGCTGCTGGCCCGTACGGAGCCGGGCGCTGCCCCGGCGGCGGCACGGCTCGCCGCGGTCCCCGGGCTGTGCTGGCGGGACGCCGGGGGCCGGGCGCGGGCCAACGAGCAGCCGTCGGCGGGGCTGCCCATCGACGCCGTTCCCGAGGCGGACCTCAGCGGCTACTTCAGCACCTTCCGGGCCGCCCGGGCGGTGGCGGACGTCGAGCCGAAGATCCAGCTCGAGGGCGGACGGGGCTGCTGGTGGGGCGAGAAGCACCACTGCACCTTCTGCGGGCTGAACGGCTCCCTGATGGCCTTCCGGGCGAAGTCCTCCGACCGCGTCCTCGCCGAGATCGCCAACGCGGTCCGCGAGCACCAGGTCCTCGATGTCGTCTTCGCGGACAACATCATGGACATGGGCTACCTCCGCGACCTGCTGCCGAAGCTCGCCGAGCAGCCCTGGGACCTGCGGCTCTTCTTCGAGATCAAGTCGAACCTCGGGATACGCCAACTCAAGGGGCTGGCCGACGCCGGGGTCACCCAGGTCCAGCCGGGCATCGAGAGCCTGAGCACCCATGTGCTCAAGCTGATGCGCAAGGGCGTCACCGGCTGGCAGAACGTGCGCCTGCTGCGGGACAGCCGCACCGTTGCCGTCTTCCCCGGCTGGAACCTTCTCTACGGCTTCCCCGGGGAGACGGAGGCCGACTACGAGCAGATCATCGGGCAGTTGCCGGGGCTCTGGCACCTCACCCCGCCCGAGGGGGTCTACCGGGCCGTCCTCACCCGCTTCAGCCCCTTCTACAACGACCCCGGGCTCGGCCTGGAGAACCTCGGCCCCTCCGGCCTGCTGCAGAAGGTCTACCGGCTGCCCGCCGAGGAGGTGGCCGACATCGGCTACGTGTTCGAGAGCAGACCCGCCGGCATCTCCGAGGAGGTCGCGGACCGCCTGCGGAGCGCCGTGGACACCTGGCGTGCCCACCACCGGGGCCGCCGGCTGGTGGCGCTCCCCGAGGGGGACACGCTGCGGATCGTCGACGAGCGCGACCGCACCCCGGTCCAGGAGGTGCTCGACACCCCGCTCGCCGTCGCGGCCTTCCGCGCCACCCTCAAGGGCCGCTCCGCCGCGGGCGTCACCCGCGAGGTGACCGCACGGGGCCTTCGGGCGACCGAGGACCGGGTGACCGCGCTGCTGGAGGAGTGGCGGGAGCGGCGCTGGCTCTTCCGCGAGGACGGCCGGTACGTGGCCCTGACCACCGGACTCGGCCATGAGTGAGCCGGCCCGGACCACCGCCCGGTCGTCCCTCCTGGTGCCCTGCTCGCCCGAGGACGCCCCCGGCAGGGAGACGCTGGCGGGGTGGGCGCGCTCGGGCATGCGCGGCCTGGTGATCCACCGTCCCGTGTGCCTCTCCACCGCCGACCCGGCCGCGACCCTGCGGTTCCTGCACCTGCTGACCGAGGCCGCGGGGACCGGCCTGCGGGTGTACTGGGAGGGCGGCACCGGGGACGTTCCGCCGGAGCTGCTGCACCATCTGGACCCGCCGCGGGGCGACACCGGACCGGCCTGGCCCGTCCCGCCCGCTCCCCTGCTGACCCTGCGGCGCGGACCGGGGTTCGTGGTCGTCGACGACCTGCGCGACGCACGGGCGCCGCGCCGCCACACCGTTCCCGACCGGCCCTACGGGCACCTGCTGCGCAAGTACGCGGCCCCGGCCGCCCAGGACCCCGGCGACCGGGGTGCGCTGGCCCGCCTGGCGAAGCAGCGCCTGGTGCTCGGGCTGGGCGCCGGCCACTGTCTCGCCCTGCCCGTCCGCTACGCCTACGCCAGGGTCTGAGCGGTGGAGCAGTACGACGCCCCGCACGGCCCGCTGTCCACCACGCGCCTGGCGAACGGGCTGACCGTGGTCGCCCAGCGGGACCCGGTCCTGCGCGACCTCCACGTCCATCTGCGGTACGACGTCGGTTCCCGGGACGAGGCACCCGGCCGGCACGGTCTCGCGCACTTCCTGGAGCACCTGATGTTCCTCGGCACCCGCCGGCACCCGGATTTCCTGGAGACCCTCCGGCGCGCCGGTGCCCGGGACGTCAACGCGTCCACCAACCAGGACCGTTCGGCCTTCACCATGACCGTGCCCCGCGAACTGCTCCGGCAGGCCCTGGACATGGAGGCCGACCGGATGACCGGCCTGGCGGGGGCGCTCGACGAGCGGGCCCTGGCGGACCATCTGGCGCTGGTCCGGCGCGAGGAGCGGGAGCGCTGCGGCGGGCCCTTCGGCGACGCGGCGAAGCTGCTCTTCGCGCGCGCGTATCCTCCCGGCCACCCCTACCGCCACCCGTCGATGGGCGACACGGACGCGCTGGGCCGCCTCACCCCCGGGGAGGTCGCCGGCTTCCACCGCCGGCACTACCGGCCCGAGCGGGCCACCCTGGTCGTGCTCGGCGACCTGGACCCGGCCGCGGTGACCGGCACAGCCGCCGAGACCCTCGGCGGCGTTCCCGGGGACGCCGGCGTCCCGCCGCCCCCGGAGGAAACCCGCGCCCCGCTCCGCGGCTCGCCCGCCGTCGCCCGGGCCGCCTGCCCCGCCGGCGTCCCGCCCCGGGTGTACACCCTGCTGCACACCCCGCCGTACGGCTCACGGGGCCACCCCGCGTACGCCGTGCTGGCGGCGGTCCTCGGCCTGGGCAGGGGCAGCCGGCTGTTCCGCTCGGCCGTGCGCGGCGCCCGCATCGCCCGCCCGGCCGGGGAGTCACTGGCCGCGTGGGAGCTGGAGCGGGGCAGCTCGCTGCTCTACGGCACGGTGACCGCCGCGCCCGGCATCACCGGGGCGCGCCTGCTGGAGGGTGTGCGGACCGTTCTCGCCTCGGTCTCCGACGGCCTCGCGCCCCGGGAACTCCAGCGGGCCGTGCGGCTCGTCCTGTGGCGGCGGCGCGCCGGGCTGGACGACCCCGCCCGGCGCGCGGAGGCATTCGCCGTACACACCCGCGTCACCGGCGGGGCGCACCACGCGTACACCGCGGCCGAGGCGGTCGCCGACGTCACCGAGCGGGCCGTCGTGCGCGCGGCCTCGCGGAGCACGGCCGCCGCGACCTTCCTCGTCTACGACGAGGCGGGCACCGTGACCGCGGGGGCCGCGCGGTGAGAGGGGCCCGCGCACGGACGCCCCGGACCCGGCTGGTCCCCGTCCACCTGCCCGGCAGGCTGACGGCCTCCGCCTCCCTGCTCCTGCGCCACGGTGCTGCGGCGGACCCGCCGGGCCAGGAGGGCACCGGGTCCACCTGGGCGGTGCTCCTGCGCCGCGACGGCGGACCGGGCGGGCGGGAAGCGCGGGAGTGCCTGGAGACCGGGCTGGAGGAGCTGGGCACGACCCTCACCCTCGGCGTGGGGTGGCAGACGGTCCGGCTCACGCTCGACTCGGCTCCGGACCGCCTGGCGGACGCCCTCGCCCTGCTGGCCCGGGCCCTCGGCGCGTTCCGCACCACGCCTCAGGAGGTGCGGGCGCTCGCGCACCGCCGGGGCCGGGCTCTCGCCGCGGCCCGCCGGGCGCCCGGCGGATCCGCGGGACCGCTGCTCGACGCGGCGCTGTTCCCGGGCAGCCGGTACGGGCGGGGCATGGCCGGTGACGCCGGCTCGGCGACGCGCGTGGACGCCGGCGCCGTACGCGCCTTTCACCGGGGGGTGTTGAGCGCGCCTCGCGACCTCGTGGTGGCCGCCGACCTCGCGCGGGTGGACCTGCGCGCCCTTGTCCGGTCCTGTCCGGCGCCGGAGGCGGAGGCGGAGGCGGAGGCGGAGGCGGAGGCGGAGGCGGAGGCGGAGGCGGAGGCACTGCGCCGGCGGCCTTCGGCGCCCCCGCGGCGCGGACCGGCGGACGACCTCGCCGCCCGGGTGCGGCCCCTGACCGTACGACGGCACACCGGGCCCGGGGCGTGCGTGGTGATGCTCGGTGTCCGGGCCGCGGCCGCGGACGACGCCCCGCTGTTCCTGGAGACCGCCCGCCGCCTCCTCGTGGAAACCGCCTCGTCCCGGCTCTTCCGCGCCCTGCGGGACACCTCCGCCCTGGCCTACTCCGTGCACGGCGAGTTGTGGCAGGACGGCAGGGTGTGCTCGCTCCGGCTCCGCTTCGAGGTGGCCCCGGCCCGGGTGCTCCCGGCCGTGGTGACCGCGCTCGGCGAGCTGTTCGGCCTCGCGACGGAGGAGGTGGACGCGGAGGATCTGCGCGGCACCGTCGAGGCGTACCGGCGGGACAGTGTTGCCACCACCGGCAGCCCCGCGGCCGTGGCAGCGGCCGGCACCGCGTCGCCGGCCGTACCGGCGGGGCACCCGCCCGAAGGCCTCACCCCGGCCCGGTTCCGGTCCGGAGCAGCGGCGTTGTTCGGGCCGGAACAGGTGGCGGTGGTGGTGGACGGCGCGCTCCACGGGCCGGAGGAGGTACGGCGAGCCGTCGTGTCCGTGGCCCGGCGGAGCCCGCCGGGCCGCGCGGACGCGCTGCTCGCCTACGCCCGTCGCGTCGCTGCCTCCGGCCGGGAGCCGCCGGGCGGCAGCGTCGGTGACGCCGGGGAGGCCGATGTCGATGTCGATGTCGAACGGAAGGAAGAGACCGATGCGGGACGCACCACAACCGACAGGAGCTGAGGGGGAGTTCCCTGCGGGCGTCGATGTGGCGACGACCGTCGCCAGGTCCCGCGGGGTGGTTCGCGAGAAAGTGGCCGCGCAGAACGGGGTTCCCACCTTCTTCGACAACAGGGTGCTGCTGCTCGCCGAGATCGCGCACTCCGCCCTCGACGGCGCACCGGGCTCCCGCCGGTCGGAACACGTGCGCGCCGCGGTGGAGGAGTTGACCGACTTTCTCCGCCGGGCGGAGGCTCCGCGGTTCGCCGATCCGACGGAGCGACTCGGCAGATCGCTGCGGGAGGTGCACGCGGCGATGGCCGCCGACCTGCGCACCATCCACCGGAGTCAGGGCGTCGTGTCGACCCTGACCTGGGCAGGTCTGCCGCTCGTCAAGTCCGTGTACGACGCCGCGATCATTCCCATGCTGATCTCGGAGCTGCGACCGGCGAGCATCGTGGAACTCGGCTCCGGCTCGGGGGCGAGCGCCGTCTGGATGGCGGACGTGGCGGCCTCGGCGGGGCTGGCGCCGGCCATCCTCTCCGTCGACCGGAACCCGGTGGCCGTGCGGGACGCACGCGTCACGTTCCGCCGGGGCGACCTGACGGAGATCGAAACGGTACTGGGCCGGGAGGAGCTGTCGGCCCTGGAGCACCCGTGGCTGGTCGTCGAGGACGCCCACGTCAACGTCCGGGGCGTCCTCGCGCACTTCGACGCCGTCGTACGGCCGGGCGACTACCTCGTCATCGAGGACAGCATCGTCAAGCGGGCCGACCTGCTGGCCTTCCTCGAGTCGGCCGACGGGCGATACGCCCTGGACAGGCGCTATACGGACGCCTTCGGGGAGAACGTCACCAGCGCCGTCGACTCGGTCCTGATACGCCGGTAGTACCCCTCCCGCGGGCGGGGACGGCCGCCGGGGGCTCTCCGCGCGCCGCGTCACCGGCCCGGCGGCCGGAGCCGGCCGGCGCCCGGTTCCGGTCTTCCGCCGCGGCATGCCGGCGCCCCACCGCGCACCGGGGCGTGCGGGGTGGGGCGCCGCGCGTCAGCCCCGGCCGAAGAGCGACTTCCAGCCGGAGCCTCCGGTCTTGGCCTGCCTCCCCGCCGCCGAGTCGCAGTCGCAGCGCTTGGCGGCCGGGACGCCCGCCAGCACCTGGTCGACGTGATTGCCGCATCCGGAGTAGGTGAACTTGCCGCAGGTACGACAGGTGACTCGCTGGCACATGGCACTTTCCCTTCGTCGTGCACTTCCCTGCCGTCGACTATACCCCCTGGGGTATAAAAACCCCAAGGGGGTATCCCCATCCCCTTCCCGGAACGCCCCGGGCCCTCCCGGAGTACCTCACGGCTCGGGCCGTCCGCTTCGCCCGTTCGCCCCCTGCCACCCCGCGGGCTCCGCTCCGGGCCGTGATGCTGAGACGGTGGAGAACGACGGCGAGGACCGGGTACGGCGGTGGGAGCAGCGAGGTCAGCTGCCGCTGATCACGGCCTCGCTGCTGTATCTGGCGGCCTACACGATCACGGTGCTGGACCGGGAGGGCTCACCGGCCTGGCGGACCGCCTGGTCCTGGACCATGCTGCTCACCTGGTCCCTGTTCGCGGCCGACTACCTGGTGCGGCTGGCGCTCAGCCGCCGCCGCTGGAGGTTCGTGCGGGAGCACTGGCTGGACGTCATCGTCCTGGTTCTCCCCGCGCTCCGGCCCCTGGCCCTCGTGCGCTACCTGTACCGGCGCCGGCCCGGGAGCACGATGCTGTCCCTGGAGGGGCAGGTCATGGCGTACAGCGGACTGACCGCGCTGCTGCTGGGCTTCGTCGGCGCGCTGTCCGTCTACCGCGCCGAGCGCGGTGCGCGCGGGGCGACCATCGAGGACTTCGGCGATGCCGTGTGGTGGGTCTGCGTCACGCTCTCCACCACCGGTTACGGGGACGTGGCACCGGTGACCTTCCACGGCCGGCTCGTCGGCGTGCTGCTGATGAGCGTGGGCGTCGGGCTGATCGGCGCGGTGGTCGGAGTGTTCTCCTCCTGGCTGGTGCAGAGCTTCCGGCGGCGCGAGGAGGAGAACGCGGGACGGGGCGGCGGGGCCTGAGCCGCCCGGGGCCGTGGCGCGGTACGCGCGGGAGGTAGCGCGGTACGCGCGGGAGGTAGCGCGGTACGCGCGGGAGGTAGCGCGGTACGCGCGGGAGCACGGCGCGGTGGAGACGCCGCGTGGTGTGGCACGGCGGCGGTGGGGCGTGCCGCCGACCTGGCCCCGGTGGAGCCGGACGCCCGGCGACCGGCGGCGCGTCGCCGGTCGGGCGTACCGGCGAACGGGCCGGTACGCGGGGCGGGCCCGCCGGCAGCGCGCACCTCGCGCTCCGGCGGCCCCGGAGGGGGGCGCGGCACCCCCCGGTGGCCGCCGGGCCCCCCGTTCCCGGCGGCCACCGCGGGGGCGCGGCGGCCGCGGCGTACCGCGGGCCGGCCGGCCCCGCCCGGTCCGCCCCTGCCGCCCCGCCGCCCCGGGCGTTCGGAGCGCCGGGACGGCTGAAGGCGGCGGCGTGCGGCCTGTGGCGCGTGGCGCGTCAGCCGATGCGCGCGCAGAGGTCGTCCGTCGTACCGGCCGCCATGGTGACGGTCTTGTAGCCGGTCGGGCCGATGTCCATGGTGTAGGCGCCGTCGACGATGTAGAGGCCGCGCGCCAGATTCCCGCCGTTCTCGCCGACTCCCACCAGCACCGGGCCGAGCACCGTCCAGAACTGCGAGCCGTCGGTGCGGTATTCGACGACGGCCGTGCCGCTCGCGTCGGCGTCGTACGAGGCGCCCGTCTCCTGGTTGGTGACCCGGATGACCAGGTCTCCCTTGTACGCGACCCGCTTCGCGGAGCCGTCGGGCCGGGTCTCCAGGACCCGCCGCACCACCTCGTCCACCACCGGCTCCCCGTGGACGGGGAAGTCGCAGCGGGCCCCGGCGGGAACCTCCCAGGGCGCGGACGGGGCCGGCTCCCAGCCCGCGCCCGGATCCACGGCCGCCGCGGCGGGCGCGCCCGGGGCGGGCCCCGGTCCGGACGCGGCCGTGGCGGGCGGTGCCGTGCCGAGCAGCGCGGTGACGAGGACGGGCAGGACGAGGGTGGTGCGTCGCATGGCCGCTTCTCCTGGGGAAGGGGACGGACGGAAGGTCTCGGCCGCCAGCCTCTCCCCGGCCGCTCACCACACTCTCACCACCGGACGCCCCCGCTCGGAGGACTCGTGGAGCCCGGGGAGCCCGGGCAGCACCCCGGGCGCCGTGACGGGGCGGACGGCGCCCGGCCCGGGCACTAAGGTCGGCGGGTCATGGAGTTCAAGCTGCTCGGCGCCTTCGAAGCCCGTCATCAGGGGCGGCCGGTCCTCGGGGCCACCCGCCGCCAGGAGCGCTGCCTGCTGGCGGTCCTGCTGCTGTGCCCGGGGCGGGCCGTCACCACCGACCGCCTCATCGACCTGCTCTGGGACGGCGCCGCCCCGGCCTCGGCGCGCGGCACCGTCCACACCTACGTCGGCCGGCTGCGGGCCGCCCTCCGGCCGTACGGGCCGCGGATCGACACGCGGCACGACGGCTACGCCCTCGATCCCGCCGGGGCGGTGACCGACGCGGAGGAGTTCACCCGCCTCGTGCGGGAGGCGGCCGCCGCCACCGACCCCGCCGAGCGCCTCCGGCTCCACGACCAAGCCCTCGGCCTGTGGCGGGGGCCGCTGCTCGCCGACGCCGCCGGTGACCGGCTGCGCGACCGGCTCGGCGGCGAACTGGACGAACTGCGGCTGACCGCGCTCGAGCAGCGGGCCGGGACGCAGCTCGCCATGGGTCTCCACGAGCGGGCGGCGGCGGATCTGGCCGCCCCGGCCCGGGACCGCCCGGAGCGGGAAGGGCTGGTCGCCCGGCGGATGACGGCGCTGTACCGGAGCCGCCGGCAGGCCGAGGCGCTGGAGCTGTACCGCGACACCCGCGACGCCCTCGTCGAGCGGTTCGGCATCGAGCCGGGCGGGGAACTCCGGGAACTGCACGAGCGCGTCCTGCGCGGTGACCCCGGGCTGGACAGGCCGCCGGTGCCCGTCCACGCCGTGCGGGTCCGCGGCGAGTGGCTGCCGTGGAACACCAGCGGCCATCCGGCCCTGGAGTTCTGCAACACCTACGCCGGCTGGGGCCGTCCGCGGCGGCCCGGCTCGGAATGGCTGCGCGGCTACGGCACGCTCGCCGTCTGGGCCGGGCACCAGGACCTGACGGAGGATCATCTCGTCACCCGGCTGACCGGACTGGCCCGGCAGCGGCCGGAGGAGGCCGCGGCCGCGCTGGCGGAGGCCCGGGCCTTCCGTAGGGACCTGTACGCCTGCCTGACCGACCCCGGTGACCTGCGGGCCTTCACGACGGTGGCGGCCGTGGCCGAAGAGGCCGCCGGGCAAGCGGAGTTCGTACGCGGCGAGGAAGGGCTCGGCGTCTGGCGCCTCTCCCCCGCCGCCGGTCTGCGGCTTCCCCTCCTCGCGGTCGCCCGCAGTGCCGCCGAACTCCTCGCGGACCCCAGGCGGTTCACGGTACGCGCCTGCCCCGGCCCGGACTGCGGCTGGCTGTTCCTCGACCGGAGCGGACAGCGCCGCTGGTGCAGCCTCGGCACCTGCGGCGGCCACCGGCCGGAGTGAGGGAGTCCTCCCGCTCCGCGCCCCTGGTTCCGTCACGGCCGGGGTCCCGGCCCGGCCGGGTGAGGGAACGCCGGGAGGGACCGGCCTCCGAGCAGGCACGAGAGGACCAGCACGGCCTTCCGCGTCCCGTCCACACGGACACGGCCGGGACGCCGCCGGGCAGCGGCTGCGGGGCCTGCTGCCGCTACCCCGCCCGCCCCGCGGCGCACGGCCGGCCGTGACGGCGCACCGGCCTCGCCCCTGCTTCCGCCCTCACCGCATCCAGTGCCCGCCGGTGCTCCAGCCCAGGAAGCGCCGGGCGCGCCCGCCGTCCGCCGTACCGTCGGCGCCGAAGGTGCCGCCCCCGGCGACCAGGGCCAGGCCGGCCAGGGCGGGAGCGAGACGGGTCGCGACATGGGCGGGGTGACGGGCCGTCTCCTCGCACAGGCCCGCGATGACCCGCCGCTGCGCGTCCGGCGGGCACAGGGACAGGTGGAACACCATCTGGCGCCACGCGTACGCGGCGTCCTTGATGGTGCTCAACGGCCGCGGGTTGCCGTGCACACGAGCGGTCAGCCGGCACACCGTCACGAAGCAGCGGCGCGCCAGGTCGGCCCAGCCGGGCCGCGGGGCGATGCCCACCCGGTGGACCAGCGTGGCCAGGTTGTGCGTGGTGAGGATCTGGGCCTGCTCGATCACCGTGCCGTTCGCCGCGACCGACCAGGACCGCGACGCCGGCCCGGCCCGCTCGGCGCACAGCCGCGCGAAACCCGGGGACGTGCCGGCGCCGTGGGAACGGGTCGGGGCCGCGCCGGCCTCGGCGGTCGCGAGGCCGGCGATCGCCGGGTAGTCGATGCCGTAGTAGCGCTCGTACAGCGTGCCGCCGAGCAGGTCGCCCGCGACCCGCGCCGCGGTGAGGAACTTCGGGCTGAACGTGCCCATGAAGATGTCGGCGGCGAGCTCCTCCACGAACGGGGCGCCCAGGCCGCACTGGCGTTCAAGAACGCCGAACTCGCGGACCAGCGGGTTGGGCAGGATCGTGCCCGGGAAGGCCTGCACGGCCAGCTCGCCCAGCTGCCGCAGCACGGCGAGCGCGCCCTGGCCGTCCGGCTTGCCCAGGACCGCGGAACGCTGCCCCGACACCGCCCGGACCCAGGGCAGTTCCTCGACGCGCACCTGCCGTTCCAGGTTGAGCAGCAGCAGGGAGCGGCGGCTGCGGAACGCCCGGTAGTTCGCGGCCATCAGCGTCCGCAGCGTCTCCTCGCGGTACGCCTGCGTGGTGGTGGCGGCGACCAACTGCGGCACCAGCTCGGCCAGGACCTCGGCGGACGGGACGACGCCCCGCTCCACGAGCGTGCCGAGCGGTGCGCTCAGCGCGGACTCGACCACCCGGCGGATCACGGGCGGCACGGCGGCTCCTGCGGGCAGGCCGGTCTCCCGGCTCTCCTCACCGGTCACCGCGACCAGGAGCGGCGCGACGTCGGGGATGCCCGTCTCCTGCGGGAGGCCGGCGAGCCGGCGCAGCATCAGCTGGGCCAGGGCGTGGTGCGAGGGGAGCGCCGCCTGCTCGGCCTGGCACCGGCGCAGCGCCGTGTGCGCGGCGGAGCCGGGCAGGCCGCGCCGCCGCACCATGGACTCCACGGCGTGCCGCAGCAGGCCGAGCCGGCGCGCGTCCAGCGGGCGGCCGGCGACGGTCTCCTCCAGGGCGGCGCGCAGGATGCCGAGGTTCTCCTTGGGGTTGCGGTGCTTGCCGGCGAAGGTGTGTTCCGCGGCGAGCCGCCGGTAGCGGCCGAGCAGCATCTCAGCGTGCGTCAGCCAGTCCGCGTCCGGGGCGAGTTCGAGGACCCGGCCGTCCCGCGCCGTCCTCAGCCAGTGGACGAGCAGTTCGTCGCCGAACGGCTGCCAGACGGCGAGCGCCTCGCGCTGGGTCTCGACGGCCGTGTTGGGCCGCCGCCGCTTCAGGGTGCCGGCGGCGTCGGAGACGGTGTGCCGGTGGACGGCCGCGGTGGCGTCCGGCGCGGGCCCCTCGGCCGGGCGGGGGAGGAAGCGCAGCCGGTCGGCGAACGGCTCCAGTTCCGCCGCGAGGTCGAGTGCCGCGTCCGTCTCGCCGTGCCGGACGAGCCAGGCCAGGGTGAGGAGCGCGGCCTCCTCGGGCACGCCGATCTCGTAGTGGCCGCTGTCCAACAGGCTCCACAGCCAAGCGAGTCCGGGCTCGGTGAGGCAGTGGGCGAAGAGCGCGCGCCGCTCGGCGGGCACCCCGAGGATCCGCGCGGTCGCGGTCTCGTACTCCTGGAGCGGGCCGCCCGCGCTCGCGGTCCCGGTGGCGAAGCCGCCCCGCACCACTTCGGGGGTCACCCAGGCGGGAAGCCCGTCCACGGGCCTGCGCGAACCGACTGTCAGCCGTCCCGAGGCCATGCCCGCGAGGACCTCGCGCCAGCGCTGCCCGCGCACTTCGGCGCGGCGCCGGGTGGCGGGGTCCTCGTGGGTCAGCGCGGTCGTGAAGGCCTTGGCCAGCTGGGCCTCGGGATAGGCCGGGGCCGCGGTGAGGGGCTGCTGCTCAGCGTTGTCGTCCATCAGACCTTCTTTCGAGGGGACCACCGGCTTCAGCCGGTGGGGGAATCGAATCCTTGGGCCGGAGCCGCGCAGCGGCGGAGCACGCTGCGTTGTCAGGCGGGCGTACCGGTTTCTGCTGCGTCCCACGGTCCGGCAGGAGCGGGCACTGGTGGAGATGCTGCGGGATCACAAAGCCGCACTCGATCTCGTGCGCGAGCACGATGTGATCGGGCACGAGCGGCTGAACACCGCGGGCATGACCCGAGCGCCCGCACCCCGGCCCGACCCCGACCGCGACGGTGCGTTCCTGGCGAACGGCGCCGCGGCGAAGGCCGGGCTGAACCGCAGTATTCTCGAAGCGGGTTGGGGGCAGTTCCTGCGGATCCTGGCGGACAAGGCTGAAAGCGCCGGCCGCCGCGTGATCCCGGTGGACGCCCGCAACACTCCCCCTGGCTTCGCCGGGGGTACCCCCACCCGCACCTGCCCACCCACGATTGGCGGCTGCGGGCACGTGGCGAAGGAGAACCGCGTCACCCAGGCGAAGTTCACATGCGTCAACTGCGGCCTGGTCGCGAACGCCGACCACGTCGGCGCGCTCAACGTCAAACACAGGGCCGGGCTGGTCCTCTGCGCCGGTGCCTAGCCACCGACACAGGAAGCCCGCGACCTTCAGTCGCGGGTGGAGTCACAAGCCGGCGTGGCAGGTTCCGCCCCTGCGCCCTCCGGGTCCAGAGCCCGGTGCTCTGCTGCTGAGCTACACGCCGATGACGGCAGACGTTAGACGCCGCGGTGATCGGCACACAACCGGGATTCCGCCCGGTCGTCATCGCCATGGCACGGTCGCGGACCGGAGTTGCCGCGTTCCGGCATCGGTTCGAGCCGTGGACGCGGCCGGGCGTCCGCGGGGAACGGCCCGTCCCCGGCCGGGCGGCGGGAGGGTCCGTGAGGGCCGCGAGTCCGCCCGCCTCGCGGACGCGGAGCGTCCTCGCGCGAGACGTCAGGCGAGGCGCAGCGTGAGCGCTCCGTCCGGCTCCTGGTCCAGGCGGGTGCCCAGGTCGCGGCTCGCCCGGTCCAGGACGGTCCGCAGCCACGCGCTGTCCTCGCGGGAGGCGTGACGGAGTGTCATGCGCCGGGCTTGCAGGGGCACCATCCGCAGTCCGGCCAGCCGGCCGGTGTCCGGCTCCAACTGGGCGAGATACAGCAGCCGCAGGTCGTCCCGGTAGCGCTCGTAGCCGGTGATGCCCTCGTAGTCGTCGACGAGGTCCCCGCAGCCGTACAGGACGAGCTTGCCCCGGTAGGTCTCCAGCGGCCGGGGGTGGTGCGAGGAGTGGCCATGGACGACGTCCGCCCCGCCGTCGACGAGCGCGTGCGCGAAGCGGATCTGCTGCCGGGCGATGCCGTAGCCCCAGTTGGAACCCCAGTGGACCGATACGACGGCGAGATCGCCCGGGCGTCTCACCCGCCGGAGACAGTCGGTGAGCGCGTGGGCGGCGGACTCGGAGGGCTCGCTCACGACGGCGACGCCGGCGCGGTCCTCCGCCGCGGCCCAGTCGAGCGGCACCCCGCTGGACGGCATGGCGACGGCGAGTACCAGGAGGCGGCCGCCGCCGGCGAGCGGCACCTCGGCGGGGCGCCAGGCGGAGCCGGCGTCGTGTCCGGCGCCGGCCGTGCGGAGCCCGGCGCCGGACAGGGCGCCGAGGGTCTCCTCCAAGCCGGGGCGGCCGAAGTCCAGGACGTGGTTGTTGGCCAGCACGCAGACGTCCGGGCGGGCCGCCTCCAGCGCGGGGAGGTTGTCCGGGCTCATGCGGTAGTGGATCTCCTTGCCCGGGGCGAACGCGCCGTTTCGGGTGACGCTCGTCTCCAGATTGATCACGCGGGCGTCCGGGGCGGCCTCCTCGGCCACGCGCAGGGCCTCGCCCCAGGGCCAGGAGTACGGGGCCGGGCGGGGCACGGGGCCGTTCGCCGCCTCCGCCAGCCCGACGTAGGCGCGGGCGTCCGGGGTGTACGCCTCCCGCAGCGCCGGGTCTCCGGCGCCGGGGAGGATCTGGTCGACGCCGCGGCCGAGCATCACATCGCCGGCGAGGAGAAGGGTGACCGGTCTTCTGGCCATGCCTCCAGGCTAGGCCCGCACCGCCGGGCCGGCCTCCGGGAGGTGAAGTCACCCATGTCGAAGTGAGGGGTGGCGAAGGCGGTCGCGCAGGCGGTCCGGCCTGTGCGCTGGATCGGATGACCGATGGTCTCGGTGACTGGGAGGGGCGCGCGCCGCTGCCCCGGGCGCCGCCGGTCCGGCCACCGGGTGCTCGGCCCGAGGGGGGCGGCACGGCCGCTCGGCGCGCTTCGGTATCGTCCACCCCGGCCGTCCGGCGCGGTCCCGCACCCGGGGCCCCTCCGGCATCCCGGCGCACGCGGTGGCGTCTGGGCCGCCGGAGGGCCGGCGGTGACAGCGGCCGGCGGCACCCGGAGGTTTCCGGCGCCCGACCGAGAGGCCGGACGCCGGGAAGGCCCGGACCCCCGCAGTCCGGGCCGGGTACGGCAGGCGGGCCGGTCACCTGGGGAGGTCACCGGCCCGCCTGTGCCGCCACCGGAGCCACGGCAGCCACGGGGTCACGGGGCCATCGCCCTGGCCGGACCCCGCCCGCGCCGGCCGGCGCCGGGACGCGCCCGGCAGTGCGCGCGAGCGCGGGGCTCAGCCGTGCGGGACCACCGCGACCGGGCAGGGCGCGTGGTGCAGCACCGCGTGGGTGACGTGGCCGAGCGGCGAAGCCCGGCCCTTCCCCCGGATGCGGTGGCCGGCGACCAGCAGATCGGTGCCGGCGCCGGCGGCGATGAGGCCGGGGCCGGCACTGCCGCGGACGACCTCCTCGACGATCCCGACCTCCGGGTATCTCTCCCGCCAGGGGGCGACCGCGTCCGCGAGATACCGCCGCGCCGGGCCCTCGTACTCGTCGAGCACCTCCATGTCCTGCGGGATCGTGGCCCAGCCGTAGGCCCGCTGGGCGTCCCAGACGTGGACGGCCTTGATCCGGGCGCCCCGGGCGGCGGCCGCCTCGAAGGCGAACCGGACCGGCTCCTCCGCCTCGTGGTGGTAGTCGAACCCGACGGCGACGACACCGTGTTCGGGCTCTCCGGGGTCGTAACCGGCCCGGACGAGGACCACGGGCCGCTCGGAGCGGCCGACGACGGCCAGGCTCACCGAGCCCATGAGGTGCCCGACCATGCCGGCCAGCCCCCGGGAGCCGAGGACGAGCAGCTCGGCGTGCTGGTCCAGGAGGCTCTCCACCGGCGGGTCCGGCTCCCGCATGATGTCCACCGGCAGATCCGGGTGCCGTTCGCGGAGGCGCCGTCCGAGATCCTCCAGCCGCTCCTCCATCCAGCGGTATCCCTCCCCCGGGCCGAGGGCGGCCTCCGCGTCGGTCGGCAGCGTGTCCCGGGCGCAGACGACGCGCAGCGGCCGGCCGCGGAGCACCGCCTCGCGGGCCGCCCAGTCCGCGGCGGTCAGGCTCTGCGGAGATCCGTCGACCCCCGCGACAACCGAATGCAGCACTGTCTCTCTCCTCCGCGGACGGGCCTGCCCGGACACGGCCTGCGGCCGCGGACGCCGCCCGGCGCGTGGCCGCCGCGGCACGGTGCCGTGCAGGCCCCGGTGGCTCCCGGTCTCCACTGTGTGGCCGGCGGCGGGAGGCGGCAATTCGGCAGACGGCCGGGTGCCCGCCGGACCCGTCCCCGCCACCGCGGTGACACGGTCGGCGGTCCTCCCGTTCGACGACCGGCGGCGCCACGTGTCGTCCCCGGGACCGTCCGGACACCACGGGGCGGTCGCCGGGGCCGGGGCAGAGGGCCGGGGGCCGGAGTGCATCCGGCGGCCCCGGCAGACCTGCCGGCCCTCGCGTCCTCCCTGGCCAGCGGGGCGCTGTCGGCTGCGGTCGCCGGTCCGGCCGGACGGTCCGAGACTGGAGGGAGGCATCCGGCGGAAGGAGCAGACATGACGACCCAGCAGCGCACGCTCTACACCACGGCGGTCGAGTCGCGGCCGGGGGCGGCGGAGGCCCGGGTGAGCGGGGACGGGGGCCGGGCGCTGCCCGTGGTGAACCCCACGGCGCCCGGAGGCCTCGACGAACGTTCCGGCTGGAGCCCCGAACAGCTGTACGCGGCGGCCGTGGCGACGTGCATGCACCAGGCGATCGAACTGGCGGCCGGAGTCCGTGGCTCGGACGCGGCCGGCAGCAGCGTCACCGCCGAGGTGTCCCTGGAGCACGACGGCGCCCTGCGCTACTCCCTCGCCGCGGACGTCACCATCGACCTGCCGGGGCTGGAGGGCGACGCCCGGTCGACGCTGATCGACGAGGCGATCCGCTTCTGCCCGCTCGCGGCGAACGTCCGCGTCAGCGGCGACTGACCGGCACCGGCCGGTACCGGGAGCCCGGCCGGTACGGGGAGCCCCCGGCCGCCCGGGGCCGCGCCCGGTCCGCGCCGCCCGGCCGTCGGTGGGCCCGCGTTCGGCCGTCCGGCCGGACGGTGTGCCTCTCAGGGGTGCGTGCGGAGGAGCCCGCGTCCGCCTGCTGATAGGCAGGGGTGGATCCCCCATCGCCGCAGCACCGGACGTCAGTCACCCCGCGGGTCCACCGCCCGCCGGGTGCGGAGGACGAGACATGAGCTCCCTGCCACCGAACGCCCGGAGCACGCCACCGGACACCGGAGTCGTCCACGGGCCGGGGCCGCTGGGCCGCCTGGGAGCCTGGGCCGCCGGCCACGCCAAGCTCGTCCTCCTCGGCTGGCTGGTGGTCGTGGCCGCCCTCGGCGTCTTCGCCCCGCAGGTCAACTCGGCCCTGTCGGGCGCCGGGTGGCAGGCAGGCGGCTCGGAGTCGGTCCGGGTCCGCGAGCTCGCCCAGCGGCACTTCGGCGGCAACGCCTCCTCCGCCCTGCAGGTGGTGGTCTCCGCTGACCGGCAGGTCACGGCCCCGGCCGTACGGCGGGTCATCGCCGAGGTCACCCGGGAGCTGGAGGCCGACGACCGCGTCTCCGAGGTGATCCCGCCGCAGCCCGGGGCGACCCTCAGTCCCGACGGCCGCACCGCCATCGTGCTGGGCGGCGCCGCCGCGGACACCAACGACATGGTGCGGGCCGCCGACGACCTCAAGGAGCCCCTGGAGGAGCTGTCGCGGAACGGCGTCACCGTGCACGCGACCGGTTCCTCGGTGCTGTGGAGCGACTTCAACGAGGCCAACCACGACGCGATGATCCGAGCGGAGGTGCTCTCCTGGCCGGTGACGCTCGCCGTCATGGTGCTGGCCTTCGGCTCGCTCGTCGCCGCCGGGCTGCCGCTGCTGCTGACCCTGGCCGGGCTGGTGGCCTCGGCCGGCTGCCTGGTCCTGCTCAACGAGCTGACGCCGATCTCCGTCTGGGCGATGAACTTCGCGATGATGTTCGCCCTCGCGCTCGGCATCGACTACGCCCTGTTCCTGGTGATGCGCTTCCGCGGCGCCCTGAGCCGGGCGGACACGCCCGTGCGGGCCGTCACCGAGACCATGGACACCGCGGGCAAGGCCGTACTGCTCTCCGGGATCACCGTCGTGATCAGCCTCTCCGCCGTGATGCTGGTGCCCGCGCCGGCGTTCCGGTCCATGGCCGGGGGCATCATGCTCGCGGTGCTCTTCGTGCTCGCCGCCACCCTGACCCTGCTCCCGGCCGTCCTGGGCAAGCTCGGCCACCGGGTGAACGCCGTGGCGCTGCCCTGGGTGAAGGCCGGCGAGCACCGTTCGCCCGTGTTCGCCGCCTGGGGCGAGCGCCTGTGGCGCCGTCCGCTGCTCTACGGCGCGGCGTCGCTGGCCGTGCTGGCGGCGCTGGCCGTCCCGGTGTTCGGGCTGCGCACCGCGATGCCGTCCATCACGGTGGTGGACGAGGACGCCTCGGCACGGGCCGGTTACGCGGCCGTGAGCGAGGCGTTCGGTCCCGGCGCGCCCGGCACCCTCCAGGTGATCACGCCGAGCGTCCGGGCGAACGACACCGCCGCCGCGCTGGAGCGGGCTCCCGGCCTCGCGGCCGTCATGCCCGCGCAGCCGGCCCAGGACGGTTCCGGCCTGTCGATGATCCAGGCCGTGCCGGAGGTGGACCCCTCGGATCCGGCCCTGGGCGGGACGCTGGACGAACTGCGCGCCGCGCTGCCCGAGGAGGCGCTGGTGGGCGGCGCCGCCGCGGAGAACCTCGATCTGCAGAAGCTGCTGAGCGACAAGGCCCCGCTGGTCATCGGCGTCGTCCTGGTCCTCGGCTTCGCCCTGCTCCTGCTGGCCCTGCAGGCGCCGCTGATCTCGGCGCTGGGCACCCTGGCCAGCCTGCTGTCCACCGGTGCCGCGTTCGGCGCCGCCCGGCTGATCTTCCAGGAGGGCTGGGGCGACGATCTGCTCGGCTTCACCTCGCAGGGCTTCCTGGACGCCTGGGCGCCGGTGTTCTTCTTCGCCATGATCTTCGCGATCGCCATGGACTACACCGTCTTCCTGCTCTCCTCCGCCAAGGAGCACTTCGAGCGGAGCGAGGACCCGCGTGACGCGATGGTCGGCTCGCTGGCGCACTCGGGCCGGGTGATCTTCGCCGCGGCCGGGGTCATGGTCGCCGTCTTCTTCACCTTCGCCCTCGCGAAGCCGCTGCCGCCCAAGGAGATGGGCATCATCCTGGGCATCGCCGTCCTGCTGGATGCCCTGCTGGTGCGGCTGGTACTGCTGCCGGTGCTGCTGCGGCTGACCGGCCGGGCCGCCTGGTGGTCCCCCGCCTGGCTGCGCCGCGTCCTGCCCGACGTCCGCTTCGCCCACGACTGATCCGGGCCGGGGCGCCACTCGTCCGGGCCCGGGAGCGGTGTGCCGGGGTGCCGGGGTGCCGGTGTGCCGGGGTGCCGGTGTGCCGGGGTCCGGGAACGCGGCTGCCCGGCACGGGTGTTGGCACGACCGGAGGGCACCGCTCCTCCCGGCGGTGCCCTCCCGGCTGTGCCGCAAGCCGTGCCGACGCCCTCAGGCGGCGGCCTGTCCCGGCTTCAGCAGCACCTTCGTCCAGCCGTCCTCGCGCCGGTCGAAGCGCCGGTAGGCGTCCGGGGCGTCCTCCAGCGGCAGGCGGTGGGAGACGACGAAGGCGGGCTCGGCCCGGCCGGCGACGATGAGGTCGCGCAAGTGGCGGTTGTACGCCTTGACGTTGGCCTGGCCGGTGCCCATCCGCAGGCCCTTCTCGAAGAACCGGCCGATGCGGAAGAGCAGTTCGCCCTTCTGCGCGTGCTCGCTCGGGCCGCCCGGGTCCTCGGGGACGTACAGCCCCACGACGCCCAGCATGCCCGTCGGCCGGACGGCCTCGACCAGGGTGTTGAGGACGATGGCGGGCTGCTCCTCGCCCTCGCGCGCGGTGGCCTGGTAGCCCACGGCGTCGATGCCCTTGTCGGTGCCCTCTCCCCCGGTCTGCTCCTTGATCTGCTCGGCCGCGTCGCCCTGGCTGTAGTCGACCGGTACCGCCCCGATCCTCTCGGCGAGGCGCAGCCGGTCCGGCTGCCGGTCGACGACGAAGACCCGGGAGGCGCCGCGGAGTTGCGCGGAGTACGCCGCCATGAGGCCGACCGGCCCGGCACCGAACACGCAGACGGACTCACCCGGTGACACCCGGGCAAGCTCGGTGGCGTGGTAGCCGGTGGGGAAGATGTCCGCGAGCAGCGCGAAGTCGTCCTCGTGCTCGTCGCCGGGCGGCAGTTTCAGGCAGTTGAAGTCGGCGAACGGCACCCGCAGGTACTCGGCCTGCCCGCCGCGGTAGGGGCCCATCGACACATAGCCGTACGCGCCGCCCGCGAAGCCCTTGTTGACGGTCAGGCAGAAGCCGGTGTTGCCGGCGAGGCAGTTCTTGCAGAAGCCGCAGGCCACGTTGAACGGCAGGACGACCCGGTCGCCCTCGCGGATCCCGGCGACGCCGGGCCCGGTCTCCTGCACGACGCCCATGTTCTCGTGGCCGAAGACGATGCCGGGCTCGGCTCCGGTGCGGCCCTCGTACATGTGGAGGTCGGAACCGCAGATCGCCGAGGTGGTCACCTTGATGACCACGTCGGTGGGGTCCTCGATCCGGGGATCCTCGACGTCCTCCACCGTCACGTTGTACGGCTCCTGGTACACGACGGCTCTCACAGGGTTCCTCCTCCTCGCGTGGCGCCGGGGCATCTCCGCGTTCCGCCGGCGCGGAATCGCCGCTTCCCCGCGCGCGGTTCCGACGGAGTTCCCCGTTCCGCCGGATTCACACCCGCTGGTCCCCCGATGTCCCCTCCGCGTGGCCCCGCCGGATCCGTCCCGCCGTCCCGCCGGCCTGCCGGATCAGTCCGCCGGTTCAGTCCCGGCGGGCCACGACGAGACGGCAGCGGGGGCTGCCGTCCGGCCGCCGGCCGAGCTCCTCCAGGGGCACCGTGCCCACCGCGAATCCGGCCGCGGCCAGCTCCCGCCGCACGCCGTCGAGGCGGAGGGTGCGGTAGTACATGACGAACGGGGGCCGCCAGAGCGCGTTGCGGACGCGCATGGCGGCGTCGAAGCCCCACAGCGCCCAGTAGGGCCGCGACCCGACCGGGGGCGGGGCCGGCAGCGGGAAGGCGAACACCCCGCCCGGCCGCAGCGCCGCGTGCACCCGGGCGAAGAGCGCGGGCCGCTCCTCCGGCAGGAAGTGCCCGAGGGCCCCGAAGCTGACGGCCAGATCGAAGGCGTCCGTGAACGGGAGCCGCCGGACGTCGGCCCGCACCAGGTCCACGGCCGGGCCGTCCGCGGTCGCGGGGACCGCGGACCGGGCGGCGGCGAGCATGCCCGCGCTGAAGTCGACGCCGGTCACCCGCCCCCGGCACACCCGGCGCAGCACGCCCAGGCCGGCCCCGGTGCCGCAGCAGAGGTCGAGCCCGGTGCCGAAGGGCCCCAGCGGGCGGAGCGCGGCGGCCACCGCGTCGAGCACGCGGTCGGGGGTGCGGTAGGGCGTCCGGTCGAACTTGGGCGCGAGCAGGTCGTAGCCGCGCTCGACGGAGGAGAGGGCCTGCACGGCGAGTTCGCGGAGGGTCGGGCCCCGGTCGGAGAACATGACGGCCACCGTAACGAACGCCCGGTCCCGCCGGTCCGCCTCCGGGGGACCGGTCCGCTCCCGCGTCTCCGGAGGCCGCGGCGGGCATGACCGCGCTTCCCGGCCGGCCCCGGGCGGCGGCCGCGTCATCTGATTGTTATAGCGCCCAACAAATTCTCCCGTCCGGGGGCTGGCGCAGCCCCCCGCGATGCCCATAAGTTCCCGCTCACAACATTCAGTCGGGCGTTCCCCACCAACGCCCGCGAACCGGTCGAGAGCGCGCTTCTCATCCCGTAAGGCTCCCGTAGAACACCGTGCGGACGGTTGTCCCGTCGCACCCGCAGAAAGGACCCTGCCCATGCGCAAGGGACTCCTCCTCACCGTCGCCTCGGCGACCCTGCTCGCCTCCACTCTCACCGCCTGCGGCGAGGACTCCTCCTCGGACGGTGCCGCCGGTTCCGACGGCAAGAAGCCGAAGATCGGCGTGATCCTCCCGGACAGCAAGTCCTCCGACCGCTGGGAGACCGCGGACCGGAAGTACCTGGCCGCGGCCTTCAAGAAGGCCGGTGTGGACTACGACATCCAGAACGCCCAGGGCGACAAGCAGACCTTCCAGACCATCGCGGACCAGATGATCACCAGCGGGGTCGGCGTCCTGATCATCGTCAACCTGGACAGCGGTACCGGCAAGGCCGTCCTGGACAAGGCGAAATCGCAGGGCGTCGCCACCATCGACTACGACCGGCTCACCCTCGGCGGCTCCGCCCAGTACTACGTCAGCTTCGACAACGTGGAAGTCGGCCGGCTGCAGGGCGAGGGCCTCGGCAAGTGCCTGGCCGAGCAGAAGGTGAAGAAGCCGATGGTCGCGGAGCTCAACGGCTCCCCCACCGACAACAACGCCAAGCTGTTCGCCGAGGGCTACGACGGCGTCCTCGACCCGAAGTACAAGTCGGGCGAATACGCCAAGGGCCCCAACCAGTCCGTTCCGGACTGGGACAACGCACAGGCCGGCACCATCTTCGAGCAGATGCTCACCAAGGAGCCGGGGATCGACGGGGTCCTGGCCGCCAATGACGGTCTGGGCAACGCCGCCATCGCCATCCTGCGCAAGCAGAACCGCAACGGCAAGGTGCCGGTGACCGGCCAGGACGCCACCGTCCAGGGCCTGCAGAACATCCTCGCCGGCGACCAGTGCATGACCGTCTACAAGGCCGTCAAGAAGGAGGCGGACGCCACCGCCGAACTCGCGATCTCCCTGGCCAAGGGCGAGAAGGCCGAGACCAACGCGACCGTCCGCGACCCCGAGGGCAAGCGGGACGTCCCGGCGGTGCTGGAGACCCCGGTGGCCATCTTCAAGGACAACGTCAAGGACGTCGTGGACGACGGCTACGTGACCAAGGCGGAGCTCTGCACCAAGAAGTACGCCGAACTCTGCGCCGAGGCCGGCATCAAGTAACCCGTCCCGCCGCGGGTCCCGACCCCAAGGAGCCATCCCTCCATGACCGCCACCCCGATCCTGGAACTGCGCGGGATCGACAAGAGCTTCGGCCCGGTGCAGGTCCTGCACGACGTCAACTTCACCGCCCACCCGGGGGAGGTGACCGCGCTCGTCGGCGACAACGGAGCCGGCAAGTCCACCCTGGTCAAGTGCATCGGCGGCATCCACTCGTTCGACTCGGGCGAGTACCTCTTCGAAGGCCGGCCGGTGCAGATGCACAGCCCGAGGGACGCGGCCGCCCTCGGCGTCGAGATCGTCTACCAGGACCTGGCGCTCTGCGACAACCTCGACATCGTCCAGAACATGTTCCTGGGCCGCGAGAAGCGCAGCGGGCTGATCCTGGACGAGGCCACGATGGAGGAGATGGCCGCCGAGACCCTCGCCGGCCTGTCCGTACGGACCGTCAAGTCGGTGCGCCAGCGGGTCGCCAGCCTCTCCGGCGGCCAGCGGCAGACCGTGGCCATCGCCAAGGCCGTGCTGTGGAACAGCAAGGTCGTCATCCTCGACGAGCCGACCGCCGCGCTCGGCGTCGCCCAGACCGCGCAGGTCCTGGAGCTGGTCCGGCGGCTGGCCGACAACGGCCTCACCGTCGTCATCATCTCGCACAACCTCAACGACGTCTTCGCGGTCTCCGACCGGATCGCGGCCCTCTACCTGGGCCGGATGGCCGCCCAGGTCAGGACGACCGACGTCACCCACGCGCAGGTCGTGGAACTGATCACCGCCGGACGCAGCGGGGATCTGGGCCTCGCCACCACCAACGGAGCCACCGCATGACCACCGCCGTCCACCAGGACCCGCCGCAGCCCCAGCAGCAAACCGCCAAGCAGCCGCCGCCCGCCGCCCCCGGTCTGCGCACCACCGTCCGCGACTACGCGGCCCGGCTCCGCGGCGGCGACCTCGGCGCCTTCCCGGCCGTCCTCGGCCTGGTCGTGCTCTGCCTGGTCTTCGCCATCCTGCGGCCGGTCTTCCTCTCCAACCTCAACTTCGCCAACCTCCTGACCCAGGGCGCCGGCAGCATCGCCATCGCCATGGGCCTGGTGTTCGTCCTCCTCCTCGGCGAGATCGACCTGTCGGCCGGCTTCGCCAGCGGTGTCTGCGCCGCCGTGCTGGCCATCCTCCTCACCGACATGGGCTGGCCCTGGTACGGGGCCGTCCTCGCGGCCGTGCTCACCGGTGTCCTCATCGGCCTGGTGCTGGGGTTGCTGGTGGCGAGGATCGGCATACCCTCGTTCGTGGTCACACTGGCCGCCTTCCTCGCCTTCCAGGGCATCGTGCTGATGCTGCTGAAGGAAGGCACCAACATCTCGATCAACGACAAGACGATCCTGGCCATCGCCAACGACAACCTTTCCCCCGCGCTGGGCTGGGCCCTGCTGGCGGCCGGTGTCGGGGCGTTCGCCTTCGTCCAGTTGCGGCAGGCGGCGAACCGTCGCCGGCGGGGCCTCAGTTCCGCCCCGCCCTCCCTGCTCGCCGTCCGGATCGGCTCCCTCGCCGTCCTCGGCGGCGTCGCCGTCCATCTGCTCAACCAGGAGCGCAGCCGCAACGTCCTGGTCGACTCGCTCAAGGGCGTGCCGATCGTGGTGCCGCTCATCGCCGTGCTCGTCGTCATCGGGACGTTCGTGCTCCGGCGCACCTCCTACGGCCTGCACATCTACGCCGTCGGCGGCAACCCCGAGGCCGCACGGCGGGCCGGGATCAACGTCTCCGCGATCCGGGTCTCCGCCTTCGTCATCTGCTCGACTCTGGCGGCGGTCGGCGGCATCATCGCGGCCTCCCGCGGCAACTCGGTGGACCCCAACACGGGCGGCAGCAACGTCCTGCTGCTGGCGGTCGGCGCGGCGGTCATCGGCGGGACGAGTCTCTTCGGCGGCCGCGGCCGGGTGGTCGACGCGGTGCTCGGCGGCATGGTGGTCGCCGTCATTCAGAACGGCATGGGTCTGATGGGGTACAGCTCGGGGGTCAAGTACGCTGTGACCGGCTCCGTCCTGCTGATCGCCGCCGGTGTGGACGCGGTGTCCCGCCGCCGAGCCGTACAGCGATGAAGTCGGAGCACGGATGAAAGCCGGTCCCTCGCAGGAGGAGGTCCGCCGGCAGAATCTCAGCAGTCTGCTCCGCCACATCCACCTCGGCGGCCCCGCCTCCCGGGCGGCCCTCGCCGAGCGCATGGGGCTCAACCGCAGCACCATTCTGGCCCTGGTCAGCGAGCTGACCTCGGCCGGTCTGGTGCGTGAGGAACTCCCCCGCGAGACGGGGCGGGCGGGCCGGCCCTCCCTGGTCGTCAAGCCCGAGGGCACCCGGGTGTACGTGCTGGCCTTCGATGTGGGCGTCGACTACCTCGCCGCCGCCCGCATCGGGCTCGGCGGTGCCTTCCTCGACCGCCGCGAGACCACGTACCCGGGGATCGGCATGCACCCGGGCGAGGCGGCCGGCATCCTCGCCGGGCACGCGAAGCAGATGATGGCCGCCGCGCCCGCGGACGCCGTGTGCGTCGGCGCCGGCGCGGCGGTGCGCGGCATGGTCCGCCATCCCGACGGCCTCGTCCGCTCCGCCCCCAACATCGGCTGGACGGACGAGGACTTCGGCGGGGACCTCGGCGGCCGGCTCGGCCTCGGCCTGCCGGTGCTGCTGGACAACGAGTCCAACCTCGGCGCCCTGGCCGAGCACCTGCGGGGCGCCGGTACGGGCCTGGACGATCTCATCTACCTGCACGGCGACATCGGCATCGGCGGCGGCGTCATCACCGGCGGCCGGCTGCTGCGCGGGAGCAGCGGGTACGGCGGCGAGGTCGGCCACATGATCGTCAACCCGCGGGACGGCCGGCGCTGCGGCTGCGGCGCCCGCGGCTGCCTGGAGGCCGAGGCCGGGCAGAACGCGCTCCTTGACGCGGCCGGACGCGTGCCGGCCACCACGGGCCGGCAGGCGGTGCGGACCATCATCGAGGCCGCCGACCGCGGCGACATCACCGCCCGGTCCGCGCTGCACACCGTCGGGGACTGGCTCGCCATCGGCATCGCCAACCTCGTCAACCTCTACAACCCCGCGGCCGTCATCTTCGGCGGAACCCTGCCGGACATCTACCTGGGCGCCGCCGCCCACATCCGCAGCAGCATCAACACGCACACGCTGGCCGCGGCCCGGGAGAACGTCCGCTTCCGCGTCTGCCGGCTCGGCAACGACACGATTCTGGTGGGCGCCGCGGAGCTGGCCTTCACGCATCTCTTCGCCGACCCGCTCAACCACCGGTCGCAGTAGGGGACTTCTTTTCCGCGACCCGGTGCTTCCACCCCCGCGCCAAGCTGCGGGCAGCCGGGCGCGGGCGGCAGGGGCGCCGCGCCGTCAGGTGCGCGCCGGGCCGTCGGTCCAGCGGTGCCACCAGTGGTGCCGCCGGGGATGCACGGCGCGGCCCAGACGCCGGCCGAGGAGGAGGTAACCGATCAGCGCACCGGTGGTGTTGAGGATGACGTCGTCGATGTCGAAGGCGCGGCCCCGGACGAGCGAGCCCTGGGCGAGCTCCACCAGCACCATGACCACCGCGGTGGTCAGGGCCACGCGGATGAGTCCCCGGGTCTTGGGGAGCAGCACGGGCAGCAGCAGGCCGAAGGGGAGGCCGAGCAGGATGTTGCCGCCGATCTGCTTGACGGTGTCCTGGAAGGCGGGCTGTTCGAGGTAGTTGCGGATGGAGTCGCCGGGGCGCAGGTTGCTGTGGATCAGATCCTCGCTGGCGACGGAGGGTTCGAGCGTGAGCCGGGCCAGGACGACCGCGAACGCGACCATCCCGGCGAAGGCCACCAGCATCACGAGCACCCGGACGAAACCGGTGGGCCCGGAGCGCCGGTCCCCCGAGTCGGAGGCGCCGCTTCCGCGCCCGCCCGCCTTGGCCCTCGCGAGCCCGCCCCCCGGCCTTCGGCGCGCTGTGGTCGCGCTCCGTTTCGTCGCGCCCGCCTCGGCCTTGCCGTTCTTCCGTTCAGTCGTCGGCGTCTTGCCGAACGGTACGCGTACCACGGTGCCACCCCCAGGGTCGTCTTGCTTCGTGGGCACCGGTTACCCGGAGTCAAGGAGCACATGCGAGAGCGCCGGTGAGGGCGGCTGTGGGCCGGGGCGGGGCCGTCCCCGGCCCCGGGGAGTCACCGCCCGTGCAGGGATCCCGGCACGGGGTCGGCTCTCCGCCCCGCCCGCGAGACGCTCGGCCTCACGACCGTTTTCCCGCTGCTCCCGGCAGGGAGGAGGCGTGGTCGGGCACATGGGTCTGGGTGTCGCGCGGCGGCCGCCGGTAGCCGGTGGACGGCGGGCGGGGCGGCAGGCTCAACTCGCGCCGCTGCACCTCGTGATAGGGGACGGTGGCGAGCAGATGGGCGATCATGTTGATGCGCGCCCGCCGTTTGTCGTCCGCGTCGACGACATACCAGGGGGAGTCGGGGAGGTCGGTGTGGGCGAACATCTCGTCCTTGGCCCGTGAGTAGTCCTCCCAGCGGATGCGGGACTCCAGGTCCATCGGTGACAGCTTCCACCGCCGCGTCGGGTCGGCCATACGTGAGCGGAAGCGCCGTTCCTGCTCCTCGTCGCTGACGGAGAACCAGTATTTGCGCAGCAGGATGCCGTCCTCGATGAGCAGCCGCTCGTAGACGGGGCACTGGCGCAGGAAGCGCGCGTGCTCCTCCTCGGTGCAGAAGCCCATCACCCGCTCGACTCCGGCCCGGTTGTACCAGCTGCGGTCGAAGAGGACCAGCTCGCCGGCGGCGGGCAGATGCTCGGTGTAGCGCTGGAAGTACCACTGGGTGCGCTCGCGTTCGGTAGGCGCGGGCAGGGCGGCGACCCGGGCCACGCGCGGGTTCAGATACTCGGTGACACGTTTGATGGCACCGCCCTTCCCGGCCGCGTCGCGGCCCTCGAAGAGCACGACGAGCCGTGCGCCCGTCGCGCGCACCCACTCCTGCATGACCACCAACTGCTCCTGCAAGCGCAGCAGTTCCTGCTCGTAGACCGGGCGGGGCAGCCGGGCGGGCCGGCCGCTCGGCGCGGTGCCGGCGGGCACGGTTCCGGCCGGGGTCCGGTCACGGGGCTTGTCGGGCATGTGCGTCCTCCGGGGTGGGGCGGGTGTGGTGCGGTGGTGTGTGCGGCGTGTGCGGCCTCCGTGTCCGGACGGTCCGGGACTCGCCCCGGGTGATCCGGACACGGCGAGGGCGGCCCGGGGACACTCTGCCGGGCCGCCCTCGCACTTCCCCCCTGTTCTACCCCCTCGCTCCTCTCCTCGTACCCCTATGGCGCCGCCCCCCAAGGCCGCAGGACCAGGCTGCCGTCTCGCACCGGCCCGGCACAGTGCCGAACGGGGAAGGCTCGGGGAGCCAATGGGCCCTGTTTCGAACGGACCGGGCCGGACCCACGACCTGACCGCAGCCCGCACTCACAAGATCATCCGAATCTGCGAACGCCAGGGCGTCCCGGACCGCGCCGACATGGCCTACATCGGTGCCGGAGACTGGGTCACCACCGCCAAACGCCGCCCGCCGAACGGCGACCTCACACCCACCGAGCGCACGGCCAACCGGGCTCTGTCCGCCGCCCGGGCACCCGTCGAACGCGGAGTCGCCCACCTGAAATCCTGGCGACTCTTCCGACACGCCCGTTGCAGCCCACCCTCCTCACCGCAGTCGCAGCCGCCGTCCTCACTCCGGAGAGGCAACGCTGAACAAGTTTACTGTGTCCTGCTTGAAGCTGGAATTCAGGGCTCGTACGCACTTGCCAGATCTCTCGACGGTGCGCAAACACCGGCTTCTGATGCTGGGCGACGGTCACGGTAAGCCACCTTGGAGCCGGCTACTTGAGAGCCAGCACGGCGCTGAACAGCATCAGCGTAAGCGCGGCGACCTCCAGCAGGAGCGCCGCGAACAGCACTCGGGCTCGTATCCTGTTGATCTGGCTCAGGCGGAGCAGTATCCGCACCTGAATCCTGCGTTCGGACCGGAGATCCTCCTGATCGCGGGAGTTCCAGTTCGGGGCATCCAATACCGCCATGAAGTCCGTGGCTTCGATGACAGGTGTGCGCAAAGGCAGGTTTATGAGTAGCCCCACGGCGGCAGCGACGGCAAGCGCGATGAGGGCCAACACAAGAAGTGATGTGGTCCCCGAGGACCGGGCAGCTGCGTTCTGCGCACCCCGTAGGGAGATGAAGCCGAGGACGATTGCGACCAGGGTGCCCGAAGTTGAGATCACCGCGATGCCGCGCTGTTCCAAGGACGTCTTCTTGCTCCGTTCCTCGGCGAGTTGGTCGGTCAGGAGCATCTCGTATGGGGCGGGGGATGACGTGGCGCCCATCAGCTCCACCCCGTCGTGAGCCTCGGGCGAGAGCGCTGCGGGCGACTCAGGACGGTGATCGGCCAAGCGCATCGCCTCGGGGAGAGCAGGCCCCGCGCCCCTGACTCCGTGAGGCCCACTTCTACGGCAGCAGCGGCGACGGCCTTGCCGAGTTGCAGCTCTTGTTCGAAGGCAGCGAGCTCAGACCGGGTGCGATCGATTCTCTGCTCAAGAGCAACTTCGGCAGCCGTCATCATGGCCCAACGTTGGACCGCTGCATCAGTTTCCGGATAGCCGTTGTTGAGCCGCCTTAACGCTCTGCCCAGCTTGCGCGGCAGTCGTCCGAATGTGCCTGCTTCTCGAAGCCGTCGTCGAAGCTCTCGTGCTGTGGTGGCCTCAGCCTCGCTCAGGGGCCCTGCGATCTGCAGTCGCTGACTCATCCAGCGTAGCTGTCCAGCCTCTTGGCGGGAGGGGGTGACGTCGGCAACCTGGGCAAGGTCGCGTGCAATCCGGCCGGTGAGGTCTGCCCACTGCTGTCTGACTGCCTCTGCTCTCTGCTGCACGGTTCCGCGGCCTGGTGTTGCCCGTAGCTCCCTGTACTGCCTGATGGCGTGGAGACGTTCGGCGTCCTTCTCTCTGCATCGGGCGGTCGCTGGTTCCATCTGAGTCTTGATGAGCTTGAGCAAGTGATACACGCTTGTGCCCTCCTCCAGCGCAAGGGCATACACCTCCTCTTCCGCAAGCGAAGCGATGACCAGGCACGGCAGGAGCGACTCAGAGATGCCGAAGAAGGATTGCAGGGCGCTGACCGATGTGTTCAGCCTGTTCTGACAATCTTCGAGGGGGTCGGTACGGAACGGCGTGATGACTGCCCGGCGCCTCCGATGCGGGTCCACCATGGTGGTGGATAACGGGCGAGAATCACCGCGGGTGAGAGACAGCCGGTGGCCGCCGTGAGGACATCTGATACCCGCCACACGAGTCTGATAGCTGTTACGCACATCCTCGGCGATCGTGACTGCGCCACCCTCCGATGGCACGATCACGCCGAGGTATCGCTCGGTCAGGTCATGGATGTCACTCCAGTTCCTGAACAGACCCCCCTGGATTTCCGGATCGTCTGCCGTTCGGGATACGAGGAATACCAATCCGGCGAATCCGCCGTCACACAGCCTTCGGAAGGACAGATCCAGAAACCTGTCGATAGGCATGAAGGTACTCAACACGGCGACTCCCCAAACAAATTGGGCGCCGATCCCGGCGACGGTACGCGAGCTGCGATGGACATGTAGTTGCTGTGATTCTTGAGAAGGGAGAGTGGGCGAGTGGCGTCTGCTCAGCGAAGATTTACGCGAAAAGGTGTGAACCGCTCCATGCGTGAGCAGGCCGGACAGGCCGCGCCCGGCCACGGACAAACGCGAAGCCCCTGGTAGGAACAAATCTGCCAAGATCATGTCCACGGAAAACGAAACCTGGAAGTGATCACCGTTGGGGAAACCTCACTGACCACGATGAGCGTGAGTCCCACGGGGTTATCGGCATTGTAGACGTGTCGGTTCGTCCCCCACCTGCTCTTCTTGAAGACCGGCTCGTCGGGATCGAGAGGTTTGAACACGGGTCGGATCCTGGAGCGCCACCGGCATCGGCGCCGGTCCGCTCGGTGACGGGGCACGGAGGGAGCGCCCCGTGCTTCCGGTGCTTCGGCCGGGCGCGGATCGCGGGACTGCGCGTTCCGCGGCCGGGGCATACGGGCGTCAGGTCCACAACAAGGTTCGCATCGACGGCCGGAACAACTACGCCGCCCCGGGAGGCTCACCGTGGTCGCACAGAGCGAGACCCAGCCCGCTCCCCCCGCCCCGCCCGGCCGGTCCCGCCGCTTTCCGTGGTGGGCCAGAGCGACCGCCGGACTCGCGGCGCTGGTCCTGCTGTTCACCCTCGTCACCAGGGCGGATGTCCTTCCGGACCTGGACAGCCTCTTCGGGGAGGAGACGCACGACCGGTCCGGTCCGGCCCTGCTGGAGTCCATCCAGGACATGAGCCGCTACGAGGGCGCCTCCGGCAACTTCCAGGTCGTCGTCGATCTGGAGAAGGACACCAAGTACCTGCCGGACTCCATCCGGGGGACCAGGACCCTCTACGTCGGTACCGGCAGCGTCAGTTCCTATGTGGACCTCGGCGAGCTCGACGAGCGCGCCGTCGTCGTCAACGAGGACCGCACGGAGGCCACGCTCCTGCTCCCCCGCGCGCGGTTGGGGAAACCCGCCCTGGACGCCGACCGTTCGTATGCCGTGTCGAAGCAGCGCGGGCTGCTGAACCGGCTCGGCGACCTGTTCTCCGACAACCCGAACGACGAACGCGCCGTCAACCGGCTCGCCGTCCGTCACATCGCCGAGGCAGCCGAGGAGAGCGAACTCGCCGAGCGCGCCGAGAAGAACACCACCGCGATGCTCCGCGGGCTGCTGACCTCGCTCGGCTTCGAGAAAGTCACCATCCGCTACGGCGAGCGGGGTTGAGCGGGGGCGCGGCTCCTCTCCCCCGCTTCCCCCGCTCCCTCGGTTCCGTCCGCTCCGTCCGCCCGCTTGTCCTTCCGCCTGCCCGCCCGTCCGCCCATCCGGTGCGGATGGGCGGCGAAAAGGCCGACGACCCCGTCCTCCGGGTCGCCGGCCTTCGCCGTTCCGTCCTCCGCCCGGCCCGTGCCGGGGCGCGCGCCGCGCGGATCAGTGCCCGCTCCGCCCGGTCGTCTTGCGATAGCCGAAGGGGCCCGGCAGATCATGGCTCGTGGTGGTGCGTCCGGTCGTGCTGTACGTGCGCTTCGGGCCCTTGCCCGATCCGAACGTGAGCGACATGGAGCGGCGGTTGAGGTTCAGCCGCACTCCGGGCAGGATGCGGAAGCTCTTGCGGAAGGTGACGGGCACGGTTCCTTCTCCTCACTGCCCTCCGGCGAGGGCTCGACTGTCCGGTCGGCCTTCTTCTGCCCCGGGAACGCCGGAAGGTGCGCGTGACCTGCCACCGAGTCCCCTGGCCGGGACTCCGGTGACGCCTGTTCAGCCGGTGGCGAGCAGCCGGGTGAGGACGCGGCCGAAGAGAAGGCGGCCGGCCAGGGCCGTCGGACGGTCGAAGAGCCGCGGCAGCCCGGTGATCCGCAGATCCTCGCTCCAGAGCACCTCGGAGCCGGCGCCCCGGGCGCACACCTCGATCCCGGCCCAGCCGGTCACGACCCGGCCGCGCTTCTCCATCCGGCAGCGGCCCGGCCGGCCGTCCCCGGGCGGCTCCCAGAGGACGACCTCCATGGGATCCGCGAACGCCACCCGCCCGGCACCGGTACGAGCCGTGAAGACGGTGCCGGGGCGGGTCGGTGCGGGCGGGGGCGGGGAGACCGTGATGCGCGTCAGCGGCACATGGTCCGCGTGCCGTTCCCAGTCGGTGACGCGCCGCCACGCCTCGTCGGCGGGCAGCGGCGTACGGCGCGTGATGCGGAAGAGGGCCACCGGACGACTATAGGCACCGGCGCCCTCCCGCCCCGGCACGGCCGGGCCGGGCCGGGCCGGGCCGGGCCGGGGCGGCACGCTCAGCGGCCGGGGCCCGGGCCGAGGGGAGGCCGGGTGCCGGTGACGACGGTGGCGTCCAGCTCCTCGGAGTGGTCGACGCGGGGTATCAGCCCGGCGCCGGCGAGGGCCGCGGCGGTGTCCGGTGCCTGGTGCTCGCCGGTCTCGATCAGCAGGCGTCCGCCGGGCGCCAGCCAGCGCGCGGCCCCGGCGGTGACCCGCCGCTGGATCTCCAGCCCGTCGGCGCCCCCGTCGAGCGCGACACGCGGTTCGTGGTCGCGCGCCTCCGGCGGAAGCAGTCCGATGGCGCCGGTGGGCACATACGGCGCGTTGGCGACGAGGATGTCGATCCGGCCGCGCAGGCGGGCGGGCAGCGGCTCGTACAGATCGCCCTCGTGGACCCGGCCGCCGGCGGGTGCGAGGTTGCGGCGGGCGCACCGCACCGCGGCCGGGTCGATGTCCACGGCGTACAGCTCGGCCCGCCCCAGCGCCTCCGCCAAGGCCGCGCCGACGGCGCCCGAGCCGCAGCACAGATCGACGACGACGGGCGCCGGGCCCCCGGAGGCGATCCGGCCCTCCGACGGGCCGCGCGCCGCCGCGCGGTGGACGAGGAACTCGGTCCGGCGACGGGGGACGAAGACACCCGGATCCACGGCGACGCGCAGACCGCAGAACTCGGCCCAGCCGAGGACGTGTTCGAGGGGCAGCCCTCCGACGCGCTGCTCGACCAGGGCCGTGAGCCGCTCCGGGGTGGACGCCTCGGAGATCAGCAGGCGCGCCTCGTCCTCGGCGAAGACGCAGCCGGCGGCGCGCAGTCTGGCGACGACGACGGCGGCGGTGGCGGCGGCGGAGGGCCGGGGAGCGCCGGCGGGCAGGGAGGAGGGGCAGGAGAAGGAAGAGAAGGAAGAAGGAGACGACGAGGGGAAAAGCGGCATGAGAACCTTCCGGAAACCGAAGGGCGCCTCCCTGTCACCTATCCCGGACGTACGTCGAGTCCACGAGAGGAGGGCACCCGGCCTGCGACAGCGGTAATGGGTCCCACCTCCTCGGTCGTGCACGGCTCGGGACGGCCACACTACCGCAGGCGCGGCCGCGGGCGCGCCGCAACATCCGTGCCCGGCACGGGATATGAGCGGCGGCTCCCCCCGGGTCCGGGCCCCGGACCCGGACCATCGGACCCGGCCGCGGAGGACCGGCGCCCGCCGCCGCCCGCCCCCCGTGCGCTCCGGGGTGAGGCGCGGGGGCCCATGCCGTCCGGAGGCTCGCGGGCGCCCCCGTACGCCGCCGCGCACGGCGCGAGCCGCTCCCGGGCCGGGCATGCCGGGACGTATCGGGGGAAGGGAAGGCAGAGGCCGGGAGACAGCTGTTTCCCGGCCCGGACGTGCGGTGACGTATCGTCTCTTATGACCGGCTTCCCTCCACGGTGGCGTGAGGATCCGGCGTCAGTGCGAACTGCTGGGAGGACCCCATGAACCAGGTTGCCCGAGCCGGGGTCGGCGTGGAGCGTGATGTGTTCATGCGGACGTTGCTGCGGGAGCTGGCCACCTCGCTGGAGTCCGTGATCGGTCTGCAGGAGGCGTCCGGCTACATCAGCCTGGTCGGGCAGTCCGTCGGCCTCCAGCTCAACGACACGTACACGCGGGCCCTCCGGCTGGACACGCTGAACCGCGAGCAGGTCGCCGAGGTCATGGTGGACTTCAAGCAGCGCATCGGCGGCGGCTTCCACATCATCGAGCAGGACGAGGAGAAGATCGTCCTGGGGAGCCACAGCTGCCCCTTCGGCGAGCAGGTGAAGGGGCGTGAGTCCATGTGCATGCTCACCTCCAACATGTTCGGCACGGTGGCCGCCCGGAATCTCGGCTACGCGCGGGTGGACCTGGAGGAGACGATCGCCCGGGGCAGCTCCGGCTGCCGTGTCGTCGTGCACCTGGTGCCGCAGCCGGAGGACCCGGAGGGGGACCCGTCCGCCGCGGGCCGGGAGTACTTCGACGACTCCGCGCTGACCGGCCGTGTCCCCGCGCCGGGCCCGGTGACTGAATGAGCCTGGATCTCTTCCGGGCGATCACCAAGCTGCTGCCGCACCCTGTTCTGCTGGCCACGGCGGACGGGCGGATCCTGGCGGTCAACACCGCCGCGCGGCGCTTGGTGCCCGAGCTGCGGGCGGGTGCCGACCTGTTCGCCCTCGCGGACGGGAACGCCGACGGCCTGCGGGGGCATCTCGGCCACTGGCTGCGCAGCGGGGACCCCCTGCCGGGCTCCCTGAAGATCAAGGACTCCCGCGGGGAGCTCATCCCGTTCCGCTGCCACGGCGCCCGCGCGACCTGGTGGACCGGCCCCGAGCCGGCCATCCAGCTGCATCTGACGCGCCTCGACCACACCGACCAGTTCGTGGCGCTGAGCCAGCAAGTGCTCGCGCTCAACAAGGAGATGGCCTTCCGGCGGGCGGCCGAGGCCGAGCGGGAGCATCTGCTCGTCGCCGAACAGACGGGCCGCATCCGGCTCAACCACCTGTACCGGCTCACCGCCGCCCTGGCGGCCGCGGCGACCCCGGCCGCCGTCGTCCAGGCCGTGCACGACACCGCGCCCGCCGCTCTCGGCGCCCGGTCGGTCGGACTGGCGCTGCACTCCGAGCGGCTGGTGCCGTCCCTCGGCCCGGCGGACAGCCTCCGCGCGGCGGCCGGCGACAGCTGGACCGACCTCGACCACGGCAACACCCCGGCCGTGCCGGAGCAGGGCACCGGACCGGACACGGCGACGGACCGCGCGCACGGGCCGGACGGGCCCGGAGTCCCGGGCAGATTCCTGCGGCTGCCGCTGGAGGCGGACGGGCTGTCGCTCGGTGAACTCACCGTCGACCACGCCGGCGACCACCCGCCCGAGGAGGCCCACGTCACGGCCATCGCCCAGCAGATCGCGCAGGCTCTGCGGCGGGCCGGTCTGTACGAGCACGAACACCGCCTCGCGGAGCGACTGCAGCGCAGCCTGCTGCCCGTCCTGCCAGTGATCGACGGACTGGACGTCGCCGGCCGCTACGCCCCCGGCAGCGACCTCGTCGACGTGGGCGGCGACTGGTACGACGTCCATGTGCTCGACGGCGACCACATCGGGCTCACCATCGGCGACGTCGCGGGGCACGGCCTGTCCGAGGCCACCGCCATGGGGCAGATCAGTGCGGCGCTGCGCGGCATCGTGCTGCGCCACGGGCGGCGACCCGGGGCCGTCCTCGCCGAGCTGGACCACTTCCTGCGCGCCTACCACCCCGGTCGGATGGCGACCGCCTGCTATCTCGTGCTGCACCGGCCGTCGGGGACGGTGCACTACGCCCGCGCGGGCCATCTGCCGCCGCTGCTGATCCACGCCGACGGCAGCAGCAGCTATCTGGACCGGGCCCTGGCGCCGCCGCTGGGCATGGTCAACGATGTGGCCTACACGGAGAGCGAGACGCGCGTCCGTGCCGGGGAGACCCTGCTGCTCTTCACCGATGGCCTCGTCGAGCGCCGCGGCGAGATCCTGGACACCGGGCTCGAACGGCTGACCGGGCTCGCCCGCCGCACGGCCGGGTTGTCCGCCGACGAGCTGTGCGAGGTCTTCCTCCACCACCAGCCCAGCGCCGACAAGCCCGACGACTGCGCGCTGCTGGCGCTGCGCACGACCGGCCCGGAAGCCTGAAACGGCGGACGGCGGACGGCGGACGAGGCGACGAGGCGACGAGGGCCGGCATGCCGAAGGCCGGGGCCCCGGGGAGCGGTCCCCGGAGCCCCGGCCTCCGGCCGTGATGCCGCGGCCCGGTCGCGGCGGCGGCGCGGCCCCGTATCAGCCCTCGACCCGGTCCTGGGTGAAGCTCCAGGCGTACTGCAGCCAGTCGGAGATGGCCACGGCCGTCAGCCCGGAGGTCACCAGCCGGGTTGGCCGCGGGGCGGCGGCGTAGGAGCAGACCAACGCGCCGGAGGCCCAGACGGAGAGGCAGAACGGGCAGGCCAGCAGGTCTCCCACGGCCCGCCGCGCACCGTGCCCGTGCGGTTCGTCCATGACCTCGCCGGCGCTCAGCTCCTCCGTGCGCCGGGTGAACGGCGCCCTGACGAAACCGGCGACCTTGCTCTTGCTGACGAGCCGGGACGCCTTGTAGACGGCCGTGCCCAGGACCAGCAGGTCCCAGGGCGGCACCCGTTCGGGCAGCCGGCGCCCGGATTTCCGCAGGCCCAGGGCGAAGAGGCCGACCCCGGTGGCGAAGCCCGCGGTCAGGGCGGCGTACCCGCCGAGCGGGACCTCGCGGTCCGGGGCGTACGCGCCGCCGGGGCCGCCGGCTGTCCGCGGCGGTCCGTCCGGATGCCGCCGCGGGTGCTCGGGGGGCGGGGTGGGGCGGGGTGGCCCGGGAGGGGAAGGCATCGGTTCTCCGTAACGTGTCGGGTGGGTCGGGCCGTCGGCGCCGCGGCGTACGGCGCACCGGCCGCGGCGCCGCGCCCCGGCGGACCGCGCGCCGGGGTCGTGCGCGAGGGCGCGGCCCCGGCCGCCGGGCTCAGCCGGCGGACACGGTGCCGGAGAGGGAGTCCGGCACCGTGGAGCCGGCGGCGCGGACGGGGACGGACGCCAGCCGCCGCCGGGCCTCGGCCAGGGCTCTGTCGACCGTGCGGGTGCCGGTGGTCACGCAGAGCGTGTACGCGGTGTCCTCCAGGCGCCGGCGCAACTCCGGGCCCGTCTCGCCGCTTCCCGCCACGGCCTGCAGGGTCGTGTAGCGGTCGACGAGGTCGCGCAGGACATCGGGGTGGGCCATCAGCACGATGATCCTCCATCGGAAGAGGGGGTGGTCCTTGCTTCGACTGCCCCGCCCATCCCCGCATATGCCGACAAAGCGAGGGCTGATCGATCCGCGGTTCCGGTGCGCCCGCCGGGGACGGGAAGGGGAGGCGGGCGGACCACCGGACGCCTCCGGGCCGGCGTCCGGAAACGCGGCGCCGGGCGACGGTACGCGCGTGCCGGGCCGGGGAAGGTCCCGGAAGTCCCGGGAAGAAGCCTCGGAAGAGCACCTGAGAAGAGCACCTGATGAGGGCGGCGGAGGCCGCGGAAGACGAGGGAAGGGGAGAGCGAGCGATGCCCGACACCACCGGAGGACGGCCGTCCCATCCGCCCGCGCCCTGGGTGTCCCGGGGCGAGATGTGGTTCGGGCTGCTGCCCGTCCGGCGGCCTCCGGACCTGCCGCCGGACCTCCGCCCGCTCGGGCCGCGGAGCCGGATCGCGGTCGGCGTGGTGCGCTACCGCGAAGGGACCCTGCGCTACGACGAGTTGGCCATGGGCCCGCTGGTGCGCCGGGGCCGCCGGGCGGGGCTGCTGATCCAGCGGATCTGGGTCGACGACGACGCGTCGGTGCGGGGCGGGCGCGCCATCTGGGGACTGCCCAAGGAACCGGCCGAGTTCACCTGGGCCGGGGACTCCGTCCGGGTCGGCGACGCCGGGGGGACGCTGGCCCGGATCGTCTTCCGCCCCGGCCGTGGGCCGCTCTCCGCGCTGCCGCCGGTGCCGGCACTGCTCCCCGGGTTCGGCGGAACTCCCGGGCGGCGCCTGTTCGTTGCCGGACGGCTCACCGGCAGGCCGCGCCGGGAGACCATGACCGTCACCGAGTGGTCGGACCGGCTGCCGCCGCTGCGAGGTGTCCGGGCCCGTCCCTCGCTGGCCTTCCGGCCGTTCCGGATGACGGTGCCCGCGCCGGTGCGCTGCTGAGCGGTTCCCGGGCACTCAAGGACGGTGGCCGCTTGATGTTCCCGTGGGTGACACCCTCCGCGTGCACCGCGGCCGGCCCGGAGAGCAACTGGTCCGGCAGCGGACACAGCGGGGCGGCAACGGCCCGGAGTCGCCGATGAGATGGGCCGGCGAGCCGCCGGGCGTCAGCGCCGGTGCGCTCCCCCGCCGTCCAGGATCTTCGTCCGCTTGCCCCACGCCTTGCCGTTCGCGCCCTTCCCCGGAGCCTCGGCGGTCGTGCCGGTCCTTCCCGTGGTGCCGGAGGTCCGGAACCCATGGGCCCCCCGGGGGGCCTCCGCGGCGGACCGGGCGGAGGCCGCCGCCGGGCCGGGCGTGCCGGACCGGGTGTGCGGGCCCGGGGAGAGCCGTCGCGGCGTGGGACCGGAGGCCGCGGTGGACGCGGCGGGCCCGGAGGACTCCGGGCGGTGGTCCGCCTGCCGGGCCGGGACGCCGTCGCCCCGCTCCGGTGTCTCCGGAGTTCCCGCCCGCTCCGTGGCCGGGGCCCGGTGCGCCGGCTGCTCGGGCCGGGAACCGGCGGGAGCGGACGCGGCCTGGTCGCCGCTGCCGGCGGCGTCGCCCGGAGCCGTCAGCGCGGTGCCGAGAACGGCGGCGAGCACCGCCGTGCCCGTGGCCGCGAGCAGGCGGCGTCCCCGTGCCGGCTGCCGGGGGATCCCGGGCAGGGTGTCGCCGTCGGACCGCCCTGCGGCGGGCCCGGGCCCGGCTGCCACGGCCTCCGCGGCGGCCGGGGCGGCCGGGGCGGCGGGTGCGGCGGCGTCGTACACGAAGCCGCCAGCCGGATGACCGTGGGGGGCGTGGAGGCCCGGGACGGCGGTCCCGTCGCCGCTCAGGGCGGCCAGCGCGGTGCGGCAGTCGTGGGAGGTGGGCCGGGCTGCGGGGTCGAGAGCCGTCATCGCCCGGAGCAGGGCGGCCACGTCGTCCGGCAGGAAGCCGGGAAGAACCGGAGGGCGGTGCAGGCGGGCGATGGCCGCCTCCAGGGGCGCACCGTGGTACTCCAGATCGCCCTTGAGGCACTCCAGCAGGACCAGGCCGAGGGCGTACACGTCCGCGGGCGGCCCGGCTCCCTCCCCCGTGACCTGCTCGGGCGCCATGTAGGCGGCGGTGCCGACCAGCGCGCCGGTGGCGGTGTGCGCGGTCGTGCCGACGAACTGCGAGATGCCGAAATCGGTGAGGTACGGACGGGACCCGGTGTCCAGCAGGATGTTGGCGGGCTTCACGTCCCGGTGGACGATGCCCGCGTCGTGCACATGGGCCAGGGCGTCCGCCAGGGCGGCGCCGAGCCCGGTGACCTCGGGCAGCGGCAGGGGCGCGGTCGCCCGGTCGCGCAGGGTCTGGCCGGCCACCAGCTGCATGACGAGGTAGGCGCGGCCCTCGTGCCGGCCGGTGTCGTAGACGGTGACCAGTCCCGGGTGCCGCAGCCGGGCGAGCAGGAGGGCCTCCTGGGCGAAGCGTTCCTCCATCTCCGGTTCCGTACCGGGGCGGAAGACCTTGACGGCCACCGGCCGTCCGAGGCGGAGGTCCACCCCCGCGTACACGTCCGCGACACCTCCCGAGCCGAGGGGCCGGTCCAGGCGGTACCGCCCGGAGAGGGGTCCGGCGGGGGCCGGCGACAGCGGCGGTGACTGGCAGTCCCACATGCGTACTCCCACACCCCTGGCGAACGGCGGGGCGGCACTTGACGACAACACGGACATCACACGCTGTCGCGGCGTCTACCCGGCGGGACCCGCCCCATCCGCCCGGAATCGGGTCCCCGCCCCGGAGCGGGGCCGGCCGCCCGGGGGTGCGGCACACCGCGGCCGCCCTACCGTACCGCGGGTTACGCCTGCTCAACGTGGGGGCCGGACGGCCGCCCGCGCGTCCCGAGGGTGTCGGCCAGCCGGAGGAGCTCCATCGGCAGCGGGAAGATGATGGTGGAGCTCCGCTCGTCGGTGATCTCGGCCATCGTGGAGAGGATCCGCAGCTGCATGGCCGCCGGGTGCTCCTCCAGCCGCTCCGCGGCGTCCGACAGGGTCTGCGCGGCCTCGAACTCGCCCTGGGCGTGGATGACCTTGGCCCGCCGGTCCCGCTCGGCCTCGGCCTGGCGCGCCATGGCCCGCCGCATCGGCTGGGGCAGTTCGACGTCCTTGACCTCCACGAGGGTGACCTTGACGCCCCACGGGTTGGTCACGTCGTCGATGATGCGCTGGAGCCGCTGGTTGATCTCGTCCCGGTTGATCAGCAGCTCGTCCAGGTCCACTTGGCCGAGGATGCTGCGCAGGGTGGTCTGGGCGATCTGCGAGGTGCCCTTGATGTGGTCCTCGATGGCCACCACGGAGCGGTTGGGGTCGACGACGTTGAAGTACGTCACGGCGTTGACGCGGACGGTGACGTTGTCCTTGGTGATGATGTCCTGCGGCGGGATGTCCATGGTCACCGTGCGCAGGGAGACCCGGATCAGCCGGTCCACCACGGGGATGATGACGATGAGGCCCGGGCCCTTGGCCCCGATGATGCGTCCGAGCCGGAAGACCACTCCGCGCTCGTACTCCGGGACGATCTTGATGGCGGCCATCGCCAGCAGGAGCAGGACTCCCACGGCGGCGAGGATGCCGACCAGTGCTCCGTTCACGGTCACTCCTTCTCGGAAGGCGGCCGGTCCCCGGCGGGGCCGGCCGGTTCGACGACGAGGACGAGACCCCGCCGGTCCACGACGCGGACGAGCTGCCCCTCGGCCGGGGGCGCCTCCCGGCCGCGGATGTCCCACCACGCGCCGTCGAGCAGCACCTGGCCGCGGTCGCCCTCGGCCCGGCGCACCACCACCTCGCGTCCGAGGAGGGCCTCCTCCCCGATGGCCGGCGGTCCGCGCCGGGCCCGCCAGGCCAGCCGCCCGGCGACCAGCGAGCCGGCTCCCACCACGAGCGCGGTGGGCCACAGCACGGCCGGGCCGATCTCCGTCTCCCCCCGGAAGAGGAAGATCCCGGCGAACACCAGGGCGACGGTCCCGCTGGCCGCGAACACCCCGATCCCGGGCGTGAACACCTCGCCGGTGAACAGCGCGGCGGCCAGGAGGATCAGGAACAGCCCGGCCAGGTGGAACGGCAGGACGCTCAGCGCGGTGAAGCCGAGGAGCAGCGCGACGGCACCGATGACCCCGCCGAAGCCCATTCCGGGACTGGCGAGTTCGTAGATGACGGCCAGGGTGCCGATGGACAGGAAGAGATACGCCAGCTCGGGGCGGGCCAGTGTCTGCCGCAGCTCTCCGAAGAAGCCCAGGTCGTACTCCACGACGCGGGCGCCGGCGGTCCGCAGCACCACCCCGCGGCCGCCGCCCTCCGGGCCCACCCGGACCCGGCGGCCGTCGGCCGCGTCCAGCACGGCGCGGCGGGAGGGTTCCACCAGGTCCACCACGTTGTCCCGCAGCGCCGTGCGGTCGGAGACGGAGGTCCCCTCGCGCACCATGTCCTCGGCGAAGCCGGTGTCGCGGCCGCGCTGCTCGGCGATCGAGACGGCGAACGCGGCGGAGTCACCCACGACCTTCTCGCTCGCCTTCTCCCCCTGTCCTCCGACCGGGGTGCCCGCGCCGATGTGGGTGCCCGGGGCCATGGCCGCGATGTGGGCGGCCATCGTGAGGTAGGCGCCCGCCGAGGCGGCGCGGGCCCCGGAGGGCGAGACGTGGACGATGACGGGGACCTCCGCGGTGAGGAAGCCCCGCACGATGCCCCGGGTGGACTCCAGCAGCCCGCCCGGGGTGTCGAGTTCGACGAGCAGGGCGGCGTGGTCCTCGCGCTCGGCCCGGCGCAGCCCCTCGTCGAGATGGCCCTCCACGACCGGGGTGATGGTGCCGTCCACGCGGGTCGCCAGCACCGTCGGTTCCCCCGCCGGCGCGGCTGCCGCCGCCGGAAGGGCCGGGAATCCCGCGAGGACGACGAGAAAGGCCCAGACGCACAGGCGGACGGGGGACGGCGCACGGCCGTAGCGGGGACCGGTGCGGGGTCCGGGGCCGGCCCCGCCGGACCGGGCAGGGGGCTCTTCTTCTGCTGCCCGCGCCATGGATGTCTCCTGAGAGGGCTCGCGCTCCGGCAACGCGCTCCGGGGGCTCCGCCCCTTCGGGGCGCGGCGGCCGGGCGCGGACACCGTGACCCGGGTTCGGTGTTCTCCGGATGCCGGCCGGCGGTGCGCCCGGCCCTGGCGTCAGCTGCCGGAAGGGGAGGGCTTGAGCACCACGAAGTCCGCCCCGAAGGGGTCGGCGCACACGGCCATCCGGCCGACGCCCTCGGCGGTCTCCGGACCCATCGGTACCGTGCCGCCGTTCCCGGAGACCTTCGCGACCGTGGCGTCGCAGTCCTCGACCGCGAACACGGGGTGCCAGTAGGGGCGTCCGCCGGTCGGCTTCAGCTGTTCCGCCGGGAGCTCCATGATCCCGCCGTGCATCCGCTCCTGGCCCAGGCCCCCGGGGGTGACGAGGGTGTAGGAGCCGCCCCCGCCACCGGGCATGTCCATGTCCTGCGTCTCCCAGCCGAGGAGACCGCGGTAGAACTCCTGGGCGGCGGAGGAGTCGGTGGTGTAAAGCTCGACCCAGCACAGGGCTCCGGGCGCGTCCACCGACTCCAGGCCCGGCTCCGTCCCGGGCTGCCAGATGGCGAATTCTCCCCCGAGCGGGTCGGTGAGCTGGGCCATCCGGCCCTCACCGCCCATGTCGGACGGGGGCACCCGCACCGTGCCGCCGGCCCGCTCGGCGGCCTGGGCCGCGGCGTCCGCGTCGGGGGTGAGGAAGTAGACCGTCCAGGCGGGGCGGGCGCCCTCCTCGGTGAGCCGGCCGGCCGCGGCCACCACCTTGCCGTCCCGGCGGAAGACTCCGTAGCCCCCGGCTTCCGGGCCGGCGGGCCGGAACTCCCAGTCGAAGACGGCGCCGTAGAAGGCGGCCGCGGCGTCGAGGTCGGGCGCGCCGAGATCGATCCAGCAGGGGGAGCCGGTGACGAAGTCAGTGGTGATCACGGGGTTCCTTTCGGCGGGCCGTCCGTCCATGTCCGTGGACTCAGCCTGCCACCGGCCACCGGCAGCCGCCCGGCGGCCGTCCCCCGGCCGGCTCATGCGGGGGACGGGCGGGCGTCCGGGCGGGGCGCCGCGCGCCTACCGGTCCGGGGCGTCCCCGAAGTCGTCCTCCGCTCCGCGGATCGTCTCGTCGAAGACGGGAGTCAGGAAGGGGTTCGTGGCCGGGGGCCCGGGGGTCTCCGCCGTGGTGGTCCGCTCCGCTTCGACAGCGGAGAAGAGCGAGGTCGTGTGGTGGATGGGAGGTCTCCGGTTCAGGGGAAGGGCGGCCGTATCGGCCGGCCGGCGCCGCCAGGGGCACCGGTGGGGGGCGGCCGCCCGGTCGCGGGCGCCGCCGTGTGGGGCCTCCGGTACGGGGGCCACGGGGTGGCCGGGCCGTACCGGAAGCCTCACGAGGTGGCCGGCGCGCCCGCGGGGCCGGCCGCTCGCGGGCCGGGCGACGGGCGGCCGGCGCCTCAGAGCTTGGTCATCTTGCTGAAGGGACTCTTGACGCGCGCGCGAAGGCCGCCGAAGTCCACCAGGACCGCGGTCTCGTCCTCGACGCCGATGACCCGGCCGAGGCCGTGCTCGTCGTGAGTGACCCGGTTTCCCACCGCGAACTGCTCGGGCGGCGGCACGACCGGGACGTTGAAGGGGCTGGAGGGCAGGTGGCGCCGGTATCCGGCTGACTTTGACATTGCCTCCAGTATGCGCCAGCGGGCCCCCGGGCGGGAGGTGCGGGGCTCATTACCGTGCGATCCGGTGCGATCCCGGTGCGGACGGGGCCGGAGGGGGGCCGGGGCATCCGGCCGTTCCGAGGTCCGGAGGCGCCGCGGACCCTGGTGCGCGGCGGGGTGAGCCCGGGCGTCAGAACCGGAAGACGCCGTTCGTGGCGGCCGCCGCACAGCCGCGGTTGGAGTACCGCTCCTCGAAGAGGACCTTGCGGGCGCCCCAGTTGCCGTCGGCGCGAACCGTCACCGGATCCCAGAGCCCCGTGCAGCCCCCGGAGCCGGGTTCGATCCGCTCGAAGTACCCGCCCGCCGCTTCCAGCACCGCGCAGGCCGCCTTGGGATCGGGGTGCGTGCCACCTGGCGGGTCGCACTCCAGGGTGACGGTGCTGCGCGGGCCGGACAGCCGGTCCGGGACGATGGTGAGGGTCAGCGAGGATCCGGGCGCGGCGGCCGGGGAGGCGGCCGCGGCCGGTCCGGCCGGGAGGATCGGCAGGGTGAGGGCGAGGGCCGTGGTGACGGCCGCCGTTAAGCCCGGGACGCGTTTTCTCCGCATGGGTCTCTTCTCCTTCGCGAGACGTGCCCGTGACGTGACGCGGCGAGGCTAACAACGGGAGCGCGAGGAGGACATGGCTCCGCCGGAACGGCTCCGGCGGGACGGACGGCGGGCGGCATGCGCACAGACCGGCGGGACGCCCCCTTGCCCGCTCCGGGACCGTCCCGGCCGCCGGGGACCGCCGGCGGTGCGAGCCGGGGATGCGGCCGCTCCCCGGCCCCTCCAAGAGGTGCCGGGAGTCAGCTGGAGTCGCGGACGACGAGGGAGGTGGGAAGGACCTGGGAGTGCTCCGCGCTCCCCGGCTCGTCGATCTCCTTGAGCAGCAACTCCGTTATCCTGCGGCCCAGTTCCTCGACGGGCTGGCGGACCGTGGTCAGCGGCGGGTCGGTGTGGCGGGCGATGATCGAGTCGTCGAAGCCGACCACCGCCACGTCCTCCGGCACCCGCCGCCCCCGCTTGCGCAGTTCGGCCAGGGCGCCGGCCGCCATCACGTCCGAGGCGGCGAAGACCGCGTCGAGGTCGGGGTGGCGTTCCAGCAGGGCGCGGATCGCGGCGCGGCCGCCCTCCTCGGTGAAGTCGGCGGGCTCGGCCATGCTCTCGTCGGGTTCCGGGCCGCCGCGCCGCAGTTCGTCGCGCCAGCCCTGCAGCCGGCTGTGGCCGACATCCATGTCGAGGGGGCCGCTGATGGTGGCGATCCTGGTGCGTCCGCGCTCCAGCAGGTGGCGCACCGCCTCGGCGGCGCCGCCGAGGTTGTCGGAGTGGACGTGCGGCAGGGCCTCGTCCGGTGACCGGCGGCCGGCGAGGACGGTCGGCAGGCCCATCTCCTCCAGCAGGCCGGGCAGCGGGTCGTCGCGGTGGACGGAGACGAGCAGCACGCCGTCGACGCGGCGGGCGGCCAGGAAGCGGGTGAACTGGTCCAGTTCCCGCTGGTCGCGGACGAGGACGAGAAGCAACTGGATCTGGCTTTCGGCCAGTCCGGTGCTCACCCCGCGGATGACGGCGGAGAAGTACGGTTCGGAGCCGAGGCGGCTCTCGGACTCGGGGATCACCAGCGCGATGGAGTCGGCGCGGCTCGTGACGAGGCTCCGGGCCACCGAGTTGGGGACGTAGTTGAGTTCGCTGATCGCGGCCTCGACGGCAGCCTTGGCCGCGTCACTGACCAGGGGCGAACCGTTGAGAACGCGGGAGACCGTGGTGCGGCCGACTCCGGCTCGCGCGGCCACGGTTTTAATAGTTGGCCGTTGACTGGCGCCCATGGGCTCCCGCCTCTCTTCTCCTGCGCGGCGCCGCGGACGGCACCTAAGCAGCGCATTGTGCCAGACGGCGGCCCGCCCGCCGACCGGCCGCCGGGGGCTCGGACACGTTCTCGTAACGGAGGCGACTTCTCTTCTTGACGCCATCGGATTTCGGTCACACAGTCATCAGCAACCCCGGTGGGATCGTTCCCACCCGGCGATGGGAACGGTCCCACCCTAGCCCAGCTTGGTGGGACAGCCTCGAAGAGCCAAGGCTCCGGCGCACCGGCGCCGCCACTAGGAGGACGTCATGGGCAGTGTCCGCAAGGCAGTTGGTACAAGAGTCGTAGCCGCCGTCTCGGCCGCTCTCTCCCTCGCGCTCGTCGCGGGCTGCGGAGGCGGGGACGGCGAGAGCGGGAAGACGGCGGACGGCAAGACCAAGATCACTATGGGGCTGTTCGGCGTCATGGGCTTCAAGGAGACCGAGCTCCTGAAGCGCTACATGAAGGAGAACCCGGACGTCGTCATCGAGGCCGACGTGGCCGGCGACGAGCAGACCTACTACACGGCACTGCAGACCCGTCTCGCGGCCGGGAGCGGGCTGAAGGACATCCAGGGCATCGAGATCGGCCGGGCCAAGGAGCTCGTCGACACCCAGGCCGACAAGTTCGCGGACCTGTCGGACGTGAAGGGCGTCGACCACTTCCTCCCCTGGAAGCTCAGCCAGGTGACCACCCCCAAGGACAAGATCATCGGCCTGGGCACGGACATCGGCCCCATGGCCGTCTGCTACCGCAAGGACCTCTTCGAGAAGGCCGGCCTGCCGGGCGACCGCGAGGAGGTGGCCAAGCTCTGGGAGAACGACTGGTCCGAGTACGTCGAGACCGGCAAGAAGTTCAAGAAGGGCCTGAAGAACGACAAGGCCGCCTACCTGGACAGCGCCTCGGGTCTTTTCAACGCCATGATCTACGGAAACTCCGAGCAGTTCTACGACAAGAGCGGCGAGCTGATCCACAAGACGAACCCCGCCGTCCAGGAGGCCTGGGACCTGGCCTCGGAGACCGCGACGGCCGGACTCACCGCCAAGCTGCGGCAGTTCCAGCCCGGCTGGGACCCGGGACTGGCGAACAGCACCTTCGCCACCACCGTCTGCCCGGCCTGGATGCTCGCCCACATCAGCGAGAAGGCCGGCCCGGAGAACAAGGGCAAGTGGGACGTGGCCAAGGCTCCACAGGGCGCCAACTGGGGCGGCTCCTTCCTCGGCGTCATGGAGAAGAGCCCGGTGAAGGAGGAGGCCAAGAAGCTGGTCGCCTGGCTGACCGCGCCGGAGCAGCAGGCGTACCTCTTCAAGGAGCTGGGCAACTTCCCGTCCTCCGAGGAGGCGCTGAAGGACCCGGCGGTCTCCGGGGCCAAGTCGGAGTACTTCAACGACGCGCCGATCGGTGAGATCTTCGGCGCCGCCGCCAAGGACATCCCCGAGGAGCAGGTCCTGGGCCGCAAGGACGGCACCATCAAGGACATCTTCTCCCAGGGCCTCCAGCTGATCGAGCAGGGCAAGAGCCCCTCCGAGGCGCGGAAGACCACCGACGAGCGCATCGAGAAGGCCGTCGGCTGACCCACCCGTGACGCCCGGTGGCCGCCCGCCCGCGGCGGCGGCCACCGGGCTCCGCCCGCTCTCCCACGACTTGACGGAAGGAAGCCCTCCGTGGCCACCTCCACCTCGGTACCCCCGGCCGACGGGCCGCAGGACGCCCCGGCCGACGCCCCCGGAGGGCCCGGCTCCGGCGGCTCGAAGGACACCCGGCAGCGCCGGCGCAACCTCTTCCACCGGCTGGACGTGGGAGCCGCGCCCTACACGTTCATCGCGCCGTTCTTCGTGATCTTCGCGGCCTTCAGCTTCTATCCGCTGCTGTACACGTCCTGGATCTCCCTCCACGACGTGGAGCTCGCCACCATGGACGTGATGGTGTGGCAGGGGCTGCAGAACTACACGGAGCTGCTGCAGGACCAGCGGTTCTGGAACGCGGTCGCCAACACCGTCACCATCGGCGTCATCTCCGCCGTCCCGCAGCTGCTGATGGCCCTGGGCCTGGCCCATCTGCTGAACTACCGGATGCGGGGCTCGGCCTTCTTCCGGGTGGCGGCCCTCACCCCGTACGCGACCTCCGTCGGTGCCGCCGCGCTGGTCTTCACCATGCTCTTCGAGCGCGACTTCGGCATGATCAACTGGTTTCTGAGCCTCTTCGGCTTCGACAACGTCGACTGGGAGAGCCAGAAGTGGCCCGCCCAGTTCGCCATCTCCTCCATCGTGATCTGGCGGTGGACCGGCTACAACGCCCTGCTGTACCTGGCGGCGATGCAGGCCATCCCCAAGGACCGGTACGAGGCCGCGGCCATCGACGGCGCCTCGCGCTGGCAGCAGTTCCGCACGGTGACCATCCCCGGCATCCGGCCCACGATCGTCTTCACCATCGTGCTCTCCACCATCGGCTCCACCCAGCTCTTCGGTGAACCGCTGATCTTCGGCCAGGGCCCGAACGGCATCACCGGCGGCGTGAACAACCAGTACCAGACCCTCGGGCTGCTGCTGTACGAGGAGGGCTGGAAGAACTACCAGATGGGGCGGGCGGCCACGGTCGCGTGGACCATGTTCCTGCTGCTCATCCTGGTCTTCGCGGCGCAGCGCCTGATCAAGCGGCTGATGGCGTCCCGGCGGGCTCCGGCCCGGCGCTCGCCGGCCCCGCCGGCTCCCTCCTCGCCGTCCTCGTCGTCCTTGTCCTCGTCCTCGTCCTGACCAGGGAGCGGTAACCGCCATGACCACCGAAACCGTCCCCGGCCGGGCCGAGCCCCGCAAGACCCGGCCGAGTTCCGCTCCGTTCCCGGCCCGCAACCGGCTGCGGCTGCGCCCCCGGGCGGGCCGCCAGCACCACGCCGGCCCGGTCGCCTACGCCCTGCTGATCGTGGCCGCCCTGCTCTCCGTCTTCCCGCTGTACTGGACGATGGTGGCGGCCTCGACCGACAACACCCGGGTCAGCCAGACCCCTCCGCCCTTCCTGCCGGGCCCGAACCTCTTCAAGAACCTGGCGGCGGCCTGGGAGGACGCCGCGATGGGGCAGGCGCTGATCAACAGCACCATCGTGGCCGGGACGATCGCCCTGTCCACGGTGCTCTTCGCCACCCTGGCCGGCTTCGCCTTCGCCAAGCTGCGCTTCAAGGGCCGCAACATCCTGATGACCCTGGTCATCGGCACGATGATGGTGCCGCCCCAACTGGGCGTCGTCCCGCTGTTCATGATGATGAGTGAGCTGGGCTGGGGGCAGAAGCTGCCCGCCGTCATCTTCCCGACCCTGGTCAGCGCGGTCGGTGTGTTCTTCATGCGGCAGTACCTCAGCGAGGCGCTGCCGGACGAGCTCATCGAGGCCGGCCGGGTCGACGGCGCGCACTCGCTGCGGATCTTCTGGAGCATCGTGCTGCCCGTGGCGCGCCCGGCGATGGCCGTCATCTTCATGATCACGTTCGTGCACGCCTGGAACGACTTCTTCTGGCCGTTCATCGCCCTGGACATGAGCAACCCCACGATCCCGGTCGCGCTGACCCAGCTCAGCGCGGGCTATGTGCGGGACCAGTCGGTCATCATGGCCGGCGCGCTGCTCGGCACCCTGCCGCTGCTGCTCATGTTCATCGTCTTCGGCCGCCAGATCGTCGGCGGGATCATGCAGGGCGCGGTCAAGGGCTGACGGCCCCCGCTCCCTCCTCCCTCTCCCCTCCTCCCCCGCCGGGCGGCCGTCCGGTCTCCCCCGGCTGCCCTGCTCCCCCTCCCCCTTACGTACCACCGCACCGTGGAAGGACCCCTCGTGTCCTCAAGCCCTCGTACGCCCGACAACGCCGCGGAGTCCACCGGCGGCCGCGCCTTCCCGCCCGGCTTCCTGTGGGGAACCGCGACCGCCGCCTACCAGATCGAGGGCGCCGCCGACCTGGACGGCCGCACCCCCTCCATCTGGGACACCTTCTCCCGCACGCCCGGCAAGGTGCGCAACGGCGACACCGGGGACGTCGCCACCGACCACTACCACCGCTGGCGCGAGGACGTCGCGACCATGGCCGATCTGGGCGTGGGCGCCTACCGGTTCTCCATCTCCTGGCCGCGCGTCCAGCCCACCGGGCGCGGCCCGGCCCTGCAGAAGGGCCTGGACTTCTACCGCCGGCTCACCGACGAACTGCTGGAGAAGGGCATCCAGCCGGTCGCCACCCTCTACCACTGGGACCTCCCCCAGGATCTGGAGGACGCCGGCGGCTGGCCGCAGCGGGAGACCTCCCACCGCTTCGCCGACTACGCCGCCCTGGCCGCCGAGGCGCTCGGCGACCGGGTCCGGACCTGGACCACCCTCAACGAGCCCTGGTGCAGCGCCTTCCTGGGCTACGGCTCCGGGGTGCACGCCCCGGGCCGCACCGACCAGGTGGCGGCGCTGCGCGCGGCGCACCACCTCAACCTCGGCCACGGACTGGCCGTCCAGGCGCTGCGCGCGGGGACGCCCGCCGGCACGAAGGTGTCCGTCACCCTCAATCTGCACCACGTGCGCCCGCTGACGGACAGTGCGGAGGACGCGGACGCGGTCCGCCGGATCGACGGCGTGGCCAACCGGGTGTTCACCGGGCCCATGCTGCACGGCGCGTACCCGGCCGACACCCTGGCCGACACCGCGCATCTGACGGACTGGTCGTTCGTCCGGGACGGCGACACCGCCGCGATCCGGCAGCCGCTGGACTTCCTGGGCGTCAACTACTACACGCCGACCCTCGTCTCGGCCGCCGACGGGTCCGGGGCGCACCGCTCGGACGGGCACGGCGCCAGCCCGTACAGCCCCTGGCCCGGCGGCGACCGGGTGGCCTTCCATCTGCCGCCCGGCGACACCACGGCCATGGGCTGGGCCGTCGACCCGAGCGGGCTGTACGACCTGCTGCTCCGGGTCCGGGAGGACGCCCCGGGGCTGCCGTTGATGATCACGGAGAACGGCGCGGCCTTCGACGACTACGCGGGCCCGGACGGCGAGGTGCGCGACCCGGGCCGGATCGGCTATCTGCACGGCCATCTGGACGCCGTGCACCGGGCGATCGAGGCGGGCGTGGACGTGCGCGGCTACTTCCTCTGGTCGCTGCTCGACAACTTCGAGTGGGGCTACGGCTACAGCAAGCGGTTCGGCGCGGTGTACGTGGACTACCCGACCGGCACGCGCACCCCGAAGTCCAGTGCCCGCTGGTACGCCGGGGTGGCCCGGAGCAACGTGCTGCCGCCGGCCCCGGACGGGCAGGGCTGACGCGCTTCCGGAGCCGGCCGGGATCACGGGGTCGGGCCGGCTCCGGACACGGCGCCGCCCCGGGCGCGCCCCGCCTCCTGGCGGCGGGCGCGGGCCCGGGGCGGCGTCCCGCTGTGCGGACCGGCGGCTCGCGGACCGGTGGCTCACGGACCGTTCTGTCGCCGCGCCACCGCGGCGTCAGCGGCGGAGTTCCGCCAGGGTGGCGTCCAGTCCGGCCCCGCCGCGCGGCCGGTTGTACGGCAGCTTGCTCAGCATGACGGCCATGCCACAGGTGTTGGTGAGGGCGGAGAAGACCAGTCCGCCGGCGACGAAGGCCGAGAGCCACAGCGCCATGGGGAAGAAGAGGCCGAGGATCAGCCCGGTCAGCACCAGGGAGCCTGCCACCAGCCGGACCTGACGGTCCATCGCCCAGGTCGGGCGGCCGCCCTCGGGCTGGTTCAGCGGATGTCCGTGCTCGGCCCAGGCGTTGGTGCCGCCGACGAGGGTCGCGGCGGGGACGCCGGCCGCGGTGAGCTGCTCGCACGCCTGCTGCGAGCGGGCGCCGGAGGCGCAGACCACGGCGAGTTCGCCGCGCTCGGCCGCGGCCCGCAGGTCGGGCAGGGCGCGCTGGAGCTGGTCGAGCGGGATGTTGAGGGCGCCGGGGATGTGCCCGCCGGCGTACTCGCCGGGGCTGCGCACGTCTATGACGGTCAAATGGTCCAGACGGGGACGCAGCTGCTGGGGGGTCAGAGCCGAGTTCATGGGGTTCCGGGTCCTTACTCGTTTACGCGTGCGGGGACGGGGGCTGATGGAGTGCCTGCCGGTCCGGCCGGGGGTGGCCGTCCGGCACCGCCGGTTGGGGGGCCGGGCAGCGGCACGTACCTGGTCAGCCAGGGTACGGCCTGGGCGCGCGGCGGTTTCCCGGCCGTCCGGTGGACGGTACGGGGAGGGACCGGCGGGCCCACACCATACCCGCAGGGGCATCCCCCGGTGTTCCGGTCCGCCCTTCGGCCCCGCCGGCTCCCCTTTCCGGTCCTCTCGTCCCGCGCCCGGGGCCGCGCCTCCGTCGCCCGTCCCCGCCTCGCCGGGCCTCCCGGCGACACGTCCCGGCAACGCGATCGCCCCGGCCTGGCGGCCGGGGCGATCGCGTGCGTCGCGGAGGCGGGCTGTCAGAGGACCTGGCCGGGGCCGCCGTCCTCGGTGCGGACGGGCAGTCCCGCCTGCTCCCAGGCCTGCATGCCGCCCGCGACGTTGACGGTGTCGATGCCCCGGGCGTTCAGAGCCTCGGTCACCTGCCGGGAGCGGTTGCCCGAACGGCAGATGGCCAGCACCGGGCGGCCCTGCGCCTCGGCCGGCAGCTCCGCTCCGGCGGCCAGCGCGCTCAGCGGCAGGAAGACGGCGTCCGGGGCGTGCCCGGCCGTGAACTCGGAGGTCTCCCGGACGTCGAGCAGGACGGCGTCGCCGTACCGGGCGCGTTCGTCGGCCTCGGCCACGGTGATCTCGGGGGTACGGGGGCGGTGCGGAAGGCTCATGGGGTTCTCCGGATGACTGCGCGAGACGACGGAACAGCGGAACAACACAACGGAGGGAACAAGGGAACAGAAGAACACAAGAGGTGGCGGGGACGGGCGGCGGCCCGCGACCGTGTCCTCGGCCGGTCGCGGGCCACCGGTCTCCGGCGCGGAGAGGTCAGCCGTTCTCGACCAGGCCCTCTTCGCGGGCGTTGTCGAAGCCGTCGTCCACGGCCACGACCTCGCGGCCCATCGCGTCCAGCATCGACGCGGCGATCCCCGCGCGCATACCGCCGGCGCAGTGCACCCACACCGTGCCCTCCGGTATCTCGCCGAGCCGGCCGTGCAGTTCGTGGATGGGGATGTGCACGGAGCCGCGGATCTGGGCGCCGGCCCGCTCGGAGTCGCGCCGGACGTCCAGGACGACCGTCTCCGCGCCGCGCTCGATCTCCTTGGCCAGGGTGGCGAAGTCGGAGCGGCGGAAGGAGCGCAGCGCCTCCGGGTCGTCCACCCACTCCGCGGGGGAGCCGGTGGCGGCGGCGGCCGGGCGCTCGATGCCGACCCGGACCAGCTCGCGCTGGGCGGCGGTGATCTGCTCGGGGGTCTCGGCGAGCAGGGTCACCGGCTTGCCCCACGGGATCAGCCAGGCCAGGTAGGTGGCCAGCTGCCCTTCGAGCTCGAAGTTGAACGCGCCGGCGACGTGGCCCTCGGCGAAGGCGACGCGGTTGCGCAGGTCCACGACCCACTCGCCGGCGGCCAGGCGTGCCGCGATCTCGGCGGCGTCGGCCCGGCGCGGCTCGGTCAGGTCGACCGGACCCGGGCCCTCGGCGTTGGCCGGGCCCATGTGCGTGTAGTAGGCGGGGACGGCGTCGAGGCCGGCCAGCATGTCGGCGACGAAGGTGTCGACGTCCTTGGTCAGGGCGTCGTTGCCGGTCTTCTCGCGGCCGATGGTGGTGGACTCGCCCTCGGCCTGCGAGGAGGAGCAGAAGCTGCCGAACCCGTGGGTGGGCAGGACCGTCACCTCGTCGGGGAGCTCGGCCAGCCGGTGCGCGGAGGCGTGCTGCGCGCGGGCCAGCTCCTCGGTGAGCCGGGGCTCGACGAGGTCGGGGCGGCCGACGGTGCCGATCAGCAGGGAGCCGCCGGTGAACGCGGCCACCGGCACTCCGCCGTCCTCCAGGACGTAGGAGGTGTGGTGCGGGGTGTGGCCGGGGGTGGCGACCGCCCGTACGACGACGCCCTCCTCCAGCTCGGCGGTGTCGCCGTCGGCGACCGGGACGCGGGAGAACGAGACGTTCGCGCCGGCCGGCACCAGGTAGCGGGCTCCGGTGAGGCGGGCGAGCTGCAGGCCGCCGGTCACGTAGTCGTTGTGGATGTGGGTCTCCACGACGTGGGTGATGCGCACTCCGCGGCGGGTGGCCGCTGCGAGAACCTGGTCGATGTCGCGGGGCGGGTCCACGGCCACCGCGGCGGTCCGGCCGCCGGCCAGGTAGCTGCGGTTGCCCAGACCTTCCAGGGCCAGAGTCTCGACGAAGTACATGCGCTCCTCCTGTTGCCTCGACGTGCATGTGGGGGTGGGGGCTGGGGTTTGGATACCTAGGGGGGTATGCCTGGCACAACACCCTATACCCCCGGCCGTATTTCCCGGGACGCGGGCGGACCCTGCCGCGAGCCCTCCGCCCGGATGGGCGGCGCCCGCCGGCCCGGGGTACGGAGCACCGGCCGGCCGGCCCCGCACACCCCGCCGGGGCCGCCCGCGGCGGGCCGGGGAATGTTCCGGCACCGGGACGCGTTCCCCATACCCAATGGGGTATGCGGGGCGGCCACGGTACGCCATCGGGAGCGGCGGCGGAAAGCCGGCACCGGTTCACCGGACGTCACCGCCCTCGCCCGCCCCGCCCGGGTGCCGCCGTCCGGCAGCCGGACAGCACGCCCGGGCCCGTAACCGCCCGGGTACCATGAACGACCGGTATGAAGGAGGCGTCCGAATGCAGGTGGACGAGGAAGCTGTCGGCGCGGTGCTGAACCGTCTGCGCCGGGCCCAGGGACAGCTGGCGGGCGTGATCGCCATGATCGAGGCCGGGCGTGACTGCAAGGATGTCGTGACCCAGCTCGCCGCCGTGTCCCGCGCGCTGGACCGGGCCGGATTCAAGATCGTGGCCAGCGGTATGCGGCAGTGCATGGCGGCGGCCGACGAGGACACTCCCCCGATGAGCGAGCAGGAACTGGAGAAGCTTTTCCTCGCCCTCGCCTGACCCGCCCCGGCGGGCGGCGCACGGCATCGCCCGCGGGCCCCGCGCACACAGCGGAACCGGCCGGTGGCCCGGAGAGAACGGTCTCTCCGGGCCACCGGCCGGTCGTATGCCCGGGAGCGGCCGGCGGCACCGGCGCGGCGCGGGCCCGGGGCCCGCGGCCGGGAACCGGACCGCCGGGCTCGCGCGGGCCCGGCCCCGGCCCCCGTCTCCCCGGCACCCGGCCTCCGGCCCGGCCCCGGTCAGCCCGTCAGGGTGTCCAGCGCGGCCTGGATGCGCCGGCCGGCCTCCTCCGCCACCGGCTCCATCTCCGCCTTGCCCGGCACGGTGACCATGACCGCCGGGTCCAGCGCCTGGACCAGGGTCCTCCCGTCCTCCGCGGCACGCACCACGACATTGCAGGGCAGCAGCAGGCCGATCTCGCGCTCGATGCCGAGGGCCCGGTGGGCGAGGTGCGGATTGCAGGCGCCGAGGATGACGTAGTCCTCGATGTCCTCGCCGATCTTGTTCTTCAGCGTCGCCCGGACATCGATTTCGGTGAGCGTGCCGAACCCCTGCTCGGCGAACGCCTCCTTCACCCGGGGGACGGCCTGGTCGTAGGGGAGGTCCAGCGTGATCGTGCGGGCGTACTCCATTGCTCTTCTCCTCGGCGGTGCGGTGTTCCCGGTACGGTCAGAGGCCTTCCCGGTACCCGGGCGGGCATACCCGCCCCGCCGCCCGGACGCGCGGCGGCCCGGCGTCTCAGGTCCGGCCCTCCCGCTCCTGGACCTCCTCCAGTACGGGCTGCGCCGCCATCCAGTGGGCCCGTATCACCCGGAAGCCGTCCCGCTCGTAGGCGTCGCAGACCTGCGGGTCGTCGTCGGCCACGAACGCCACCGTGCGCCGCGCGGCCAGGCGCCGCAGCAGTTCGGGCTTGGTGATCCGCGCGGGCCGGCGGTCGCGCGGGCCGCGCATCCGCAGCTCGCCCAGCGGCAGCCCCTGGCGCGCCAGCCAGTCCAGGGTGTCGGCGCGGCAGCTCTCCGGGCGTCCGGTCACGTACACCACCTCGCACTCGCCCGCACTCGCCAGGGCCAGCTCGATCCCCTGCGTGAGCGGCCCGTCCTCGACGGCGGCGGCGAAGAAGGCGTCCCAGTCCCGGGGCCGGCCCTCGACGTGGTGGAGCCGGTGCCGGACGTCGGCGAGGGTGCCGTCCAGATCGAACACGGCCAGGGGGCGCTGGGCCATCGGTCATCTCCCGGGAGGCTGGGAACGGGGCCCGTTCATGGTCCCATCACCGGGGCACACGCCGGGGCCGGGAGCCCGGCCGGAGCCGGGCCGGACCACCGCCCGGTCCCGGGGCCCCGGCGTTTACGCGGCGTGGGCCGGGATACCGGTACGGCGTCCGTCCGGCGGGCCGCGGCGCACGACCGGCGCCGCCCATTCGCGCGAAGGAGCCGCCATGGTGGAGCAGGATCCGACGCCTGGGAACACCGGGCCGGGCCCCGTCCTGGTGGGCGTCGACGACGCGCACGACCAGCAGGTGGTGCTGCGGCACGCGGCCGCCGAGGCCGTCCGCCGGGGCCTGCCGCTGCACATCCTGCACGCCGTGGAGTGGCCGCTGCCGGCCGGTGCGAGCGAGATCTACCGGGAGGTCTCCGCCCCGCAGGCACAGGCCGCGGCCGTGCTGGCACCGTTCACCGCGCAGGCGCACACCGAGCACGCGGGGCTGAACGTGGTGGCGGAGCCGTACGCCGGGCGCCCGGCCGCGGCCCTGGTCGAGCGCTCCGCGCGGGTGTCGCTGATCGTCGTCGGGCACCGGGGCACGGGCGGTTTCCCCCGGCTGCCGCTGGGGTCGGTGAGCTGGCAGGTGGCGACGCACGCGGAGTGCCCGGTGATCGTCGTCCGGCCGGGCCGGACCGCGGTCCACCCGGTGCACCGGGTGGTCGTCGGCGTGGACACCGCCGATCCCACGGCCGAGCCGCTGCGGTTCGCCTTCGAGGAGGCCGCGCTGCGGGATGCGGAGCTGATCCTGCTGACGGCCGGCTCCCGGACACGGCCCGTGACCATGGAGCCCCCCGGACCGGCCGTGCCGGGCCGGGGGGCCGTCGCCCGGACGGAGAACGGCCCGGAGGACGTGCGGGACCTGGAGGACCTGGCCACGGCATGGCGGCACGAATACCCCAACGTCACGGTCACCACGCGCCACGTCGCCGGGCGGCCCGCCGCCGCGCTGACGGAGGCCTCCCACGGGGCGGAGCTGGTCGTCGTCGGTTCCCACGGCCGTACCGGGGTGCGGCGGGCGCTGCTGGGATCGGTGAGCGCGGAGGTGCTGCACACGGCCGCCTGCCCGGTGGCCGTCGTACCGGTCCGGCCCGCGGCCGGCGGCTGAGCCCGCCGGGCGGGGCGGGCGCGGCCGGGGCCACGGGCGGCGGGCACGCCCCGGGTACGGCGGCGCGGACGGCGGTTTCGGCTACGCGGCGGGCCCGCCCGGGCCGGCGGCCCGCGCCGGCGTCTCCCGGCCACGGGCGGCCAGCCGGTGCAGCGAGCTCTTGAGCGCGGCGACGAAGCGCTCGTGGGTGTCCTCGTCGACCAGGTCCAGGGAGAGGTACGGGTTGAGGTCCTCCAGCTCGACGAGCAGCAGCTCCCCGTCCCCGGTGCGGCAGGCGTCGACCCGCTGGACGCCGTGGTCCGCGGGGTTCCACTCCACGAAGCGGCGGGCGAACTCCAGGTCCTCCGGGCTCGCCTCGTAGGGCTCCAGGCGCCAGCGCTCCCCGGGGCGGGGCGCGTACAGGGCGTACTGGAAGACCCGGTCGACGAAGTAGAAGGACACCTCGTACCGGAAGCGGATCCGCGGCTGCACCAGGACGTCCCCGAACCGGATCTCCCCCAGCCGGTCCGGGGTGAGGAAGACCAGGCCGTGCGAGTCGGCGCCGCGCAGCGGTTTGACGGCGTACTCGTCCGCCTCCGGCAGCGCCGCCAGGTCCTCGCGGCGGGCCGCGGTGGGGATCACCGGGTACCCGGCGGCGCTCAGCTCGGGCAGATACCCCTTGCCCGCCATGTCACCCCGGCCGGTCAGCGGCGGCTGGACGCGCACGCCGGCGGCCAGGGCCCGTTCGCGGAAGGCGTCGAAGGCGGCCTGGTAGTGGGTGACGGGTCCGCTGTTGCGGATCAGTACGGCGTCGAAGGCGCCCATGAGCTCCGCCGCGTCCAGCGGGTGGCACAGGGCGACGGTGAAGTCCTCGCGGAGCCGGGCGGAGAGGGCGAGGTCCTCGTCGCCGTAGCGGCGGCCGCGCGCGGGGTAGGCGGGGTCGGTGACGTAGAGCAGGCGCGGGCGGTCGGACGGCATGGCGGGGTGGCTCTCCTGTGGTGCGGGTCCGGCCAACATACCCGCGCGGGTCCCCCGCGCCGGGGGCCGGGCCGCCCCGGAACGGCCCGGCCCCCGGCCCCCGCCCCGGCCGGGCAGGCGGTGCGCCCCGAACCGCGGGCCTCGGGAAGGCGGGCTCAGGGCCGCGGCCCCCCTCGGTGACGGCCGGTCCGCGCCGATCCCGTCGTGCCGTCCCCGTCACCCCATGGCGGGCGGGGTCCAGGAGGGCGAGCGGCCGCTGAGGCCGATGACGCGGTCCAGCACCGGTGCCCCGTCCGGGACGTCGACCACCGGCCCGAAGAGACCCTCGGTCCCCGAGGGGTCGGCGGGGGCCATCAACTCGACGCAGGCCCGCGCGCTCTCCTCGTCGGCCGTGTACTCCTGGCCGGTGGCGCGCGCCAGGTCCCAGCCGTGGACGACGAGTTCGTTCAGCGCGACGACGCCCGCCACCTGCCCGGGAAGCGTGACGCCGCCGGCCTGGGTCTGCCCTTCCCACGCCTCCGGACGATGCCAGGCCGTGACGAGTTCGCCGAGCTGCCGGGGCAGCCGGTGCCGCCAGTCCTCCGCCAGCGGGCCGGGCCCGGCGGACCCCGGGTCGGTCGCGGTCGACGGACCGAGCCTCTTCTCCGCGGCGTCGCGGAAGGCGGCGGTCAGCCCGACCAGGTGCTGGAGGAGGTCGCGGACGGCGTACTCGGGGCAGGGCGTGGGGGCGGACAGGTGGTCGTCGGTGATGCCGTCCAGGAGCCGGGCGACGCGGCGCGCCGCCGGGCCGAGGTCGGGGACGGCCGGGCCGGTGGTGTCGGTGGGGTCCGTGGCGTTCGTGCCGGATTCGTTTTCCGCATGCATGTCCATGCTCTACCGGACCGCCCGGGGTGCCGAAACTCATCGGCCGCGGGGACTGCTCCGGCCGGGCCGGCACGGCGCGTCCCGCGCCGGAGCGGTCGGCGGGCCCCGCTTCCGGTGCGGCCGCGCGTGAACTGCCCCGCAGGCCAAGGCCGTTGCCCAAATGTCCAGAGCACCCCCGTAACGCACAAAGATGCGAACGCCACTGAACCGGCCCGGTCGTCACGGCGTCCTCCTGATCAGTCGCGCACCTGACGCGATGTGAGAGATATACGGGGATGGGGAGCACGAGTGGGGAAGTTGATGCACCGCCGGGTGGGGAAGCTGTTGGCGGGTGCGGCCATCGCGGTGAGCGGTACGGCGATCGCGGTCGCCGTGACGCTGCCGGGCAGCGCGGGGGCCTCCGGCGGCCGGGAGACCGCCGGCGCGGAGACCGCCGCCGGCGCGGAGGAGAGGCCCGGCGCGGAGAGCGGCGAGGGGGCGAACGCGGCCGGCCGGCAGCCGGCGGGCGTGGTCGAGGAGCAGCCGCCCGTGGGCAAGCAGGGCGTGGGCCGGGACGGGCTGACGGCGGACGAGCTGAAGCGCGTGGAGCGCCTGGCCGTCACGCCGGGCATCCGCTCGGGCAGTGAGGACGTGGAGGGCGACCGGGGGCCGGAGATCCTCAGCACGGATCTCGCCGAGCTGAAGCCGTCGGAGGTCGACGACACGGCCCCGCCGCGCCGTGCGGAGGTGTCCTTCTACGACTACAAGGACGACCAGCTCGTCCTGCGGACGGTCAACCTGTCGACGGGGGAGGTCGAGAAGACCGAGACCCGCGAGGGCGAGCAGCCGCCGCCCACCCGCGCGGAGGCGACCGAGGCCGTCAGGGTGCTGCTGGCGGACCCGCTCGGCGCGGGGCTGAAGCAGGACTACAAGGCGGCCACCGGACAGGCGCTCACCAAGCCGGAGCAGCTCACCACCACCGCGATGATCTACCGCGTGGACGAGGAGAACGCGGGCGCCGCCGGAGTCCGCGCCTGCGGCGAGCACCGCTGTGTCCGCCTCTTCACCAAGGTCACGGACGGCCCGTGGATCGACGTCCGGCATCTGGTGATCGACCTCAGCGCCGGCACCGCCGCCCGTCTCGGCTGACCGCCTCTCCCCCATGACTTCACCGGGTGCCCGACCAGCCCCGGCAGACCAGAAAGCAGTCATCACGCATGTCGACACGACGAACCGGCATCGCCCGGAAGCGCGTCCGGGCGGCGCTCGCCCTGACGGCCCTCGTGGGCGGGGCCGCGGCCGCCGCCGGCCCGGTGGCCAACGCCGCCGGCAACGCCCCGCAGGCGCCCTCCGCGCCGCAGGCGGCGTCCTGCAGTGACGCCTACAAGATCGAGAAGAAGCTCACGGGCGGCACCACCTGGCGGATGTGCTGGCACTACACCAGCACGGCCGGCCTGGTCCTGGACAAGATCACCTACCAGCCGAAGGGCGAGCCGCAGCCGATACCCGTGCTCACCACGGCCAAGCTCGCCCAGATCCACGTCCCCTACGACGACGGCCGGGCCGAGTACGACGACCTCACCGGCTACTCCTTCGGCGCGGGTGTCGCGGACCTCGGCACGAAGGAGTGCCCGGGCGGCACCCTGAAGAAGGTCAAGCTGCCCGACCAGCCCGCCGTCAACGGCGTGTGCGTCACCACCCGCGCCCGGGGCCACGCCTACCGGCTGGCGTCCGACGACGGCAGCAGCGTGTCGACCGCCCAGGGCACGGACCTGCTCGTGTACACCGTCAACAAGGTCGCCTACTACGAGTACATCACCGAGTGGCGCTTCTCCGACGACGGCACCATCTCCACCCAGGTCGGCGCGACCGGTGAGCTCTCCCCCGGCGACTACGACGCCGCCGACGGCTACGGCATGCCCCTCGGCAAGAACAGCCGGGACCGCGCCCTGAGTCACAGTCACAACGTATTCTGGCGGCTGAACTTCGGCCTCGACGGCTCCCCGAAGGCCAAGGTGGAGCAGCTCGACTCCACGACGACCCCGGTGGCCGGCGAAACCCCGCGCACCAAGACCAAGCGCACCACCGTCACCAAGGAGCTCGCGGGCAACACCGGGCCGCAGCGCTGGTGGCGCGTCGTCAGCACCGCGGGCAAGAACAAGGACAACCACCCGCGCAGCTACGAACTCGTCCTCGGGCACAGCAACAAGTACCCCGGGCGCCCGTACACCAAGAAGGACGTCTTCTTCACGCAGTACGACGCCTGCGAGCAGTTCGCCAGCCACAACCGCTCCTGCCCGGGCAAGAGCGTCGACAAGTGGGTGAACGGCGAGACCCTGAAGCACCCCATCACCTGGGTCAACGTGGGCTTCCACCACCACGCGCGGGACGAGGACCAGGCCCCGATGCCCGTCCACTGGCAGGGTTTCCAGATCGTGCCCCGTGACGTGACGGCGATGAGCCCGCTCACCCCGCCCGACTTCGCCGGCCACAACGGCGCCCCGCACTGACCCGCGGGGCCGCCGCGCCCCGGCCGGCGCCGTCCGGCCGCACCGACCGCCCCGGGTCCACCGGAAATCCCCCTTCCGGCGGGCCCGGGGCTTCGCCGTTCCGTTCCGGTTCGCCACCCTCCCTCCCCGTCCGCCCATGCCCGGCCCCTGACGCACCCCGCGTATCCGGGGGGATGGCGGCGTCCCGGGACCGGACAGTCAACCCGCCGACCGGCCAAGGTGGTTGAGCGAGCGGAATCGACAAGTCACCGGCCCGAACGGGGCTACGATTCCCCACACGATCGATCACCTGCTTGAAGGGGCGCACATGGGCGGCAACATCCAATCCGGCGGACCGACGCGGCCGGAGGGCACGGGCCGTGACCTGGGCCTGGACCGCCATCACAGCGCACGCATCTACGACTACTTCCTGGGCGGCAAGACCCACTACCCGCCGGACCGCGAGGTCGCCGAGAAGCTGCTCCAGGCCTTCCCCGGCTTCCGCACCGCGGCCCGCACCAACCGCTCCTTCATGCACCGGGCGGCCCGTTACCTCGCGGAACGCGGCATACGCCAGTTCCTCGACATCGGCACCGGCATACCCACCAGCCCCAATCTGCACGAGGTCGTGCAGGCCGTGGCTCCGGAGTCCCGGGTCGTCTACGCCGACAACGACCCGATCGTGCTCACCCACGCCCGCGGTCTGCTCACCAGCACCCCCGAGGGCCGCACCGCCTATGTCGAGGCGGACATCACCGACCCGCGGTCGATCCTCGAATCGGCCGAACTGCGCGAGACCCTGGACCTGGAGCAGCCCGTCGCGCTGAGCCTGGTCGGTCTCTTCCACTACATCACCGACGACCGGGACCCGCACGGCATCATCAAGCAGCTGCTGGAGCCGCTGGTCCCCGGCTCGTACCTGGTCTTCTCCCAGTGCACGCCGGACTTCGCCCCCGAGGAGTGGGAACAGGCCATCAACGTGTACAAGGCCGACGGCGGCAACGCCCAGGTGCGGAGCAAGGCGGAGGTGGAGCGGTTCTTCGCCGGGCTGGAGCTGGTGGAGCCGGGTCTGGAGGTGCCGCACCGCTGGCACCCGGACGAGGAGACGGAGGAGCTGGTGAAGCTGGGCGAGCTGACCGACGCGGCGGTCAGCCTGTGGGCCGGGGTGGCCGTCAAGCGCCGGTGACGCCGCTCCGACCGGTCTACCTGACGGTCCGTCATTCCGGTGGTGCGGAGGGGCGCTTCCGCACCACCGGACGAGCGGACCGGGAATGTCCCCCGGCGCGACCGGGTTACCCACCATCACGACGGGTGGACCGAGGGCCACCGCGGGGAGGGGACGGGAGCCCATGAGCAGCCTTCGCCAGTTCGAATACGCCCTGGCCATTGCCGAGCAGGGCTCGGTGACGGCGGCGGCGGAGCTGCTCCACGTCGCCCAGCCGTCGGTGTCCCAGCAGATCCGCGGCCTGGAACGGGAACTCGGCGTGACGCTGTTCACCCGCACGCCGGCCGGGCTGGTGCCCACCGCGGTCGGCCGCGCGTTCCTGCGGGACGCCGAGGTCGCGGTGCGGGCGGCGCGGCGGGCGAAGGCGACGGCGCGGGCCGGTGCCGACGAGCCGGGGGGCGAGCTGGTGGTCGCGGCGCAGATGGGACTGGGCACGCGGCAACTGCCGGGCGCACTGGGCGCCTTGCGCCGCCGCTTCCCGCGGCTGGAGATCACCGTGTTCGAGGAGGCGAACCCCGCCGAGCTGGAGCGGCTGGCACGCCGGGGGGTGGTGGACCTCGGCCTGCTGGCGGGGCCGTGCGGGGAAGGCGGCCTGTACGAGGGCCACCACCTGGGCGACGAGGAGTTCGTCGTGGTGCTGGGTCCCGAGCACGCGCAGCTCGCCGCGGACCGGGTGGAGCTGCGCGAGGTGGCGCGGGAGCCGTGGATCAGGTTCGACCACGGCAGCGCGCTCGACGGCGTGCTGCGGGACGTGCTGCGGGACAACGCGCTGGCCCCGACCACGGTCGCCCGCGTCTCCCAGACGGCGACGGCGGTGCGCTGGGCCTCCCACGGGCTGGGGGTGACCCTCGTTCCGACCTCCGCGGTGCCTCCCGGGTTCGAGCACCTCACGCGTCCCGTCCTTCCCGCCGTCTCGATGCCCGCCGTCGCCGCGATCCGGCCCGGTGCGGGGCCGGCGGAAATGGCCCTGCTCGCATTCCTGCGTCAGGAGACCTGGCACCACACCGGCTTTCTCCGGTCACGGGTGGGGTGACCGCCCGGGGGCACCGCTCACAACTGGGTGATGCCCCCGTCGACCACCAATTCGGCGCCCGTGGTGTACGTGGCGTCGAAGGCCAGGAATGCCACCGCCCTGGCGACTTCTTCCGGTGTTCCGAAACGTCGCATGGGATTTTCCGCGACCCTTTCCGCCTTGAACCGGTCCGCGGCCTCCTTGGTCATCGTGGTCTCCAGGATTCCCGTGTCGACGGGACCGGGGCTGACCGCGTTGACCCGGATTCCCCGCGGGAGAAGCTCGCGGGAGAGGCTGCGGGCCATGGAGCGCAGCGCTGCCTTGCCGGCCGCGTAGACGCCGGCCTCCTGTCCTCACGTCTTCGTCCGGGCCTCGTTCCGTTTCGCCGGCGTCATCCCGCGGGGAATTCGCCGCCGTCCACGGTGAGGTTCCTTCCGGTCAGCCAGCTCGCCCGGTCCGATACGAGGAACAGCACCGCGTTGGCGATGTCGTCGGGCCGGCCGTCGCGTCCCAGCGGAGGGGCGGTGTTGTCCTGGCCCGGCCCCTCCCGCAGGCTCGCCCACTGCTTCCGCGTCGCCTCGCCGCCGGGGGTGGCGGTCCTGCCGGGAGACACCGCGTTGACGCGGACTCCGAACGGGGCCAGTTCCAGGGCCAGTCCCCGGCTGTAGTTCTCCAGCGCCGCCTTCGCCGCCGTGTAGTGCAGGAACGGTGGTGCCGAGGTGGTGACGGCGGCCGTGGAGACGTGCACGACCGCACCCGAACGCCGTGCGCGCATCCCCGGGGTCAGCAGCGAGTCCAGCCGCACCGACGCCAGGTAGTTCAGGTCCAGCTGGTCCTGCCACTCCTCGTCGGGGATGGCCAGGGCGTTCGGGAACGGCCGCGCTCCGCCCGCGTTGTTGACCAGGATGTCCACCCCGCCGAGGGCCTCCTGCGCTGCCTCGGCGACGGCCTGCGCTCCGGCCCGTGTCCGCAGGTCGGCCGCGACGAAGACGGCGCCTTCCGGCACCGTGCCGGTCCCGGACCTCGCGGTGGTGAGGACCTCGGCTCCCGCGTCCAGGAATTGCCGCACGACCGCTGCTCCGATTCCGCGAGAACCTCCCGTGACCAGGGCCCGCTTTCCCGCGAGCTCCCGTATTTCCGATCCGTTGTCCCCTGTGGTCATGCCACCGGTCCTTTCTGGTGCGTATGCGGTGCCGCTCGACGGAGGAAAGGGGCTGAGTGCGCGGAGCGCGCATCCTCGGAGATATCGCGATGAGCGCCTCGTCGAGCTGTTTCACGCTACGTGCGGAAATCAACGAAGGGCAAAGACGAAATACCAGCGGGCGCCATAGGGAATTCCTATGGCGCCCCGGCCTTCTCCCCCCACGTCCGGCGCGGAAGGGCGTCGCGTCCCGGACGGCGGCGCCCGGCCCGCGCGGGATCCGGCGGACGGCGCACCGGGCCGGGAGTGCCCCGGCCCTCGCCGGGGCGTACGTCGTCCAGACCGGCACGGGGCGGGCGCGAGGGAGCCCGGGCCGTGTTCTCCGGGCCGATGGCCGGGGCGGGCGGGAGAAGCGGCTCCGCGAGACCGGCGGCGCGACCAAGGGGATGAGGGGACCCTCCCCGCGGGTGCGCCGGTCGGCGGCGAGGCCGAAGCCGGCGGGCAGCCCACGGCACCCGGCGCCCGTCCGGCGATCCGCTCACACCCGCGCGCCGGCTCCTCGGCCGGCCGCCACCGGCCCCTCAAACCGTCCGGAATGTTTCCGAAAATTTTCGATGACCAGGACCCGGAAGCTGATCACTGAGCGGGCATCATGTTCACCACCGTCACCATCGAGCACACCATCAGAGCCCTGAGCAGGTATAACACTGACGGCCGAACTCCCCTACCAGGGCAGCGTTTCCGCAATGCTTCCGGAAACTGTTGACAACGTGACAGGTCGGCTCAACACTATCGGCATCGACGGGCCCGACCCCGCCGATCCGGTTCACCCGTGCGGCCCGGCCCCCCCGGTTCGCCGACCGCAGGACGACCGGCCGAGCCCGCGCGAGCCGTCCGACCCCGGCGCGCGCGGCCGGCGCCGCCCGGCCACCGAAGGCCCGCCGGGTCGTATCACCCTGCCTGGCCTCCGCCAGCCCCCACCAGGAGGAATCATGCACAAGGACGACACCCCCGCCCGCCGGCTCAGCCGCAGGGGCTTCATCGGCGGCACCGGCGCCCTGGCGCTGGCCACGTCCGGACTGATCCTGCCCGGCACCGCCCACGCCCGGGCCGCGCAGACCATCACCACCAACCAGACCGGCAACCACAACGGCTACTACTTCTCGTTCTGGACCGACGCCAACAACACCGTCTCCATGACCATGGGCGGCGGCGGCCAGTACAGCGTCCAGTGGAGCAACACCGGCAACTTCGTCTGCGGCAAGGGCTGGAGCAACGGCAGCCGCCGCACGGTGTCGTACTCGGGCAGCTTCAACCCGTCGGGCAACGGCTACCTGTGCCTCTACGGCTGGACCTCGAACCCGCTCGTCGAGTACTACATCGTCGACAACTGGGGCACCTACCGGCCCACCGGTGAGCACCGGGGCACCGTCAGCACCGACGGCGGCACGTACGACATCTACAAGACGACGCGGTACAACGCCCCGTCCGTCGAGGGCACCAAGACCTTCGACCAGTACTGGAGCGTGCGGCAGCAGAAGAAGACCGGCGGAACCATCACCACCGGCAACCACTTCGACGCCTGGTCCCGCGCCGGCATGCAGATGGGCAGCTTCAACTACTACATGATCATGGCGACCGAGGGCTACCAGAGCAGCGGCAACTCCAACATCACCGTGAACTGACCGCCGTTCCGGCGAGCCGGCCCCCGGACAGCACCACCTCCGTACCGCACCTGTGGCGCGGCGGCCCATCCGGCCGTCGCGCCACACCGCGTTCCGGCGTCCCGCTCCGGAGCCCACCCCGCGCCCGCTCAGGGTCCCGGAACGACACGCACGGGACTCTCCGGGAGCGGCCGGACCCTCTTGCCGAACCCCCTGGACCATGGCTAGCGTCCCGCACCACAACGGCAGTACCGCACCACGGCACCCTGGCGACACACCCCAACGCCGTTCGCACACAAGCGAGTTGAGCCGCTACAGACGGGACGTCACATGCCGGCCATCAGCAGCAGAGAGTGGGACCGCCGCGATCTTCTCCGCGCCGCCGGAGGGATCGCCGCCCTGGGCGCGCTGTCCGCCTGCGGCTCCAACACCGGGCGCGGCGGCGGGGGATCGGGCCGGTCGCTCAAGCAGATGTACCACGCCTACGGCGAGCCGGGCACGCAGCAGGCCGCCCAGAAGTTCGCCAAGGCCTACCGGGACGCCGACGTGTCGGTGCAGTGGATACCGGGCGAGTACGAGAAGAAGCTGTTCACCGCGCTGCTGTCCTCCGACGGGCCGGATGTCTTCGAGTTCCACCCGCAGATCCACATGGCGCACGAGCGGCAGATCGTGCCGCTCGACGACATCCTCGAAGACGCCAAGGACGACTTCAACGAGGCGGACATCACCTCCCACACCATCGACGGCAAGGTCTACGGCGTGCGGATGATCGACGATCCGCAGTTCCTCTACTACCGCAAGTCCTTACTGGACAAGGCCGGAATCGAGCCGCCGGACACCCTCGACGCGCTGATCGAGGCGGCCGAGAAGCTCACCACGGACAAGGTGAAGGGCCTCTACCTCGGGCAGACCCTGCAGCCGATCCAGAGTCCGCTGATCTGGTCCACCGGCGCCGAACTCCTCACCCCGGACAACGAGATCGCGTACCACACCGACGAGGTGGCCGAGGCGCTGCGCAAGCTGCGTCGGCTGTACGCGGGCAAGGCGCTGCTCAAGGGGGCGCCCACCGAGCACTGGGACCCGGCCTCCTTCAACCAGGGCCTGTGCGCGATGCAGTGGTGCGGCATGTGGGCGATGCCGCAGATCCTGGAGGCGCACGGCGACGACGTCGGCATCATCCCGTGGCCCTCGTCCGGCGGTCCGCAGGGCCGGCCGGCGGTCTACAACGGCGGCTGGTCGGCCTTCGTCTCGGCGAAGGCGAAGGACGTCGACGCGGCCAAGGCCTTCGTGAAGTGGCTGTGGATCGACCAGAAGGAATTCCAGCGCGAGTGGTGCCTGGACTACGGCTTCCACATCCCGCCGCGGAAGTCGGTGGCCGCCGGCGCCGAGGAGCTCAAGTCCGGGCTGGCGGCGGAAGGGGTCGAGCTCTTCAACAGCGCCGGCATCTTCGACAATCCGTCCTGGACCCAGTCGATGATCACCACCCTCACCGATGTCATGGCCAACGCCGTCCGGGACGATGCCGATCCGGAGGCCGAACTCGACAAGGCGGACCGGAAGATCCGGCGCGAGCTCGACAAGATCTTCGGCTGAGGGCGGGGCCACCACCATGGCGACGCCCCTGCGCCGGCCGGCCGGCCGCGGCCGGCGTCCCGTGCCGGGACGCGGACACGCCCTCGCCTTCTGGCTGTTCACCGGCCCGTTCCTGGCCGGGCTGCTCGTCTTCGTCTACCTTCCGATCGGCTGGAGCCTGTGGCTCAGCCTCTTCGAGGCCCGCTCCACCGTCACGCCCACCGAGTTCGTGGGGCTCGGCAACTACCTGACGATGCTCTCCGACGGCGACTTCGTGCGCAGCCTGGGCACCTTCACCGTCTTCGCCCTCTTCGCCGTCCCGCTCACCTTCGCCCTGTCACTGGCACTGGCGCTGCTGGTGCACCGCATCCGCTTCCTGCGGGCGTTCTTCCGGTCCGCGTTCTTCCTGCCGACGGCGTGCAGTTATGTGGCCGCCTCGCTGGTGTGGAAGATGTCCGTCTTCAACGGGGTCCGCTTCGGGCTGGCCAACACCGTGCTCGGATGGCTCGGCCTGGACTCCGTCGCCTGGCTGGCCTCTCCCGACCCGCCCTGGTACTGGCTGGTGATCGTCACCGTGCGGCTGTGGCTGCAGTCCGGCTTCTACATGATCCTCTTCCTGGCGGCGCTGCAGAACATCCCGCGGGTGCTGTACGAGGCCGCGGCCATCGACGGCGCGCGGCCCGGCTGGCAGACCTTCCGCCACATCACGCTGCCGCAGTTGCGCACCACGTCCACCGCGGTGATCCTGCTGCTCCTCATCGCCGCCTACCAGGCGTTCGACGAGTTCTACAACCTCCTCGACAAGGCGACCTGGGGCCGGCCGCCCCTGGTCTACCTCTACAACCTGGCACTCGGCGAGAACCAGGACTACGGGCTCGGCAGCGCCGGCGCCCTGCTGCTGGCCCTGCTCATCTGCCTGGTCACCCTCCTCCAGGGCCGGTTCCTGGGCTTCGGACGGGAGAGCGACACATGAGCCGCGTCAGCCATATGAGCGCGGCGGCCGGAGGGGGCCGGGCGGCGCGGGGCGCGCGCGGCACGCTCGGCAGTGCGGGGCTGTACGCGGCGCTGCTGGTGGCCACCGTCCTCTTCCTCGTCCCCTTCTATCTGATCGCCCGCAACGCGCTCTCCACGGACGCCGACATCACCGGGGAGACCTGGACGTTCTTCCCCACCGACCTCCAGTGGGGCAATGTCCGGGAGCTGTTCGCCGACCCGGCCGTGCCGTTCGCGCGGGCGCTGTGGAACTCCCTCGTCGTCGGGGTGCTGCACACCGCGGGCACCCTGCTGCTCTGCTCCACCGCCGGCTACGGGCTGGCCCGCATCCCGTACCGGCACGCGCAGAAGGTCTTCTACCTGGTGCTGGGCACGCTGATGGTCCCGGCGGCCGTCACCTTCGTCCCCACGTTCGTCCTCGTCTCGTCCCTCGGCTGGGTCTCCAGCCTGCGGGGTCTGGTCATCCCGGGGCTGTTCAGCGGCTTCACCGCCTTCCTCTTCCGCCAGTACTTCCTGGGCTTCCCCCGGGAGCTGGAGGAGGCGGCGCGGGTGGACGGGCTGAACCACTGGGGCGCGTACTGGCGGGTGGTGGTGCCCAACTCGCTGAACTTCTTCGCGGCGATCGCCGTCATCACCTTCATCGGCGGCTGGAACGCCTTCCTCTGGCCGCTGGTCATCGGCCAGGACCAGGAGTCCTGGACGGTGCAGGTGGCGCTCTCGTCCTATCTCACCGCGCAAACCGTAAACCTACACTTGATCTTCATGGCCGCGGCGATATCCATCCTGCCCCTGATCCTGGTCTTCCTCGTCCTGCAGCGCTGGCTGGTGCAGGGCGTGGCGCAGACCGGGATCAAGGGCTGACCGAGGGGACCCATGAGCACACCCCAGGACCCGCTCCGCAGCGCGCACGCCCCCACGTCCCGGGGGGCCTCGGCGGAGCCGCGTCCCCGCCCGGGCGGCGCCGGGCAGCCGTCCTCCGCCGGGCTCCCCTACTACGAGGACCGGTCACCGGGGCGCGGCACCCTCCCGCCCCGCGCCTGGTACGCGGCCTCCGACGCCCGCAGGCTCTCTCTCGGCGGCGAGTGGCGCTTCCGGCTCTCCCCCACCGCCGGCGCCGAGGACGACTCCTTCGCCCGCCCCGGCCACGACGCGAGCGGCTGGGACCGGCTGACCGTCCCCGGCCACTGGGTGCTCCAGGGCCACGGCGCGCCCGGGTACACCAACACCCGCTACCCCTTCCCCGTCGATCCGCCCCGGGTCCCGTACGAGAACCCGACCGGCGACCATCTGCGCCTCTTCGAACTGCCGGACGACTGGCCGCTCGCGGCGGGCTCCGGGGACACGGTCCTGCGCTTCGACGGTGTCGAGTCCTGCGCCCGGGTCTGGCTCAACGGCACCGAACTGGGCGTCTTCCAGGGCAGCCGGCTGCCGCACGAGTTCTCCGTGGGCGCGCTGCTCCGGCCCGGCGGGAACGTCCTGGCGGTCCGGGTCCACCAGTGGTCGGCCGGGAGCTATCTGGAGGACCAGGACCAGTGGTGGCTGCCCGGCATCTTCCGCGAGGTGACGCTGCTGCACCGGCCGCCGGGCTCGGTGGGCGACTTCACCGTCCACGCCTCCTACGACCACCGCACCGGAACGGGGACCCTGCGGGTGGACTGCCCCGCGGGCGACGGCCCGGACGGCGGCGCGGGGAACGGCGCGGTTCCCGTCCGGATCGGCGTCCCCGAGCTGGGCCTGGACCTCGCGGCGGGCGAGAGCGCGACCGTCCCCGTGGAGCCGTGGACCGCCGAGACCCCGCGGCTGTACGAGGCCGGACTGGCCGCGCCCGGCGAGCGGATCGCGCTGCGCGTCGGCTTCCGCACGGTCGCGGTGGAGGACGGCGTCTTCACCGTCAACGGCCGCCGGATCCTGTTCCGGGGCGTCAACCGGCACGAGTTCCACCCGGTGACCGGGCGGGCGGTGGACGCGGAGACCATGCGCCGGGACCTGCTGCTGATGAAGCGGCACAACATCAACGCCGTCCGCACCAGCCACTATCCGCCGCACCCGGCCTTCCTCGACCTGTGCGACGAGCTCGGCCTCTGGGTCGTCGACGAGTGCGACCTGGAGACCCACGGCTTCGCCGACACCGGCTGGCGGAACAACCCGGTCCGGGACGAACGCTGGTTCCCCGCCCTGCTCGACCGGGCCGCGCGGATGGTGGAGCGCGACAAGAACCACCCGTCCGTCATCATGTGGTCGCTCGGCAACGAGTGCGACACCGGCCCGGGGCTCACGGCCATGGCCCGGTGGATCCGCGCCCGGGACCCCGGCCGGCCGCTGCACTACGAGGGCGACCCCTCCTGCGCGGACACCGACGTCTACTCCCGCATGTACGCCCCGCACGCCGAGGTGGAGCTGATCGGCCGGCGCGCGGAGGAGCCGCTGGGCGACCCGGCGCTGGACGCACGCCGCCGCGCACTCCCGTTCATCCTCTGCGAGTACGCCCACGCGATGGGCAACGGCCCCGGTGGTCTCACGGAGTACCAGCGTCTCTTCGAGCGGTACGAGCGCTGCCAGGGCGGCTTCGTCTGGGAGTGGACCGACCACGGCCTCGCCCGTCGCGCGGCGGACGGCACTCCGTACTTCGCGTACGGCGGCGACTTCGGGGAGGATGTCCACGACGGGAACTTCGTCTGCGACGGGCTGCTCTTCCCCGACCGCGCCCCCTCCCCCGGCCTCGCCGAGTACAAGAAGGTCATCGAGCCGGTGCGCATCGAGGGCGACGGCGCGGCCGGCACCGTCCGGATCACCAACACCCACGACTTCTCCGGCCTGTCGCACCTGGCGTTCACCTGGTCGTACGAGGCGGGCGGCGCGCCTGTGGCGGCCGGCGCACTGCCCGTGCCGGACCTGGCGCCCGGCGGGAGCGCGGAGGTGCAGTTGCCGGCACCACCCGGACTCCCCGCGGGCGGGGATGCGGGCAGGGGCGACGGTGTCGGGGCAGGGGCCCTGGACGCCGGTGACCGCGTCGAGGGGCACGCCGCGGACGCCGAACGCCAGTGGACCGTCCGGGCCGTGCTCGCCGCCGACACCGCCTGGGCACCGAGGGGCCACCTCGTCGCCTGGGCGCAGCTCCCGGCCCGCTGGCGCCCGCTCCCGCGGCCCGCGACTGGCCAACCGGTGCGCCGCGACGGGGAGTCGATGACCCTCGGCCCGGGGGTCTTCGACGCCGCGACCGGCGCGCTCCGGCGCCTGGACGGCCTCCCCGTCACGGATCTCCGGCTGGACGTCTGGCGGGCCCCGACCGACAACGACGAGGGCGCGCCGTGGCAGCCGGATCCGCGCCACGGCCCGCTGTGGCGGGCCCTGGGCCTGCACCGGATGCGGCACCGCCCGGACGCGGTCGAGGTATCGGCCGACGCCCTGACCGTGCGGACCCGGGTGGCCCCCGCCGCCACCGACCTCGCCCTGCGCGCCGAGTACCGCTGGACAGCGGACGCCGGGCGGCTGGGACTGACGGTCGCGGTCACCCCGGAGGGCGACTGGCCGTGCGCCCTTCCCCGCCTGGGCATCCGTTTCGGCATCCCGGCCGCGTACGGCACGGCCCGCTGGTTCGGCGGCGGCCCGGGCGAGGCGTATCCGGACACGCGGGCCGCCGCCATGACGGGCCTCTGGTCGATGACGGTCGACCAGCTCCAGACCCCGTATGTCCGCCCCCAGGAGAACGGTGCCCGCGCAGACGTCCGCTGGGCCGAACTCACCGACGCCGCGGGAGCGGGCCTGCGCGCCGAAAGCGGCGGCCCCGGTGACCTCTTCTGGTTCACCGCCCGCCGCTGGACCACCGGGCAACTGGACGCGGCCCGCCACACCCCCGACCTGAGACCGGGCCCCCTGGTCTGGGTCAATCTGGACCACGCCCAGCAGGGCATCGGCTCCCAGTCCTGCGGCCCGGGCGTCCTTCCCGCGTACCAACTGCGGGCGCAACCGGCGGAGTTCTCGTTCATCTTCTCGGCGGTGGGCCGGACCTGACGAGGCCCGGCGCGTCCCCGCGTACCGGCTGCCGGGCCCCGGTCAGTCCGCCACGGGCCAGTTGAGCTCGGTGCGCAGGTCGCGCGGGTCCATGTCCGGTGAGGGCTCCGTGACGTAGGTCTCCCACCTGTCCTCCCCGGCGGGCAGTCCCCGCGCCCGCATCCAGGAGCCCAGCCGGTCCCAGGAGGACCCGAGGCGGTCGAACGAACCGTGGTGCGTCAGCCTCGCGACCCGCCCTCCGGGAAGCGAACCGGCCACGACCCCGGCCTCCGGACGCACCGCCCGGTCCGTGAGGAACCCGACCTCCAGGTCCAGGGTCTCCCCCGGCGTCCCGTGGTAGAGGCCGAAGGCCGGGCCCGTCGGGGCGATCCCCTGCGCTTCCATGACCCGTGCCAGGTCCCGGAAGGAGGCGTCGAAGAAGTCCCGCAGGCCGGCCATCGGGACGACGCTGCGGACGACCGCCGTCGTCGCCGGGTCGAGCGTCACGAGTTCCGGCTCCGGCTCCGGTGCCGGAACGCGAGTCTCACCATCGGATCCGCGAGTGTTCATGCCACTTCCCTCCACGTTTGCGGACTGTCCACGATCGTGCAGACCTCGCGGATGCCGGAAACTCATCGTCACGCCGGTGCGGGGATCCCTCGAGCGGCGCCGACCGCGGAGGGCCGAGCCCGTCCGTCCCGTCCCGTCAGTGGCCGCGCGGGGCGTACATGATGACGGCCATCCCGGCGAGGCAGACCAGGGCGCCGACGACGTCCCACCGGTCGGGCCGGTAGCCGTCGGCGATCATCCCCCAGGCGATCGAGCCGGCGACGAAGACGCCGCCGTACGCGGCGAGGATCCGGCCGAAGTTCTCGTCGCTCTGGAGGGTGGCCACCACCCCGTACAGCCCGAGGGCGATGGCGCCGGCCCCGATCCAGACCCAGCCCCGGTGCTCGCGGATGCCCTGCCAGACCAGCCAGGCACCGCCGATTTCGAACAGGGCGGCGACGACGAACAGAGCCACGGAACGGGCGACGGACACGGGGCGACCTTCTGCCGGAGGGGACGCGGGAGTATTCAGCTAAGCACGCCGGGGAGACGGGGTCCGGCGCCACCCGCCCGGCTCCCCGGGTCCACCCCGGCCGGCGGCTCAGCCACCGCTCATCAGGAAGAGCGCGACGAGCAGAATCCCGAGCCCGATGCCGCTCCACCACCACATGACGGCATGCGGCCTGTTCATGCCGTACGAGGGCTGGTCGGATTCTTCCCTTCCGGGCCTCACGGTGACTGACCCCTCTCGTTCCGGCAGCAATCCCGTGTGCCACGGGGACCGTCGCTGCTCGGGAAGGGAACGGTCACACCCGGAGAAGCATGACGCTCCCGCTCCACGGAGAGCCGGCCCGCGGTCGGCATTCCGCCTTCCCCCCGCGACCTGGATCATGCGATTGCCCTGGTCGGCACCCCGGTGAAACGGAACTGGCCCTTCCTGGCCGCCCAGCACCGGCCCCGGCAGGGCCCTGCGGAGGTCGTCGACGAGCCGGGAGCGGCAGCCGGGCGGTGGACACGGCCCGCCCCGCCCGGTCATGCCCCGCGGGTGGTGTGGTCACGGCGGCTGTTCCCGGGCCTCTAGGGCGACCAGCCACGTCTGTTCAGGACCACCCCACACAGGCCGGGTGGGTGCGGCACCCAACTGGTGCCGTAGCCCCAAGCAGTGCCCGGCCGGCCGTGCCTCGACTTCCACCTTGCCGACAAGCGGCGGGACCGGCGCCCCGCACCACGGCCACTCGCCGCCGCGGCAAGCAGGTTCTCAGACCGGCGTGGTCGGCCCGGAGGCGCATTGAATGTACGGTCTGCGCCATGGACACCGGGGAGCTTGAAGTCGAGGGTCGGGCCATCATCGACCGCAACCGTTTCATGACGCTGGCGACCGCGGACACGAACGGCGAACCCTGGGCGTCACCGGTCTTCTATGTGGCCGACGGGTACTCGACGTTCTACTGGATCTCCTCCCCCGGGGCGACGCAGGTCCGCAACATCGCGATGCGGCCGCGGATTGGCATCGTGGTGTTCAACTCGCAGCAGGAACCGGGCTCCGACGAGGCGGTGTACATGGCAGCCACGGCGTGCGAGCTGTCCGGAGCCGAACTGGACCGGGGGCTGGAGATCTACCTGGGCGCGGCGCCCTTCAGCAGGGGACCGGAGGTCTTCCGGCCTCCCGGTCAGTACCGGGCGTACCGGGCAACGGTGACCGAACACTTCATGCTCTGTCCCCAGGCATCCAGCCGGCCGTGCCCGGTGCACGGCCGCATATCCGACCACCGCGTAGCAGTACAGCTCTAGGCACTGTCCGGCGGCGCGCGCTCGGGCGCAACCGGGCCACGGCCCGTCCGGGTCAGCCGGGAGCCGTCGGCTCCCCGGAGGTCGTGCCGGCCGCCGCCCGGTGTTCCACCTCCGCCGTGCCGGCGGACAGGCGTATCCGGTGCTCCGAGCCGTCCGACCAGCGGGCCGTCACCGCTGGGGCCGTGCCGTCGCCGCTCACCTCGGCCCGCACCAGGCCGCCCAGCGGAGCCGGGCGGGGCTCGGCCGTGAGGCGGGCCGCGCAGACGAACACGCTCACCGCCGCGCCCGTCCGCCCGGACACGGCGGGGGTCACCGCCTCCGGCGTGTACGCCGTCGCCACCGGTGGCAGCGGCGGGGCCGGCTCCAGCCCGTGCAGCGGCAGGAGTTCGGAGGCCGGGCCCGGTGTCGCCGCCGCCCAGCCCGTGAGGCGTACCGGGGTGCCCGGCGGAGCGTTCGTGACGGCGTGGACGCGGACCTCCGCCGCGCCGTGCACGAGGACGACGCTCACGACCCGGGCCGCGCCCACCCCGTGCCGGGACGCCGCCCAGCCCTCCCCCGTGCCCAGCGGTTCCAGGCCGTGGCGCGGGGAGACGGCGCCGTGCTCGTCGAGCAGGCCGAAGTGGTTGTCGGGTTCCGCGCCCGGTGGGGTCGGGCCGGTGGCGGTGGAGTAGGCGAGGCGCGTGTAGTACGGGTCGTAGCGGGCGTCCTCGCTGCCGTGGTTGTGCAGCCGCACGAGCCCGTCGGCGGACGTGGACTGGAGCAGCCAGTTCGGCACGGGCAGCGCGGTGACCGCGTCCGCGCGCTCGGCCGGGCCCGGCTCCTCCGGGGCCGTCCACACCGGGTGGTCCGGCGGGAGCAGCAGGCCGAGGAACGCCTTGGCGGCCCAGTACGGGGAGGCCGGGCCGGAGTAGCGCTGGAGGACGCCTTCGTTCGGGCCGTACCAGCCGAGGGTCAGCAGGCCGGTGGCCGGGTCGGCGGCTCCCCGGTCGAGGAAGTGGCGGAGCGTGCCGGAGGCCAGGCGGCGGGTGGTGCCGGGGCTCAGCGGGGTGCGGCCGGTGAGGGCGCCGAGCCAGAGCGGGGCGGTGGTCGCCATGCGGTACGTGAGCGAGCGGCCCTGGTGCACCGGCGCGCCGTTGGTGCCGAACAGGCGGGCGTAGTCGGCGAGATGGGCCTCCAGCCGGGGGCCGTGGCGGTCCATCAGCGTGCTGTCGGCGGAGAGGTGGGCCTCCAGGACCGGGTAGAGGTGCATGGCCCAGCCGTTGTAGTAGTCGAAGGCGCGGCCGGGGCCGTCGGTGTACCAGCCGTCGCCCGCGTACCAGTCCTCGATCCGGGCGAGGCCGCGCTCGCGGGCGGACTCCGCGGCCTCGGTGTGCCGGCCGGTCGCGGCGAGGAAGCCGCCGACCGTGGCGGGGAACAACTCCCAGTTGCAGGGCCAGGGTTCGGCGGTGAGAGCGTCCGCCAGCCAGGCCGCGGCGCGGTCCCGTACCGCCGCGTCCAGCCGGTCCCACAGCCAGGGGCGGGTGAGGCGGAGCGCCAGGGCGATGGAGGCGGCCTCGACCAGCGGCTGGCTGCGGTCGGTGATGCGCGGCCAGTCCTCGGGGCCGTCGCCGCCGGGCCGGCGGGTGCCCGCCGCGAGGCCGTCGGCGTACCGGCCGATGAGCCCGTGCGGGTCGGCGCCGCCGGCGCCCGCAGTCCGGAAGGCGGCGAGGAGGAACGTGCGGGCGTAGCCCTCCAGCCCGTCCGAGCGCCGGCCGGAGAAGCCGGGCCGGGCCCCGGGGAAGTGGTAGAGGGCGCGGCCGGGGGTGGCGTACGGGGTGACGGCCGCGAGCAGCCCGTCGGCGGCGGCCTCCCAGTGCGCGCGGGTCCAGCCGGTACGGGGGCTGAGCGCGCGGTCCTCGCGCGGCAGGGGGAACGGGATGCCCCCGGCTCCCCGGGGTCGGCACGCCGTCACGTGCCGCGCCGCCACTGCTGGTTGTGCACGCCCGAGCAGGCGTAGGTGATGATCTCTGCGGAGTCGCCGGTGGCCCCGTTCGAGACGTCGAGGCATTCGCCGCTGGCGCGGGCCACCAGCCGGACGTATCCGCCGCCCGCGTCCTGGACCTGCCACTGCTGCTGCGCCGCGTCCGAACACGTCTGCTGCTGCACGGCCGCGCTGGTCTCGGTGAGGCAGAGGGAGCTGTGCCGGGCCATCAGCTGGACACGGCCGCCTCCGGCGTCCCGGAACCAGAACTTCTGGTTGCCGCCGCCGTTGCAGCCGTACTGCTTGAGCAGCGCCCCGGCGCTGAGCGACTGGCTGGTGACGTCGGCGCACCGGCCGCTGTGCCGGGCGGTGAGGGTCTCGAACGGCCCGCCGCGGCCGGTGACCGTCCCGGCGTCGGTGTCGATGACGAGCTCCGGGTGGTAGTCCATGCTCATGCTGGTGGCGGACGGGAAGGACAGCGGGGCCCAGACGTACCGGGAGTCGTTGACCGTGCCGCCGAAGGAGTTGCCCCAGCGGTCGCCCATGTAGAGGTACGAGGTCTGACCGCTGCCCTGCACCGGCAGGACGTAAGTGGTCTGCGAGCCGTAGGTGGTGGAGTCGCCCACGTTCCGCATCTCGCTCCAGGGCCCGGAGACGCTGGTGGCGGTGGCGTACTTCTGCTGGTTGGGGCTCCAGCCGGTGGCCCCGGAGGTCAGCATGAAGTAGACGCCGCCGCGCTTGAAGAGGGCCGGTGCCTCGCGGTGGCCGCCGGGCCAGGGGTTGGCGACGAGGGAGACGACGCCCGTGTAGTCGTCGGTGAGCCGGTAGATGTGCAGGTCGTAGTTCTCGCGGGCCGCCGAGACCATGTAGCCGGTGCCGTCGCTGTCCGTGAAGACGGTGATGTCGCGTGACATGTGCTGCCCGAGCGGCCGGAAGCTGCCGCGCCAGGTGTAGTTCCCGTCGACGGTGGAGGAGGTGGCGACGGCGGCGCGGGCCTCGCTGTAGTCGGAGCCGTTCTCCTTGTGCGCCCACAGGACGTACTGGCCGGTGCGCTGGTTGTACATGACCTTCGGGCGCTCGATGTTGGCCCGCCGCAGCTCCGGGTCGCTGGCCTGGGTGAGGATGTGGTTGCGGAACTCCCAGTTCTTCAGGTCGGTCGAGCGGTACGCGGAGACGTAGCGGAAGGTGTTGTCCGCGTTGCGGTTCTCGCCGAACCAGTAGTAGTAGGCGCCGACTTTGAGCACTCCGCCGCCGTGGGCCTGCAGCGGGGCGCCCGACGTGTCGGTGAACTGGGTGGCGTTGACCACGGTCACCGGTGCGGCCTGCGCGGCGCCCGCCGGTAACAGGACGCCGGTGAGGCCGAGGGTGAGGCAGAGGGCGAGCAGCGCGGCTCGCAGACGGTGGCGGTTCAACTCGGGCACGCTCCTTGGTGGGGGGGTGAACGCGGTCGGGCGGCGCACGGCCGTGGCGGGCCGGCGGTCGCGGCGCGGCGGAGCCCCGGGCCGGCTACCGGGAATCGGCGACCGGGACGCCGAAGTCGGGTGTCCCGTCCGGCTTCCACCCCAGTTCCTGGAGGCGGGTGTGCCGGTTCGGGTCGTTGAGCGGGTCGCCGCTGATCTCCTTGTACTGGCGGGCGTGGTAGACGAGCACGTCGGTGCGGCCGTCCTCGGCGACGGTGAAGGAGTTGTGGCCGGGGCCGTACTGGCGGGTGGTGTCGCTGCTGGTGAACACCGGTCGCGGCGACTTGCTCCAGGAGCCGGGGGCGAGCAGGTCGGCGGAATCGTCTGCGGTCAGCAGGCCCAGGCAGTAGTTGCTGTCGGTGGCACTGGCCGAATAGACCAGGAACACCCGGCCGTTGCGCTGGATGACGGAGGGACCCTCGTTGACCTTGTAGCCGACCGTCTCCCAGGCGTACTCGGGTGTCGTCAGCCGCACCTGAGGGCCGCTCAGCGTCCAGGGGCCGGCCATCTCGGAGAGGAAGACGGCGGTGTTGTTGTCCATGCCGGGCTCGTGCTGGGCCCAGGCGAGATAGCGGGTGCCCCGGTGGACGAAGGTGGTGGCGTCCAGGGAGAAGGTGTCCCAGGCGGTGGTGATCCGCCCGCGCTCCGTCCAGGTGCCGGAGAAGGGGTCGGCGCTCCGGTTCTCCAGGACCCACATGCGGATGCGCCAGACGTCGTCCGTGCGCCCGGCGGCGAAGTAGACGTACCAGGCGCCGTCGATGTGGTGGATCTCCGGCGCCCAGATGTGGGCTCCCATGTCGCCGCTGCCGTGCCGCCGCCAGATCACGCTCTCCGCGGCGTCCGCCAGCCCCGCCAGGGTCGGGGAGCGGCGCAGCACGACGCGGTCGTACTCGGGGACGGTGGCCGTGTAGTAGTAGTGGCCGTCGGTGTGCCGGTGGATGTGCGGGTCGGCGCGGTTGCGGATCAGCGGATTGGCGTACGGGGCCACCGCGCGGGGGCCGGCCGTCCGGGCGTCCGCCGCGGCGGGCCCGGCCGCGTGGGCTGCGCCCGGTGTGGCGGCGAGGGCGCCGAGGGCGCCCAGCCCCGCCGCCGTCCTGAGCACGCTTCTGCGATCGGGCACGGCACCACGGCTCATCCGGGTCTCCTGTGGAGGGGGAGAAGTGGGCCTGTGCGTCCGGCCCGCAACTGATCGATTTTGTTGGAATGTTAGGGCTTCTGATGATTGCCGGTCAGCCCTATGGACGACGGCGAAAGTTTCGGAATACCCGTCCCCGCCGCACCGCCGGGCCCGCGCCCCGGCCCGTCTCATCCGCTGGGACATCGGTCTTCTGCGGTGACGCGGCGCGATCTACAGTGGTGGCCGGCCGCTGCCCGGCCGGTACCGCGGGGGGACTCGGGCTGTCCTGAGTGTGATCCGCGAGGCCGTGGAGCGGAAGGGGAAAGCGATGGCTCGTACCGGGAGCGCCGCGGGCCCGACCCTGGCGGTGATCGCCCGCGAGGCCGGGGTGTCGGTGCCGACCGCCTCCAAGGTCCTCAACGGCCGCGCCGATGTGGCCCCGGACACCCGACGCCGCGTCACCGAGGTGCTGGAGCGGCTGGGTTATGTGCGCCGTCCGCGCGCCGGGGCGCCGAAGGCGCGGCCCGCGATGGTCGATCTGGTGGTGCGCTCCCCCGACGGCCCCGGCACGGGCGCGGTGCTGCACGGCGTCATGGAGGCCGCGCGCGACGCGGGGCTGGAGGTGGTGGTCTCGGTGGCGGACGGGCCCGGCGGGCCGGACGGCCGGCGGGCGGGACCCGGGTGGCCGGAGAGGCTGGCGGCCCGCGGCTCCGCCGGGGTGCTGTTCCATCTGCCCGGGCTCAGCCCCCGCCAGTACGCCTGGCTGGAGGGCCACGGCATTCCGTACGTCCTCATCGATCCCGCGCTCCGTCCGCCGCCCGGCACCGTGCAGGTCGGCACGGACGACCAGCGCGGCGGGGCGGTGGCGACCGGCCATCTGCTGGCCCTGGGCCACCGCCGGATCGCGGTCCTCGCCGCCCGTCCCGGCACACCGCGCGGTGACGCCCGGCTGGCCGGCCACCGCGCGGCCCTGGCGGCGGCGGGCGTCACGCCCCGGCCCGAGTACGTACGGCACGGGGAATCCGAACGGGCCTGCGCGCGGCGGCGGACGCTCGCCCTCCTCGGCCTGCCGGAGCCGCCCACCGCGCTGTTCGCCTGCTCGGACGTGATGGCCCTCGGTGCCTACGAGGCCCTGGCCGTCCGGGGGTTACGGGTCCCCGCGGACCTCAGCGTCGTGGGCTTCGGGGACCTGCCGGAGGCCGGCTGGGCGTCACCGGGCCTGACCACGGTGCGCCGGCCGCTCTCCGCGATGGCCGCGGCCGCGCTACGGCTGCTGGCCGGGATGATGCGCGGGGAGCGTCCGGAGTCACCCCGCACCGAGCTGTCCACCCGCCTCGTCCCCCGGCACAGCACGGCACCGGCGGCCCCGCGGCCGGCGCGTTCCCTCCGCGCCTCCGCCCCGGCGGCGGGCGGCCTCCCGGCGGGGCCCGTGCCCGGCGGTCCCGCGGCCGGCCGGGGGGACGGACCGGCCCGGGAATCCGGGCCTGTACCGCGGGCCACCGCCGTGGCACAGTGAACCAGGCCGCTGGGAACGCTCCCACCCGGGCTGTCGCGCCCCACCGCGCCCGGGACCGCCGGCGGACCGGACGAGAAGCCTGCCGTCACGAGGCACCCCCCACCTCCCCAGGAGTCGCTATGTCCCGAGGAAAGCGGATCGGCCGCTTAATCCTCGCCGTCACGCTGACCGCCGCCGTGGCACCGGTCAGCTGGGCGGCGGAGTCACAGTTCGGTGACCGCGAGCACGAGCGCGCGGCCGCCACCGGCCTCCCGGCCGCCGCCGAGCCGGCGCCGCTGGAGGATCTGACCGTCAGCACCACCCAGGTGGCCGCCGGTCTGCGGCGCCCCACCGCCATCGCCTCCCCCGACGACGCCACCGGCCGGCTGTTCATCACCGAGAAGGCCGGCACCGTACGCGTCTACCACCCGGATACCGGCTTGGCCGCCGAACCCCTGCTCGACCTCACCGGCCGTGTCAACGCGAACGACAACGAGCGCGGACTGCTGGGGATCGCCCCGGCCCCCGACTTCGAGGAGAGCCGGCTTCTCTACGCCGCCTACACCCGCAGCTCCGACAACGCCGTCACCCTCGCCCGGATCGACGTCCGCGAGGGCGGTGTGGAGGAGCTCCTCACCCAGGAGCACGACCAGTACTCCAACCACAACGGCGGCCATCTCGCCTTCGGCCCCGACGGCTACCTGTACTGGAGCATCGGCGACGGCGGCGGCTCCGGCGACCCGTTCGACAGCGGGCAGCGCCTGGACACCCTGCTCGGCAAGATCCTCCGGCTGGACGTCGGCCCGGACTGCCGCGCGGGGGCCGCCGCCTCCTGTGTGCCGGAGGACAACCCCTTCGTGGACCGCCCGGGCGCCCGGCCCGAGATCTGGGCTTACGGTCTGCGCAACCCCTGGCGCTTCTCCCTCGACGAGGCCGACGGCTCGCTGTGGATCGGCGATGTGGGCCAGGGCAGCTGGGAGGAGGTGGACCACCTGGCCGCCGACGAGGGCGGGGCGAACCTCGGCTGGTCCTGCATGGAGGGTCCGGAAGTCCTCAACGCGGACCAGTGCGACCCGGACGCCGACTACACCGACCCGGTGTTCAGCTACCCGTCCTCCGTCGCCGGCTGCTCGGTGATCGGCGGGCCGGTCTACCGGGGCGAGGAGTACGCCGGACTGGCCGGCGGCACGTATCTGGCCACCGACTACTGCTCCTCCACCGTCTGGGGCATCCGGCCCGGCCCCGACGGCTACGCCAACGCCGAGATCGGGGAGTTCCCGACCCAGGTCACGAGCTTCGGCGAGGACGAGAACGGCGAACTGTACGTCGCCAACGACCTGCCGGGACAGCTGCACCGGGTCTCCTTCGCGACGCGCTGACGCCTCCGGGCGTCTCCCGGCACCGCCCGCACCGCCGGCACCGTCGGCAACCGCCCGGCACCGCCGGTACGGCCCGGTGCGGGCGGGGGCGCACCGGCGGGCGGGCGACGCCGCAGCCGCCCCGGGCGGCGCGCGTTCCCGGCCACCCGGGGCGGGGGGCGGGGGTCGCAGGTGCGGCGCCCGCCCCCGAACCCGTGCCCGCCCGCCCCCGGCGCCGTCAGCCGGCCGGGAGCTCCACTCCCGTCAGCTCCGCGCAGGCGGCGAGCAGTCCGTCCTGCACTCCCAGGTCGTACGCGGCCGGGTTGGCCCGCAGTTCCTGCCGCCGCTTGAAGTAACGGCCCGTCACCCGAGCGGCCGGGTCCTCGCCGGTGGCCAGCCACACCTGGGTCTCCGCGCCCTCCGGCAGGCCGCCGGTGGCGTTGGGCCCGCCCATCCGGGTCCGGATCCAACCCGGGTCGACGGCGTTGCTGAGGGTGCCGGTCCAGCGGCGCGCGACCGCGAACGCCAGGACCACGTCGAGGAGTTTGGAGTCCGAGTACGCCTTCATGCCGTCCCACGGCCTGCGCTCGTACTGCAGGTCGTCGAGGTCGGCGGTGCCGTCCGCCTCCAGTCCGGAGGTCAGGTACACCAGCCGGCGGGGCCTCGGCATCAGTGCGGTGAGGAGGTAAGGGGCCAACACGTTCGTCTGGAAGATGCGTTCCAGCTTGTCCTCGGTGACACTGCGCCAGGCCGCTCCCCCGCCGACGCCCGCGTTGTGGATCACCACATCGAAGGGTCCCGCCGCGGCCGCCGCCTCCGCCAGTTCGCGGGTGCCCGTCAGCGAGGCGAGATCGCCGGCGACCACGCCGGCGGCCTGCGGCACCGCCGCGCGGGCCTCCTCCGCGCGCACCGTGTTCCGGGCGTGCAGCACCACCCGGTGCCCCGCGGCGGCCAGTGTCGCCGCCGTCTCGCGCCCGATGCCGTCCGCCGACCCGGTGATGAACACGCTGATCCCGTCGCCCGTGTCGTCCATGGTGTCTCCTCTTCCTCTGCGGCCGCTCCGGCCGGTGGCGGCCGGGTCCGCGGGGTGGATGTCATGGCGTTGCGGAACGACGGTACGACGGACGCGATGCGCGCGGGGCGGCGCCCCGGCCGCGGTGCGGCGCGGTGGCGGGCCGGCGGCGGTGCGGACGGCGGTGCGCGGCGCGGGCGGGCACGAGGGCACCGCCGGCGCATTGTGGCACCGGGGGGCCACCCGGCCCGCGGCCGGACGGCCCCCCGTCAGAGCTCCGGGAAGCCCCCGGTCCCGGCCGCTAAGAACAGGTGTTCCGGCTCGTGTTGACGAGGTTGAGGTTGCGGTAGGTGATGTTCGAGCCGCAGGGGCTCTCCCTGAGGGCCGAGTTGGTGACCGTCAGGTTCTGCAGGGTGATGTCGCGGGTGTTGGCGAACTCGGAGCGGGCGGCGATCCGGATGTCGCCCGGTCCGGAGACGGTGCCGCCCTGGGCCGCGATGTTCACGTTGTAGCAGTTCTCGATCAGGATGGCGTTGCTTCCGGTGTTCGCGATGTCCACCCGGTCGATGACGGCGCCGCCGCTCTCCGAGACGCAGAAGACGCCGCGTCCGCCGCCCCGCGCGATGACCTGGCCGACCCGGACGTTGACCGGGTAGCCGTCACCGATGCGGCCGTTGCGGTTGGCCATCCGGAAGGCCGCGTAGCCGGTGCCGGTCCCGGCGCCGTCGGCGTCCACCGTCCCGACGGTCGCGTTCACCGTGTCGTTCAGCAGCAGTCCGGAGTAGCCGGTGTCGCGGGCGGTGACGGTGCCGATCGTCAGTCCGTCCACACCGTAGGTCTCGACGCCGTGCGCGCCGGTCCCGGAGACGTAGACGTTGTCGATGCGGATGTTGCGGGAGCGCACCGAGCGGTCGCCGTGGTTGTCGATGCGGACGCCCAGGCCGCCGGAGAGGCGCATGTCGATCTGGCCGAGCGTCACGTTCTCGACGTTCCGCAGGAAGATGCCGTACAGCGGGGCGCCGGTGAGGGTCAGGTGCTGGACCTCCACGTCACGGGCGCCGCGGGCGTAGACCGGCGCCTGGTCCCCCGAGCCCGAGCCGGTCACGTTGATGGTCCCGCAGACGTCGAGCACGGTGTAGCTCGGCAGGGAGAGCCGGGACCCGGCGCTCATCGAGCCGGAGCCCCGGACCACGACCCGCTGCTTGGAGGTCCGGCCGGGCGACAGGCTGCCGACGGCCGCGCGCATCGCCGAGAGCATGTCGGTGCCGCTGTAGCCGGGCGCGGTCCAGGTGTTGCCGTTGCGGACGGCCTCGGCCTGGTAGCTGCCGGTGCCGCAGTCGGCGGCCGGTGCGGCGGCGGCAGCGGGGGCGGCCGGCGCCGCCGCGCCGGTGTCGCGGGCCTGTCCGGGTGTGGCGACGAGCAGACCGATCAGCGCGGCCAGGGCCGTTCCGGTGGCGGCCAGGGCCGTTCCGCGTCGTCCTCGCGGTGTGGAAGACATACCACGTCTCCTTTCGGAGCGGGTGAGAGTCGGGTGGGGGGTGAGGGAGCGTTCGGCGTGGCGGCCGAGGAAGCGCTTTCACGCCGCCCCGGAACGTAGCAAGCGGCCCCCGGAGCGTCAATCAGCCCCGATGACGGGCCAGTTGCTGTGGACCAGGGGACATTCCCGTGATATCGCCCCCGACCTCCGCTGCTCCACAACGGGCAGACCGGACGGGGAGCAAACGCTTGCTGCGACCGCCCCAGCCCCGTGCGGTACGACCGCCCCGCGCCGCGCCGTGCGGCGCCGTGCGGGCCGAGCGCACCGGTCCGCGACTTACGGTGTTCCCGGGACGGTGATCAGGGCCGCCGCGACGATCACCGCCCCGGGCCGTCGGCCCGTCGCCGGAAGCCGGCCGGGTGCTCCGGAAGCGCCGATGGCGCCTGACGCGTCCGGAGGTCTTCCGCGTTCCGGCGGGCACCCGGCCGGCGGTGCCGGGGCCGCCGGCCCCGGCACCGCCGACGAACCGTCAGCGGACCGCCAACGGACCGCCTCTGGAGGACTGGCGCATGGCACGAGCGGGCGACCGCACCACCGGGCACCCCGGGCACCGGTCCTCCGTGCCCCCGTCCCCGGCCTCCCGTGCCCGGCCGGCCGGCCGCCGCGTCTTCCCGTCCCCCGGACGGACCCTTCCGGCCGGCCCCGTCCGCCGTCCCCCCGTACCGGAGGAGTGGTCCCGGCCGTGCTCCTCCTGCTGACCGCTCACGCCGTGCCGGCGGCGGCGCTTCCGTGGGCGGCCCGCCGCGCCGGACGCGCCGTCTGGGTGATCGCGGCGCTGCCGCTCCTGACGGCCCTGGTGTGGAGCGCCGTCCGGGCGCCGGACGTGCTCCGCGGTACGCCCGTGCGGGAGAGCCTCGCCTGGGCGCCCTCCCTGGGACTGAGCCTGGACCTGCGGCTCGACGCCCTGTCCCTGCTCATGGTGTGGGTGATCAGCGGGGTGGGGGCGGCCGTCCTGGCCTACAGCGCGTACTACACCGAACGGGACACCGGCCGGGAGGCGGGGCTGCTGCTGGCCTTCGCCGGGGCCATGACGGGCCTGGTCCTCGCCGACAACCTCTTCGTGCTCTACGCCTTCTGGGAACTGACCACGGTCGCGTCCTACTTCCTCATCGCCGGTCCGGACCGCCCCCGGGAGCGCCGCCGGGCGGCGGAGCAGGCGCTGCTGACGACCGTCGCGGGCGGGCTCGCCCTGCTGGCGGGACTCGTCGTCCTCGGGCAGGCCGCGGGCACCTACCGGATCTCCGGCATCCTGGCCGACCCGCCGCGCGGCACCCCGGTGACGGTGGCGGTGGTGCTGCTGCTGGTCGGCGCGTTCGCCAAGTCCGCCCAGATGCCGCTGCACGGCTGGCTGCCCGCGGCCATGGTCGCGCCCACTCCGGTGAGCGCCTATCTGCACGCCGCCGCGATGGTCAAGGCGGGGGTGTACCTGGTGGCACGGTTCGCGCCCGGTTTCGCCGACGTCCCCCCGTGGCGGCCGGCGGTGTTCGCCGTCGGGCTGCTGAGCATGGTCCTGGGTGCCTGGCGGGCCCTGCGCGAGACGGATCTGAAGAGGCTGCTCGCCTACGGCACAATCAGCGAACTGGGCCTGCTGATGGTGCTGTTCGGTGCCGGTACCCGCACGGCCGCGATGGCCGGGGTGGTGATGCTGACGGCGCACGCCGCCTTCAAGAGCGCGCTCTTCCTCGTCACCGGCATCCTGGACCGGCAGGCGGGCACGCGGGACGTACGCAGACTCTCCGGCGCGGGCCGCCGCATGCCCGGCGTGTTCGCCGCGGCCCTGCTCGCCGCCCTCTCCATGGCGGGTGTGCCGCCGCTGCTGGGCTTCCTCGGCAAGGAAGCCGGCTACGAGGCGTTCCTGCACGGCACGGAGACCGGCGGCGGCCTCCCGGTGGTGGCCGGGCTGGTCCTGGGCTTCGTCCTCACGGTGGCGTACGCCGGCCGGTTTCTGTGGGGCGCCTTCGCCCGCAAGCCGTGGGCGGAGCCGGTGGTCCCGGACCGGCCGGCCCGCGGCTTCCTCGCCCCGGCGGCGCTCCTGTCGGCGGCGGGTCCGGCCCTGGGCCTGTGGTACCAGGGCATGGCGGCCCCCGCGCGCGCCTACGCGGACGGCTACCCGGCCGGCCCGGAGGGCCCGTACAAGCTCGCCCTCTGGCACGGTCTCACCCCCGCCCTGGGACTGTCCGTGCTGACGCTGCTGCTGGGAGCCGCGCTGTACGCGGCCGACCGCGAGCGGGTCCGCGGGACGCTCCCGCGCTGGAAGACCCTCGTGCGGCTGCCGGACTCCCAGCGCGCGTACGGGCGGACGGCCCGCGCGACCGGCACGCTGGCGCTGCGGCTGGCGCGCTCCACCCAGGTCGGCTCGCTCCCCGTCTACCTGACGGTGCTCCTGTGCACCGTGCTGGTCCTGCCGGGGGCCGCCCTGGCCATCGCCGGGACGGGCCCGGGCGGGGTCAGGCTGTGGACCTCGCCCGTACAACTGCCGCTCGCCCTGGTCGTCCTGGCCGCGGCCGCTGCGGTGGCGGCGACCCGGCACCGGCTGACCGGGGTGCTGCTGACGGGAGCGGTCGGTTACGGCGTGGCCGGGCTGTTCCTGCTCCGCGGCGCTCCGGACCTGGCCCTCACCCTGCTGCTGGTGGAGACGCTGACGCTGGTGGTCATGGTGTTCGTGCTGCGCCGGATGCCGGCCCGTTTCACGCCCGAGCGGTCGGCTCTGTGGACCAGGGTCCTGCAGGGGGCGCTGGCCGCGGCCGTCGGGGTCCTCGTCGGTCTCTTCTCCCTGACCGCGGCCGGTGCCCGCCGGGCTCCGGCGGCCGTCGGGGAGTACGTCCGCCTGCTGCCGGAGACCGGTGCCCACAACGTCGTCAACGCGATCATCGTGGACTTCCGGGCCCTGGACACCCTCGGGGAGATCGCCGTGGTGCTGGTCGCGGCGCTGGGAGTGGTGAGCCTGGCGGGGGTCCGGCGGCCGGTCGGGGACGAGGCCGGGCCGGGCCGCACGGGGGGCGGCGGGGTCCGCGCCGGCCGGGAACCGGGTGACCGGGCCGCGCCCGCGCCGACGGCCCAGTGGGACGAACCCCGCGAGCACTGGGTGCCCGGGGGAAGCGAACTGCCGGGCAGCGAACGGTCATTGCTTCTGGAGACCGGCACCTGGCTGACCTTCCCCTCCCTCATGGTGGTCTCCGTGTTCCTGCTGTTCTCCGGGCACAACCACCCCGGCGGCGGGTTCGCGGGCGGCCTGGTGGCGGGCCTCGCGTGCGTCCTGCGCTATGTCGTGAGCGGCCGGGACGGCCTGGGAGCCGCCGTGCGGGTCGACGCCGGCCTTGTCGCGGGCGGTGGACTGGCCCTGGCCGCCGGGTCCGGCCTGGTACCGGCCTTCCTCGGAGCCGAACCCCTGACCGGCTTCCTCGTGAAGACGCGCCTGCCGCTCCTGGGGGACCTGAAGTTCTCCACCACGCTCTTCTTCGACGTGGGCGTCTACCTGCTGGTGCTCGGGGTCGCGCTCAAGCTGCTGTCGGCCCTGGGCACGAACCTCGCTCCCGCCCCGCGGCGGACGCGGAAGTCGGCGGAAGGAGACCTCACCCGGTGAGAACACCCGACATCGTCCTCGCCGTCGTGGTCGGCGGGCTGTTCGCCGTGGGCTTTCTGCTGATGATGCAGCGGTCGCTGATGCGGATCGTGCTCGGCTTCATCCTCCTGGGACACGGCACGAATCTGCTGCTGCTCTCGGCGGGACGTCCGGGAGAGCCGCCCCTGACGGACGGGAGTGCGGCGGAGCCCGGGCGGTACGCCGATCCGCTGCCGCAGGCCATGGCCCTCACCTCCGTCGTGATCACGTTCGGGCTCACGGCCTTCCTGCTCGCCCTGGCCTACCGGTCCTGGTGGCTGACCGGCCACGACGAGGTGCGGGACGACGTGGAGGACCGGCGGATCGGCACGGCCCGGGAACGCGCCCGGCCGGCGGCGCCGGCAGCCGGGGCGGGATGGCCGGGGGCCTCCGGGTCCCGGCCCTCCACGGCCGGCGGACCGGACGGGACCGGCGGGACGGGGAGCCACCCGGCGGAGGGAAACCCGTGAACCTGCTGCTCACCCTGCCGGTGGTCCTGCCGCTCCTCGCCGCGGGCCTGTCCATCGCGTTGCGCCGGCACCTGTGGGCCCAGCGGACGCTGAGCACCGCGGTGCTCGTCACCGTCCTGGCCGCCGCGTTCGCGCTGCTGGTCCTGGCCGACCGGCGGGGCCCTCTGGTACTGCCGGTCGGCGGCTGGGAGGCGACCGTGGGCATCACCCTGGTCGCGGACCGCCTGTCGGCGCTGCTGCTGACCGTCTCGCTGCTGGTCACCCTCGCCGTCCTGTTCTTCGCCATGGGCCAGGGCACCGCCGAGCGGCGCGGCCGGGTGGCGTCCGCCTTCCACCCGGCGTATCTGCTGCTGGCCGGCGGGGTCGGGCTGGCCTTCCTCACCGGGGACCTGTTCAACCTGTTCGTGGCCTTCGAGGTCATGCTCGGCTCCTCGTACGTGCTGCTCACCCTGAACGCCGGAACGCAGCGGACCCGGGCCGGCATGACCTACGTCCTCATCAGCCTGACGTCCTCGCTGCTGTTCATCACCGCGATCGCGCTGGTCTACGCGGCCACGGGGACGGTGAACCTCGCCCAGCTCGGCGAGCGGGCGGCCGCGCTCCCCGCCGGGCCGCGCACCGCCCTCAGCCTGCTGCTGCTCGTGGTCTTCGGGATCAAATCGGCCATGGTGCCGCTGCACTTCTGGCTGCCGGACAGCTACCCCACCGCCCCGGCGCCGATCACCGCGGTCTTCGCGGCGCTGCTCACCAAGGTCGGGGTGTACGCCATGGTGCGCACCCAGACGCTGCTCTTCCCCCGCGAGGAGACCTGGGTCCCGCTGGCCGTCCTCGCCGCCGTCACCATGCTGCTGGGCATCCTGGGCGCGCTCGCGCAGGACAACATCAACCGGCTGCTCTCCTTCACCCTGGTCAGCCACATCGGTTTCATGCTGTTCGGCCTGGCGCTGTCCGGCGTCGCCGGGCTGACCGGCACGATCCTCTACGTCGTCCACCACATCGTCGTCCAGGCCACGCTGTTCCTGGTCGCCGGACTCATCGTGCGCGGGGCGGGCACCCCCGCCCTGCGCCGGATGGAGGGCCGCGCCCCGCCTCCGCCGCTGCTCGCGCTGCTCTTCCTGCTGCCGGCGCTCAGCCTGTCCGGGATCCCGCCGCTGTCGGGGTTCGTGGCGAAACTGGCGCTGCTGCGGGCCGGGGTCGCGGACGGCGGGGCCGCCGCGTACGCGCTCGTCGTCGCCGCGCTGCTGAGCAGCCTGCTGACGCTGGCCGCGATGGCGCGGCTCGGGCGCAGCGCCTTCCCCGGGGCCTCCCGGACCGGTCCGCGCGACCGGGACGCTCCCCGGGCTCCGGCCCCGGCACACCGGCCGCCCCGGCTGATGGCTGCCGCCACCGCGGGCATGGCCCTCACCGGGGTGGCCCTGGCGGTGCTCGCCGGCCCGCTGGCGCGGCTCAGCGAACGGGCCGCCGAGGACCTTCTGCACCGGGACACCTACCGCTCGGCCGTACTCGTCACGGAGGCGAACACCCCTTGACCGTCCACCGGATCCTGTCCCGAGCGCGGGACCAACTGCCCCTTTTCTGCTGGCTGCTGGTGCTGTGGGCCGTTCTCTGGGGGTCGGTCCGCCCGGCGGTCCTGCTCAGCGGGGCGCTGCTGTCCGCCGCGGTCGTCCGCGGCTTCGCCCTGCCCCCGCTGCTGCCCCGGGTGCCGGTCCGGCCGTGGCGGCTGGTGCGCCTGCTCGGCTACATGCTCGCCGACCTTCTCCAGTCCGGGATCACCGTGGCCTGGCAGGTGCTCCGGTACGGGCCGCGCACCACGGCGGCGGTCGTGGAGATCCCGCTCCGGGCCGACACCGACCTGCTCATCGCCGCCACGGCCTCGCTGGCCACGCTGACGCCGGGAAGCCTGGTGCTGGAGATCGACCGCGACCGCCGGCTGCTGTACGTCCACGCGCTGCCGGCGGGCGATGCGCGCCAGACCGAGCTGCGGCGCCGGGAGGTGCTCCGGGCCGAGCACCATGTGTGCTGGGCGCTGGCGCGCACCGGGGCGGATGAACGGAGCCGCGCACCACGCCCCGGTGAGGAGACCTCGTGAGCACCGTGTTCGCCGTCACCACGGCCCTGCTGTCGGCCGCCGCCCTGACGACGCTGGTCCGGCTGGTGCGCGGACCCGTCGCGCTGGACCGCATCGTGGCCCTGGACATGCTGCTGACGCTGCTCGTCGCGGGCACCGCCGTGGGGGTCGCCGCCCGGGACGAGAGCTCCTTCCTTCCCGTCCTCCTGCTGCTGGCGATCCTGGCCTTCATCGGATCGGTCACCGCGGCCAACCTCATCGAGCGCAGGGAGGGCATGCGGTGAGCACCGTCCTCGGCGTCCTCTCCGCCGTCTTCCTGCTGTCCGGGGCGACGTTCTCCCTTCTCGGCGCCATCGGGCTGCTGCGGTTCCCGGACACCGTCTGCCGGCTGCACGCCGCGTCGAAGGCTCAGACTCTCGGCGTGCTGCTCATCCTGCTGGGCTCCGCTCTTCAGGTGCCGGTGGCCCACGGCCTCGTCCTCCTGCTGCTCGCCCTCTTCCAGCTGGTCACGGTGCCGGTGACCGGGCAGATCGTCGGCCGCACCGCCTACCGCACGGGGGCCGTGGACCGCGGCCGGCTGGTCGTGGACGAACTCGGCGGGCGGCTCGACCGGGAGGACACCGCGCCCCCGCCGGACTGACCGGCCGTGCTGCTCCCACCCGCTCCGGGCTCCGCACCGCGCCCACCGCCACAGTGCCCCGCTCCGGTCCGCCGGTCCGCCCGGCGGTACGCTGACCCGCGCCGAGCCGATCAAGGAGTGAGTCGCCGTGCTGCTCGCCTTCGCCGTGGTGCTGCTGATCGCCGTCCTGGTGTCCAGTCTGGCCCACCGCACCATCCTCTCCACCGCCGCGCTGTTCCTGGTCGCCGGCTTCCTCCTCGGCAAGGAGACCACCGGTGTCCTCCAGCTGACGGCCGACTCCCCGCTCGTCGAGAACTTCGCCGAACTGGCGCTGTTCGCGGTGCTGTTCACCGACGGCATGAAGGTGGGCTGGTCCGATCTGCGCTCCGCCTGGCGGCTGCCCGGCCGGGCCCTGGGCTGGGGCCTCCCGCTGACTCTCGGCCTCACCGCCGCTCTCGCCCACTACGTCGTGGGCCTGGACTGGCCGGAGGCCCTGCTCCTCGGCGCGATCCTGGCCCCCACCGACCCGGTCTTCGCCGCCGCGCTCGTCGGCAACAAGAAGGTCCCCGCGCGGCTGCGGCATGTGCTGAACGTCGAGTCCGGCATCAACGACGGGCTGGCGCTGCCCTTCGTCATCCTCTTCCTCGGCGTCTCCGAGGGGTCCGACGATCTCCATCTGGACGAGCTGGCCACCGAACTCGCCCTGGGCGTCGTCATCGGCGTCGCCGTGCCCTGGCTGGCCATCCTGCTGGAGCGAACCCGCTTCTTCGCCGCCTCGGCCGCCTACGAACCGCTCAACGCCTTCGCCATCGGCCTGGTCGTCCTCGGGCTGGGCCAGGTGCTGCACGGCAACCTCTTCCTGGCCGCCTTCGCGGCGGGCGTGACGGTGGCCACCCTCGGACCCCGGCAGCGCAAGGCCTTCGACGAGTTCGGCGAGCTCGTCGCCGAACTGCTCAAACTGGCCGCCCTGCTGGTCTTCGGCGCGCTGATCTCGGTGGAGTTCCTGAGCGAGATCTCCTGGAGCGGCTGGGTGTTCGCCGTGCTCGCCCTGGTGCTGGTCCGGCCGGTGGCCCTGGCCGTCGCCTTCGCCCGCTCCCATCTGACCCGCCGCGAACAGGCGGCGGCCATGTGGTTCGGCCCCAAGGGCTTCGCCTCGGTGGTCTACGCCCTGCTGGTGCTCGAGGCCGGGCTCGCCGAGGCCGATCTCGTCTTCCACCTGGTGGCGCTCACCATCGTGCTCTCGGTCCTCGCCCACTCCTCCACCGACGTCGTGGTCGCCCGCTCCTTCGACAAGCCGGAGGAGACACCGCACTGGCAGGAGCCCGAAGGGCCCGAGGAGACGCGGGAGATCCGGGAGGGACGGGACGGGCACGAGGCGGGGCACGGTGAAGGCCGGCGGCCAGACACCGGCGAGGCGGACCGGGCGGCGGGCGGACGCCCCGAGGAGAGCTGAGCCCCGCGCACCGGTCCGCCGGCACACCGCGCGTCCGGGCGCCCCGGCGCGCCCGGCCCGGCAGTTCACCCGTCCATCAGTCCGTCAGCCGCAGGAGGAGCGCTCAATCCGCCGGGCCGCGCCGCCGCCACCGCTCGGGACGAGGGGGTTGACAAGGTTGTCATGAACCATCAACCATGGGAGCGCTCCCACACCCATAGTGCCCCGCCTGACGGTCCGCCCCCGACCGTCAGGCGGTCCGACCCGAGGACCGCACAGCGGGGCGCGCGGCCTCCTCGCGCGCCCCGCGCACGCTCACACCCGAGGTGCGGCAAGCGGCCCGGCACGGTTCCCGAGCGGAGTCGCACCGGGCCCTTCACCCGCCCCCCACCGCCCCCCACGGCACGGCAGGAGGCACCATCACCATGCGCAGAACCCCTCTCCGGGCGGTCACGGCCGGATCGGCCCTGGCCCTCGCGCTCGCCCTCACCCCTCAGGTGGCGGGAGCCGCCGCACCCGCGCCGGCGGACGCGGCCTCCGCCTCCTCCGCGGCCCGGACGGCCACCGCGGACGGGGAGACGGCTGCCGCCGCCACCAGGATCATGCCGCTGGGCGACTCCATCACCGGCTCGCCCGGCTGCTGGCGCTCCGTCCTCTGGAACGAGCTGCGCAGCACCGGCTACACATCGGTCGACTTCGTGGGCACGCTCGGCCCCCAGGGCTGCGGGCAGCCCTACGACGGCGAGAACGAGGGGCACGGCGGAGCGCTCGTCACCCGGGTCGCCGACGGGAACCAGCTGCCCGGCTGGCTTGCCGCGACCCGGCCGGACATCGTGCTGATGCACTTCGGCACCAACGACGTCTGGAGCAACATCGCCCCCGACCGCATCCTGGCCGCGTACACCACGCTCGTCCAGCAGATGCGGGCGAGCAACCCGGGCATGAAGGTGCTGGTCGCCCAGATCATCCCGATGAATCCCGGCAGCTGCCCGGAGTGCGCCCAGCGGGTGCGGGACCTCAACGACCGGATCCCGCGGTGGGCTTCCGGCATCAGCACCCCGGAGTCGCCCGTGGTCGTGGTGGACCAGTGGACCGGCTTCGACACGGGAGCCGACACGTACGACGGGGTGCACCCCAGCGCCTCCGGCGACCAGAAGATCGCTTCCCGCTGGTACCCGGCGCTCACGGAGTTCCTCGCCCCGGGTGCGTCCGGCTCCTGACCCGCCCGGGCGGCCGGCGGCTTCGCGGCGGCCGGAGGGCTACGGGGCGGCCGCCGCGAGTTCGTCGTCGAGCCGGCGGCGGGCCTCCGCCAGGGCCTGGTCGATGTCACGGGCACCGGTGGAGACGCACAGCGTGTAGGCGGTGTCCTGCATCTGGCGGTGGATGTGCGGAGCGACGACCTGCTCCTTCGCCAACGCCCGCAGGGCTTCGTAGTGTTCGAGCAGATTCCGCAGCACGGTCGGGTGCGCCATCAGCATCCGGCATCTCCTCCACGCCTTCGTGGGAAAAGGGACGAGAAAGGCGATCGGCTCTCCGAGCGCCCCTTCCCCCGTCGCACACGCGATTGCCCGCCGGAAGCGGCCACCCGCGGTGCTGTTATGCGAACGTTACCTCAGCGGGTCCCCGCACCGAACCCCCTTGCGCGTAACGCCTTTGTTTCATGACGGCACGGCCGCGCCGGGGCCCGGGAGGGCCTGCCGCTCCGCCCCCTCCCCCGGCCCCGCGCCCTCTCCCGCCCCCGGGTCCGGTTCCGTCCCCGCGGCCCCTCCCGCCTCCGCGCCCGGTCGCGGCCGTGCGGCCAGGCTCCGGTCCACGGCATCGGCGAAGGCGCGCGCGAGCGGGCTCAGCGCGTCCCACTGCCGCACGGCCCAGCCGACCGACAGCGGAGGCAGAGCCGGGACGGGGACGAGCCGGACCCGCCCCGCCGGTGGCGGCCCGGGCATCGCCGGCACCAGCGCGTGGCCCAGCCCGAGTTCGGCCAGGAGGACGGCCGTGTCCCAGTCGGCCACGCTCGTCGCGGACGCCGACGGGACACCGAGCCGGGGCAGTTGAGTGTCCAGCCGGGAGCCGGAGGTGGAGTTCCCGGGGAGCCGGATGTGCTGGATTCCGGCCAGGTCGCCCGGGCCGACGGCGCTCTTCCCGGCGAGCGGGTCGTCGTCCCGTACGGCGAGCACCCAGGGGAGTTCGACGACGGGCCGCTGCTCGATGCCGCGCACGGGGGGACCGATGGTGATCCACGCCAGATCGGCGTCGTCCGCGGCGAGCGCCGCGAAGCAGCCGCGGCTGGAGTTCTCCGTCTGGAACTCCAGGCTCACCCCGGGATAGCGCTCCCGGTAGGCCACGACGGCCTCGGCCATGAAGTGGCGGACGGTGGTCGCGCCGGTGGTGATCCGCAGCGATCCGGCCTCCCCGTCCCGCAGTTCACGGAGCCGGCGCAGCGCCAGGTCGATGCCCCCGATGCCCTCGGCGGCGGCCGCGTACAGGACGCGCCCGGCGTGGGTGGGGGTGACGCCGCGCGGACGGCGCTCCAGCAGGCCGAGCCCCAGCTCCCGTTCCAGCCGTCTGACGTGCTGGCTGACCGCGGACTGGGTGCGGTGCTGGTCGCGGGCGACCGCGCTGAGGCTGCCCGCCTCGCAGACCGCGACGAAGGTGCGGAGATCGTCGAGTGTCACTCCACCCAAGCTAGACCTGGGATCTCTGCAAGGAAACCCTAGGATTGACTTGGGAGTTGGGCCGCCCGACGATGGTTCCGGGCCCGGGCGGCAACCCGCCCCGCGCCGCGCAGACCTTCCCGGATCGCTGCGACGGCCACGGGGCCGGGTGCCGACCCGCCGTGCCCTGGATACGGGGAGAGGTGATCGGCATGCCCGTCCTGACCGGTGCCACCCACGCGATGACTCTGCTGCGCGCCCTCGGCGCCGGGGAGATGGAGCATCCCGGCGGGTCGCTGCTGGAACACGTCCGCCGGGTCGGCGAACTCCTCGGCGACTGGGGCGCCCGGCCCGCCCTCCGGCTCGCCGGGCTCTGCCACGCCCTGTACGGGACGGACGGCTTCCCCGCCGCGCTGCTGCCCCTCGCCCGCCGCCCGCAGCTCGCGGCGGCCATCGGCGCCGAGGCGGAGGGGCTGGTGTACTTCTACGCGAGCTGCGACCGGAAGGCCTCGTATCCGGCGCTCATGGACGACCCGCCGCTGTTCCGCGACCGGTTCTCCGGCCGCGTCTTCACCCCCGCCGCGCGCCGGCTCCGCGACTTCGCGGAGCTGACGGCCGCCAACGAGCTGGACATCGCCCGGGTGAGCCCGGAGTTCCGCCGGCAGCGGGGTGCAGAGCTGACGGCACTCCTCACCCGGCTCCGGCCGCTGCTGAGCGAGGCCGCGTGGGCGGAGTGCCGCGCGGTGCTGCCCTGAGCCGGGCCGGTGCCGGAACAGCTCCGGCACCGGCCCCGCCGGCCGGCGGGGCCGCGGCCGGCGACGCCGGGTCAGCGGTCAGCGGTCAGCACCGCGACGGAACGATTCAGCCCCAGATCGACGCGGCCCACTCCGGGTGGTCGATGAACGGGTTGCGGTTGTGCTGGAAGTCGGCGTATATGACCTCGTTGCGGTTCTTCTCGAAGGCGTCCGGCGGGTCCTGCTCGTGCCACTCCAGCAGCACCGACAGCCGTCCCATCAGCGGGTTGGACCCGTTGCCCACCTGGTCGTTGAGTTCCAGATCGGCGAAGCCGTCACCGCCCTCGTACCGCACCGCCATGTAGAAGAGCATCCGGGCCACGTCGCCCTTGACCTGGTCGCGCGGCTCCCAGGAGTCGCTGTCCGTGTAGTTGCCGGGGGCCTCGCCGACCTCGGAGCCGCCCTCGTCGAAGTCCTTGTTGCCGCGCGTGCTGTTGACGGTGACGTCGGTGGGGCGGAGGTGGTGGATGTCGGTGCCCGGGCCCGTCGTGGTGCCGAAGTCCCCGTGCGACTTGGCCCAGACGTGCTCGCGGTTCCACTCGTCGGCGTCGCCGCCGTTCTCGGACTTGCTCTGTGAGCGGCCGGTGTAGAGCAGGACGACCTTGGAGGAGTCGGCCGGGTCCTCGTCGGTGGCCTTCAGCGCGTCCCAGACCTGGGAGTAGGACAGCTTCGTCTGGTCGCTGATGATGCCGTGCAGGGCGTCCTTGAGCGCCTGGCCGGTCTCGCCGAGCGCGCCCTGGTAGTAGGAGTCGTCGTACGCGGTGACGGTGGTGGCGGCCTGGGATGCGGTGCCGGTGCCGGAGGGGGTGACGGCCGCGGTGGCCTGGGTGGCCGTGACGGCGATCGACAGGCCGCCGACCAGCAGAGCCAGCTGCTTCCAGCGGGTGACACGGGTGGGGGACATATCCGTCCTCTGCTCGGAGTCCGTGCCGGCCGTCTGACGCGCAACGCGCGTAGACTCCCGACACGCCCGAACCTGCGTTCGGGTGTTCAGGAGTCTCCTCGTGATAGATCACTATGGCGTGAACATGACGGGGGGATCCGGCGAAGAGGTTGCGACCACCGGACCCGGCCGGGCCGGGCGGGACCAGGCCACCACCGCGGCCGGGCATGCACCGCCGGCGTCACCATCTGTGCATGCCCGGCGAAACCCGAATATGGAAAAAATCACACATAGGCCACTAAAGGGGACACCTTCCTGGTGGCAAGGAGGACCGGACAGTATTGTCCAGCAGACGTACGGACAGCCCGGTGGGCGGAGGGTGGGGGTTGTGAGCGGTACGAAGGATGTGCCGAGTCCTCGTCCGGTGCCCGGCAGCGGCACGGGCGGCGTGACGACCGAGATGCTCGGCACCGCCGGCATGGCGCGGCCGCGCTGGCGCGGCGACCCGGAGTCCCTCCTCCTGGTGGAGGACGACGCGGGCGACGCCCTGCTCGTCGAGGAACTCCTCGCGGACAGCGACATCCGCACCGAGCTGACCTGGGTGCGCTCGCTGGCCGAGGCCCAGGAGTGGCTGGCCGGGGCGCGGCTGATGCCGGGCTGCATCCTGCTCGACCTGCACCTCCCGGACGCCGACGGCGTGACCGCCGTCACCCGGATCCTCAACGCCGCGCCCAGCACGGCCGTCGTCGTGCTCACCGGCCGCGCCGAGGGCGAGGCCGGTCTCGCCGCCGTGGCCGCGGGCGCACAGGACTACCTGGTCAAGGGCGCGCTGGAGTCCGAACTCTTCGGCCGCGCCATCCGCTACGCCGTCCAGCGCAAGCAGGTCGAGCAGACCGCGGCGGATCTGCAGGCCGGCCGGCTCCGCGCGCAGGAGAACGCCCGTCTGGAGCGCGGCCTGCTGCCCACGCCGCTGCTGCACACCGACGACCTCGTCGTCGCGGCCCGCTACGAACCGGGCCGCGCCCAGGCCCTCCTCGGCGGCGACTTCTACGACGTGGTGCAGACCCCGGACGGCACGGTGCGCGCCGTGATCGGTGACGTCTCCGGGCACGGCGCGGCGGAGGCGGCGCTCGGCGTCTGCCTGCGCGTCGCCTGGCGGACGGCCGTGCTGTGCGGCACCGAGGGGAGCGACCTGGCGGAACTCCTGGAGAAGATCACCGTCGCGGAGCGGGCCGACTCCCCCGTCTTCGTCACCTTCACGACGCTCACCTTCCCGCCCGACCGGCGCAGCCTGCGCGTGGTCCGCGCCGGCCATCCGGGGTTGCTGATCCGCACGCGGGGCGAGGTGGAGCTGGTGGAGCCCCCGGGCGGCCCCGCCCTGGGCCTCGGCCTGGGCGCGGCGGGCTGGCCGGAGACCGAACTCCCGCTTCCCGAGGGGGCCGAGGTCGTCGTGTTCACGGACGGGCTGTTCGAGGGACGGACCGGTCCCGGCCGCGAACGCCTGGGCGAGGAGGGGCTCTGCGAGCTCGCGGCGGGCGAGGCCTGCGCCGGGCTGGGTCCGCAGGACTTCGTCAACGCCCTGGTGGACGGGGCGGAGCTGGCCGCCGCCGACTACGGCGGTCTGGCCGACGACGTCGCCGTTGTCAGTGTCGGATGGAGGAAGACCCCGTGACCCCCACGCCCCCCACACGGGCCCCGCGTCCGGACGGCTCGGTCCTCACCGGCCGCCGGCTGACCGTGCAGGGCTGGTTCCAGCTGATCCTCTCGGTCATGCTGCTGTTCGTCCTGGGCGGCGCCGTCGTCGGCGCGCAGCTGCTGTCGAGCACCGTGCGGCAGTCCAACGACCTGGTGGAGCGCATCCAGCCGGCCCGCGCGGAGATGTACCAGCTGCAGAGCGCCCTGCTCAACCAGGAGACCGGGGTCCGCGGTTACGTCATCACCGGCGACGAGCGGTTCCTGGAGCCCTACACCGGTGGCCGGGCCCAGGAGCGCCGCTCGGTCGAACGGCTGCGGTCGCTCGTCGGACCGGACCGGGTGATGTCCGAGGACCTCTCCGCCATCGAGCGGGCGGCCGGCGACTGGCGCTCCGTCCATGCCGTGCCGCTCATCAAGCGCACCCGCGCCGGGCAGCAGGAGACCGGTGACACCCCCGAGCTGGAGAAGAGCAGGAAGTCCTTCGAGGAGCTGCGGGCGCTCTTCACCAAGCAGAACGAGCACATAGCCGAGGCCAAGGCCGAGGCGCGCGCCGAGCTCATCTCCACCCGCACCACCCGCGACTGGGTCTACGGACTCATGATCATCATCTTTGTACTGACCGCCATCGCACTGACGGTGCTGCTGCGCCGCACCGTGGGCGGCCCGCTGCTGGCCCTGCGGGAGTCGTCCCAGCGCGTCGCCGACGGGGACTTCGACCACCGCATCAGCGCGGCCGGCCCCGCCGACGTGCGCGCGGTCGCCCTCGCCGTGGAGGCCATGCGGCACCGGATCGTCGAGGAGCTGGAGGCCACGCGCAACCGCGAGGCCCGCCTCACCCAGCAGACCGGCGACCTCGACGCGCAGGCCGTCGAGCTGCGGCGCTCCAACGCCGAGCTGGAGCAGTTCGCCTATGTGGCCTCGCACGACCTCCAGGAACCGCTGCGGAAGGTGGCCTCCTTCTGCCAGCTGCTGGAGAAACGGTACGGCGAGGAGCTGGACGAGCGCGGCAAGCAGTACATCGCCTTCGCCGTCGACGGGGCGAAGCGGATGCAGATCCTCATCAACGACCTGCTGACCTTCTCCCGGGTCGGCCGCGTCAACGACGACCGCAGGCCCGTACCGCTCGACGAGACCCTCGACCGTGCCCTGGCCAATCTCTCGACCGCGATCGAGGAGTCCGGCGCCCGCATCGAGCGCCCGGAGACGATGCCGGAGGTGACGGGCGACCCGACGACCCTGGCGATGCTCTGGCAGAACCTCGTCGGCAACGCCGTGAAGTTCCGCTCCCCCGACCGTGAGCCCGAGGTGAAGATCACCGCCGAGTGGTCCGGGGGCGACGGGACGGACGGAGAGGACAGAGAGGACGGGGAGAGCGGGGAGAGCGGGGAGAGCGGGGAGAGCGGGACCTGGCGGTTCTGCGTGACCGACAACGGCATCGGCATCCCGCCGGAGTTCAGCGAGAAGGTGTTCATCATCTTCCAGCGGCTGCACGGCCGGGAGACGTATACCGGAACCGGCATCGGTCTGGCACTCTGCAAGAAGATCGTCGAGCATCATGGCGGTCAGATCACTCTGGACACCGAACGGGCCGAGGGCACCCGCATCTGCTTCACCCTCCCCGGCCGTGCGGTTCCGCACGCTGTCACCGCCCATGAGGAAGCCACTGCATGAACACCCCCCGCCCGATCGAGGTCCTGCTCGTCGAGGACGACCCCGGCGACGTCCTGATGACCCGGGAGGCCTTCGAGGACAAGATCGGCAACACGCTGCACGTCGTCCAGGACGGCGAGGAGGCGCTGGACTTCCTGTACCAGCGCGGCGCCCACGCCGGGGCGCCCCGGCCCGACCTGATCCTGCTGGACCTCAACCTGCCCAAGTACGACGGCCGGCAGGTCCTGGAGCAGATCAAGTCGGACTCGGAGCTGTCCACCATCCCGGTGGTGGTGCTGACCACCTCCGCGGCCGAGGAGGACATCCTCCGCAGCTACAAGCTGCACGCCAACGCGTACGTCACCAAGCCGGTGGACCTCGACGCGTTCATCTCGGCGATCCGGCAGATCGACGAGTTCTTCCTGACGGTGGTCAGGCTGCCGAACCGCTGACCGCCCCCGCCCCGCCCGCCGGTTCCGTCCCGCCGCCCGGCCCCGGCGCGCCGCACGGCACGAGGCCGCCCCGGGCCGCGGGGCCGGCCGGGGCCGGATCGGCGCGGTGCGCCGCCGCCCCGGTGCGTCCGGGTGCCACGTCCGGGCGCAGGACGTGGTCCGCGTCGTACTCCCCGCCCGCCTCGCGGCGGAACGGGATCGGCGCGGCGTCCGGCAGGGTGCGCAGCCGTTCGCGGAGCCCGGCGGCGGCCGCCGCGTACCCGGTGCCGTCCAGGCGGTCCGCGTCGTACACCGCGTAGGGCGGGAGGGCTTCCATGCCGGTGTACCAGAACGTGCCGTGGTGCAGCGGGAAGAGCAGGCTCTCCAGGTCGCCGTTGATGCCCCGCGGGCCGAAGGCCGGTGCGCCGCCGCCGGTGGTGACGACGGCCATCGCGCGCCGGCCGGCGAGGCCGCCGTCGCCGTAGCGCAGGGTGCCGCCGCCCGCCGGGTCCTTGACGCCGTAGGCGAAGCCCTTGACGAGGACCCGGTCGAACCAGCCCTTGAGGATGGCCGGCGGGCCGAACCACCAGAGCGGGAACTGCACGATCAGGGTGTCGGCCCAGCGGATCTTCTCCTGCTCGGCGCGGATGTCGTCGCTCAGCCGCCCGGAGAGGTGGGCCGCCCTGGAGGCGGCGGAGACGACGAGGCGGCGGTCCGGTTCGTGGTCCGGGAAGTCGCGGCGGTCGACGACGGGGTTCCAGCCCATGGCGTAGAGGTCGCTCTGCCGGTGTTCGTGGCCGAGCTCGCGCAGGGCGCGCAGGCCCTCGTCGCGGAGAGCGGCGCTCAGGGAGCGCGGCTCGGGGTGGGCGTGGATCCACAGCACTCGCATGTGACGGTCCCCTCCTGGGACTTCGGGTTCCCGGGCTTCCCGGGTTTCTCGGCCAGGGCGTGTCCGCCCTGCTCACGGTGTCGATTCTGCTGGCGGGATGCCGCCGGAACGAGTGGCCGGAGGGCCGGTATGTGCAAGGATCGCGCCATGGTCGTCTTCCGTCACCCGGACCGTCACCCGGTCGCCGTCCTCGTCCGGCCCGGGCTGATCCCCATGGAACTCGGCGTGGTGCACCAGTTGTTCGGGCGCGCCGAGTCGCCGGACGGGGAGCCGCTGTACGAGGTGGTGACGTGCGCGCCCGAGCCGGGCGACATCCGCACGGACGCCGATTTCCCCGTCCGGGTGGGCTGCGGCCCCGAGGCGCTGGCCGAGGCCCGCACCGTGATCGTCCCGGCCTCGCGGGACGACGACGAGGTCCACGCCGCGGGACGCCTCTCCCCCGCCACGGCGGCGGCCCTGACCCGGATCGGGCCCGGGACGCGAATCGCCTCCGTGTGCACCGGCGCCTTCGTGCTCGCGGCCGCCGGCCTGCTGAACGGCCGCCCGGCGACGACCCATTGGAAGGCGGCGGCCCGCTTCCGGGAGCTGTTCCCGGACGTCGGGCTCGATCCCGGCGTGCTCTACACCGACGACGGGGACGTCCTGACCTCGGCGGGCGAGGCGGCCGGGATCGATCTGTGCCTGCACATGATCCGCCGCGACCACGGTGCCGCGGTGACGGCCTCACTCGCCCGGCACACCGTCGTACCGCCGCACCGCGAGGGCGGCCAGGCCCAGTACGTGCCGCGTCCCGTCCCGGAGCCGCGGGTCTCGTCCACGGCACCGGCCCGGGCCTGGGCCGAGGAGCAGCTCGGCCGGCCGATCGCGCTCCGTGAGCTGGCCGCGCGGTCCTCGATGAGCGTACGGACCTTCAGCCGCCGGTTCCGCGAGGAGACCGGGCTGACCCCGGTGCAGTGGCTGACGCGGCGCCGGGTGGAGCGGGCCCGGGAGCTGCTGGAGGAGACGGATCTGCCGGTGGACCGGATCGCGGCGGAGGCGGGTTTCGGTACGGGCGCCTCGCTGCGGCAGCATCTGCGCGCGGCGCTGGGCGTCTCGCCGAGCGCCTACCGGGCCACCTTCCGGGGCCCCTGAACGGCGCTGCCGCTTTCCGGGGCCGCTGAGCGGCGAGGCCGCCTCCCGTCTGGCCGGGCCCGGGGGGCGGGAGCGGGCGCCCGGCTTCCGCCCGGCTCCCGGGGGGCTCGGGCTCCGGGTTCGGGGGCCCGGAGGGGCCGGGGCTCAGGGGCTCCGCGCCGACGGGCCGGTGACGGCGGCGGAGCCGCGCCCCGGAGAGCCGGGCGAGGAGAGAGGCGGAGAGCAAGGAGGGCGCGCCCGGGAGGCGCTGCCCGGGACGGCCCGCCCGAGAAGGGCTGCCCGCTGGGACCGGCCGGGGGACCCGTGGCCCAGGTTTCCGGGGGGCGGGCACGGGCACTCCGGGCGTGGAGGCACGTATCGCCCGTGCCCGCGGAGCGAAGCGACCTGCGAGAGCCCGCGAGAGAGGGACACGTTATGCGGATCGGAATCATCGGCGCCGGGCACATCGGTTCCGCCCTGGCCCAGCACTTCACCCGGGTCGGCTACGACGTGGCCGTCAGCAACTCCCGGGGCCCGGAGACACTCCGGGACCTGGTGGCGGAGCTCGGTCCCCGGGCCCGGGCCCTGACGGTCGAGGAGACCGCGCGGTTCGGTGACGTGGTCGTGGTGTCCATCCCGTTCGGGCGATACCACGAGCTGCCGTCCGCGTCGCTGAGCAGGAAGATCGTCATCGACACCTGCAACTACTTCCCCGAGCGGGACGGGCACGATCCCGATCTCGACCGGGACCGCATCACCTCCAGCCAGAAGATCCGCGCCCACACGGGCGCCAACGTGGTGAAGGCGTTCAACGCCGTCTACTGGGAGAACCTGCGGGCGGGCAGCCGCCCCAAGGGGGCGCCGGACCGGCTCGCCGTCCCGATCTCCGGCAGCGACCAGGACGCCAAGGCCGTGGTCGCGGGCCTGATCCGGGACATCGGCTTCGACCCGGTCGACGCCGGGAATCTCGGCCAGGGCGGTCGCCGGCACCAGCCCGGGACCCGGGTCTTCGGGGCGAAGATGACGGCCGAGGAGATGAGCGGTCTCTTCCACGCGGTCCGCGGCTGAACCCGGCGGTCCGCCGCGGCCCGGTCAGAGGAAGCGGCGGACAGGGGCGGTGACCGCCTCGCGCAGCCGCTGGGCCGCCGGGCGCCGCTTCCAGCGGCCCTCCACCATCCGCTCGCTGACCTTCAGGTCCTCGTCGAAGTCGGCGGTCAGCCTGCCGGTGAACGTCTCGTCGAGCACGGTGAGCATGACTTCCTCGTCGTGTTCGAGGGAGCGGCGGTTGAAGTTGGTGGAGCCGATCAGGGAGGCGACCCCGTCGACGGTGATCACCTTGGCGTGCATCATCGTCGGCTGGTACTGCCAGATCCGCACCCCGCACGCCAGCAGGTCCTCGTAGTGGCGCTGTCCGGCGAGCTGGCACACGCGCTGGTCGGTGTGCGGCCCGGGGAGCAGGATGTCGATCTCGACCCCGCGCCGGGCGGCGGCACACAGCAGCTCGACGAAGTAGTCGTCCGGGGCGAAGTAGGCCGTGGCCAGCCGGATGTGCTCCTCGGCCGATTCCAGGACCACCCGGATCAGGGTCTGCATGTCCTGCCAGCCGTAACTCGCGGAGCCGCGCACGACCTGGACCACCGCGTCGCCGGGCGCGGCCTGCTCGGTGAACCGGTCGCGCTCGTCGAAGAGCAGGTCGTGGCACTCGGCCCAGTTCTGGGAGAAGGCCGCGGCGATGCCGTCCACGGCGGGGCCGGCGACGCGTACGTGGGTGTCGCGCCACTCGTTCTCGTCGCGGGCGTCGCCGCACCACTCCTCGGCGATGCCCACGCCCCCGGTGAAGGCGACGCGCTCGTCGACGATCAGGGCCTTGCGGTGGCAGCGGTGGTTCTGCTTGAACGGCGAGATCCACAGCGGTTTGCGGAACCAGGCCACTTCCGCGCCGGCCCGGTCCATCATCTCCAGCAGGTCCTTCTCGATGGGCCGGCTGCCGAAGCCGTCCAGCAGCAGCCGTACCCGCACGCCGGCCCGGGCCCGCTCGGAGAGCGCCTCGGCGAACTGGCGGGCGATCTCCCCGCGCCAGTAGACGAAGGTCATCATGTCGACGGTGTGCTCCGCGGAGCGGATGGCCTCCAGCATCGCCGGGAAGATCCGGTCGCCGTTGCGCAGTGGAATGAGCTCGTTGCCCTCGGTGGCGGCGATGCCCAGCAGTCGTTCCAGCCGGCGCCGTATCCGCTGCTTGCGGTCCGCCGTCCCACGGTTCTCCGGGCTGGGGACGGCGGGCTCGGGTCTGTCCTGGACGGTGCTCATGGGGCGGGCCTCGGTGCTGGTCGGGGGCCGGGGGATCCCAGCCGACTGTACCGAACATCTGCCCTAATCCGCCGGGTCCATTACCGGGCGGTCCGCCGTTCGCGGTGCCTCCGGATACCGCCGCGGCGGGAGCCGGGATCGCCCGTTCCGCCCGTTTGGCCCTACCGTTCGGGGGTGATGTCTCGCGCTGTTGCTGCGCGGCGGGCGGCCGTTTTGCAGAATGGCCCGATGGACAACACCACTTACGGTCAGTGGATGAGCACGGACCAGCCGGGGCTGACGGTGCGGCGCGGTCCCGAAGGGCTCGTCTGCCTGAGCACCCCGGACGGGGAGTGTGCCACGCTCCGCCATCTGCTGGAGCCGATCGCCGAGGGTCTGGCGCGGGGCGAGGGCGCCCTGGAGAGCCTCACCTCCCAGCAGGCCCGCTCCGCGCTCCAGGCCCTGCGCTTCGCCTGACCGGGCCCCGTCCGGGCCTCCGCCTCCGGGCCCCCGGCCTCCCGACCCCTGCTTCCGGGCCGTTGTCCGTGTCCTGCGCCGAGGCATGGGGCGGCGTCGCGCGGACACCCGGTGGGCGGGCCGCCGGGGCTCCGGTGATTCACCACCGTCCGGGCGGTCATACGGAGAGGCGGGGCGCGGCACGACGGATCCGCCGCCGCCCCGAGGTGACAGGCAACCCCGCGGAAAGGATCACGTGTGATCACCCATGAGCATGTCCGGGACCTGCTGCGGTCCCCGGACCGGCAGCCCGTGCTCGTCCTGCTGGAGGGCCGGGAACAGGTCGTGCCCGCCGCGGAGCTGGACGGCGACCGCTACCGGGGAGCCGTGGAGATCATCTCCCGGGACGACCTCACCGCCCTGCTTCCGGACACGGACCCCTCCGACCACGAGCTGACGGAGGTCGCGAGCCGTCTGCAGACCGTGGCGGCGGAGCGCGGCGCCTGACCCGGCCGGACATGACCCTCCGGTCCCCGGGTACCCGGACCCGTCGCGACGCGCCCGGCACGAGAGCCGGCCGGCCCGCCGCGGGCCCGATCCGGGCTCCGGAACGCCGGGGGAACCGGGACGGACGACGAGCAAGGCGATGAGCGAGGAGAGCGCATGAGCACGCCCGAGGAAAGCCGGGAGAAGACCACGTCCACCGACGATGTGCTGGGCTCGTCCGCTGAGGAGGCACGGGAACGCACCCGGGACGGCGCGGGCCGCAGCATGCGGGAAGCCCTGGAGGAGGCCGGTGTCTCCCCGGAGGACTACCGGGAGCAAGGCTGAACCGGCGACCCCGCGCCCCGATCCCGAGCACCGCGCACAGCACGGAGCGCGGGATTGGGGCGCGGGGCACGGGTACCCGGCCCGCATGAGTGACGACGAACGGCCCCTGGCCGTGGTGACGGGTGCCTCCAGCGGGATCGGCTTCGAACTGGCCCGGCAGTTCGCCGGGAACGGCTTCGACCTGCTCCTCAACTCCGAGGACGAACGCCTGGCGGGGGCGGCGGACCGGCTGCGGCCGGCCGCCCCCGAAGCGGACATCCGGACCGTCCGCGCCGATCTGCGGACCTACGACGGGGTGGAGCAGCTGTACGCGGAGACCGCCGCGGCCGGGCGTCCGGTGAGCGCCGCCGCGCTCAACGCCGGAGTCGGCCGCGGCGGTCCGTTCCTGGAGAACGACCTGGCCGACGAGGCCGAGGTCATCGACCTCAACATCTCCTCCACCGTCCACCTGGCGAAGCGCCTGCTGCGCGGCATGGCCGCCCGCGGCGAGGGCCGGCTGCTCATCACCTCCTCCATCGCCTCCACCATGCCCGGCCCCCACCAGGCCGTCTACAACGCCTCCAAGTCCTTCCTCCAGTCGTTCACCGAGGCGCTGGCGGACGAGCTGAGGGACACCGGGGTCACGGTCACCTCGGTGATGCCGGGGCCCACGGACACGGATTTCTTCCGCCGCGCCGGCATGGAGGACACCCGGATCGGCCGGGGTCCGAAGGACGATCCGGCGCAGGTGGCCGAGCAGGCCTTCGCCGCGCTGATGAAGGGGAAGCCGAAGGCCGTCACGGGCTCGGCGCGGACGAAGGTGCAGGAGGCCGCGAACGGAGTGCTGCCCGACTCCGTCAAGGCGGCGGCCCACCGTCTGATGGCCCGGCCCGGCTCGGGCACCACGGGGCCGGACCGGGGCTGACGGCCGAGGTCCCCGGTCGGCCGAAGCTTCCGCGGCCCGGATTGCCGCCGTCCGGCCCCGGGTAACCGATAGCGTCATGACGTCAGCAGAGCTTCCGGTCCTCACCTCGCTGCGCCGGCTGGCCGACCTTGTCGAGCGCGTCGATCCGGTCTTCGTCCGCTGGTCGCGCGGGCCGCGGACGGATCTGCGGGGTCACAGCGGGGTGAGCAGGGACAGCCTGACGGGTGTTCCGCTCGCCGGTCTGTCGGCCAATCCGCTGCGGGTGGAGGCGTGGTGGGGGGAGCGGCCCACGCTGCTGTGGGTGGCGCGGCGGCTGTACGACTACAGCCATCTGCGGGAGGCCGAGGGCTCTCGGGTGCGGCCCTGGGTGCTCACGGGCGAGGAGGCCGGGCGGGGTCCGGACAACGAGCCGCTGGTGGCGCGGGTCCGCCCGGTCGCGTGGATCGCCCCCGAGGTCATCGCGGAGGCGCGGGCCGAGGTGGCCCGGCAGCGAGGCGCGTGGGGGCCGCTGCGCAGACCGCACGACTTCGCGGACGTCGCGGACGAGGCCGCGGGGCGCGCACCGGACGACTCCGGCCCGGCCCGGGGCGGTCTCTGAGGCCCACCGCGGCGGGCCCACCGAGGTGGGCCGGCTCCGGCGGCCGGGTGCGCCGGCGGAAACGACCGAGGAGGGTGACCGGGCTCGTGCCACAGGTGCTGGAAGCGGGATGGTGGGGTCTGGTCGCCGGTTCCGCGCTGCTGATCGGTGCGCTGCTCGGCTACACGCTGCGCGTCCCCCGGCTGCTCATCGCCTCGGTGATGGCGTTCGGCGCCGGTGTGCTGCTGTCCGCCGTCTCGTTCGAGCTGGTGGGCGAGGCGTACGAACGGGCCGGGCTGGCCCCGGCCGTCATCGGCACCGTCGGCGGCGCCGTCGCGTACACCGCGGGCAACGTCGTCCTGGCGCGCCGGGGGGCGCGGCACCGCAAGCGGTCCGGGCACCACCGGCTGCAGCCCTCGGAGGCGGAGCAGTCGGGATCCGGCCGGGCGCTGGCGCTCGGCGCGCTGCTCGACGGGGTGCCGGAGTCCGCCGTCATCGGGGTCGGTCTGCTGGAGGGCGGGGCGGTCGGCCTCGTCACCGTCACCGCCGTCTTCATCAGCAATCTGCCGGAAGGGCTGTCGAGTGCGGCCGGGATGAAGGAGGCCGGTCGCGGCGGGGGCTACGTATTCAGTGTGTGGGGCGCGATCGCGGCGGCGAGCGCGGTCTCGGCGGTCCTCGGCTACACGGTGGTGGGCGGTCTGTCCACCGCGGTGGTCGCAGCGGTGACGGCGGTCGCCGCGGGCGCGATGCTCGCGATGATCGCCGACACGATGATCCCGGAGGCGTTCGACCGGGCCCATCTGGCCATCGGGCTGATCATGGTGTGCGGGTTCCTGGTGTCCTTCACGCTGTCCCACGTCTGACGGCTGCCCCGGCTGCCCCGCCGGCCCGCTCCTCCGGCGCTCGCGCGCGGCCTCCGTCCGGAGGTGCTCAGGCCGTGTCCCCGGGGCCGGAGCCCTTCCCGGTTCGCGTGTCCCCGCCCGCGCCCCTGCCCGTGCCCGTCGCCGCTCCGGCTCGGGCGCGCTCCTCGGCGCGCTCCTCGGCGCGCTCCGGCCGGGACTCCGGGGCCGTCGGTCCGGCGGGTTCGCCGGATGCGGTGGCGGAGCCGGCGGTGCCCGTGGACGGCCCTCCGCCGGGGCCGGCCTCCGCGTCCGCCTCTCGCGCCGGCCGTGCTTCCGCGGCCTCCTCGGGCGCGGGCCCGGACCGGTCGGGGAAGGCCCAGTCCAGCTTCGGCTCGACGACCGGCCGGAAGAGGCGGCGCACCGGGGGCGAGGTGAGGACCAGGGCGAGGCCGACGCCGAACACCGTGACCAGCAGTTCACCGGCCGGGGTGTGCCAGAACCGCGGCTCGTACCAGCCCTCCCAGGCGGCGGTCCGGATGATCAGTCCGTGCAGCAGATACGCCACCAGCGTGCCCGCGCCGAAGGCCGTGAACCAGTGCTGCCGGCGCGGCACCCAGGCCAGGAAGGCGGCGGCGAGCAGCAGCGAACAGACCAGCAGGGCCAGGCTCATGACGAGCCCGGCGGGCCAGTCCACACCGAGCTGCTCCCAGGTCTTGCTGCGGACCGCCCACTCGGACGTCACCCGGTCCCGGGACCAGTAGGCCGTGACCAGGCCCGCCGCCAGCAGGGGAAGGGACACGATCCGCATCCACCGGGACCTGACGAGGTCCCAGTGCTCCGGCCGCATCAGCAGTCCCAGCACGAAGAACGGCAGGAACTGCAGGACCCGGTCGAGATTGAGGACGGGGTCCGCGTCGAACGCCGCCCCGAGCAGAGCGATCAGGACGGACAGCCCGATGGCCAGCGGCGGGCGCAGCAGCAGCCACAGCGGCGCGGTGAGCCGCCAGACGAAGAGCGCGATCAGAAACCAGGTCAGGTACCAGGGCGTCAGCAGGCTGATGTCGTTGCCCCGGTCGTCGACGGCGTTGCCGTAGAGGGTGTAGACGGTCTCGAAGACCGCGTACGGCACGAGGACAGCCGCGACGAGCCGCTGGACCTGCCGGGGCCGGCCGCGGAAGGTCCGCGAGAAGTAGCCGGAGAGCAGGATGAAGACCGGCATGTGGAAGGTGTAGAGGAAGAAGTACGCGGCCCAGACGGCGCGGCTGTCCTTGAGCGGCTGCCAGGCGTGACCGACCACCACCAGCACCATCGCCAGCAGTTTCGCGTTGTCGAAGAAGGGGTCCCGCGCGGAGCGCCCGGAGTCCGTTGCGGCCGGCGGACCCGGCTCGGGCCGGCCGTCCTTCCGCGCGTCCCGGTGGTCCTCCACCGGGGCCTGCGGCACTCCCGACATCCGTGCACCTCCAGCGCTCCGTCTTCCCGCGGCCAACTGCGGGCTCTTTGTGCACGGTACCCACCCGGGCGCGGCCCTCGCGTCGTAACGGCGCGGCAGGCCGCGGAGACGGCGGGCCGCGGGCATCGGCCGGGAGACGGGTCCCGGCCCCGACGCCGGGGCCGGAGCCGGAGAAGGCCTATGGCGGCGGCCCGTGCGGCTCCGGTGACCGCCATCAGCCCGACCCTGGGCAGCCGTTCCACCAGGGCCCATGGGGAGGGCGAACACAGCGGACGCGGGCGGGCGCGGCGGGAGGCAACGAACGTGAGCCGGGCCGGGTGGGTTCCTCCGCCCGCCGGGTAGGGAGGTGGACGGCGCACCGGGCGGCATCCGTCCGGCCCGGACCGATCGACCTCTGGAGAACACGTGCCCCGTTCCATCGCCACCGCCGACCGTGTCAGCCGCGACGAACTCCTCGGCTTCCTCCGGCCGCGCCACCGCGCGGTCCTGCTGACCCGCAAACGGGACGGCTCGCCGCAGATGTCCCCGCTCACCTGCGGTGTGGACACGGAGGGCCGTATCGTCATGTCGACTTATCCCGAGCGGGCGAAGGCCCACAACGCGCGCCGCGACCCACGGGTCTCGCTGTGCGTCCTCTCGGACGAGTTCAACGGTCCGTACGTGCAGGTCGACGGCGACGCGGAGGTCCTCGACATGCCGGAGGCCCTGGAGCCGCTGGTGGAGTACTTCCGCTGCATCTCCGGTGAACACCCCGACTGGGACGAGTACCGGGAGGCGATGCGGGTCCAGAACAAGTCGCTGATCCGGGTGACGATCACCGGCTGGGGCCCGGTCGCCACCGGCGGCTTCCCGCCGCGCCTGGCCGGCGGCTGACACCCCGCCCCGCCCGGCGTCCCGCACGCCGTCGTGAACATGCCGGGGCCGGACGGGACGCGGGCCGCACCGCCGCTCCGGCCCCACGAGCACGGGGGCCGGCCGGCAGGCCCCGCCGGCCGGCCGCCCGTGCGGGCATCCGGGACCACTCCCCCGTTTCGGCGGCCACCCCCCGGGAACCCGGAGGTTTTCCGAGGCCGAACTCCGAGGCCGAACGCCGAACGCAGGAGGCTGCCCATGAGCAAGCACGACGGCGAGGCGCTCCCGCTGGCCGACTACGACGAGTTGTCGGCCGGCGCGCTGGAGCACCGCCTCCGCACCCTGGACTCCGCCGAGCTGGAGGTCCTGCGCCACTACGAGCACGAGCACGCCAACCGGACCCGGGTCCTGGAGATGATCAACACACGTCAGCTCCAGCTGGCCGGTGGCGGGACCCCGTCGCCGGGCGGGGAGGATCTCCGGCAGGAGGCGCGGCACGCCGCGGGCGGCGGCTCGCGCGTCACGCCCGAGACCTCGCCCCAGCCGATCCATCCGCCGCCGCACGGCACTCCCGACCAGCGCGCCAAGCCCAAGGGCAACCGGCCCTGACTAAGGCGCGCCGCGAAAATGCCGCCTGCCCGGCGGCGCCCGGCACTCCCCCGGCCTGCGGCCGGGGGTGCCCCACGCCGCGCCGCCGGGCCCGTCCCGGTACCTCCGTACCGGGACGGGGCCTCCGCCTTGCGATCCCACGCGCCGGAACGCTGCCGGGCCCGCCCTGCGGGCGGACGGCGCCACTTCCGCGACACGCCGTGGCGGCGCCCGCGGGACGCGTGCGCGTGGCGAGGCCTCCGGTGTGACGGAGCTGTCGGGACCACACCACACCGGAGGCCTCAGCGGCCCACCGTAGTGTCCGGGGAAGCCGTTGGGACCTTGTTCGACGGCAGACGACCCACGGGGGTGACCGGACGGCCACCGGCGGCCCGGGCCCGGACCGGTGCGCGCCGGAAACCTGCGCGCACACCGCGCACCGCGCCCCGTGCGCAGCGCCAGATGTGCAGGAAGCCCCAGGGGAGGGACACCGATTGAGCATGCCGACGGACTGGACGGACACCGCGCCGCGCGCCGGAAGAGTGCTGCTGACCGGCTGGTTCAGTTTTCTGCACGGGGAGGCCACGGTGGGCGACCTGCTGTCGCTGGACCGCGTCCGGGGCGCCCTGGACCGGTGGGGCATCGCGTACGACACCGCCTGGAGCGGTGGCTTCCGCCCGCACGGGCTGCGGCTCGACGAGGCCGACCCCGGCCGGTACCGGGCGGTGGTCTTCGTCTGCGGTCCCCTGCACGGGCCGCAGATCGAGGATCTGCACCGGCGCTTCCCGCACTGTGCGCGCATCGCCGTGGGCGTCTCCGTCCTCGACGGGGACGATCCGGCGGTCCGCGGCTTCCACCGGGTGCTGGCCCGGGACGCGCCCGGCGCCCGGCCCCGCCGCGACCTGGCCGTTTCCGCGCCCCGCTCCCCCGCCCCGCCCGTCGTCGGGGTGGCGCTGACCCGCGGGCAGGGCGAGTACGGCGGCCGGCGGCGGCACGAGGCGGCCGGCGATGCCCTGACCGCCTGGGTGAACGGCAAGGACTGCGCGCGGCTCGAACTGGAGACCCGGCTCGACCCGGACGACTGGCGGCTGTCCGCCACCGTCGCCCAGTTCGAGGCGGTCGTCGCGCGGCTCGACCTCCTCGTCACCAACCGGCTGCACGGGCTGGTCACCGGTCTGCGCGCCGGTGTGCCCGTGCTGGCCGTCGACGCGGTCGCGGGCGGGGCGAAGCTCACCGCCCAGGCCCGGGCGTGCGGCTGGCCCGCCCTGGTGCCGGTGGAGACGGCGGGAGCGGAGGAGCTGGACCGCTGGTGGGAGTGGTGCCTGGGCGAGGGCAGGGCGGTGGCCCGGCAGCGCGCCGAGGAGTTCCGCTCGGCCCCGGAGCCGGAGCTGCTCACCGGACTGGCCGAGGCCCTGGACGGTGCGGCGGCCGGTGCGGCGCGATGAGCCACGCGGACGGAGGGGCCCGGCGGAGCGGGGACGGACGGCGGAGCACGGACGGACCGGTGGACCCGCGGGCCGGGCGGGCGGGCGGCGGCCCGCTGCGGCTGCTGCTGATGTCGGACACCCATCTCCCCAAGCGGGCTCGGGAGTTGCCGCCCCGGCTGCTGGAACTGGTGCCCGAGGCCGATGTCGTCATCCACGCCGGGGACTGGGTGGACACGGCCACGCTGGACCTCCTCGAGACCCGGGCCCGCCGGCTGATCGGCGTGTACGGCAACAACGACGGCCCGGAACTGCGGGCCCGGCTGCCCGAGGTGGCGCGCGCCGAACTCGGCGGGCTGCGCTTCGGCGTCGTCCACGAGACCGGAGCCGCGCGGGGCCGGGAGGAACGCTGCGCCCGGGAGTTCCCCGGTCTGGACGTCCTGGTCTTCGGCCACAGCCACATCCCGTGGGACACCGAGGCGCCCGGCGGGCCGCGGCTGCTGAACCCCGGCTCGCCGACCGACCGCCGGCGACAGCCGCACTGCACCTTCATGACGGCCGGGATCTCGGAGGGCCGGCTCACCGGCGTACGGCTGCACCGCCTGCCGCCCCGGCGCTGACGTCCCACGCCCCCGGGAGTCACTGCCGGAGCGCCGGCCGACCCCCCACCGACGCGGGGACGCGGGACCGCCCCGGCCGAGCGTCACCGGGCCCCACGCGAGGACCGCGGCTCGACGTCGCCGGAACGTGGCGGGGAGGTCCGCGGTCGTGCGGACACCCCGCCGTCGTGCGGGCGCCCCCGCGGTCTCGCGATGCGCCGCGCCGCGGTCACCCGTGCCGGTCCCCCGGGTCGCGCTGGGCCTCGGCGTTGGTGGTGAGCGCGTCGCCGCTCTCGCCGTCGCGCGCGGCGGCGTCCTCATCCGGCGTCACCCTCCGCTGAGCCGCCCGGATCTCCGCCTCGACCTCCTGAGCCGCCGTGGCGGGCTTGCGGGCCGGCTCGTTCCGCTCATTCCCGTTCCGGTCGTTCCGTTCCGTCGTCATGCCGGACTCCTTCCCGTGGCTGGTCGCGCCGCCGGGGTGCGGGCGGGCCGGTCCCGCCGGCACCCGGGCGGTCTCCGCTTCTCCTGCTCGCCGCGCCGGGGGATATTCCGGCGCCCGCGTGCTCCGTCCGGGCGCCCGCCGTACCCGCGCGCCCGTCCCCTGCCCGCCGGCGGTACCGCTCCGGGGCCGTCCCGGCGGGCTCGCGGGCCGTTCCCGCTGTCCGCCGGCCGGGGCATCGGCCGGATGGACAGGCGTGGCAGGGCCCGGCGCGGACGGCGGTGCGGCTAGCGTCGGTCCGTCCCCCGGAGACCGCGGCCCGGAAGCCCCCGGAAGACGCAGCCCTGAGTAACAGCCGCCCGCACCACAGCTGACAGGAGCGTTCCGTGACCGACCGCACCGCCGACATCTGGGGGGCCCGCACACCGTTCGCCGCCGGGCAGCGCTGGCCCGAGCGTGTGGACCGGCATCTCACCGCGGACGAGTCGGAGGTCCACACCTGGGTCCCCTCGGTCTGCGTCCTGTGCTCCACCGGCTGCGGTCTGGACATCGCCGTCTCGCACGACGGCCGGATGGTGGGCGTCCGGGGCCGCGCCGGCGACCGCGTCAACCACGGACGGCTGGGGCCCAAGGGGCTGTACGGCTGGCAGGCCGTCAACTCCCCCGACCGTCTCACCCGCCCCCTGGTCCGGGCCGGCGGCCGGCTGGAGCCCGCCGACTGGGACACCGCCCTGGGCACCGTCGCCGACCGCTCCCGTCAGGTCCTCGCCGAGCACGGGCCGCTCGCGATGGCCTTCTACACCTCCGGGCAGCTGTTCGCCGAGGAGTACTACGCGCAGACCGTCATCGCCCGCGGCGGCATCGGCACGCCCCATCTCGACGGCAATACGCGGCTGTGCACCGCCACCGCCGAGTGGGCGCTGATCGAGAGCTTCGGCAGCGACGGCGACCCGGGCTCCTACACCGACATCGACCTCTGCGACACGCTCTTCCTCGTCGGCCACAACACCGCCGAGACGCAGACCGTGCTGTGGTCCCGGATCCTCGACCGGCTGCACGGGCCGGACCGTCCCCGGCTGGTGGTCGCCGACCCCCGGCTGACCGAGACCGCCCGTGAGGCCGACGTCCATCTGGCGCTGCGTCCGGGCACCAATGTGGCGCTGCTCAACGCGCTGCTCCACGAGATTTTCGAACACGGCCTGCTGGACCGGGAGTTCGTCGACGCGCGCACCACCGGTTACGAGGAGCTGGCCGCCGAGGTCGCCGGCTGGTCCCCCGAGCGGGCGGCCGGCGTCTGCGGCGTGCCGGCCGAGGACATCCGCGCCGCCGCGCGGATCCTCGGCACCGGCGAGCGGCTGGTGTCCACCGTGCTGCAGGGCGTCTACCAGTCGCACCAGGCGACCGCCGCCGCCGTCCAGGTGAACAATCTCCATCTGCTGCGCGGAATGATCGGCCGCCCCGGACGCACCGTCTTCCAGATGAACGGCCAGCCCACCGCCCAGAACACCCGCGAGACCGGCGCCAACGGCGCCCTGCCGGGCTTCCGCAACTGGCAGAACGCAGCCCATGTCCGCGAGATCGCCGAGGCGTGGAACGTCGAGCCGCTGCGCATCCCGCACTGGGGCCCGCCCACCCACGCCATGGAGATCTTCCGGTACTGCGAGGAGGGCTCGGTGCGGTTCCTCTGGGTGACGGGCACCAACCCCGCGGTCTCCCTTCCCGAACTGCGCCGCATCCGCTCGGTGCTCGGCCAGGACCGGCTGTTCCTCGTCGTCTCCGACGCCTTCCGCAGCGAGACCGCCGAACTCGCCGACGTCGTGCTGCCCGCCGCCCTGTGGGGCGAGAAGACCGGCTGCTGCACCAACGCCGACCGGACGGTCCACCTCTCGGAGAAGGCCGTCGAACCGCCCGGCGGGGCGCGCTCCGACTTCGACATCCTGCTGGAGTACGCGCGCCGGATGGACCTGCGCGACAAGGACGGCGGACCGCTGCTCACCTGGCGGAGCCCGGAGGACGCCTGGCGGGACTTCACCGCCCTCACCCGGGGCCGGCCATGCGACCAGAGCGCGCTGACGTACGACCGGCTGCGCGGCTCCGGCGGCGTCCAGTGGCCCTGCACGCCCGAGGCACCGGACGGGACCGAGCGCCTCTACGCCGACCACGTCTTCCCCACCCGCGCCGGCCAGTGCGAGGACTACGGGCACGACCTCACCACGGGCGCCCAGTACGAGGCCGGCGAGTACCGGGCCCGGGACCCCGCCGGACGGGCCCGGCTGCGGGCGGCGCCGTACCTCCCCCCGCACGAACCGGTGGACGAGACCTACCCGCTCCAGCTCACCACCGGCCGTACCGTGCACCACTGGCACACCCGCACCAGAACCGGCCGGGTGCCCGAGCTGCGGCGGGCCGCCCCCGACGTCTGGGTGCAGCTCTCCGCCGAGGACGCCGCGGAGCTGGGCATCGCCGACGGCGACCTGGTGCGGGTGGTGTCCCGGCGCGGTGAGATCGAGGCGCCCGCGGTGTGCCGGGGCACCCGGCGGGGGGTCGTCTTCGCCCCGTTCCACTACGGCTACTGGGACCAGACCGAGCCCGGCCGGCACACCCGCGCCGCCAACGAGACCACCCGCACCGAGTGGGACCCGGTCTCCAAGCAGCCGCTGTACAAGTACAGCGCGGTCCGGGTGCAGAAGATCTCCTCGGCGGCGACCGCGCTCGCCCACGGGACGGCCGACTCCGACCGGCAGACCGACGCCCCGCCGCCCGGCACCCTGACCGCGGAGACCGCCGCCCCCACCGGGGAGAACCGGGACACGGGCGGGACCGGGAGCACCGCGGCCCGGCCGGCGGGGAAGGTGTGAGCGCCGTGACGACCACCAGGACCGGAACCCTCCTCGCCGAACTGCACGGAGCCGAGGAGGCCCTGGCCCGGGAGTTCCACCGGGTCGCCGAGCGCCAGGCCGCCGACCACGGCACCCACTACCCCTGCCGCACCCTGGCCGCACAGTGCGAGGAGCACGCCGCGCGGCTGCGGACCGCCGCCCGGCGGTACGGCCAGGACCTGTCCGGGCCCCGTCACAGCGAGACCCTGGCGCACCTCGCGGACGCCGTGCGGGAGAAGTCCTCCGAGCGGCGGGGCCACCACACCTCCGCCGGGCAGCTCCTCCTGCGCGACCTGCGTCACCTCTACCTCGCCGCCCAGGAGGCCGGCCTGCTGTGGCTCCTGCTCGGCCAGGTGGCGCGGGCCGTCCGCGACCAGGGGCTGCTGGACGACGTGGAGGAGCTGCACCGCGAGACGCTCGGCCAGATCCGCTGGCTGACGACGCGGCTGAAGAACGCCGCCCCCCAGGTCCTGGCCACGGCCGACTGAACCACGCGGACGGGGAGCACGGTGCCGAAGAGCGACAGTCCGGGGCCCATGACGGTCTCCCCCTGGCAGCCCGCGTCCACGCGGCGGCGGGACGCCCTGCTGGAGACCCCCGTTCTGCTGCTGATGGTCTTCCTGGCCTCCCTCGTCCTCTTCACCGTCGGCCGCCTGGTGGAGGCCGAGGGGCGCGTGGTGTCGCTCATGGCCTTCCTGCCGGCCATCGTGGCGGTCATCGGCTCCGTGAAGCAGACCGTGATCACCGCCGTGTGGAGCACGGTCGTGCTGTTCGCCGTGCTCCTCGGCATCCATCTGAACGTCCTGGAGGTCATTCCGCCGACGTTCGGCGTCGCCCTGATGAGCGGCCTGTCCATCGGGGCCTGCCGGTACCGCATCCACCGCAACGCGGAGGTCAGCCGGCTCCGGTCGGCGGCCGCCGCGCTCCAGCGGCAGTTGCTGCGCCCGCTGCCGTTCCGCACCCCCGAGGTCGTCATCGACGGGCTCTACCAGCCGGTCGAGGAGGACAGCATGGTCGGCGGGGACATCTACGAGATCGCGATGTCGCCGTACGGCACCCGGGTGCTGATCGCGGACGTGCAGGGCAAGGGGCTGCCGGCCATCGGCACGGCGTTCTCCGTGCTCGGGGCGTTCCGCGAGGCGGCGCAGCGCGAGCCGGGGCTGCTGGGCGTCGTGGACGCCCTGGAGTCCGCCGTCGAACGGCACAACAGCTTCGCCAGCCGGGCCGGGGAACCGGAGCGTTTCGTCACCGCGCTCGTCCTCACCTTCGACGAGCGGTCCTGCGGTCTCGTCGTCAACTGCGGGCATCTGCTGCCGTGCCTCGTCGGGGAGGTCCCGGAGCAGAGCGGTCCGGTGCCGCTGGCGGACCCGGGGGTGCCGCTCGGCCTCGTCGGGATGTCCCCGGAGCCGCGCCGCATCGAGGAGTTCGAGCTGCCGGAGGGTGACACGCTGCTGCTGTTCACCGACGGGGTGACGGACGCCCGCGATCCCTTCGGAGTCTTCTACCCGCTGCGGGAGCGGCTCCGGGAGTGGTCCGGCATCCCGGCCTCCGAACTCGCCGCGACGATCTCCGCGGACCTCCAGAAGTTCACCGGGAACAACCAGCGGGACGACATCGCCCTGCTGGCCCTGCACCGCGTCCCCGGCACCGGTCCCGGCGCCGGAGCCGGAGCCGGAGCCGGAGCCGGAGCCGGGGCCGGGGAGCGGCAGGCCCCTGGCACGGCCGGCGGCGAGGCATCCGGTGCGGGCGGAGAGGTGCCCGGGGCGCCCGGGGCGAGCGGCGGGCCCTCCCCCGGCGCGGGCGGCCCGGGAGGACCGGACGGCCCGTGCGGCGGCGCCCGCACCGGGTCCTGATCACCGGCCTCCCCGGCCGCCCGGTCGCCGACCGGTACCTCAGCCGGTCTCCCGCGCCGCCTCCCGCCCGGCGGTGCGGCCGGAGAAGAGACAGCCGCCGAGGAAGGTCCCCTCCAGCGAGCGGTAGCCGTGCATCCCGCCGCCGCCGAAGCCCGCCGCCTCACCGGCCGCGTACAGACCGGCCACCGGCTCGCCCATCGCGCCGAGGACGCGGCCGTTCAGGTCGGTGTGCAGGCCGCCGAGGGTCTTGCGGGTGAGGACGCGCAGCCGCACGGCGATCAGCGGGCCCGCCGCCGGGTCGAGAAGGCGGTGCGGCGCGACGGTGCGGATGAGTTTGTCGCCGAGATAGCGGCGCGCCCCGTGGATGGCGGTGACCTGGAGGTCCTTGGTGAACGGGTTGGCGATCTCCCGGTCCCGGGCGGTGATCTCGCGGCGCAGCTCCGTCTCGTCGATGAGCGGCTGCCCGGCGAGCCGGTTCATGCCGCGCACCAGCGCCGCGAGGTCCCGTTCGACGACGAAGTCGGCGCCGCGGTCCATGAACCGCTTCACCGGGCGCGGCACGTCGATGCGGGCGCGCCCGAGGACGTCGCGGACGCTCTTGCCGGTGAGGTCGGGGTTCTGTTCGGAGCCGGAGAGGGCGAACTCCTTGCCGATGATCCGCTTGTTGAGGAGGAACCAGGTGTAGTCGTAGCCGCTGCGCATGATGTGCTCGAGCGTGCCGAGGGTGTCGAAGCCGGGGAAGAGCGGCACCGGCAGCCGCCGTCCGAGGGCGTCCAGCCAGAGCGAGGAGGGGCCGGGCAGGATGCGGATGCCGTGCCGGGCCCAGACCGGGTTCCAGTTCTCGATGCCCTCGGTGTAGTGCCACATCCGGTCGCGGTTGATCAGGCTGCCGCCGGCCCGTTCGGTGATCTCCAGCATCCGGCCGTCGACGTGCGCGGGGACGCCGGAGAGCATCCGGGCGGGCGGGGTGCCGAGCCGCTGCGGCCAGTGGCGGCGGACGAGTTCGTGGTTGCCGCCGATCCCGCCGGAGGCCACCACGACCGCCCCGGCCCGCAGCTCGAAGTCGCGCACGGCGTTGCGGGAGCTGGCCTGCCCGCGCTCGGCGGCGCTGGGCGCGAGCAGCGTGCCGCGGACGCCGTCCACGCGGCCGTCGGTGACGGTGAGTTCGTCCACCCGGTGCCGGAAGCGCAGCTCCACCGTGCCGCGCTCCGCGGCCTCGCGGACCCGCCGCTCGAACGGTTCGACGAGCCCGGGGCCCGTGCCCCAGGTGATGTGGAAGCGCGGTACGGAGTTGCCGTGGCCGCGGGCGTCGTACCCGCCGCGCTCGGCCCAGCCGACCACGGGGAAGAACCGGACGCCCATGCCGTGCAGCCAGGACCGCTTCTCCCCGGCGGCGAAGTCGACGTAACGCTCGGCCCAGCGGCGCGGCCAGTGGTCCTCGGGCCGGTCGAAGCCGGCCGTGCCCAGCCAGTCCTGCCAGGCCAGCTCGCGGCTGTCGCGGATCCGCAGCCGCCGCTGCTCGGGCGAGCCGACGAGGAACAGTCCGCCGAAGGACCAGTGCGCCTGGCCGCCGAGCGACGCCTCCGGCTCCTGGTCGAGAAGGATCACGCGGCGGCCCGCGTCCGCCAGTTCGGCGGTGGCGGCCAGCCCGGCCAGTCCCGCTCCCACCACGATCACATCGGCGTCGTACGCCACTGCGGCCCACCCTTCCGCGCTGCCCTCGGTACGGCACGGCCCCTGTGCGGGCGCGCGCCGTCTGCTTCCCCCGGTGTGTCTCCGCGGCCGCCCTGGTCGGGCGGGCGTGCCGCCGGAGTGCGGACCGTTCTATCAGCCCTGGTCCGGCGTGGGAATGGCGGGGGCCGCAGGGGTCTTCCGCAGAGGCACCGTCCGGTCGGTACGGTGTCCCCCCAGCCGAACACCCGGCCGAACAGCGGCCGGCGCACCGGCCGCCACACCCGAGCACAGGGAAGGGACTCCCGGACATGAGCCAGGACCGCCCGCGGGACCTCGCGCACGCGCAGGCCGCCTTCGCCGCGTACCAGGACGAGATCTATCTGCACGGGCTGCTGACGGGTGAGCCGCCCCGCTTCCCCACCGGCGCGGCGGAAGTGGAGGCGGCGGCCCGCGAGCGGATGACCGCGGAGGCGTACGGCTACGTGGCCGGGGGCGCGGGCGGCGAGGCGACCGTGCGCGCGAACCGGGCCGCGTTCGAGCGGCGGACGATCGTGCCGCGCATGCTGCGCGACGTCGGCACGCGCGATCTGTCCTGTTCGCTGCTGGGAACGGAGCTGCCGGCGCCCGTGCTGCTGGCGCCGGTCGGGGTGCTGTCGATCGCGCATCCGGACGCCGAGCCGGCGGTGGCCCGGGCCGCGGCCGGGCTGGGGCTCCCCCTGGTGCTGAGCACCGCGTCCTCCGCCTCGCTGGAGGAGGTCGCGGAGGCGTCCGGGGACGGGCCGCGCTGGTTCCAGCTGTACTGGCCGAAGGACCGCGAGGTGACGCTCAGCCTGCTGCGGCGGGCCCGCGCCGCCGGCTACAGCACGCTCGTCCTGACCCTGGACACCTGGCTGCTGGGCTGGCGCCCGCGCGACCTGGACCGGGCCTATCTGCCGTTCCTCCAGCGCGTCGGGATCGCCAACTACCTCAGCGATCCGGCGTTCCTGGCCGGGCTGGCCAAGCCGCCGGAGGAGGACCCGCTCGCGGCGGTGGCGCACTGGGCGGGGATGTTCGCCGACCCCACCAAGACCTGGGAGGACCTGGCGTTCCTGCGCGAGCACTGGGACGGGCCGATCGTGCTCAAGGGCGTGCAGCACCCGGACGACGCGCGCCGCGCCCGGGACGCGGGCATGGACGGGGTGGTGGTCTCCAACCACGGGGGCCGCCAAGTGGACGGGGCCACTGGGTCCCTCGACGTGCTTCCGGCGGTCGCCGGGGCGGTCGGCGACGAGCTGGCCGTGCTCTTCGACAGCGGTGTGCGCGGCGGCGCCGACATCCTCAAGGCGCTCGCGCTCGGCGCCCGGGCCGTCCTGGTCGGCCGGCCGTATGTGTACGGGCTGGCGCTCGGCGGCGAGGAGGGCGTCCGGCACGTGCTGCGCTGCCTGCTGGCGGAACTCGACCTCTCGCTGGCCCTCTCCGGCCACGCCCGCCTCGCGGACCTGGGGCCGGGAGTGCTCGGCACGGGGTGACCACCGCACCGCCGGCCGGCCACGGCCAGGGCACGGGCTGCCGGGCCGGGGCCCCGTGCGTGGGTGGATCCGGCGCGAGCGGACCCGGCCGTGACGGACCCGGCGCGGGCGGCACTCCCGCCCTGACGGCGGCGGAGCCGGCGCCGGGGTCGTACCGTCGCGCGGGCCCGCCGGGCGGGCGCCGGCCGGGCCGCGGACCGGTGCGGAGCGGATCCGCTGCCGGCCGGGGGCGGCTCCGGCCGGGTTCGGGGCCGCTCGTCAGCGGGTGGTCATGGACTCGCGCAGGATGGCCACGACCTCGTCGTCACGGGTCTGCGCGAAGTCGTCGTAGAACTGCCCGACGGCCTGGAAGTACGGCGGTTGCCACATGCACACGATGTCGTCGGCCTCGCGGCTCAGCGCGGCGACCGCCTGCGGCGAGCCGACCGGTACGGCGAGCACCAGCCGGGCCGGCTTCCGGCGGCGTACGGCGCGGAGCGCGACCCGCGCGGTGCTGCCGGTGGCGAGCCCGTCGTCCACGACGACCGCCGTGCGGCCGGCCAGGTCCGCCGGCGGGCGGCCCTCGCGGTAGAGGTGCTCCCGGCGCCTCATCTCCGCGCGCTCCTCCTCGACGCGGGACGCGAGCCGCTCGGGGGTGAGGTCGAGCATCTGCAGCGTCTGCTCGTCGTACCAGGGCTCGTCCTCGCCCGCGACGGCCCCGACGGCGAACTCGGGGTTGAACGGGGCGCCGATCTTGCGGACGACGACGATGTCCAGGGGTGCGTGGAGCTCCCGGGCGACCTCGTCGGCGACGGGCAGTCCGCCGCGCGGCAGGGCGAGGACCACCGGCTTCTCCAGCCGGCCCGCGCGCCCGCGCTCCTTGAGCTCTCCGGCCAGTTCGCGCCCGGCCGACCTGCGGTCGTGGTAGTTCATGCTCGTCTTCCTTCCGGTTCTCCGGCGCCGGCCGGGGTTCGCCCGGGCCGGCGGCCCGTGAGATCGCGTCTCCTCCCCGCTCCGGACCCGGCCGGGACAACCCGGACGGCCCGGGCGGCGGGGCGCGGAACGGGGAGGAGAACGGCGGCCGTCACGGACCGGCCCCCGCCGTCGTGGTCCGCTTCCCGGCGACCGTGCGGACGAACCAGCCCTGCGCGGCCGCGGCGGCCTGTTCCAGCGTCCCCGGTTCCTCGAAGAGGTGGGTGGCGCCCGGGACGACGTGCACGGTGGCGGACCCGCCGAGCCGCTCGGCGGCGTCCCGGTTCATGCGCAGCACCTCGTGGTCCTCACCGCCGACGATCAGCAGAACGGGCGCCTGGACCCGGGGCAGCGCGGGGCCCGCGAGATCGGGGCGTCCGCCGCGCGAGACCACGGCCCGCACCCGCTCCGGCCGTTCCGCCGCGGCGATCAGTGCCGCGGCGGCGCCGGTGCTGGCGCCGAAGAGGCCGACGGGGAGCCCCGCCGTGGCCGGGTGCCGCCCGAGCCAGTCGACTGCGGCCACGAGCCGCCGGCCCAGCAGCGGGATGTCGAAGCGGAGTTCGGCGGTCACCGCGTCCAGCCGCCCCTCCTCCTCGGTGAGGAGGTCGAAGAGGAGCGTGGTCAGGCCCGCGTCCTGGAGGACCCGCGCCACCTCCTGGTTGCGCGGACTGTGCCGCGAGCTGCCGCTGCCGTGCGCGAACGCCACGACGCCGTGGGTCGGCTCGGGCGAGACGAGATCACCTCGGAGATCCGCTTCGCCGGCGTCGATGAGTACGGTGTCGAAGACCATCGGCCCACCTCCTGCTGTTCCGGGGTTCCGGGCCGCCGGGACGGTGGCCCTGCGCCACCCGTGCGCGGGGTACCCGCGCCGCATGCCGGTATGCGCCCCGCGCGGGGCCGCCCGAGCCCCGGCCCCGTACGGGACGGGGGTGACGACGGTCATGTCCCTCCGGCCGGGGCGGCGGCTACCCTGAGAGCCCGGCGGCGTCCGGGCCACCGCCCGTCACGGCGGGGCCGCCCGGCGCGCCCCCGGCGCCCTGCCCCGCGGACCGAAAGCGCGGATGCCCCATGCCCGCCGGCCTCTCCTCCGTCATAGCGGCCACCACCCGGTGGCTCACCCGCTCCTATCCCGCGGCGGGCGGCGCCCTCAACGCCGCGTACGCCGAGGTCCAGGCCCGCCAGGCCGTCTCGGTGGCCGCCATGCTGCGCTATCCGACCGAACTCGACGCCGGACTGCTCGTCCTCACGGGCCCCGGCGGCTCCGGCCGCCTGGACCGGCTCACCGGGGCGGACGCCGCGGAGCCGGATCCGGAGGACCACGCCTGGCGCACCTGGGTCGACGAGGTGCTCGCGAGCTGGGCCGCGTGTCTGCTGACCGACCCGGCCCTGGCCGGGGCGGCGGTGGCCGCCGTGGCGGAGGGGGAGCACCCGTCCGGGTTCCCGTACCACTTCCGGCGGCTGACCGAGCCCGACGACGGCGACCGGCGGGCCGCCCCGCTGCTGCGCCATCCGGACCTGCTGGAACCGGTCGCCCTTCTGCACCGGGCCCCGCTCCTGGAGCGTCTCCACGACGGGCTGGCCGAGGCGGCCTGACCACGCCCGACGGGCGGGCCCCGGGAAGGTCCCGCCCCGGCGGCCGGGGTGCCTCGGGGAGGCCCGGCACCCCGGGGCGCCGTCGAGGCCGTGCTGCGGCTCCAGCGCACCGGTCGTCCGCCGGAGGGCCGCCCTCCGCGCGGCAAGCCGCGCCCGTACACGGCCGTACGCCGACCGCCGCTCGTACACAGGCGCGCCACGGCGGCACAGCGGTGTACGGGCGGCGGTTCTCCGGCCGTGCCGCCCCGGGCCCGTGGGGTCCCCGGGGTGCCGGCGGTTCAGCCGCCGGGCCTGACCTCGTACAGCGGGCCCAGGTCGGTCCTGCCGGTGTCCGGAACCTGGCGGGCGAGACGGTGGGTGGTGACCAGGTCGTGCATCAGGACCCGGGCCTTCTCGTGGGATATCCGGGCGATCCGCGCGATCTCGTCGAGCGCGGCCCCGCCCCCGTGGGCCTCCTCCGCCTCCACCAGGGCGCGGAAGAGTACCTCGTGGTCGTCGGTGTACGCCGGACGGCCCCGGCCCGCGAAGGCGGACTCGGTCTTCTCCGGCCCGGACGGCGCGCCGGCGGCCCGGGCCTGTTCGCCCTGCCACCGCTGCTTGCCCTTGTGCGGGGTGGCCAGCCTCTCCTCGTGCGTGCGGGTGGACCGGTCCGTGAGGTGGGTCCGCTGCTTGGAGGCCCCGGTCGTCGCGCCCCGGGCACTGGGGGACTCCCCCGCCCGGTGTGCCGCGCGCCCGGCGGCCCGCCGCTGTTCCTCGTCGCCCTCGACCTTCTTGCGCACCATGCGAAAGCCTCCTCGCGCCGATAGGGAAGGTGACACGCGGACCGGGTACCCGGCGGCGCGCCGTGAAACAGCCGGGATGCGGGGGCGGGCCCCGCCGTACGGGCCCACTCATCGGCGGCGTGGGACGGATGTGTCCGCCGGGAGTGGACGTACCGGCCCTATTGGGGGGCGTGGACGGTCATCCCGTGTTCCCCCGGCCCGTCAGGGAATAGATGACTCCGTTCCGGGCACCGGGCACCGGGGCTGCCGGTCGAGGACAGGGAGGGAAACGGGTGGACGCGGGGCGGCGGGTGAGCACGGGCCGGAGAGTGCTCGGCTGGCTCACCACCACTGACCACAAGGTGATCGGGAACCTGTACCTGGTCACCTCGTTCGGCTTCTTCCTGGCCGCGGGCCTGATGGCGATGCTGATGCGGGCGGAGCTGATGCGGCCCGGTATGCAGCTGATGACGCCCTTTCAGTACAACCAGCTGTTCACCATCCACGGCACGATCATGATGCTGCTCTTCGCGACGCCGACCTTCGCCGGTTTCGCCAATGCCGTCATGCCGCTCCAGATCGGCGCCCCGGACGTGGCCTTCCCCCGGCTCAACGCCTTCACCTACTGGGTCTTCCTCTTCGGCGGGCTGACCGTGGTCGCCGGGTTCCTCACCTCCGAGGGCGCGGCGCCCTTCGGCTGGTTCTCCTACACCCCGCTGAGCCGGGCCGAGTACTCCCCGGGAGCGGGCGGGGACCTGTGGGTCATGGGGCTGATCGTGGCCGGTCTCAGCACCATCCTGGGCGCCGTCAACTTCATCACCACGATCATCACGCTCCGTGCGCCGGGCATGACACTGTTCCGGATGCCGCTCTTCACCTGGAACGTGCTGTTCACCTCGATCCTGGTGCTGCTGGCCTTCCCCGTGCTGACCGCCGCGCTCTTCGCACTGGCCGCGGACCGCATGTTCGGGGCGCACATCTTCGACCCGGCCAACGGCGGGGCGCTGCTGTGGCAGCACCTCTTCTGGTTCTTCGGCCATCCCGAGGTCTATATCGTGGCGCTGCCCTTCTTCGGGGTGATCACCGAGATCATCCCGGTCTTCAGCCGGAAGCCGGTCTTCGGCTACCTCGGGCTCATCGGCGCCACCATGGCCATCACCGGCCTCTCCGCGACCGTGTGGGCCCATCACATGTTCGCCACCGGCGGGGTGTTGCTGCCGTTCTTCTCGTTGATGTCCTTCCTCATCGCCGTGCCGACGGGCGTGAAGTTCTTCAACTGGATCGGCACCATGTGGAAGGGCTCGCTGTCCTTCGAGACCCCCATGCTGTGGTCGATCGGCTTCCTGGTGAGCTTCCTCCTGGGCGGCCTCACCGGAGTGCTCATCGCCTCACCGCCGCTGGACTTCCACCTCACCGACACCTACTTCATCGTCGCCCATCTGCACTACGTCCTCTTCGGCACCATCGTCTTCGCCACCTTCGCCGGCTTCTACTTCTGGTGGCCGAAGATGACGGGCCGGATGCTCGACGAACGGCTGGGAAAGATCCATTTCTGGACCCTCTTCACGGGGTTCCACGGCACCTTCCTCGTCCACCACTGGCTGGGGCAGCAGGGCATGCCCCGCCGCTACGCCGACTACCTCGCGGCGGACGGCTTCACCGCTCTCAACACGGTCTCCTCGCTCAGCTCCTTTCTGCTGGGCCTCTCCACGCTGCCGTTCCTCTACAACGTCTGGAAGACCACCCAGTACGGCGAGAAGGTCACCACGGACGACCCCTGGGGCTGGGGCCGCTCCCTGGAGTGGGCGACGAGCTGCCCGCCGCCCCGGCACAACTTCCCTGCCCTGCCCCGGATCCGGTCCGAGTCCCCCGCCTTTGACCTGCACCATCCGCGGACGTCGGGGGCGGGCCACCGTCCGCCCACCGCGTCCGCCGGACACCCGGCGGAGCGGCCGGAGAAGGGAGGCCGGGGATGAAGACGGAGGCCCTGGTCTTCACCGGTGTGGCCGGCTTCTTCGCCGTCGTCACCGCTCTCTACGTCGTCTGGGGATCCGTCGAGCCGGCCGGCACGGCGGTCCTGCTGGTCTCCTTCGTGATGTCCTCGCTCGTCGCGCTCTTCCTCTGGATCCAGTTCCGGCGGTGCGGTACACGGCCCCAGGACCGCCGGCACGCGGCGGTCCACGAGTCCGCCGGTCCCCTCGCGTTCTTCTCCCCGCGCAGCTACTACCCGGTGCTCACCGCCGCCGGCGCGGCCCTGCTGGGCGTCGGGGTGGTCTACGGCCTGTGGCTCTTCCTGGTGGGCGTCGGGGTCCTGATCCCGGGCATCGTGGGATTCGTCTTCCAGCACAACGACCGCTGAACAGGCACCGCCACGGCGGAGAACCGCAGAGGAGAGGAGAGGAAGCCGATGCTCTTTCCGCGGAAGAGGGCCGGGCTCAAGGCCGGGGCCGGGGCCGCCGCCGAGAGCGGATTCACCGCGCTCGACAGCCGCCTGCCCGTCGCGGAGGGGGGATCGCTGCTGCGCAAGGCGTTCCCCGAGCACTGGTCCTACTTCCTCGGCGAACTCGCGCTCTACAGCCTGGTGGTGCTGGTGCTGACCGGGTCGTATCTGACCCTCTTCTTCGATCCGGAGATGACGGAGGTCCGTTACACCGGGTCCTACGAGCCTCTTCAGGGCACCCTGATGTCCGGGGCCTACGCCTCCACCCTGGACATCAGCTTCGACATCCGCGGCGGGCTGCTGATCCGGCAGATGCACCACTGGGCGGCGCTGGTCTTCGTGGCGGCCATCGGCCTGCACATGCTGCGCGTCTTCTTCACCGGTGCCTTCCGCAAGCCCCGGGAGGTCAACTGGGTCATCGGCGTGACCCTGTTCCTGCTGTCGGTCGCCGAGGGCTTCGCCGGCTACTCGCTCCCCGACGACCTCCTGTCCGGCACCGGGCTGCGGGTGGTGCAGAGCCTGCTGCTGTCGATCCCGGTGGCCGGCACGTACCTCAGCTTCTTCCTCTTCGGCGGCGAATACCCCGGGACGGAGATCATCCCCAGGCTCTACATCGGGCACGTCCTCTTCATCCCCGCCGTGCTCATCGCCCTGGTCGTCGTCCATCTCATCCTGGTGGTGTATCTCAAGCACACCCAGTGGGGCGGGCCGGGGAGAACGAACCGGAATGTCGTCGGCAAGCCGTCCTTCCCCCAGTTCGCCACCACCTCCACCGGGCTCGCGCTGGCGGTCTTCGGCATCCTGGCGGTCCTGGGCGGCGTGGCCCAGGTCAACCCGGTGTGGAACTACGGCCCGTACCGGCCCGACCAGGTGAGCACGGCCTCGCAGCCGGACTGGTACGTCGGCTTCCTGGAGGGCGCCCTGCGGCTGATGCCGCCGTTCGAGACGACGCTGTGGGGCCACACCTTCATGTGGAACGTCCTGGTGCCCACCGCCATTCTCCCCGGGCTGCTCTTCCTCGTCCTGTATCTCTATCCGTTCCTGGAGAAGTGGGTGACCGGCGACTCCGCCGAGCACCATCTCTGCGACCGGCCCCGCGACCGGCCCACGCGCACCGGTCTCGGCGCCGCCGGGATCACCTTCTACGCCGTCCTGCTGGTGGCCGGCGGCAACGACGTCATCTCCCTGACCCTGGAGATCTCCCTCAACCGGCTCACGTGGATCCTCCGCTTCTCCCTCGTGCTGCTTCCGGTACTCGTCTTCGTCCTGACCAAGCGGCTCTGCCTGGGACTGCAGGACCACGAGACGCACCTGCTGGAGAAGGGCCGGGAGACCGGTGAGGTGCGGCAGAGCGTGGAGGGGGGTCTCACCGAGGACGAGGAACCCCTCTCCCGGGAGAAGCGCTACACCCTCTTGATGAACCGTCAGCGCACGCCCGTGCCACTGCGGTTGCCGCCCTCCGAGGACGGCGGCCTCCCCACCCGCCGCAGCCGGCTGCGGGTGGCCCTGAGCCGCTGGTTCCACCGCGACCGGGCCCGCTGACACCGCACACGCAGGGTCGCCCGGCCACGGTCCGCCGGCTGGCCGCCGACGGCTGCATGTGGCCGACACCGAAGCCGTGGAGAACACCGCCGGCCGGGTCGGGCGGAAGCCGGATCCGGCCGGCGTCCGGGTCAACTCGGCCTTCAGCGGACACCTCGCGCCCGCCTCCTCGATCGTCTCGGACCAGGAGGCGGGCAGGGCACAATCCGGCGGCGCCCGGGGGCGCCGGTCTCCGTCATGTGCCGTCCGTCATCCGCCGTCCCGACCCGGCAGCCGCTCCGCGTACTCGGTGAGCTTCTGCCGGACGCCGCGCTTGACGATGCCGGTCCGCTCGGGGTCGTGGACGGCCGCCTCCGCCGCCTTCTTGCCCTGTTCGAGCATGATGTGCGGCGGGATCGGCGCGATCTCCGCATCGACCTTGAACTCCAGGACGACGGGGCCGCCCGCGGACAGCGCCTCGTCCCACGCGCTGCCGATCTTCTTCGGCGACTCGCAGCGGATGCCGCGCAGGCCGAGGAGTTCGGCGTAGGCCGCGTAGGGCACGTCCGGAATGGTCTGCGAGCCGGGGAACTTGGGGTCGCCGCCCAGGGCCCGCTGCTCCCAGGTGACCTGGTTGAGGTCCTGGTTGTTGAAGACGCAGAAGACGAACGGCGGGCCGCCCGCGAGCCGGTCCAGATAGCGCTTGACCGTGATCATCTCGTTCATGCCGTTCATCTGGAACGCGCCGTCCCCGACGAAGGCGATCACGGGGCGGTCCGGGTGGGCGAACCGGGCGGCGATCGCGTAGGGCACCCCGGGCCCCATGGTGGCGAGGGTTCCGGAGAGGGAGGCGCGCATGCCCTCGCGCAGTTTCAGGTGGCGGGCCCACCAGTTGGTGCCCGAGCCGGAGTCGGCGGTGACGATGGCGCCGTCCGGGAGCCGGGAGGAGAGTTCACTCGCCACGGCCTGCGGGTTGATGGTGTGGTCGAAGTGCTGCCCGGCCCGCTTGTCGCAGATCCGGTTCCACTCCCGGACGTGTCCCTCGATCTCCGCCCGCCAGCCGCGGTCCTCCTTCCGCTTGAGCAGCGGGATGAGGGCCCGGAGGGTCTCCTTGGCGTCGCCGACGAGGTGGGCCTCCATCGGGTAACGGATGCCGATCATGCGTCCGTCGATGTCGATCTCCACCCCGCGGGCCTGTCCCTCGTCGGGCAGCCATTCCGCGTAGGGGAAGCTGCTGCCGACCATCAGCAGGGTGTCGCAGTTCCGCATCATCTCGTCGCTGGCCTTGCTGCCCAGCAGGCCGATGGGGCCGGTGACCCAGGGCAGGTCGTCGGGGAGGACGTCCCGTCCCAGCAGGGCCTTGGCGACCCCCGCGCCGAGGAGTTCGGCGGTCTCGATCACCTCCCCCTCGGCGCCGGCCGCGCCCTGCCCGATGAGCATCGCCACCTTCTCGCCCTCGTTGAGGACGGCCGCGGCGCGGCGGAGCTCGTCCTCGTCGGGCAGCATCCTGGACGGGCTCCAGCCGACGCTGGAGAAGACCGAGCCGTGCGCCTTGGGCGGCGAGGGCTGGGCGTCGGCCTCCTGGATGTCCTCCGGAATGATGACCGTGGCGACGCCGCGGGTGGTGAGGGCGGTCTTGAAGGCACGGTCGATGACGTGCCGGGCCTGCCCGGGGTGGACCACCATCTGGCAGAACTCGGAGACGTCCGCGAAGACCTGTTCGAGGGCGATCTCCTGCTGGTAGTGCGAGCCGAGGCAGAGGGTCTTCTGCTGGCCGACGATCGCGACCACCGGCTGGTGATCGAGCTTGGCGTCGTACAGACCGTTCAGCAGGTGGACGGCTCCCGGCCCGGAGGTCGCCACGCAGCAGCCGGGCTCGCCGGTGAACTTGGCGTGGCCGACGGCCATGAACGCGGCCATCTCCTCGTGCCGGGCCTGGATGAACTCCGGTTTCCCGGCGGCTCGGTCGAAGGCGCCGAGCAGGCCGTTGATCCCGTCGCCGGGATAGCCGTAGACCCGCTGGACGCCCCATTCGGTCAGGCGGTTGAGTACGTAGTCGGCGACCTGGCTCATCGGTTCTCCATGGGTTGTCTGACGGCCCGGCGGGGGGGGTCAGCCGCTCTTGCCGCGTCCGGTGAGGGCGTCCCGGGCGCGGTCGACGAGACCGGTCCCCGGGGCGAGCAGCTTGTTGGCGGGGGGCTTGGACGGGGAGGCCGGGTGCGGCCGGGTGGGTGCGGTCTGCTTGGCCTGGCGGACCTTCTCGCCGAGCCGGTCGAGTTCTTCCGCGTCCACGGCCGCGCGCAGCCGGGGGAAGAGGGTGGTCTCCTCGTCCTCTATGTGCAGGCGGATCTCCCGCATCAGGGTGGTGATGAGGCGGTCGAAATCGGGGTCGTCCGCCTCCAGGCGCTCCAGCTGCTTCATGGTCCGCTCGGCGGAGGTGTGGTCCTCGATCTCCTTGTCGGCGATGGAGTCGCCGTCCGGCAGGTACTGGCGCACCGCCGGGTAGAGGTGCATCTCCTCGGCGACGGAGTGCCGGACCAGTTCGATGACGGCCTCCTCGGCGAGCTCCTTGCGCCGGGGATCTCCCGGGGGCAGCGCCTCGATCCGGCCGAACATCTCCTCGACCTCTCGGTGGTCGGTGGCCAGTTCGTCGATGACGTTTCCGCCGTGTCCCATTCCGGCTCTCTCCTTCTGGCTGTCGTCCCGCTGTTGGCTCGCGTCGTTTCGCGTCCCCGGCCGGTGCCGGGTCCGGACCGCGTACCCCTGGCCCGCCGGGGCCTAACGTCCGCGCGGGCAGCACCGGGAGGCCGGAGGCCGCGTCCCGTTCAGCCGGCGGGGGCGCTGCCGTCCGGCTCGGCCGGCGCCGTGCCGTCCCGCTCCGCGGGGGTGGCGTCCTCCGCCGTGCGGGTCCTGACCGGCCGCGTGTGGACGTAGAGTTCGCGCCGCCCGGGCGTGGTGCGGCGTTCCGGCAGCGGCAGGTGGTAGCGGACCGGGCGGGCGTGATCGGCGAGTTGGCGGTCGGCGTTGTAGACCTGGCCGAACTTCCACAGCATGCGGGCGAAGTTGGTCTGGCCGCGGGCGAGGTTGCGGCCGAGGACGCCCAGCGCTCCCACGGCCGTGCGCAGGCCGAGGTGCTTGCGGTTGATGACGGCCTGGGTGCGGACGAGTTCGCGGTAGAAGGCGTCCAGCGGCAGGGTGGTGGGGACGACGGCGTGCTGGATGTCGAAGAGCCGGTAGTCGCGGGTGGTGAGCTGCCTGGCCTCGGTGTGCCAGACCTCGGTGCCGGGGTACGGGGTCATCACCGTGAGGTGCACGATCTCCGGCACGGAGAGAGCGAACTCCCGTACCACTCGGAAGCGTTGCTCGTCCCAGGCCGGGTCCACGATGAGGTTGATGGCCACGGTGATGCCGAGTTTCCGGGCCCGCTCCAGGGCGCGGAAGTTGTCGTCGGGGCTGACGCGCTTGCGGTAGAGGTCCAGCCCTTCGGCGTCGATCGCCTCCATGCCGAGGAACATGTACTTCAGCCCCAGCCGCCGCCAGCGCGCGAACACCTCCTCGTTGCGCAGCAGGACGTCGCTGCGGGTCTCCAGGTAGTAGCGCTTGCGGATGCGGCGGCGTTCGAGTTCGGCCGCGATGCCGTCGCCGTGCTCGGGGCGGATGAAGGCGACGTCGTCGACGATGAAGACGTTCGGCTCCCGGATGGAGGCCATCTCCTCGGCGGCGCCCTCCGGGGACGCCTTGCGGTAGCTGCGTCCGTAGAAGGTCCAGGCGGAGCAGAAGGAGCAGTCCCAGGGGCAGCCGCGGGTGAACTCGATGGAGGCGCAGGGGTCGAGCTCGCCGATGAAGTACCGGTTCCGTCTCCGCATCAGATCGCGGGCCGGGCGCGGCTCGTCGAGGCTGTCGAGGAGCAGCGGCGCCGGGCCGCGTCCCGCGGTGGAGACGAGGCCCGGCACGCTCGTCAGGCCGCCGTCCCGGACGGCCGCCATGAGCGGGGCCATGGCCGGCTCGCCCTCCCCGCGCACGACGGCGTCGACCGCGCCGTCCGCCTGTGCCAGCACGTGGTCCGCGATGAACGAGACGCTGTGCCCGCCGAAGAAGACGAAGCAGTGCGGCAGCACCGTCTTGGTCATCCGCGCGATCTCGATGGCCTCGGGGATGTTGGCGAGGTAGTTCAGCCCGATGCCGAGGACTTCCGGGGCGTAGGAGACCAGTTCGCGGTCGAGCAGGTCACGGGAGAGCACCTGGAGGTCGACGACGCGCACCTCGTGCCCCGCCCCGCGGATCGCGGCGGCGACCCGTTCCAGCCCGAGCGGCTCCAGCCGCAGGAAGAGTTCCGAGTACATCAGGGCGCTCGGGTGGACGAGCATTACGCGCATGTCATGTCTTTCACCGGCGGTGAGGGGATCTCGGTGCGCCCGGCCGGGGTGAGCGCGGCGGGCCCGGGGCGGACGAACGCGGCGCGGCGCGCGTGGTACGGGTCGCCGTCGGAGAAGAAGGCCCGGCGCATCCGCTCCTGCTCCTCCTCCCGGTGGGCGCGCAGCGGACGGATCTCCTCGTCGCGTTCCCGGGCCGGCTTCTTGTCGGCGATCCGCACGGCGAGGCCGGGGTCGCCGGCCAACTCGGCGGCCATCCGGACCACTTCGCCGCCGAACTCCCTCGGCGCACAGTCCAGGACGCGGTCGGCGAGCCCGGTCCGCCGGGCCTCGGCCGCGCCGACCGGCAGCCCTTCGGCCATGAGGGCGGCGGCGCGGTCGGCGCCGGCCCGCCGGGGCAGGGTGTACGTCCAGAACGCGGAGCCGTACAGCCCCGTGCGCCCGTAGTGCGGGTTGAGGACGGAGCCGGAGCGGCACCACACCTCGTCGGCCGCCAGGGCCAGCATCGCGCCGCCCGCCGCGGCGTTGCCGCCGAGCGCGGCCACCACCAGCCGGTCGGTGGTGGTGAGCACGGCCTCCACCAGGTCGTTGAGCGCGGTGAGGTTGGCCCAGGACTCCTTCGCCGGGTCGTCGGCGCCCTCGATGACGTGCAGGTGCAGGCCGGTGGAGAAGAAGTCCCGGGCTCCGCCGAGGACGATGACCGAGGTCGGCCGGTTGCGGGCGAAGCGGAAGGCGGCGAGGAGCCGCCGGCAGTGCGAGGTGCTCATCGCGCCGCCCGGGAAGGAGAACCGCAGGTGGCCGACCGGGCCGCGCTCCGCGTACTGGATGTCGGTCCAGGTGCGGCGCTGGGCGGGGAGCCGCAGCGGGGCGTGCACCTCGGGGAGGTCGGGGAGGAGGCCGCCGAGCGCCAGGGTGGCGGGGCGCCGGACGGCCGCCGGGGCGCCGGGCCGCCGCTTGGGGCGGAGTTCGGGGATCCAGACGGCCCCGTCGGTGGTGGCCCGGCAGATGGCGCCGGCGCGAGTGGCGAGCAGATGGCCGGGGCGGCCGGCGAGCCGGTCCTCGGGGTGGCCGCCGTGCAGGAACCACTCACCGCCCAGCAGTTCGTCCAGGACCCCGGGGCGGGAGTCCGCGCCGCGCAGTTTGGCGAGCACGGTGGCGGTGGAGTCCCGTTCCCAGTCGATTCGGCGGAGTTCCTGCGTGAAGGGGGGCCGGCGAACGACCCGGGTCTCGAGGGACGCCTGCGGTACCGGGCGGTACGTCCCCGAGGCGAATCTGGCTACGGCGAGCAGCACCGCCTCGGCGGCCGCGTCGGCGATCTCACCGCGCAGGAAGTCGCCCTTGCCGGCCGGCGGGACCTCGCAGGAGACGGAGGCCCAGATGTCGCCCTCCTCCGGTTCCTTCGCCGCCCGCAGCACGGTGACGCCCCACCGGTCCGCGCCTTCCCGCAGCGCCCAGTCCAGCGGGGACGGCCCGAGGTCGCCCGGCGGCGCGGTGCGCACGAGCAGGCAGGGGTGGGCGGTGCGGACGTCCTCCGGGAGCGGCGGCGCGGGGTCCGGCGCGATGAGGAGCTGGGGGGCGCAGTGGCGCACGGCGCGGCGTACGGCTTCGTCACCGTCGGGTGTCAGCCGTTCCACCGTGTGGCCGTGTTCCCCGAGCTCGGTGTACAGCCTCTGTGCCAGGCTGTTGAACGCGCTCGCGACCAGCAGAATCTTCATGACGCCTCCTGATGCCCGGTTCTGGGCGGACGTCCGGGCGGACGGCCGTGACGGACCGGACGATCCTGACCCGGAGGAGGCGCCGGGCGGCGGCAACCCGGCGGGCGCGGCGGTGAAGTGCGTCCGCTCGGGGGAACGCGTCACGCCTGGGGGAACGCGTCATGCCCGGGGCCCGGCCGTGCGGTGACGACGGCCGGGCCCCTTGGTCGGGCGTGTTCTCGCGACGGGCGGTTACGGGCCGCCCTCCTTCTTCTGCCGGCGGACCGCCTCGTAGTCGCCGGAGGCCGGCGCGGCGCCCCGGGGTGGCGGGTCCTCCGCCACGGGCGGCCGCCAGGCGGCGTGCTCCTTCTCGCCGGGCTGCACGCCCGGCACCGGCCCCTCGGCGATCTCGGGCTGCTGTTCGTCGCTGCCGGCCACGTTGGGGGTGTCGGCCTTGCCGATCGGCAGGTCTCCGGGGGCCGCGGCGCCGTCCTGTTCCGGGGTGGCCTCGGGGCGGATGTGCTGCTCCTCGCGCCGCTCCGCGTCCGCGCGCTGCCGGTGCTCCACGGAGTCCGGGGAAGCGGCATCGGGCTGTCGGTCGTGCATCGTTCGCCTCCTGGCACGTGGTGGGCGGGCTGCCACCCGCGTACCCGGGGAGAACCGGTCGTAACGGTCCGCCGGGGCCCGTGCGGTGCGGTGTCCCGGAGCCCGGCGCGGGTCAGGAGGTGGGGAAGGCCCGCCAGAAGCGGTGGACGATCTCCCGGAAGCCGGTGTGCCCGGGCCCCAGGGCGGCGTGCCGGGCCGCCCACTCGTAGACGGCGCCGGCCTCGTCGGCGGCACCGGAGGAGTGGGTGCAGCTGGTGCACTCGACCTCGTAGACGGCGGGCGGCGCCTCGGGGGCCGGCTCTCTGCGCAGCACCCAGTCGGCGTGGCGGTGGATGGTCTCCGCGCTCATACAGAACCTCTCTGCTGCGGGTAGGCGCTGTGGGCCGCGCCCTCGGCCGCCTCGCGGGGGGTGGCGGGCCGGACGTCCTGGGGTGCCGCCTCCCACTCGCGACCGCCCTCGGGGCGGCGCAGATACATGCGGCCGCCCTGGGTGTCCATGACGACTCCTACCCGCCCCTGCCTGGCGTCCAGGGCGAGCTCGCCGATGGCGCAGCTCGAAGCGGGCTTGCGGTTGCTGCTGACGCTCACCACTCCTCTGTGCTCCGCCGGTCGGTCTCCCGCGCGCCGGCGACGGCCTGCTAGGGGCGTGCTCGGACACGGCCGCACCGCCGGCGTCCCCCGCCCGCCTTCCCGGCAAGCGGCGCGGCCGTGTCCGGTCTCACTATCGCGGGAGTCGCTCGATCACTGCAAGTACATCTGCAAGAACACTTGCAATTGCATTCGTTGAGGACTTCAGTACGGGGTGACGGTAGGTCACGCCCGTGCCCGGAAAATCAAGAGAAGAGGCGAATGGTGCAACAGAGTTACGAGAACGGTGTGTCGGCGGCGCGGCTGGTCGGGGCGGCGTGGCAGAAGAGCCGCTACAGCAACCCCAGCGGCAACTGCGTGGAGCTGGCCAGGCTTCCGGGGGGCAGCATCGCCCTGCGCAACTCGCGCGATCCGGAGGGGCCCGCCCTCGTCTACACGCTCGACGAGATCGCCGTCTTCCTCCTCGGCGCCAAGGACGGCGAGTTCGACGCCATGGTCGGCGAGAAGTGACCACCCGCCGCGCGGTGACTCTCTGTTGCTGTACGAGACGGCCCCAGTGGTGGAACACTGGGCACTCGCCCATTCACTCAGGGGAGCCAGCATGACCGCCGCTCGGCCGGGCCTTGAACCATCGATAAGGCGCTTTCTCGAGCATCCGCAGGGTGGACCGACCGTCCTGCGGATCGTCCTCGGCACACAACTCCGCAAGCTGCGCGAGGCGCGCGGTGTCTCCGTCAAGGCCGCCGCCGAGGCGATCCGGGGCTCCCACGCCAAGATCAGCCGGCTGGAGCTGGGGCGGGTCGGGTGCAAAGAGCGCGACGTGGCGGACCTGCTGACGCTCTACAACGTCACGGACGAGAACGAGCGGCAGGACTTCCTCGCCCTCGCGCGCCGGGCCACCGAGCCCGGCTGGTGGCACCAGTACAGCGACATCCTTCCCGGCTGGTTCGAGACCCACCTCGGCCTGGAAGAGGCCGCCTCCGTCATCCGCACGTACGAGAACCAGTTCGTGCCGGGCCTGCTGCAGACGGAAGGGTACGCCCGCGCCGTCACCTACCTGGGGCACCCGCGGGCCGCCGCCTCGGAGATCGAGCGCCGCGTACGGCTGCGGATGACCCGTCAGGAGCTGCTGCACCGGCCGGGCGCGCCCCGGCTGTGGGCGGTGCTCGACGAGGCGGCGCTGCGCAGGCCGCTCGGCGGCAACGCCGTGATGCGGGAGCAGATCGAGCACCTCATCGAGATGTCGCAGCGGCCCAACATCGTGCTGCAGGTGGCCCCGTTCAGCATCGGCGGCGTCTCCGCCGCGGGCGGCCCCATCACCATCCTGCGGTTCCTGGAGCCGGACCTGCCGGACATCGTGTACCTGGAGCAGCTGACCAGCGCGCTGTACCTGGACAAGCAGGAGGACCTGGACAACTACCTGGCCGTCATGGACCGGCTGTGCGCGGAGGCGGACCAGCCCAGCAGCACGGTGCCGTTCCTGGAGAAGATCCTGGCGGAGCTCGGCTGAGACCGGCTCCCCGCGGGCGGGCGACCCGCGGGGACGGACCGGTGCGTACGGGCGGGCCGCGGCATTGGCGCCGCGGCCCGTCCGTGTGCGCGGAGGCGGAGACGGCGGGGCTCAGCCGGGGGTGCCGGCGTCCCCGGTGGCCTGCTCCGTCCCGCCGGTCTGCCGCGCCTGCCCGCCCTGCCGCGTCTCCCCGGCGCTCCCGCCCGTCGCGCCGGGCGGGCGGAGACGCGGGGGTGCGGCGGCGGCCGGTGGCGTTCCGTCCGCGGCGAGCCGGGCGGCGGCGCGGCGGGCCCACGCGGTGAGCCCGGCCGCGTCGATACCGTACGGCGGCGTGGCGGCGTAGGGCTCCATGCCGTCCGCCGCCCGCTCCAGCAGCGCGACCGCTCCCCTGGCATTGCCGCGGGCCGCGTGGGTCATGCCGACCGCGAGCTGGGCCATGGCGCGCCACAGCCCCCGTTCCGGCTCCTCCCCCGCCGCCTTCCAGGCGTCCTCCAGCACCTCGTGGGCGTGGAAGGGTTTGCCCTCGTCGAGGAGCCGCTGCGCCTCCTCCAGGGTCTGGCCGGGGGTGCGGGGGATCCCTTCCGGCTGGCGTTCGACGCCCGGTGCGCCGTAAGGCAGGGGCCTGCCGAGTCCGTCGCGCGGGCGGGCGTTGCGCGCGCGGCCCTCCTCGTCGCGGTCGCGGTCGGCGGTGCCGCCGTCGCTGTCGCCGGGCTCGCCGGGATTCGTGCCGTCACCGTCCCGGCTGCCTTCGCCGTCCTGGTCGTCCGCGCCGTCCTCACGGCCGTCGCCGCCGGGCGTGTCCGCGAGGGGCGTCGGCACACCGGTGCGGGCCCGGTCGGAGGTGCCGCAGTTCTCGCAGACGGTGGGGTCCGGTCCTTCCTTCATCCGGCCGCACTCGTCGCAGACCCGGTCGAGCCAGCACGCCGGGTCACCGCCCTCCTGCTGTCGTTCAGTCTCCATCCGCCGATGGTGCACCCTCCCGGCCGGTATGGCGCCACCCGGGTGCCGGTCCGTTCCGCGGAGGGCTGCCGGCGCGGGTGCGAGGGGGCAGCGGGCCCGGGCCGGGAAACGGGAAGGTCCCGGCCAGGACGGGGGGACCTGGCCGGGACCGCAGGGGGAGCGCCGTCGTCCGCGGTCGCCTCACGGCGAGCGGAACCGTATCCCTGTTCGGTCAGCGGCGCTTGAAATAGTTTAACCACGAATCAGTAGTGGTCTGTTACCCCACCCGCACCGGATTCCCGGCGGTCCCGGGGCCGGACGGGGCCGCGCCCGTTCAGTCGCGCGGGGTGATGCGCAGCCGGATCTCCATCTCCTGGTCGCCGGAGGCGCTGCCCTTGTCCTCCGCGTGGAAGCACTCCTCCAGCGCCTCGCGCACCTTTCCGACCGCCTGGTAGCCACCGGAGAGGTCCGCGATGACGGCGCCCTCCAGCGGGCCGCCGTCCACATGGCCGCCCGACCGCGCGACGTCCACGGTCGTCGACCACACCGTGGGGCGGCCGTCCGCGGCGCCGGGGCCGTGGCCGGCCGGTTCGACGACGAGCGGGAAGGCCCGTCCGAGGGCGGCGAACACCGCCTGTGCGTCGTCCCGGGCACAGTCGGTGAGCTGGACGCTGACGTGGGTCGGCCTCTGCTCGGTACTCATCGGCGGCGCTCCTCTGCCCGTCGGGGTGTGCTTGCTGCGGGTCCGCTCCCCCACGAACCGTAGGAGACGCGGGGCGCCGGTGCGCGCGGACGCCCCCGACCCGCGGGGGCCGTGACGCGCGCGCCACCGGTTCGGATCAGCCGGGGGGGGCACGCGGGCGGCCCTCTCCCCGCGTGCCCCGTTCCCGGTGGCGTATCCCCGCGCGCCGCACCCCGGTTCGGCGGCTCCCGGCCCGGCCCCCGTACCCGTCCCCGGCGGGGGCTGGACCGGTACGGCGAACTCGCGCGGCGCGGCTCGCGCGCCACCGGGTGCCGGACGCCGCCTGTGATACCGATTTCCCGCGAGCCCCCGGCCGATCCGCACCGCGGCGGGGTCCGCGCCCCCGGCCTCCTGGAACCCGCTCCGCAGGGAGCCCGACGAAGGGCAGTTCCCCCGATGACCGGACACCATCTCCTCGTACACGACGGCACGTTCGCCGCGGTGAACGACTCCGGCGACATCACGGAGGCGCGCGGCGCCTCACCCGACGGGCTGTTCGCGCGGGACGCGCGCCACCTCAGCCGCTGGCGGCTCGCCCTGGAGGGCGCCGCCCCGGAGGTGCTCGTCCCCGCCGGGCAGGCCGGGCCCGACCGGCCGCTGGCCGCCGTCCTCACTCCGCCGGGCAGCCGCGCGGAACCGCCCGCGTACACGGTCTTCCGCGAACAGGCCGTCGCGGACCGGTCGTTGCTGGAGCTGCTGCGGGTGACGAGCAACCGCCCCGCCCGCACCGTCGCGCGGATCGCGCTCACCGTTGACGCCGACTTCGCCGACCAGTTCGAGCTCCGCTTCGAGAACCGGGTCTACGAGAAGCCGGGCGCGGTCCGCTCCGCGCTGGAGCGCCCCGACGGCGTTGAGTTCGGCTACGAGCGGGTGGCGCCCTCCGGTGAGCCCTCCTGGCACTCCCGGACCGTCGTCCGCGCGGTGCCCTCGCCGGAGGCGGTGGCCCGGCCCGGCGAGGGCACCGCCCGGATCCTGGAGTGGCGGATGGAGCTCCCGCCGCACGGAGCGGCCGAGATCCTCGTCCAGGCCTGCGCGCTGCCCTCCGGCACGGCTCCCTCCTCTCCCCCGCACATCCGGCCGCCGGGCGACGCCCTGGCGCGGGTCGCCGCCGACAACGAGTCCTTCGCCGGCGCCTATCCGCGGCCCCGCGACGTCATCGGCTGGACCGGGCTGGCCCGCGCCTGCGAGCAGGGGCTGGCCGATCTGGCCGGGCTGCGCGCCCCCGCCACCGGCCCGGACGGCGAGCCGCTGCGGGTGCCCGCCGCGGGCATCCCCTGGTACCTGGCCCTGGTCGGCCGGGACGCCCTGCTGACCTCGCTCTTCGCCCTGCCGTACCGGCCCGGGCTCGCCGCCGCGACGCTCCCCGCGCTCGCCGCCGCGCAGGGCCAGGCCCACGACCCCGAGCGCCAGGAGCAGCCCGGCCGGATCGTGCACGAGCTGCGCCACGGCGAGCTGTCCTGCTTCCGGCAGGTGCCGTACGGGCGCTACTACGGGGCCGTCGACTCCACCCCGCTCTTCCTCGTCCTGCTGCACGCCTACACCGAGCGCACCTCGGACACCGGCCTCGCGGTGGCGCTGGAGAAGCAGGCGCGGTCCGCGGTCGACTGGATGTTCCGCGACGGCGGCCTGTCCGGACACGGCTGGCTCGCCTGTGCCGCGCCCGGCGGGGTGGAGGGCACGGCCGCGGCCGGCCGGAGCTGGAAGGACACCCCCGGCGCGCTCTGCTTCGGCCGGGAGGTGCGGACGAAGGGCCCGGTGGCGGTGGCGGAGGTGCAGGGGTACGCCTACGACGCGCTGGTCCGCACGGCCGCCCTGGCGCGCACCGTCTGGGAGGACCCCCGCTTCGCCGACCGCCTCGACGCGGCGGCGGCCGCGCTGCGCGAGCGGTTCCACCAGGAGTTCTGGATGGACGGGCCGGGGTTCCCGGCGCAGGCCGTGGACTCGGCGGGCCGGCGGGCCGAGGCGCTCGGCTCGGAGGCGGGGCATCTGCTGTGGTCCGGGATCCTGGACCGGGAGCACGGCAAGGCGGTCGGGCGGCGTCTGCTGGAGCCGGACTTCTTCAGCGGCTGGGGCATCCGGACGCTGGCGGCGGACCAGCCCGCCTACCACCCGCTCTCGTACCACAAGGGCGCGGTGCGGCCGCACGACAACGCGCTGGCCGTCCTGGGGCTCGCGCAGTACGGGCTGACCGAGCAGGTGCTCCAGGTGACCCGGGGTCTGGTGGACGCCGCGGCCGCCCACGGCTGGCGGCTGCCGGAGGTCATGGCGGGCTACGACCGGGGCGACCAGCCGGCCCCGGTGCCGTACCCGCACTCCTGCCGGCCGCAGGCCTGGGCGGCCGCCGCTCCGCTGGCCCTGCTGACGGCGGTGAAGGGCCAGGTGCGCTGAGGGACGGCGGGGGCGGATGCCGGCGGCGCGCGGCGCGAGGTGCCCGCAGACCGTTTCCGGGCGGTACTTCACCCGTATGGCCCAATGCCACCGGAAAACCCGGATCCATATCCGCCCACGGGCATGCCGGTGCGGGGACGAGGTGCGGGAACAGCCGTTCGCAGCGGTCGCAGGGGTGTGCCGGGCGAGGCGCAATGGAGAGAGAGCACGCCTGCTCGTCCCGTATGCACACGGAAGGAGTACGCAGCGATGACTGCACCGCAGAGCACAGGCCCGCAGGAACTGGCCGGCCGCTCCCTGTACGACAAGGACGGCCAGAAGGTCGGTTCCGTCCAGCAGGTGTACCTGGACGACGCCTCCGGTGAACCGGAGTGGGTCACGGTGCGCACCGGCATGTTCGGGACCAAGGAGACCTTCGTGCCGCTGGGCGGAGCGCAGATCTCCGCGGACCGGCTGCAGGTCCCGTACGGCAAGGAGGACATCAAGGAGGCGCCGCGCATCGACGCCGGCGGCCACCTGGATCCCGCCGAGGAGGAGAACCTCTACCGGCACTACGACATGAGCGTGGCCGGCGGCCGTCCCGGGCGCCGCCCCGAGGACACCGCGGGCAGCCCGAGGACCACCGGGCCCGGGCGCACCGCGGGCGCACCCGCCCCGGCCGGGGCCCCGGCGCCCGCCGCCCGCGAGCGCGAGACCGCCCGGGTCCGCGGCACGCCGGAGATGACGCGCTCCGAGGAGCGCGCGCACATCGACACCGAGCAGCACGAGAGCGGACGCGCCCGGCTCCGCAAGCACGTGGTCACCGAGGACGTGCACACCAGCGTCCCGGTCAGCCACGAGGAGGTCCGGGTCACCCGGGAGCCCGTCAGCCCCGAGGAGCGCACCCGTGCCTCCGCCTCCCCGATCGAGGAGAAGCAGGTGGAGATCACCCTCCACGAGGAGCGCCCCGTCGTCCGCAAGGAGACCGTGCCCGTCGAGCGGGTGCGGCTGGAGGCCGAGCGGGTGACCGAGGAGGAAGAGGTCAGCACCAAGGTCCGCAAGGAGCAGATCGACTACGACAGCGGCCGGGGGAAGGGCACCGCCGAGGGGCCCGGAGCGCGCGAACGCGGCGGTCGCGGCGAGCGCTTCACCTGAGGCCCGGTCCGCCCCGGTCCGTGTCCCGTCCGGGGCCCGGACCGGGTACCGGACGGCGGCACCGGCGGCGGCCGGGACGGAGGTTCCCGGCCGGTCGCGGTGCCGCCGTTCACGGTCGCCGCGCCGGACGGCTCGGCGGCCCTTCCGGACCCGGCCCGCCGCCGGTCGCCGTCCCGGGCGCGTACGTCCTGGGGACGGGCCCGGTTCCGCGGCCGGCACCCGGCGTTCCCGGGCCGGTGCGGGGCGGAGTGCCTTCGCCGGGCTTGTTTCCGGGACTCCGCGCCGGAACCCGGAACCCGGTTCCCGGGTGGCCCGGTGACCGGGCGGTCGAGTGGCCCGGTGGCCCGGCGGCCTCGGGCTCTCCCCGGCCGCGGCTCCTCGTCGCCGCTGCTCGGCGGGCTGCCCGGCCTCGTCCCACCGCATGACCACCGCTCGCGCGGGCACCCGAGCGGCGTGGGGGAAGACCGGGGGACGGACAGACGATGGAAGGAGCCGGTGCCGTGACCACGCCACACGACCCTGCGGTGGATCCCGAGGACGAGGGCATCCCCGACCTGCAGGACGGCACCCCTCAGCAGCAGCGGGCGTCCGACCCGCAGCAGATGCCGGTGCCGGGCGACAAGCCGACGTTCGCCGAGTTCCGCGAGACGACGCCGAACGAGGTCCGCGAGGGCGAGACGCTCGACGAGCGGCTCTCCGACGAGGTGCCGGAGCCGGACCCGGCGGAGCTCGCCGAGCCGCGCGGAGCCGCCGTCTGGGACGACCCGGAGGCCGACCAGCGGCCACTGGACGAGGACGAGAACGGCGAGGAGGACCCGCGCGCGGGCCTGCTCTACGACGAACCCGACCCCGACCGCCCCCGCGAGCAGGACGTCTACTCGCAGGAGGGCTCGACGCACGGGCTCTCGGCGGAGGAGGACGCGGTGCGCATCGTCGACGACGACCGCATCTGACGACGCTCGGACGCACACCGCCGCCGGCGGCCGGTCCCCGGACCGGCCGCCGGCGGCGTGTCATGGAACCGGCCGCATCAGGCGGGGACCGTCCGCCCGGAGTCCTCGGTGGCCTCCACGACGCGCGCCAGCCGGTGGAGCATGCGGCGGTGGCGGAGCTGGAGGAACGCCTCGGTGGCCATGCCGTGCAGCCGGGCGCCCGGCCCGGTCAGCGGGTGCTCGTCCACGATCACCAGGCAGTCCCCGCCCCACGGGCGCAGCTCGATCGCGATGCGCGCGGAGCCCAGCGGCCCGGCCTTGGCCTCCAGTTCGAGCCGTTCGTTCCGCTCGGAGATCCGGACCACGGTGCGCCCCTGGAACGTCCAGCGGCCCAGGCGCACGGTGTAGCGGATCTCCGAGCCCGGGGCGGGCCAGCGTGCGTCGATCTCCTCGGTCTCGTCGGTGCCGATGACCCACTGCTCGTACTTCTCGCCGTCGCAGAGGACGGCCCACACCGCCTCGGGCGGGCGGCGGATCAGCGCATACCGTACGGCCATGGGGCTCTCCAGTCTCTCTGTGGGGATATCGAGGGGGCCGGGCCCGGTGGGCCGGCGGGTTCGTGGCCGGCCGGGGTGCGGTTCCGTCCGGCGGGGGCGGGTGGTGCGGCTGGTGTGTCAGGGGCGAGCGGCGGGGGAACGGCCTGCGGGCCGGTCCCGGCGTTCCCGGCCCGGTCCGGCGGCGCCGTTCACGGGCCGCCCGGACGGACCCGTCCCGCGCCGCCCATCAGCGACCGCTGGAGCGCGGACAGCCCCGGGGTCAGGGTCCGGCGGACGGGGCCGCCCCGGCCGCGGAGCGCGGCCCGCGCGGCGTTCGCGCCGCAGGCGCCGTGGACGCCGCCGCCGGGGTGGGCGGAGGCCGAGGCCAGATAGAGGCCGCGGACGGGTGTCTCGGGGCGCCCGCCGCCCGGCACGGGGCGGAAGAAGAGCTGCTGGTGGATGCCTGCGGTGCCGCCGTTGAGAGCGCCCTGCCACAGGCTCTGGTCGCGCCGCTCCAGATCGGGCGGGGTGAGGATGCGGCGCGCGGTGATGCGGTCGCGGAAGCCCGGCGCGCGTCGTTCCACCTCGGCCTCGACGCGTCGCGCCATCGTCTCCGCCGCGGTCGGGCCCCAGTGTCCGTCCAGTCCCTCGCCGCCCGCGTCGCCGCGCACCTGGTGCGGTACGTGGGTGTAGGCCCACGCCGACTCCGTGCCGGCGGGCGAGCGGCCGGGGTCGGCCGTCGTCATCTGGCCGAGCAGGGAGAAGGGCCGGTCGGGGATGTGGCCGGTGGCCAACTGGGCGGCGTGACGGGTGAGGTGGTCCATGTCCTCGGCCAGGTGCACGGTGCCGGCGCCGGCCGCGGCGGGTGACGCCCAGGGGATCGGCCCGGACAGCGCCCAGTCGACCTTGAACGTCGCGGGGTCCCACTGGAAGCGGCGGATGTCGTCGCGCAGCCGGGCCGGCAGGTGCTCCCAGCCGACCAGGCCGCCGTAGAGCGCGGGCGCCGGAACGTCGGCGAGGACGGCGCGCCGGGCCCGTACCGGTTCGCCGTCCGCGGTGAGCACCCCCAGCGCGCGCCCCTCGCGGACCACGACCCGGCGCACCTCGGTGCCGCACCGCACGGCGCCGCCCCTGGCCTCCAGCCGGCGGACGAGGGCATCGGTGAGGGCCTGGGCGCCGCCCTCGGGCACCGGCCAGCCGTGCCGCTGGCCGATCATGGCCAGCAGCCAGCCGAAGGCGGTGGAACCGGGCGACTCGGGCTGGAAGTCGGCGTGCAGCGCGCAGCCGGCGAGCAGCATCCGCCCGCCGCTGCCGGTGAACTCCTCCTCCCCCAGCCGCCGTACGGGCAGCAGCAGGGTGCGCATCAGCCGCAGGCCGCCCGCGGCACGGAGCCGGGCGGCGAGCACCGCGGCGGAGCGCACCGGCGGGAAGGGCGTGAAGAGGCCCTGGAGCAGTTCGGGGCCGAGGCGGTCCCACAGGCCGACGAGCCGCAGATACGCCTCGCCGTCGCCCGTCCCGCTCTCCTCCAGGCTCTCGGCGGTGCGTTCGGCGTCCCGGTGGAGGACGGGGCAGCGGCCGTCGGGCAGCGGATGGGCGAGGACGGCGGGCGCGTGGCTCCAGCGGAGTCCGTACCGTTCGAGGCCGAGCGCGGCGATCGCCGGGGAGGCGACGGCCAGCGGGTGGAACGAGCTGAACAGGTCGCTGACGTAGTCGGGGTGGACGCCCCGGTCGCTGCGGACGCCGCCGCCGGGCACCGGCTGGGTTTCCAGGACGAGGACCTTCCAGCCCGCGTCGGCCAGGATGTTCGCGGCGACGAGGCCGTTGGGGCCGGCGCCGATCACCACCGCGTCGGCGTCGCCGGCCGCGGCGGGACGCGGTGCCGCGACGGGGCCCGCCGCCTCGGCCGGCGGGGCCGGGGCCGTGGCCGGGGTTGCGGCCGTGCCCGGGCCCGGGTGCGGCTCGTCCCGGCCGCCGGGTCCGGCCGTTCCGCGGGGCGTCATGTGCGCTCCCCCAGGCCGGTGGCGAATTCGCGGGCGCGGCCGCCGCCGGGGAGGCGGGCGGCCAGGGCGGGGGTCGGGCCGCCGGCGCCGTGGCGCAGGCCGGCGGCGAACTCCTCGACGGTCTCCTCCGCCGAATACCGCGGCTGCCAGCCGAGTTCGGTGCGGGCGCGCGTGGTGTCCATCAGGGGCATGCGCAGCACGGCCTCCAGGAGTCCGTCGGGAGTGGGGACGAGATGGAGCCGCCAGGCGGCCGCGGCCGCGGCCAGCACGGGCCGGGCGGGGACACGTACCGTCCGGGTTCCGAACACCCGGGCGAGCATCTCCGCGTCGACGGGCGGGTCCGCGGCGAGGTTGAAGGGGCCCCGCACGGGCTCCAGGACGGCACGGCGGAAGGCGTCGGCGGCGTCGTCGGTGTGCAGCGTCTGGAAGCGCAGCCCGGGCACGTCCGGCATCGCCGGGTAGCGCGAGGGGCGGACCATGCGGCGCGACAGCAGCGGACCGGCGAAGATCCGGCGCTGCTCGGCCGCCGACTCGCGCCGGAACACGATGCCGGGGCGGAGCCGGACCACCCGCATCGCGGGATGGTCCTGTTCGAAGGCGTCCAGCACCCGCTCCACATACGCCTTTTCGCGGCAGTAGGCGGAGGCGGGCCAGCCGTGCGTGGGCCAGCTCTCGTCGACACCGCTCTCCTTGGGGCCGGGCGAGTAGGCCGCCACCGAGGAGGCGTGGACGAGGGCGGGCACCCGGGCGGCGGCCGCGGCGCGGAACACCCGGGCGCTGCCCAGGACGTTGGTGCGCCAGGTCACGGCCGGCTTGTGCGAGGGGTGGAACAGCCAGGCGAGGTGGACGACGGCGTCGGCGCCCTCGAAATGCCGTACGAGGTCGGCCTGGCAGACGTCGGCGCGCAGCCACGCTGTCTTGTCGTCCCGGTCCGCGTGCTCCGGGCTGCCCGCTCCTCCGGCCCCGGCCCCGGTCCCTGCCCCGGCCGCCGGCCGTTCCGGCGGGGTGCCGGGCGGTCTGCGGGCGATGGCCAGGACCGAGCCGACCCGGTCGTCCTCCCGGAGCTGCCGCAGCAGCCCGGTACCGATGTTGCCGGTGGCGCCGGTGACGACGATGCGAAGCCCCCGATCCCGTTCGTCCCGGGCGGCGCCCGGTGGTGTGGTGCCGCTCTGGCTCGTCATGCTCGGCTCCTTCTGCTCCGGCAGGCTCCGGGTCCGCCGCTCGTGCCGCTTCCGGCGGGCCTGCCGCTCCGCGCCGTGTTTCCCGCTCCGCGCCGTGCTCCTGCTCTCCACTGCGCCGCGGCGCAGTGCCGTGTGGTGACGGTGTGCCGTGCTGCTTCCCTGCTGTGCCGCCGCCCTGGCGCTCATCGCGCCGGCGGGGGCGCTGTGGGCCGGCGTGCGGCCTTCCGGCTGTGCCCCGGGACCCCGGGGCGCCCATCCGGCCGTCCTGCCGTCGGCCCCCTGCCGGAACGGGGGGCGGGACGCGGCCCGCCCCCCGTCCCCCCTGGCTGCGGAGGGGATGCGGCGGGTTTCCGGCAGCCCGGGAGGGGTATGCCGGCGGCCGCGCCGCGGGCTCGCGGTGACCGGGCCGGGCCGGCCGTCGTGCCCGAGAGTCCGCCGTGCCCGACCCGTCCGCCGTGCCTGACCGGCCGTCTCCCTCGCGGGTGGCCGGGGACCCGCCGGATGGCCCGCCGCTACTCCTCGTCCTCGTCGTCCCGTTCGCCTTCCGCCTGGGAGGGCGTGGTGCGCGGGGTCATCTCGTGCTCCTGCTCGAGCGGGTCGTCGTCCCGGTCGCCCTCGGCCTGGGAGGGGGTGGTGTAGGTGTCGCTCATCGTCCGGTCTCCTTCCGTTCGCCGGCCCCGGATGCCCGGGGCCGGTGGGGCGCGGTGGCGGCCGGTGCGCCGGTGTCCTCCCGGCCGGTGGTCCGCCGGGACTTCGGGGAGGTGTCCCCGGTTCCGGTGTGCCCCCTGATGCAAGTGCCCCGAAACCGCTGTTTCACGACGCCTGCCCCGCCGGGACCGCCGCGGACGCCCGCAGTCGCCCGCTGTCCCTCCGGCGGCGGACGGGCCGGCTGCCCGGACGGAGCCGGCCGGCCGTGTGCCGGCCTGCCCGCCGGGTCGTCCGTTGGTCCTGCCGTCCGGTCGTCCGTTGGTCCGGTCCGCTGGTCCGGCCGTCCGTTGGTCCGGCCGTCCGGCCGTCCGGCTGCCTGTTCGCACGCCTGTCCGTCCATCCGTCATCCGCTGACGGCGGCTGCGGCGGCCGGGGGCCGCTGTCCGGCGCCGGGCGGTGGCGGGGCGGCCACCGGTTCGGGCAGCGTGGCCAGTGCCGCCAGGACCTCCTCCACCGTGATGCGCAGCAGCCGCTCGTCGGGCTGTTCACCATGGGCGTCGCCGGGGCGGGCCCCAGGGCTGTCGGGGTGCCACAGCGCCCGGTGGCGCGGGTCGTCCGGCGGGCCCCACAGCCGCGGCGCGACGGGCCCGAACAGAACGACGGACGGGGTGCCGAGGGCCGTCGCCAGGTGCGCCAGGCCGGTGTCGCCGACGACGACCGCGCGGGCGCGCGCGACCAGCGCGGCCAGATCGGGGAACGGCACGTCGGCGTCGCCGCCCAGCACGGCGGTGGCGGGCAGTCCCGCGTGGGCGGCGACCGAGCGGGCGAGCGCGCCCTCGCCCGCGCCGGCGGTGATGACCACGCGCTGCCCGGCCTCGCGCAGCGCGCGGGCCACGGCCCCGTACCGGTCGGCGGGCCAGCAGCGCGCGCCGGCGTCCGCGCCGGGGTGGACGATCACGGCGCCGGGGGCCGGCGACGGTCTGCCGGGCAGGGGGATCCGCAGGTCGTCCGGGTCGGCCGGGATGCCGTACCACTCCAGGAGCCGGCACCAGCGGGCGCGTTCGTGTTCGTCGTCCCGCCATTCCGGACCGGCGATGCCGGGGGTGTCCGGGTGGGCGTACGCCATCAGCCGGCCGGGGCCCAGGTCCCGCAGCGGCAGGTGGCTCGCGGGGCCGTTGCCGTGCAGGTCGACGGCGATGCCGGGGGGCGGGCCCGTCCACGCGACGCGTTCGGGTACCGCGCGCCCGGGCGCGGCGGCGGGGAGCAGGCGGTCGACGGTGCCGGTGGCGAAGGCGGCCTCGGCGAGCCGGGCCGGTGCGGCGAGCACCAGTTCGTGCGCCGGGTGGGCGCGGCGCAGGGCGCGCAGGGCCGGCACGGCGGTCAGCAGGTCCCCCAGGCCGAGGGCGCGGAGCACCAGCAGGGACGGGGTTCCGGGCGGTGCGGTGATGTCGATGATGTCGCGGGAGGTCATCCGGCGGCTCCGGGGGCTGTGCCGGCTGTGCCGGCCGTGGTGGTGGCCGCGGGCGCGAGCGCGGCGCGGCGTGCGATCTCGGTGGTGGAGCGGCCGTCCAGGTAGGGCAGGACGAGGGCCTGTCCGCCCCACTGGCGCAGGACCGGTGCCTCGGGGAGCGCGTCGACGCTGTAGTCGCCGCCCTTGACCCAGATGTCGGGGCGCAGGGCGCGCAGCAGTTCCTCGGGCGTGTCCTCGTCGAACACGGCCACCGCGTCCACGCAGCCCAGTCCGGCCAGCACGCGGACCCGGTCGGCCTGGTGGTTGAACGGCCGTCCGGGTCCCTTGAGGCGGCGTGCGGAGTCGTCGGAGTTGACGCAGACGATGAGGCAGTCGCCGACGCGGCGGGCGTTCTCCAGCAGGCCGACGTGCCCGGCGTGCAGCAGGTCGAAGCAGCCGCCGGTGGCGACGACGGTGCCGCCGCGGGCGCGTACGGCCTCGGCGAGCGCGAACGGGTCTTCGGGGCCGGCGGGCCGGTGGGCGGCGGACGGCCGGCCGCGCCACAGCGCGGGGTTTCCGGCGCCGCCCGCCGCGACGAACGCGGCGGCCTCGGCGACCGCCCGCTGCACGGCCTCCTCGGGGAGCGCGCCGTCGGCGAGCGCGGCGGCGGCCGCCGCGGCGAAGCGGTCGCCGGCGCCGCACGGGTCGCCGCCGGAAGCCTGCGGTGCCGGGACGAGCATCGGGCTGTCGCTCCCGGGGCGGGTCAGGAGGGCGCCGCGGGCGCCGAGGGTGACGGCCACCGTGGCGGCCCGCCAGCGTTCGGCGAGGCGGGCGCCGCGGATGCCGTGGGCGCGGAGGGAGTCGTCACCGGGGGCGCCGGTGGCGGTGGCGGTGCGGTCGGTGGCGTCGTGCCCGGCGGCGTTCCCGGCGGTGTCACGGCCGGCCGTCCACCCGGCGGCGGACTCGGCGGGGCCCGGGCCGGTGTCCGAACCGTCCGCGCCACGCGAGCCCGCAGCTCCGCCGGCGAGAGCCGCACCGGTCCGGTCCGCACCGTCGGACTCCGTGCAGGTAAGGGCAGTTGGGCGAGCACCCGGGCCGGGGTCCGGCGGCCCGCCGGGCACCAAGGCGCGGGCCTCGGCCGCGTTGGGCGTGGCCGGCCCGGCACCGGGCACGGGCCCCGGCTCGCCCCCGCCGCCCGCGCCCGGCCCCGCACCGCCGGCTTCCGTACCCGTACAAGCGCTTGGGCGAGCACCCGGGCCGGGGTCCGGCGGCCCGCCGGGCACCAAGGCGCGGGCCTCGGCCGCGTTGGGCGTGGCCAGCCGGGCGCCGGGCACCGGCTCGTCCCCGCGCGGATGCGGGTCCCACACCAGCGGTACGCGCCGCGCGGCCTCCGCGAGGTACCGGCGGACGGCGGTGGCCGTGCCGCGCCCGTAGTCGGCGACGAGGACCGCGCCCGCCCCGCGCAGCGCGGCCCGTACGGCGTCGTCCGGCTCCCCGGGGCTGCCGCCGCCCCGGTCGATCCGGACCAGCGGACGGCCGTCGGCACGGACCCGGATCTTCTCGGGCAGCGTGCCGTGCAGCGGCAGTTCGACGAGCCGGACGCGCGGGGAGAGCGCGGCGCGGACGGTGCGGCTCGCCGGGTCGTCACCGAGGGCGGTGACGAGCACGACCTCGCGCCCGTCCGCCGCGGCGAGGACGGCGGCCAGTCCGGCGCCGCCGGGGCGGCTGCGGTCGCCGGCGACGTCCACGACGGGCGCGGGCGCGTCGGGGGCCAGGCGCTCGGCCGTGCCGTCGATGTCCCGGTCGAGCAGGACGTCACCGACGACGACGAGAGGCGGACGGTGGTTCATGATCACCTCGCAGCTGCGCTGTGCGGGTCCGGCGCGGCGTGGCGTGCCGTTCCGGGGGTGGTCCGGCCGGGGGCGGCTGTGTTCCGGCCCGGGGCGGCGCCGCAGGCGGCGGTCCTCATGCGATGTCCCGCCAGGGGCGCACCGTCGCGGTCCGCACGCCGTTCACATGTCCGTTCACGTGTCCGTTCCGGGCGGCGCGGGACCCGGGCTCCGGGGCGGCGGGTGCTCCTGCCGCCGCGGCGGCCGCCGCCGGCACCGCCGCCGCAGAGTCGAACGCCGCGCACAGCAGGTGCAGCGCCACCAGATGCGCCTCCTGCACCGTCGCCGTGCTGTCCGCGTCGACGCACAGCGCCTCGCCGGCCCGGGCGGCGAGCGGGTTGGGCCGGGGCCCGGTCATCGCCCACACCCGCAGTCCGGCGGCGCGCGCGGTGTCGGCGGCGGCGAGCAGGTTGGGGCTGCGCCCGGACGTCGACATCAGGACGAGGACGTCACCCGGCCGCCCGTGCGCGGCGACCTGGCGCGCGTACAGTTCCTCGAAGCCGTAGTCGTTGCCGATGGCGGTGACGGTGGACGTCTCGGCGTGCAGGGCGATCGCCGAGTACGCGGGACGCTCCCGCTGGAAGCGGCCGACGAGTTCGGCGGTGAGGTGCTGGGCCTGTGCGGCGCTGCCGCCGTTGCCCGCGGCGAGCAGCCGGCCGCCCACGGGGAGGACGGCGGCGAGGTGTTCGCCCCAGGCGGTGATCAGGCCGAGGTCCCGGTCGCGGAGCCGGCCGAGGGCGTCCTGGAGCGACTGGCAGTGTGCGTGTGCTGCGCGCAGCGTGTCCGTCATGCGTTCGTCCTCCCAGAAGAACAAGAGTTCGGTGGCGCGGCCGCGAAAGCGGCGCGGCGCGGGGCGCGGTTCAGGCCGCTCCGGTCACGGCGGCGGGGCGCAGGGCGAGCACGTCCCGGTAGACGGTCTCGGTGGCGGCCGCGACCCGGTTCCAGCCGAAGCGGAGGAGGGCGCGGCGGCGCCCGGCGAGCCCGCACGCCTCGCGCAGCTCCGGGTTGCGCAGCAGCGCGGAGGCGGCGGCCGCGAGGGCCGCGGGGTCGCCCGGCGGCACGAGCCGCCCGGTGCCCGGGTCGGCGACGGAGTCCATCTGGCCGCCGACGGCGCTGGCCACCACGGGGGTTCCGCAGGCCATGGCCTCCAGCGGCACGATGCCGAACGGCTCGTAGTCGGCCGGGCAGAGGACGAGGTCGGCACCGCGCAGCAGCGCGGGCACGTCCTCCGGCGGTACTCCGCCGGTGAAGCGCACCCGGTCGGCCACGCCCGCCTTCCGGGCGAGCGCGCGCAGCCGGCGCACCTCCGGGTCCGCGCCGATGCGGTGCGGCGGCGGGCCGCCCGCGATGACGAGTTCGGCATCCGGCAGCAGGGCGAGCGCGGCGATCGACACAGCCGCTCCCTTGCGCGGCACGAGCCGCCCGATCTGCAGCAGCCGGTGTGGCAGCGGCCCGCGGGGCGCGGCGGGCCCGTCGGGGGTGAACCGCTCGGTGTCGACGCCGCAGGGGACGACGGAGATCCGCCCGGCGGGGATGCCCATGGTGATGAGTTCCGCGACCTCGTCGCGGCAGGTGGCGATGATCCGGTCGCTGCTCTCGCCGATCTCCGTCTCCAGCAGGATCCGCTCCGGCGGGCTGGTGTCGGCGCCGCCCTGGTGGCGCTTCTTGACGGCGCCGAGGGCGTGGTACGTGTGCGCGACCGGCACGCCGGTCTCGCGGGCGGCTTGCAGCGTGGCCAGCCCGGACATCCAGAAGTGCGAGTGCGCCAGGTCGGGGGGCGCGAGCTCCCACTGCCGGGCGAGGCGCCGGCCGAACTCGGGCATGTAGGGCAGCAGTTCGTCCTTGGGGAGCTCCCGCGCGGGCCCGGCCGGCACATGGCACACCTCGACGCCCGGGCGCAGCGGTACACGGTCGGGCAGGTCGGGCGCATCGCGCCGGGTGTGGACGGTGACCCTGTGGCCGCGGTCGGCGAGGGCGCCGGCGAGGTGCGCCACATGGACGTTCTGTCCGCCCGCGTCGACTCCGCCGAGGACGGCCAGCGGACTGGCGTGCTCGGATATGAGGGCGATGGCGAGGGAGCCCGCGCCGCTCCGGACGGTGACGGTCATCGGGTGACCTCCTCGATCAGGTGCTCCCAGTCGCTCAGGAAGCGCTTGAGGCCGTAGCGTTCGAGGGCGGCGGTGCGGGCCCGCGCCCCGTCCTCGGCGGCCGCCGCGGGGTCGTCCAGATAGGCGCGGGCGGCGCGGGCCAGTTCCTCGGGCCGCGTCGAGACGAAGCCGGCTCCGGCGGGGACGGCCTCCACGGCCTCGGTGGTGGCGAGGGCGACCACCGGCATCCCGAGGTGCATGGCCTCCAGCAGGGAGAGCCCGAGGGAGGTCCAGCGGACCGGGTGGAGGTAGAGCCGGCGCCGCGCCATGGCGGTGTGCAGTTCGCTCTGCGGCAGGTCCCGGACCCGGCAGCGCTCCTCGTCCAGCCCGAGGTGCGCCGGAAGTCCTTCGGTGCGCATGCCGAAGACATCCAGGGGCGCGGCCGCGCTCAGGTGGGGCAGCAGGTCGGTGCCGGTGGTGCGGCCGCGGCGGACGGGTTCGTTGACGACGACGGCCGCGCGCTCCACCTCGCCGGTGTAGAGGTGGCCGGGGTCGACGATGCCGTGTTCGATCACGGCGGTGCGGGTGGATCCGTTGTCCCAGAACAGCCGGTTGAAGTGGGTGACGTGGACGAGGGTCAGGCCGGCCCGGTCCGCGGCCGGGTGGCGGGTGTGGGGGACGTCGCCGTCGGGCGCGTTGTGCTCCAGGTAGACGGCCGGGACGTCCCGGCCGGGCCGCCGCCCGCCGAGCCAGCGCTCGGCGAGCTCCGCCTCGTGCGGCCGCTGGAGGACGACGAGGTCCACGGGTTCGTCGCGCAGCTGCTCGGGGGTGCGTTCGAGGACGGAGTCCGGCCAGGCCCAGGTGCGGGCGCGGCCGAGGCCGTCGGGGCCGCGGCCGGGCAGGACGGGCACCAGATAGGTGTGCGGGCCCTGGACGAACGCCGTCGTCCAGGAACCGTGCACGTGCCAGAGCAGGATGTTCATGCGGTCCTCCACTCCGGGTCTCCGGTGGCCGGTGCGGCCGGCCCGGCCGGGCAGGCGGTCGGCACCGTGGGGCGGGGCGGCGCGGCGCGCTCGGGCGGCGCTGCGGGGTCGGGCGGGGCCACGGGGTCGGCCGGGCCCGCGCCGTCGGGCAGGATCGTTGACACGGGCGGCGCCCCGGGGTCGCCGCGGGGAGCGGCAGACGCGGGGTCGCGGGACGGGGCGGCCGGTGCCGGACCGCCACACGGGACGGCCGACGCGGGGTCGCTGTACGGGGCGGGGCGGGAGGCGGGCCCGGATCCGGCCGCCGGCGGGGGTGCGGCCGACCGCCCCGGCGCGGCCTGCCGCTCGGGCACCACTGCCGTCCGCGGCGCCGCCGCCCGCTCGGACGCCGCCGCGGGCCGCGCCGGGCCTTCGGTCGACGTGCCCGTCAACCTCCCCACGGCGGACAGCAGTTCGGCGTCCGTCACCGAGTCCAGGCACGGATGCCCGGGTACGGGACACTCGCGGGCGCGGGTCCCGGCGCACGGCGCGTCCTGCCGTCCCAGCACTACGTGCGGCACCCCGTACGGCGCCCAGCGCTCGGCGGGCACGACCGGTGCGAACAGGCAGACGACGGGCGCGCCGACGGCCGCCGCCAGGTGCGAGGGCCCGGTGTTGCCGGTGACGACCGCCCGGGCGCGGGACAGGACCCCGGCCAGCTCGCGCAGGTCCGTGCGCCCCCCGAGGTCGAGCCCGTACTCCCCCGCGACGGCCGCGGTGAGTTCCTTCTCTCCCGGGCCGCCGGTGACGACGACCCGGTGCCCGGCCGCGTCGAGCGCCGCCACGGCGCGCGCGGCCCGCTCGGGGCTCCAGGCGCGGGCGGGGACGGCGGCCCCGGGGTGGACGACGAGGTACGGGTCCTCCCCGGTGAGGTGGGTGGTGTCGGCGGTGTCGCGCACCCGCAGGGCCCCGTCGTCGCCGGCCGGCAGGGCGAAGCCGGCCGCCTCCGCGAGCGCCAGCGCGGCCCGCGCCTCGTGCTGCGCGGCCGCGCGCCGGTGACGCAGATCGAGCAGCGATCCGGGGTAGTGCTCGCTGTCGGCGGCGATCCAGCGCACGCCGGCCATGCGCAGCAGCAGCGCGATGGGCAGCGGGCTCTGGTGGTACGAGGCCAGGATGAGCGCCCGGTCGAAGCGTCCCGCCGATACGGCCTCGATCAGCGCCTCGTGATCGCCCCGGCGCACCGGCGGCGGCTCCAGGCCGACCCACGGCGCGTCGTACACGAGGACGTCGTCGACCCCCGGGAGCAGCCGCGCGGCCTGCTCGCCCTGCGGCCCGCAGAGCATCGCGGTGTACGAGGAACCGTGCGCGGCCGCGCGTACCGCGGGGCCGGCGAGCAGGACGTCTCCGGCGCTGTCGAGACGGACGACGAGGGTGCGTATCACGCGGCGCTCCCTTCGCCGGACGGACCGTCCGCTTCCCCGGAGGGACGGCCTTCGCGGGAGGGAGGGGAAGGACGGCGGTCCTCGCGGGACCGACGGTCCAGTCCGGACGGAAGGTCCAGTCCGGACGGCGGGCGGCCCAGCGCCACGCGCACCGCCGCCAGCAGGTCGGCCGCGCGCTCCGGGGCCGCGTCGGTCTCCTCGGCACGGGTCACGGGGGTGGGCACCAGTACGCCCCGGGCGCCGGCCGCGCGGGCCGCACCCAGGTCGGCGCCGATGTCGCCGATGACGACCGTCTCCTCCGGCGCCACACCGAGCCGCGCGCAGGCGGCGAACACCAGTCCGGGCGCCGGCTTCCGGCAGGGGCAGCCGTCGCCGGGCCCGTGCGGGCAGACGGCCCACACCCCGAACGGTCCGAGCAGTTCCTCGACCCGCCGCCGCACGGCTTCGACCTGCCGCCGGGTGAGGAGCCCGCGGGCCACCCCGGACTGGTTGCTCACCACGCCGACGGCCACGCCCCGGGCCCGTACCGCCTCCAGCGCTTCGCGGGCGTGCGGCATCAGGCGTACGAGCGCGGGGTCGCCGTTGTACGGAACGTCCTCGACGAGCGTGCCGTCGCGGTCGAACAGGACGGCTCGCGTCGCGCCGGCGGGCGCGAGAGGCGTTCGCGGCGGCTCACCGGGAGCGTAGAGCCACGGGCCCTCGGGCGGCGCCGGGACTTCGTGGGGGGTTGTAGTGATCGGCACGACGGCGCGGGTAGCCCGAGAGCCGCTCCGCAAACACGGTCAAACGCCACGAGGAGTCACTGTGGCCGGACCGCCCAGTACATCGCTCCTGGTCGCGACGGTAACCAGGGCCGATTACCGGACATGCGCCCCTCCGTGCCCGGTCGGCGCCCTCCCGGATCCTCCGCCTCCGGCAGCCCTTCCGGACCGGCGGCGGTGCGGCGTCCGGCGTCCGGCTCCGGCGAGACAGCCGGCCGGGCGGTGAGCTGAGACCCGGGCCGCACCCCGGCCGAACGTCGACACGGCGCTGCACGCGCTTCGCGGCACGCGGCACGCGGCACGCGGCACGCGGCACGCGGCACGCGAGGGACAGTGCGCGGTGGACTGCACGCTGAGCGATGGGCGAGCGGTTGACGGAAAGCGGTACACGGAACGACGGGCCACGGGCCACGGGCGACGGGCGACGGGCGACGGGCGACGGGCGACGGGCGACGGGCGACGGGCGACGGGCGACGGTAAGCCGCAGCGGCCCGGCGGCACACCGTGCGGCCGGAGCCGGGAGCAGCACAGCGGTGTGGGTGTGGTCCCGCACCGGCGGCGCCGTTCCGCTCCGCCACCGCACCGCACCGCACCTCACCGGCCCCGCCGCCGCCCCGCCGCCACCTTGACCGCCGGATCGGATCGGTGCTTGCATCGGGCCTCACCAACGCGCCGCATTCCAGAGCGTGTTGACGGCCCTCGGGCCATCCGTGCTCCACGGCGGCACCGGCACCACCCAACACCCTTCCGCCAGGACGGCAGAGCCGCGCCCGTCGGACAACGTTGTCGAGAAGCCGCCCGCCCCGAAACCCCCGCCACCACCGCGGGCGCACCAGTCGTCCCGCCCGGCCCCTTCCCGCACCGCCCCCGACCACGCCACCGGCCCAGGAGGACCCCCATGAACTCCCCCGCCCACCCCGCCCCGCCCTCACCCCACGACTCGGCGCGGGCACCGCACCGGAGATCCCGCACGGCGGGAACCCGATCCGGCCGGCGCGAACCCGCCGCCCGACGGCTCCCGGCCCTCGCCGCCGGCCGCCTGGCCCGCCCCGTGGCCGCCGCTGCCGTCCTCGCCCTGGCGGCGGCACTGGCCCCGGCGGCCGCCCAGCCCGCCGCCGCTCACGGCACCCCGGCCCGGCCCGGCCCCGGCAAGAGCCGCGGCTGGGTCGCCGCCTGGGGCGCGAGCCAGGTGGCCGGCAGCACCATCCCCTGGAGCGACTGCCCGGCCGGTGAGGGGCTGGAGAACCAGACGGTCCGCAACGTCCTGTTCGTCAAGGGCGGCGGCAGCAGCGTCCGGGTCCGGGTCACCAACGCCTTCGGCACGCAGCCCGTCACGGTGGACAAGGTGACCGTCGCTCTCCAGGCCGAGGGCGCCGACGCCGTCCCCGGCACCCTGCGCACCCTGGCCTTCGGCGGGGACCGGGCCACCACCCTCGCTGCGGGAGAGGAACGGTTCAGCGACCCGGTCCGGATGCCCGTACGAGCGCTCTCGACTCTCCTCGTCAGCGTCCATGTCGACAAGGCGACCGGCCCCGTCGCCAACCACCCCTTCACCGCGCAGGGCAACTACCTGGCCGACGGCGACGAGGCGGCCGACCCCTCCGGCGATGACTACGCCGGCACGCCGTGCTGGATGCTCGTCAGCGGGGTGGACGTGCGCGGCGACCACCGCACGGTCGGCTCGGTGGTGGCCTTCGGCGACTCGATCACCGACACCGCGAGCACCACGGGCAACGCCAACCAGCGCTACCCGGACCATCTCGCCCGCCGCCTCCGGGCCCGCACGGGCCCGACCCTGTCGGTGGTCAACGCGGGCCTGGGCGGCAACCGCCTGCTCGCCGACCGCGAGGGCGAGCCGTACTACGGCGTCGCCGCCCTCTCCCGCATGGAGCGCGACGCCTTCGGACAGACCGGCGTCCGCTCGGTGATCCTGCTGGAGGGCGTCAACGACATCGGCTACGACGCCACGGCGGAGGAACTCATCGCCGGCTACCAGGCGTTCATCGAGGAGGGCCATCGCCACGGCGTGAAGGTGTACGGCGGAACACTGCTGCCCATGGCCGGCTCGCTCATCTGGACGGAGAGCCGCCAGGCCACGTGGGACGCGGTGAACCACTGGATCCGCACCTCGGGCGCGTTCGACGGCGTCATCGACTTCGCGGCGGCCACCGCCTCCCCCGGCGACCCCCTGACGCTCAACCCGGCCTACGACAGCGGCGATCACCTCCACCCCAACGACGCGGGCACCCGCGCGATGGCGGAGGCGGTCGACCTGGACCTGCTCCTCACGGACGCCCGCGGCCGCACCCCCGGCGCCGGCCGGCGCTGAGCGGTCACGACGCGGACGGCGGTGCCTCCCCCCGGACGTGAGCGGCGCCGCCGCCGTCAGGCGCTGGCGCGGACGACCAGCCGGGTGGGCAGGATCAGCGGGGTGGGGGTCTGCCCGCCCACGAGGGCGGCGAGCATGCGCGCCATCTCCCGCCCGAGGGCCTGTATGGGCTGATGCACGGTGGTGAGGGGCGGATCGGAGGCCTGCGCGGGGGCCAGGTCGTCGAAGCCGACCACGGCGACGTCGTCGGGCACCCTCCGGCCGGCCCCGCGCAACGTCCGCAGCGCGCCCACGCCCATGTTGTCGTTGGCGGCGAACACCCCGTCCACGTCGGGGTGTTCCGCCAGCAGCGCGGCCATGGCGGCGGCCCCGCTGCGCTCGGTGAAGTCCCCTTCCCGCGGCGGGAACGGTTCGAGCCCGGCCGCCAGCAGGGCGTCCCGGTACCCGCGGTACCGGGCGCGTCCGGCCTCGGTGTCCAGCCGCCCGCAGAGCGCGGCCACGCGCGTACGGCCGAGCGAGACGAGGTACTCGGCGGCCTCGCGCGCCCCGCCGGCGTTGTCGACGTCCACGTACCAGCGGGGCGCCGGACCGACCGGCCGTCCGCCGAACACGACGGGCACCGCGGCCTCCTCGGCCATCCGGGCCAGCGGGTCGCCCTCGCGCAGCGCCATCAGCATCACACCGTCGGCGATCTTGGAACGGAAGAGCTCCTCCACCCGTTTGCGGCCCCGGTCGGAGGCGGCCAGACACAGCATCAGATGCAGGTCCGCCTCCTCCAGGGCGGCCGACGCCCCGACGATCACCTGGGCGAAGAACGGATCGGCGAAGATCGAGGGATCCTCTCCCGAGACGACCAGGGCGGCCGCCCCCGTCTGCCGGGTGGCCAGCGCCCGGGCGGTGGGGTCGGGCACGTAACCGAGCTGCCGGACGGCGCGTTCGACCGCCTCGCGCTTGGCGCTGCTGACGTGCGGGGCGTTGTTGAGGGCCCGGGAGGCCACGGACCGGGACACGCCCGCGAGTCCCGCCACCTCGTCGAGCGTCGGTCGCCGACGCGGCGCATCCTCTGCCATGCCCTCGATCCCCTCGTTGCCGACCGGACGGCGTCCCATCCTCGCGCATTCGGCCGCCCCCGTCCCGCGGATGGGAGCCGGACCGGGCGAGAAAGCCCCGGCAGGAGAAAACTGGGACCGCTTCCAGCCGTGGCGGCCCTCACCTCCAGCCGCTTGACCGATCCTCACAATTGAACTCTTGACAGGGGAAACGGAGCGGCACAACGATACCGGTCACATGTCGAGGTGCGGCGCTGGAAGCGCTCTCGGTTGGAAGCGCTTCCAAACCGGCGCCGCACCACTCGCATGCCGTCCCCACCGGCCGGCCGGACAAGCCGCCGCCGTGCGGGGGCGCGGAACCACCGCACTTCCTTCAGCGCGTCGCACGCTCGGGACGAGGGCGGGCGGCGCATCCCCCACCAGGAATCCGAGGTACCGACATGCGCCGCAGACTTTCCGCCCTGGCGGCAGCGCTGTTAGCCCTGCCGCTCGCGCTGGCCGCCGCGCCGTCCGCCCACGCGGCCGACCCGACCGGCATGACCAGCGGGTTCTACGTGGACCCCGACTCCAGCGCCAAGCAGTGGGTCGCCGCCAACCCCGGTGACGGCCGGGCCGCCGAGATCGACTCCGCGATAGCCAACACCCCGATGGCCCGCTGGTTCGGCTCCTGGAGCGGCGCGATCGGCACCGCCACCGGCGCGTACGCGGGCGCCGCGGACAGCAAGGACAAGCTGCCCATTCTCGTCGCCTACAACGTCTACAACCGCGACTACTGCGGCGGGCACTCCGCGGGCGGCGCCTCCTCGCCGTCCGACTACGCGAACTGGATAGCCCAGTTCGCCGGAGGTATCGGGAACCGTCCGGCCGTCGTCATCCTGGAACCGGACTCCCTCGGGGACTACGGATGCATGAACCAGGCGCAGATCGACGAGCGCGAGGCCATGCTCACCGGCGCCCTCTCCGAGTTCAGCCGCCAGGCCCCCAACACCTGGGTCTACATGGACGCGGGCAACCCGGGCTGGGCCGACGCGGCGACCATGGCCCGCCGGCTGCACGAGGCGGGCCTCCCCCAGGCCCACGGCTTCTCGCTCAACGTCTCCAACTACTTCACCACGGGCGAGAACACCGCCTACGGCGACGCCGTCAACCGCGAACTGCGCGCCCGCTACGGCTACACCAAGCCGTTCGTGGTGGACACCAGCCGCAACGGCAACGGCTCCAACGGCGAGTGGTGCAACCCCTCGGGCCGCCGCATCGGCACGCCCACCCAGCTGGGCGGGGGCGCCGAGATGCTCCTGTGGATCAAGGCGCCGGGTGAGTCCGACGGCAACTGCGGCGTCGGCGGCGGCTCCTCGGCCGGCCAGTTCCTCCCCGAGGTGGCCTACAAGATGATCCACGGCTACTGATCCGGCCCGGCCCCGGACTCCCGCGCTCCCGTGGCCCGGCCGATCCCCGTCTCACGGCCGGGCCACGGGCGCTCCGGGTGACCGACCGCACCCACCGGACGGGCGCCGCCCTGGCACTGAGCTGTCAACCGGCGACGGAGAGCAACAGAAGACGTTCGTAACCTCTGTTCACAGCAACGAACGCGTATCGATGCCTGCCGTTTCGGGCATGTCGCCCTGCGCGAGCTGATAGGTAACTCCTGGTGGGGGGCGCCTTCGTGAGGGGAACCCCTGTTCACGAATGCCCTGGAGGTACCACCCCTATGCCCAGCCCGTCGATGACCGGCCCCGCGCATCCCGGCACCAGCGACCCCGGTGTCGACCGGCTGAGGAAGGTGCTCGGCGGCTGGCGCGACTCCCTGCTCGACATGGGCGGCCGCAACCGGCTGCTGAATTTCCGGCACACCCGGTCGACCACTCTGGAGCTCAAGTACCCGGAAGCCCCGGCTCTGTTGTCCGGTCTCGGCCGGGGCTGGGCCTTCGCGCCCGTCGAGGAGGACGAGGGCGCGGAGGCGCAGGACGGCGTGTCTCTCGCCAAGCGCGGTGACCGCCCGGCGGCGGACGCGGCACGACCGTCGCGGCAACGGCCGTCCCCGGCCGGTCTGGTGACGCAGAAGACCACCCAGGGCTCACTGGACGGCGCCCTGTGGCAGCTCCGCAGCAAGTCCGGCCAGATGTTCAACGACTACGGCCTCTGGGTGCTCTGGCTGGGCGTCGGCATGGTCGAGTGGCGCGAGCCCGGCGCGCAGGAGGCGAGTGCCGCCCCGCTGCTGCTCGTCCCCGTGGAGCTCCGCCGCGACGGCCGGGGCACCGGCAGCAGGCTGTACCCGGCCGAGGGCCAGGACCGGATGCACAATCCCGCGCTGGCGGTCCGGCTGGAGCGGATGGGGGTCGACTGGAGCGAGGTCACGGGTACGGACACGGGCGACGCCCGCGCCGTGCTCACCGCCGCCCGCGAGGCCGCCGCCCGGCAGAAGGGCTGGAAGGTCGAGGACCGGGTCGTGCTCGGCCTCTTCGCCTCGCACAAGGAGGCGATGTACCAGGACCTCCAGCAGAACGAGGAGCAGATCCTCGCCCACCCGCTGGTGCGCGCCGTCGCGCTGGGCCCGGACTCCGGCCTGCCCGCCGACGTGATCGGTTTTGAACCGCCGGAGCTGGAGCGGATCGACGAGGTCCAGCTCCCCGAGAAGATACCGCTGGTCCTGGACGCGGACGCCTCCCAGCGTCAGTGCATCGCCGCCGCGCTGGACGGGCGTTCCTTCGTCATGAGCGGTCCACCCGGCACCGGCAAGAGCCAGACGATCACCAACATGGTCGCCGCGCTCATGCACGCGGGCCGCAGCGTCCTCTTCGTCAGCGAGAAAGCGGCCGCCCTCGACGTCGTGCGCAACCGGCTCCGCGGCGTCGGGCTCGGCGACTTCGTCCTGGCCCTGCACAGCGGTGACACCTCCAAGAAGGCCGTGGCGACCGAGCTGGCGCGGGTCCTGACGACCGAGGTGCGGGTCACGGGTGCGGCGGCCCACGAGCTGGACCACGCCCGCCGGCTGCGCGAGGAGCTCTCCGCCTACGCCGCCGCGATGAACGAGGTCCGCGAGCCGCTGGGGCGCACGCTGCACGACGTCCTCGGCCGTCTCGTCCTGCTGGAGCAGGCCGGCACTCCGCCGCTCACACTGGGCGGGGCGAACGCACGGCCGGTGCGCGGGCTCGCCGCCGCCGCACTGCAGGACCTGCTGGTGGCCGCCGGAGCGGTCAGCCGGTCCTGGCGCCCGGCCGCCGACGGCGAGGAGTTCGCCTGGCGCGGACTGGCCGTCGCCACGGACACCGGTACGGCCGTCACCCCGAACACCGGCACGGACACCGGCACGCGGAGCGCGCCCGCCCCCGGAGCCGCGGGGGCCTCACCGCTCGCCGTGGCCGAGGAAGCCGCCGAGGCGCTGGACGACGTGCGCGCCGCGGCCGTACGCCGCCCGTTCGCCGGCACGCTCGCCGAGCCGGGCACCGTTCACGAGCTCCGGCAGATCATCCGCACCCTCCGCGCGGGCCTCCCCGAGCGCGCCCCCTCCCCCGGTGCGGGGCTCCCCGCGGACCCCTCCGCCTCCCTCACCGGTCTCGCCGGCCATTTCGGGATGCCGGAGCCCGAGGGCCCCGAGGAGGCGTTCGCCCTCTGCGAGCTGGCCGATCTGACCGCCTCCGCCGACCGTCCGCCCCGCGCCTGGTTCGACGCCGCCACCCTGCGCCGTGCCCACGAGGCCGCCCGCGAGCTCCGCGAGGCCCTGGCCGCCGAGGACGAGGCCCGCGCGGCGGCGGAGGACGTCTTCGGCGAACAGGTCCTCGCCGAGACCGGACTCCCGGAGCTGGTACGGCGCTTCGCGGAGGACCACCGCGGTCTCATGGCCCGCTTCTCCGCCCGTTACAAGGCGGACCGCGCCGCCGTCACCGCGCTCACCCGGGACGGCACCTGGGAGAAGTCGCTGCCGGGCCGGCTGGAGCAGGCGCTCGCCTGGCAGCGGGCCGCCGCGGAGACCGCCCGGCTCGTGGCCGCGCACACGGACTTGCTTGCGGCCCGCACCCCCCGCGGCACCGCCGGCCTGGCGGCACTGGACCGGGCCCTGGCGGCGGCCGGCCGCATCGCCGAGCTGACCGCCCGCGCCGAGGTCCCGGACCGCCCGGCCGCCGCGCTGGCCGACGATGCCGCCCCGGAGGAGCTGCCGCGCCTGCTCGCCGCGAGCATCAGGAACGCGCTGGCCGACTGGTGCGACGCCGCCGAGACACGCGCGACCCGCTGGACCGGGGCCGCCACCGCGCTGCGCGATCTCTTCGACACCGGCCGCCGGGCGCAGCTCTCACCGCTCCTCCTCGGCGACCTGGGCCGGGCCCGGCAGGCCGTGGACGCCCTGCGCGCCGACCGCCGCGGCCCGGAGGAGTGGCAGGCGTACCGGGCCGGCCTCGCCGTACTGGCCCGGCACGGCGCCGACGAGCTCGTCACCCGGGCCGCCGAACGCGCCGTCCCCCCGGCCCGGTTGCCCGAGGTCGTCGAGCAGGCCGTGCTGCGGGCCTGGGCGGACGGTGTCCTCGCCACCGACGAGCGGCTGCGCACCACCCGCTCCGAGGACCTGGACGCCCGGGTCGCCGGCTTCCAGGAGGCCGACCGCCGCCTGGTCTCCGCCGCCCACGGCGCCGTCATCGAGGCGTGCAACCGGCGCCGGCCACGCTCCTTCGGCGGCGGCGAACCGGCCGTGATCACCCACGAGGCGGGAAAGAAGACCCGCCACATGCCGGTCCGCGAGCTGCTGGGCCGGACCCGCGACACCGTGCAGGCCATCAAGCCGTGCTTCATGATGAGCCCGCTGACGGTCAGCCAGCACCTCCCGGCCGACTACCACTTCGACGTGGTGATCTTCGACGAGGCGTCACAGGTCCGCCCCGGCGACGCGGTCAACTGCATCTACCGGGGCCGTTCCCTGGTCGTCGCCGGTGACTCCCGGCAGCTCCCGCCCACCTCGTTCTTCGACTCGGCCGTCGAGGACGACTCCGACGAGTACGACCCGGACGTCCCCGACTCCTTCGAGTCCCTGCTGGACGCCTGCAAGGCGGGCGCCCTGCGCGAGCTGCCGCTGCGCTGGCACTACCGCAGCCGCCACGAGGACCTCATCACCTTCAGCAACCGCTCGTTCTACGAGCGCTCCATGGTGACCTTCCCCGGCGCCCTGGACGAGGGCAATGACGTCGGCGTGGCCTTCATCGGGGCCGACGGCGTCTACGACCGGGGCGGACGGCGCGACAACCGGCGCGAGGCCGAACTCGTCGCCGAGCGCGTCCTGCACCACTTCGACACCCGTCCCGGCCGCACCCTGGGCGTCGTCGCCCTCTCCCAGGCCCAGGCGTCCGCCATCGACCTGGCCGTCCAGCAGGCACGGATCTCCCGCCCCGACCTGGACCACTGCTTCACCGAGGACCGGCTCGACGGCTTCTTCGTCAAGAACCTCGAATCGGTGCAGGGCGACGAGCGCGACGTGATGATCATGTCCATCGGCTACGGCCCCGACGAACACGGCAAGCTGGGCCTGAACTTCGGCCCGATCAACAAGGACGGCGGCTGGCGCCGGCTCAACGTGGCCGTCACCCGGGCCCGTTACCGCATGGAGGTCGTCGCCTCCTTCCACGGCGGCGCGCTCGCCGACAGCGCCAATGAGAGCGTCCAGCACCTCAAGCGCTATCTGGCCTACGCGGAGAACGGCCCCGCCGTGCTCGCGCAGGACGTCGTCCAGGACGAGGACGCCGCGCCCGACAGCCCGTTCGAGGAGTCCGTGCTGGCGGTGCTGCGCGGCTGGGGTTACCGGGTCCAGCCGCAGGTCGGCGTCGCCGGCTACCGCATCGACATCGGCGTGCGCCACCCGGAGCTGCCCGGCTCCTACGCGCTGGGCATCGAGTGCGACGGCGCCATGTACCACTCGTCCCGGACCGCCCGCGACCGCGACCGGCTCCGGGAACAAGTCCTGGCCGGCCTGGGCTGGCGGCTGCACCGCATCTGGGGAACCGACTGGTACCGGGGCCGCGAGGCGGCGGAGCAGCGGCTGCGCGAGGCGGTCGAACAGGCGGTGAAGCAGGGGCCGTTGAGCGCGACGGCGACAGCCGCGGCAGCGGCACCGACGGCGGCGGCCGTCCTGTCGGGGACCGCGGCGGCGGACCCGGCGACGGCCGCGGCAGCGGCGCCGGCCGTGGCCCCGCCGGACACCGCCGCCGGAAGCACCGCCGGAAGCACCGCCGGATTCGCCGCAGGCCACGCCGCCGGCACCTCCACCGCGAACGCGACGGCCACGGCCGTCGCCCCGGCACCGTACGGCGGTCCGCCCTCCGGCCCCGACGAGCCCCGGCACCGGGTTCCGCTCCCCCGGAGCCCGGAAGCCGCGGGCGCCGCCGCCTCCGCACCCGTCGAGCACGAGCGGGTCCCGGTCTCCGCGCCGGACCGCCCGTGGAGCGCCCCGTACCAGAGCTTCGTCGGCACGGTCGCGTCCCCGTACGAGCTGCACACCGAGGAGGCCCGCCCGGCCTTGCAGCGCCTGCTGACGGTCATCGTGCGGACCGAGGGCCCCCTGCACGAGGACCTGCTCATCACCCGCACCCGCGAGGCCTGGGGAACCGCCCGGGCCGGCAACCGCATCCGGGACAACATTCGCACGGTGCTCCGCGGCCTCTCCCGGGCGAACGTCGTCCTCTTCAGCGGAGACTTCGTGGACGCGGTCGGTGGCGACGAGCTCCAGGCCCGCCTTCACCCCGAGGACGAGCCCGTGCGGAAGTTCGCGCACGTGGCCCCCGACGAGCGGAAGCTCGCGCTGTACGAGCTGGCGGCGGAGTGCCCCGGCATGACCGGCGAGGAGTTGGTGCGGCAGACCTGCGACTACTTCGGCTGGCGCCGGGTGACCAAGGACACCCGGGCAGGCCTGGAGGCCGATATCGCGGACCTGTGCGCCCAGAGGAGACTCCGCAACGTCGACGGCCGTATCCGGGCGGTGCGTTAGCCCGGCCTTCGGGAACGGGCCTCCAACTCCTCCGGGGGCCCGTCTTCGCTGTCGGTGACCGAGGGCGGGCAGGCACGGGCTCCGGGCTCGGCCTCGGCGGCGTCCCGCATCGGCCCCGCCCCGGCGGGCCGGGGGCTCCGCTGCCGTCCGGCGCCACGGGAGCGGACCATCGGCCGAGATCCGTTGCGAAAGTGTGTGCGGATTCGGGCATCCCGTAGTACTCCTGGAAGCCCCGGAGAAACACCCGTTACCACTTGGAGTCATCGATGGCCGTTCGCCGAGTCATGCCCGTCCTCCGGTCGGGCGCAGCACAGGAGAAGAACCGGGAGTTCTACGGTCTGCTGGGTTTCGAGGAGGTCATGGACCTGGGCTGGATCATGACGCTCGCCTCGCCGTCCACCCCGGCGGCCCAGGTCGGCTTCATGACCGGCGACAAGACCGCGCCGGTCACGCCGGACATGAGCGTGGAGGTGGACGACGTGGACGCGGCCTACGCCGTCATGCGGGACAGCGGCGCGGAGATCGTGCACCCCTTGCAGGACGAGGAGTGGGGTGTACGGCGCTTCTTCGTCCGCGACCCCGACGGCCGTGTGATCAATGTGCTGAGCCACCGCTGACAGCGGCCTCCCGCCGCTGGTGAAGGTGCGGGGGCGGGACCTCGCGCCGAGGGCCGCCGCGCCCGGCACCGTCGCCCCGTAGCGGGCAGCGCATGCGTGTGCCGGTGAGCTGCAACCGAGCCTCCGGTACGTTCCCCGGCTCGTCGCCCGCTCGCTCAACCCGTGTGAAGGACCCGAAAGCGACCCGGTTCCGCCGGGTCCCGGTCGGCGACGTGGACGGGCGGCCAGGACCACTGCCACACGCTGATGCCCGGCGTGCGCGAGAACCGGATCGGCCCGCGGGTGCCTTCGACGGCGACGCGCGGCCAGAGGCCGGCGCTGTGCGCCCGGTCCGCGTCGTGAGCACGCAGCACCTCGGCGAGCACGACGACGGTGTCGTAGCCCTCGAAGGCGACGAAGGATGGCTCTCCGGCCAGCCGTTCGCGGAGCTCCGTCGCGACGCGTGCGCCGAGTGGGCCGAGGCGCTCGGGCAGGTAGCGCAGGAACGGGATGGCGGCGCCGTCGTCGCCCAGCAGAGCCGCCCACGCGGGGAACTCCGGCTGCCCGGCCGGAGCACCGATCGTGATCCCGGCGAGGCGCGGGTCGCGGCGGACGGACCTGACGATCGGCACGGCCGGCTCCGGGTGACCGGCCAGGAGAAGCAGGGCTGTCGCACGGCTCTCGGCGAGTTCGTCGCACACGGCCGCGGGGGCAAGCGCACGCGCGTCGAGTTCGACGATGCTGCCGCCGCGGGGAGCGAGGTGCTCCCGCAGGATGCGGGTCCCGGATGCCCAGTAGACGCTCGGTTCGGCCGCCACGGCGATGCGGCGGTGGCCCGCGCCGAGGAGGAAGTCCGCGTAGATCCGCCAGCCGTGGGACTGCGCCGGGGCGAGGCGCGCGACCCATTCCGCCGGCTGATCGGTGAGCGCGTCGAGCACCGCCGACGAGCAGAGGAACGGCACACCGAGGGCCTCGGCCCGGGCAGCGGCGGCGCGAGCGGCGACGCTGTGATACTCCCCCGCCAGGGCGGCCACACCCAGACCGGCCAACTCGTCCACGGCCGCCGCGGCCCGCCGCGGATCGGCCGCGGTGTCCCGGACCGCCAGCTCAAGGGGCCTTCCGGCGATCCCGCCGCCGTCATTGACGTCGCGAACGGCCAGCTCGATCCCCGCGAGCAGGTGCCGGCCCGCCTCGGTCCATCCGGGCGGGGTCAGCGGAACGAGAACGCCGATCAGGAGGGGTGACCCGGATGACCCGGCAGTTCGACCCGACCGGGAGGGCGGTGGTGACGTGTTCATGCGCCGGTCTCTCCCATGTGGCGATGCGGTCGCGGCCTGCCCGGAGCCCGGAGTCGCGAGGCCCGGCGGTACACGTCCAACGCATCGCGCCTCGGCGCTCGTACTCGGGTGACCATGTCGGCCATTGCACGCGCCGCCATCGTCGACAGGCAACCGATTATCTTCCCCGGCATGCTCCAGGCCATCGGCCGCTCGAAGGTCCTGGGGACCCCGCCGGTGAACGCCTCCTGCGGCCCGCCGCTCCGGCTCCACCGGTGCGGTCGAGCCGGAGCGGCGTTGACACCGTGCGCTGATAGAAAGAACTAACCGCTCCAGCAAACCAGTTGCAACCCGGGGGAAGGGCAATTCATGTCACAGCCGCAACCGCCACCGCAGCCGCCCGGTGAGCCGCCACAGGGCGGGGGGCACGGTGTTCCGCAGGGGCCTCCGCCGCAGGGGGCGCAGGGCCCGTACGGCGTGCCGCCGCCGCAGCCGCCGCCCGGCTACGGCTTCCCCCAGGCCGCGCCGCCCGCCCAGGCCGCGCCGCCCGCGCAGCCCGCACAGCTCGCGCAGCCCGCGCCGGGCAACCCCTACACCCAGCCGTCCGCGCAGCCCACGCCCTCTCCCCCGCCCGGCTACGGCCAGCCCGCCCCGTACGGCTACGGGCAGCAGCCGCCGGGCCAGGGGTACGCGCACCCGGCGCCCTACGGCGCGTACCCGCCGCCCCCGCACGCCCCGGCCCCGGGCGTCCCGGGCGGCCCGGGCAAGCGCAGGACCGCACTTTTGGCGGGTGCCGCCGCCGTGGCCCTGGTTGTCGTCATCGGCGGCGTGTGGCTCGCGGTCGGCGGAGACGAGGACGGATCCGGGTCGACGGCGGCGAAGACCCCGTCCGCGAGCGCGGAGGAGACCGACGCGGGGGCCGACCCCACGCAACCGGGACCGGAGCCGACTTCGACCCCCACTCCGTCGGAGACCGAACCTGAACCCGAATCCACCCGGAACCCCTTCGTCCCCGAGCCGACGGGGACCGGCCTGCAGGCCGTCTGGAAGGCCTCCGACGGGCCCATGCTGGCGCTGGGCGACGCGTACACCGACGAGCCCAGGCGCATCAACGCCGTCTACGACGACCGGGACGGCCTGGAGTGCAAGGGACGTTGGCAGAAAGACGGTTCGGGCGACGAGCTGGTCGTCGCGCTGCTCTGCGAGCAGGACGGGGAGCGCGTCAAGAGCAAGGACCGTTTCGGCAGGCTCTCGCAGAGCGGCGACACGCTCACCGTCAAGTGGGAGCAGGGCGCCAAGGGGACGGACACCTTCGAGCGTTTCCGCGACATGGAGAAGGACTGACGCGGGGCGCGTGACGGCGGCCGGCCTCGCACCGCGATGCCCCCGGTACCGGTCGGAGCCGGTACCGGGGGCATCCTCATGCCCGGCGTCTCAGGCGCGCGCGGCGAACTCCACGAAGGCCGACCACTCATCGGCCGCGACCGAGAGCACGGGGCCCGCCGTGTCCTTGGAATCACGGATGCGCACGGCTACGGGGCCCGCCGCGACCTCGACGCACTGGCCGCCTCCGCTGCCGCTGTAGCTGCTCTTCCGCCAAGTCGGCTCGTCTATCGGCTTGGTGATCTTCTCAGCGCTCATGCGTCTCCCAACAGGGTCGTGATGAAGGCCAGCGAATCGTCCGGGGTCAAAGCCTGCGCCCGGATGATTCCATACCGCGCTTCGAGCGCGTGAACGGTTTCCCGGTCGGTGTGGAGTCGGCTCGTGTCCTGAACCTCCACGTAGGCGATCCTTTGCCGCTCGGTCGTCTCCATCAACGTGAAGGGCCCGTCCAGACCGGCGTGTTCCGTCCTGTCCGTCGGCATGACCTGGATCACCACATGCCGCAACTGGCCAATGGCCAGAAGGTGTTCCAGTTGCCTGCGAAGAACATCCCGTCCGCCAATGGGGCGGCGCAGTACGGCTTCCTCGATGACGAAACTCAGCAGCGAGGCCGGGCGCCGGGACAGAATCTCCTGGCGCTCCATGCGCGCGGCCACCCGCTGTTCGATGAGTTCCTCGTCCACCGGCGGGCGGTACATCGTGAGGACGGCTCGCGCGTACTCCTCCGTCTGCAACAGGCCGTTGATCACTTGGCAGTCGTAGGCGTTCAGTTCCACGGCTCCGGCCTCGAGCTTCGCCGCGTCGCGGAAGTAGGCCGGATACCGCGCCCGCAGCACCTCGCCCTTCATCGCCGCCAGCAGTCCGCCGCCGTCCAGGACCTCGTCCGCCTTGTCGATGAATTCCGGCCGCGCGATGCGCCGGCCCCGCTCCACCGAGGAGATCAAGTCCTCCCCGTACTGCATCTGCTGGCCCAGCTCGGCCTGGGTGAGTCCGGCGCGGGTGCGGAGCACCCGGATCTGGGCGCCGAAGCTCTTGAGGAAGGAGCCGGTTCCGTCGCCGTCCGGGAGCTCCGGCCGTCCCATAACAGCCATGCGTGTACCTCCGATTGCGTGTGTGCGCTGACTGACCGCCGACCGCCACGGGGATCGGTCACCCGTAGTCGATTGCGCACTCGCTCCCGGCCGTCTTCGCCGCCCACCCCGTGCACCTGTCGGTAACCGTCCGCCTCTGCGGTCGCGCGGTCACGCTATGCACACCGGAGGGCCGCTCGACCGGAACAGCCGGAACCTCACCCATCCGAATGATCCGAACTTGCCGCAACGTCAAGCTTTTGAGCCCCGCTGCGCGGCGGCGGGGGCCCAACGCTCCGAGCCCTCGCTCCACGGGGCAGAAATCCGGTGGACATCCCAGCGGCCGGCGGCGAGCGTGGAGGGCATGGATCAGGAGAGCATCTGGGGCGCCGATGCGGCCCACAGTTACGACACGCCCGGCACCGGTATGTTCGCGCCCGATGTGCTGGGCCCGGCCGTGGACCGCCTCGCGCAGCTCGCGGGCGACGGAGCGGCGCTCGAGTTCGCCATCGGGACGGGCCGGGTGGCCATCCCGCTCGCGGAGCACGGAGTGCCCGTCACGGGGATCGAGTTGTCCCGGCCGATGGTGGAACAACTGCGCACCAAGGCCGATGAATCGACGATCCCCGTGGTCATCGGCGACATGGCGACCGCCACCGCCCCGGGTACGTACTCCCTGGTCTATCTCGTCTATAACACGATTTCCAACCTGCTCACCCAGGCCGAGCAGGTCGAGTGCTTCCGCAACGCGGCCCGACACCTCGCGCCCGGCGGCCGGTTCGTGATCGAGCTTTGGGTGCCGGAGCTGCGCAAGCTTCCGCCGGGGCAGACGGCCATGGTCTGGCAGTCCGAGCCCGGCTACATCGGCTTGGACACTTACGACGTCCTGCGCCAGCACGTCGTGTCGCACCACTTCCGGTTCAACGAGACCGAGCAGGCGGAGCTGTTCCGCAGTCCGCACCGCTACATCTGGCCGGCCGAGCTGGACCTCATGGCGCAGCTCGCCGGGTTCGAGCTGGAGACCCGGCACGCGGACTGGGGCGGCGCCGAGTTCACCGCCGAGTCGGACTCGCACGTCTCCGTCTACCGCCTCCCGCCCACGCGCTAGACGGGCACGGTCCGGGGCATCCGACAAGGCCGCCCATCGTCGGTACAGAACCGGACGTCCCGACATCAGTGCTGGTCAGAGCCGGTGCGTAGGGCCAATCTCAACGGCATGACACACGAAACACCCGTCTCTCGCAGGGGGACGATCACGCCCCGCCCGGCCCTCCGCTCCACCGGCTCACGGCCCTCCCGCGCCCTGGCGCGGACCGAGGCGGCCGGGGGCGGGCAGGCCGTCGCGATGCGGTTCACCTCCACGCCGCGCGGTGCGCGGCTGGCCCGGCTGCTGGTCTCCCAGTGGCTCGACGAGTGGGGTCACCCGTACCACTCCGAGACGAACCACACCGTGGCGCTGATCACCGCCGAGCTGGCCGCGAACGCCGTGCGCCACGGCCGGGTGCCGGGGCGGGACTTCGCGGTACGGCTCAGCCGGGCCGGCGGGGTGCTGCGCATCGAGGTGAGCGACACCCGCACCGAACGCCCCGTGCCCACGGATGAACCCGAACTCCCGGCCGCGGCGGCCGAGTCGGGCCGGGGTCTCTTCCTCGTCTCACGGCTCGCCGCCCGCTGGGCTGTGACCCCACGCCGGGACGGCCCGGGCAAGGCGGTGTGGGCGGAGGTGCCGTGCGCCGTGAGCGACGACCCGAGCGAGGGAGAACGGCTCCCGTAGGGCTCGGTTGCCGCTGCGGCAGACCTCCGCTTGCGCCGTCGACCGTCCGCCTCGCCCTGCCCGCGCGCCGTACCGAACGGTCTTCAGCTCCTTCCGACGCTGATGACGATGAGGAGGAGCGTGGGCAGTGCGGTGGCCGCGGCGCTCAGGAGCCAGTACGTGCCCCGGGTCAGCGGAGTCCTGCGCCGGAGCGGCCAGTTGGCCAGCCACCAGACCAGGCCGAACAGGATGAGGACCGGCGTGGCCAGCATCACCCAGGGGAGGACCCCGTCGTTCTCCGTGGGCTCCCCATCGGTCCAGCCAAGCTCCGCGAGCGGCCAGTTGGAGGCGAAATACCAGAGCAGGAAGGCGGGTACGACGGCGGGAACGCCCAGCAGGACGTTGACGGTCAGGGACAGCCCCACGCGGAGCCGGGCGGGCGCGGTGCTCTTCTTCACTCGGTCTCACTCGGGGCGGGAACAACGTGACGTGGTCGCCAGGAGGCTGAGGCTATCGGGCCCGCAGCACCCGCGCGCGGTCACGGTCGGCCGACCCGGCGCGGCGTGGCTGCCCGCGCTCCCGGCACCCGGCCCGCAACCGGCCTGCCCGGTGCCCCAGTGTGCCCGTCCGAACCCACCCCCTCGACATGTATACCCCAAGGGGGTATACATATCTCCCATGCGGCCGTCGGCATCGGCCGCGGAATCCGGGAGGGGATCGTCATGCAGCACGCGCATGAGCACCATCAGGTCACGCACGAGCAGGGCCAGGACGGGGCCGGGGCCGGGGCCGGGGCCCAGACTGGGCACACCGCCCGGGCCGAGCACGGCACCACCACCACGGGGGAAACAGCTCACGCCGGGCAGCCGCACAGCGCCGCCGCAGAGCCGGCGGGAGTCCACACCGCGCACGGACCGGCGGGGCACGGACCGACGACTCATGCATCGACGGCTCACGGACCGTCGGTTGACCGCCCCGGCACCGTCCCGGTGTCGTGGCGCACCGCCTCGCAGGCCACGCTGCACTGCCTCACCGGGTGTGCGATCGGCGAGGTGCTGGGCATGGTCATCGGCACCGCGGCCGGGCTGTCCGCCGGGGTCACCGTGGCGCTGGCCGTCGCCCTCGCCTTCTTCTTCGGGTACGCGCTGACGATGCGAGGCGTTCTCAAGGCCGGGCTGGGCTTCCGCGAGGCGCTCAAGGTGGCCCTCGCCGCGGACACCGTCTCCATCATCGTCATGGAGACCGTGGACAACGCGGTCATGGTCGGCGTGCCCGGGGCCATGGAGGCGGGTCTCGCCAACTGGCTCTTCTGGGGCGCCCTGGCGTTCGCGCTCGCCGTCGCCTTCGTGCTGACCGTGCCGGTCAACCGCTGGCTGATAGCCCGCGGCCGGGGCCACGCGGTCGTCCACGCCCATCACCACCACCACTGACGGCGGCGCACGGTGCCCGGACGTCCCGTGGCACGGGACGGCGCGAGGGCCTCGCCGGAGGAGCGGGGAGCTCCGGCGGGGCCCTCGCGTGCCATCACTCAGCGCTGGGGGCATGGGAGTTGGGGGCCGCACGCCCCACGTGGCGTATCGCGGCCCAGCCCGTCCTCATCTCCGTGCTGTCCCTGTCGCTCCTGACCGCCGGGGCCACGGCAGGCGGGCTGTGGGTGGTCGGGGTCTTACCACGATCGTGCTGCGTCTGATGGGGCTGGACGGCTCGCGGTGAGACGGCTGCGCCTGTTCCCGACCCGGTCCTCGCGCGGCGGAGCCTCACCCCGGCCCCGATGCGTAAGGTTGGCGGAAGGTCACTGATCGCCACGGGTGGGGGCAGGGTGGATCGTCGTCCGGCGAAGCTTGTTGTGGATGTTCTGATCATGCTGGTCGGGGCACTGCTGGGCATGGCGGCCAACTACGCCACCAGCAGGACGGACGACGTGCCCTGGCTGCTGCGGGTACTGCGGGAGTGGTCGGTCCCCCTGGTCGTGGTGGCACTCGTTCTTCTCGTCGCGGGACAGGTCTGGCTGCACCTGCTGGAGCGGCCCGCTGCGATCAAGCGGAAGTGGAATGCCGCGCAGCCCCCGTATCCGGGTCTGGAGGCGTTCACCGAGGACGACTCCGGCGTCTTCTTCGGCCGCGACCGGGAGATCGGGGACCTCGTCGGGCGGCTGCATCCGGCCGTGCCTTCTCGTGCGCACCGGTTCGTCGCGGTGATCGGCCCGTCCGGGAGCGGGAAGTCCTCGCTGGTCCGGGCCGGGCTGCTGCCCGCGCTCGGTCGGCGGCGGGGCCGCTGGGCCGTCGTGGCTCCGTGCACCCCCGGGGCCGATCCGGAGGCGAGCCTCGCCGCGAGCCTGGCCGCCGCCGGGACGGAGATGACCGGCGCGCAGGTGCTGGCGGAGCTGAGCGGTGGCGCCCAGGGGCTGGGCCGGTGCCTGGAGCGGCTGCGCTCCGTTCGGGGCGGGCCTGCCGTGCCGGTCCTGCTGGTCGTCGACCAGCTTGAGGAGGTCTTCACACTCTGCGGGGCGCGGGAGCGGGATGCGTTCCTCTCTCTGATCCGGGCCTCGCTCGCGGCCGACCCTCGTCTGTGGGTGGTGGCCACCCTGCGGTCCGATTTCCTCACGGACCTCCTGGAAACCGAGCACGCCGGCCTGGTGCGCCAGCCGGCGCTGATCGGCATGCTCGGCCGCGCCGAGCTGTTCCAGGTGATCGAGGGACCGGCCGAGGCCGCGGGCCTGAGCTTCGCTCCCGGGCTCGTCGCGCAGATGGTGGACGACACCGGGGGCGGCGACGCGCTGCCCCTCCTGGCGTACACCCTTCAAGGGCTCTACCTGCGGGTCGGCCCCGGCGGAACGGTGACGCACGAGGACTACCGGTCTCTGGGCGGGGTCGCCGGAGCGCTGTCGGACCAGGCGGACCGGATCAGCGCCGAGCTGCGGGCGGCCGACGCGGACGCGCCGGTCCTCGCCACCTTGCTGAAGTTCGTCTCCCTGGAGCACGGCGAGCCGGCCCGTCGCCGCGTCTCACGTGAGGACCTCGCGGACGAAGAGCGGCTCGTGGCCGGGGCGTTCGTCACGGGGCGGCTGCTCACCAGTGCCGATGGCGTCCTGGACGTGGCTCATGAAGCGCTGTTCCGGCAGTGGCCACCGCTGCGCCAGGCTGTTGCGGCCCGGGCGCGGGAGTTGCGGCATCGCGGCGAGCTGGAGCGATGGGCGCGGGACTGGCAGCAGTCGGGGCGCCGGGACGCCTACCTGTTGAGCGGTGAACGGCTGACCGCTGCCCTTGCCTGGTCGGACGAGGCGGCCGACCTTCTCGGCGGCGCTCCGGTCGTGGCGGAGTTCCTGGAACGGTCCGTGGGCCAGGACCGCGCGTTCCGGGAGCGGCTGGCCGACGGTGTGGCCGCGCGGGTCATGGAGAGCGCCGCGGGGGACCCGGAACTGGCGCTCCTCGGTGCTCTCGCCGCCGTGGAGGAATGCGCTCCGACCCCAGCGGCCCAGCAGGCGCTGCACGTGGCTCTCAACGCCTCACGGCGGTATGCGGTCTTCCGCGGTCACGAGGAGGACATCAACGCGGTGGCCTGGTCGCCCGATGGCGCCCGGCTGGCCACCGCGTCCGACGACGGCACGGTCCGCGTCTGGAGCACCGCGGAGTCCACCGGTCCCGTCGTTCTCACCCGGCCCGGCGGGGACCGGGTGTATGCGGTGGCCTGGTCTCCGGACGGGAAGCGATTGGCGTGCGGCTCCCGGGACGGTACCGTCACCCTTTGGGACGCCGGGACATGGGCTGAACTGGGCGTGCTCCGCGGGCATGACGGTGCCGTCGACGGCCTCGCCTGGGCGCCCGACGGGGCGCGGATCGCCACGGCGGGCAGCGACCGCACGGTACGGATCTGGGACGCGGCGTCCCGTGCGGAACTGACCGTGCTGACCGGGCATGAGAGACCGGTGTGGGACGTGGCCTGGTCACCCGACGGCCGGCGGCTCGCGAGCGGCTCGGACGACACCTCCGTACGCGTCTGGTCCCTCTCGCCCGGTACGGACCCCACACTGCTGACGGGCCACCAGGCCGGTGTCTGGGCCCTGGCCTGGTCACCGGACGGGCGCCGGCTCGCCTCGGTGTCGGAGGACTGTACAGCGCGCATCTGGGACGTCCTCGCAGCACAGACCGTCGCGGTGGACGCGCGTGCCGTGTCCGCTCCGCATCAGCGGCTGGAGTTCCACGAGAAGCTGGAGTGCGTGGCGTGGTCCCCCGACGGCCGCCGCATCGCCGTGGGCGACACGGAGCGCACCGCCAGGGTCTGCGACCTGGCCACTGGTGAGAAGACGGCCCTCTCCGGCCACACCGACACCGTCAACGGCATCGCCTGGCACGGCCGGCGCATCGCCACGGCCTCCCGCGACAGAACGGTGGCTCTCTGGGACGTGGTCCCACCCGGTGGGCAGCGCAGCACGCTGCTGGGCCACACCGGATCGGTCAAGAAACTGGCCTGGGATTCCGGCGGGACGCGTCTCGCCACCGCCTCGAAGGACGGAACGGCCGCCGTCTGGGACCCTGAGCGCAGCAGCATGGTGACAGTGCTCGAGCATGGCGGAGAAGTGTCCGATGTGGCCTGGTCCCCGGATGGTTCCCGGCTGGTCACCATCTCCCGCGGTGCCGTCGGTACCGTCTGGGACGTACGGGACCGTACGCGGATCGCCGCGCTGCGCGGTCACGGAGACGAGATCACCAAAGTCTCCTGGTCGGCCGACGGCAGGCGGATCGCAACCACCTCGCGGGACCACACCGCCCGGGTCTGGACCGCGGACGACGGCACGGAGGCCATGGTGCTCCGCGGCGGCGGGTACTGGCTCGGCGGCGCCGCATGGTCACCGGACAGCCGCCACCTGGCCACGTCTTCGACGGACACGGAGCTCTGCGTCTGGGACGCCGAACAAGGCGTTGTCGTAACGGCCCTCCGCGGTCACACCGACTACGCATGGAGCCTCGCGTGGTCTCCCGACGGGCGGCGGCTGGCCTCGGGCTCCCGGGACGGCACCATCCGTATCTGGGACCCGTTCACGGGCGCCGCGCTCCACACGATGGCCGGGCACCGGAAGCGGGTCCAGGATGTCGTGTGGTCTCCCGACGGAAGGCAGCTCGCGTCCGTCTCCTGGGACCGGACCGTACGGTTGTGGGATCCACACCGCGGCCGTCACCTGAAGGTGATCGGTGTCCACGACGACCAGGCCAACGGACTGGCCTGGCACCCCGGCGGATCTCTTCTGGCCACGGCCTCCCGCGATCGCACGGTGCGGATCTGGGAACCTGCCGCGAGCCTCGACTCCCTTGTGGAGCGGGCCCGTTCGCGGGTCTTCCGCCGTCTCACCGATCGCGAGCGCCGCAGCCTGCTCCTGCCGTCCCGTCCCGGACCCGACCCCTTCGGGTGAGTCCGGACGGGGATGGCGGCGCGGTGGCGGCGGTCCCGGCCTCGGCCACCCGGGCCCCGCCCCGTCAGCCCCCGTCTCCCGGCAGATGGCTTCCCGCCGTGTCGGGCCGGTGGTCCGGGAGGGCCGAGCGGGCGGACGACTCGCGGTGCAGGCGCAGGAATTCCAGGTGCTGCTCGTAGTGGCTGAGGATGTCGTGGATGAGCTGCTCCCTGGTGTAGCCCATGACGTCGTAGCCCTGGCTGCCCTCGGCGAGCTGGACCTCGAAGCGCACATAGGTGTCGTGCGCGGTGACCGAGCGGGTGGCGAACGCCGGTACGGCCGTCTCGGTGGGCCACACCCGGTAGAGGAACTCCTCCACCGGGCCGATCGGCACCCGGAGTTCCACGGACGGCACCCGCAGTTCCTCCTCCGTCACCTCGGTGAGTTCGGCCGCCAGGCCCTGCCCGCGCAGCTCCGCGGCGACGTCCTCGAAGGCGGGGCGGCACACCTCGTCGACGAACCGGACGGCGTCCGCCCGGCCGGGGAAGGACGTGGCCCGTGCGATCCGCTGACGCCAGCTCAGGTGCGGCGGCGGGACGGCGGGCGCCGCCTCCTCCCGCATCCTCTCCAGGCGCAGCGCCCGGTAGAGCCCGGCGATGATGAGGAACATCACGAAGGAGAAGGGCAGCCCCATGATGATGGTCGCGCTGGTGAGCGCGTCCACGCCGCCGACGAGGAGCATGGCGAGGGTGAGCAGCCCGGTGGCCCCCGCCCAGAAGACGCGTACCCACGCGGAGGCGTCGGTGAGCGGGGTGGGCAGGTGCGAGCACAGGTTGCTCATCACCAGCGCGCCGGAGTCGGCGGAGGTGACGTAGAGCAGCAGTCCGACGACGGTCGCGAGCCCGGCGCTGAAGGTGGCGCCGGGGAACTGGTCGAGCAGCCCGTAGAAGCCCTGCTCGGGGGTGTTCATGGCGGTCTCGCCGAACGCTGCGTTCCCCTCCCGCACCACGTTGAGCGCGCTGTTGCCGAGGACGGAGAGGAAGGTGAGGGTGAAGAGGAACGGGATGACGAGCGTGGCCGCGACGAACTGGCGGATCGTCCGTCCCTTGGAGATGCGGGCCAGGAACATGCCGACGAACGGGGCCCAGGCGATCCACCAGGCCCAGAAGAACAGGGTCCAGGAGTTGAGCCACTCGGTCGGCCGGTCGTAGGCGAAGGTGTTGAGGGTCATCGAGGGGAAGCGGCTGACATAGTCCCCGATGTTGAGGACGAGGCTGTTGAGCAGCCGGAGCGGGTCGTCCGCGAACAGCATGTAGGACATCAGGAGGATGGCGAGCAGGACGTTCAGCTCGGACAGCCGCCGGATGCCCCGGTCGACGCCCGCCACGGCGGAGGCCGTGGCCATGACGACGGCGACGGCGATGAGGCCGATCTGCGCGGCCGTGCCCTCGGGGATGCCGAAGAGGTAGTTCAGCCCGAAGTTGAGCTGGACGACGCCGATGCCGAGCGACACGGAGATGCCGAACACCGTGCCGATGATGGCCGCGAGGTCGACCGTGTCGCCGATCCGGCCGTGGATGCGCCGGCCGATGACCGGGTACAGAGCCGAGCGGATCGCGAGGGGGAGGCGGTAGCGGAAGGAGAAGTAGCCGAGCGCCATGCCCATCAGGGCGTACATGGCCCAGCCGGTGATGCCGTAGTGGAACAGCGTCCACACCACGGCCTGCCGGGCGGCCTCGACGGTCTCGGCGTCTCCCTCTGGGGGCGCGAGGTAGTGGCTGACGGGGCCGGAGACGGCGAAGAACATCAGGTCGATGCCGATGCCGGCCGCGAACAGCATGGCCGCCCAGGCGAACACCCCGTAGTCGGGGGTGGAGTGCTTGGGGCCCAGCTTGATGCCGCCGTAGCGGGACGCGGCCACGTACACGACGAACAGCAGGTACAGGGTGGCGGCGAGGAAGTAGTACCAGCCGAATCCGCTGGAAATCCAGTCGACGCCCACGCCGATGGTCTCCTCGGCGCCCTCCGGGGTGATGATCGCCCAGATCGAGACCGCCAGGATGAGCGCGGACGAGCCGATGAAGACGACCGGCTTCAGCCTGCTCTCCCCGTGGACCGGCGGGCTGCCCGCAGGGCCCCGTTCCCCGGCCGGGAGGCCGCCCGTGCTTCCGCCGCTCCCCTTCCCTCCCCCGCTCGCGCGCCCGTCCCCGCTTCCGGGCCCCCGCCCCCGGCCGCTTCCGGGCCCGTCTCCGCTCGTGCCGTACGCCGCCATGGCTCATGCCTCCTGAACGCGGTGCCGGTGGAAGCCGGCCGTGGCCGGCGGCAGCGGGGTGTTGCCGAGGATGAGGTCGGCGGCCTTCTCGGCGAGCATCATCACCGGGGCGTAGATGTTGCCGTTGGTCAGGTAGGGCATCGCGGAGGCGTCGGCCACCCGGAGCCCTTCCACTCCGTGGACGCGCATGGAGAGCGGGTCGACCACGGACATCTCGTCGATGCCCATGCGGGCGGTGCAGGAGGGGTGGTACGCGGTCTCGGCGTCGCGGGCGACCCAGTCCAGGATCTCCTGGTCCGTGACGACCGAGGGCCCGGGGGAGAGTTCGCCCGCGTCGAAGACGGCGAAGGCGGGCTGGCCGAGGATGTCCCGGGCGACGTGGACGGCCTCCACCCACTCCTTGCGGTCGTTCTCCGTGGAGAGGTAGTTGAAGCGCAGCGCCGGGTGCTGCCGGGGGTCCGCGGACTTGATCTTCACCGAGCCGCGCACGTCGGAGTACATGGGGCCGATGTGCACCTGGTAGCCGTGCTCGGCGCCGACGGGGGTGCCGTCGTAGCGCACGGCGATGGGCAGGAAGTGGAACATCAGGTTCGGGTAGGCGACCTGGTCGTTTCCGCGGACGAAGCCGCCCGCCTCGAAGTGGTTGGTCGCGGCCGGACCGCTGCGGAACAGCAGCCACCGCAGTCCGATTCCGGGCCGGCGGCTCCATTTGAGCGCCGGGTTGTAGGTGACGGGCTGTTTGCAGGCGTGCTGCACATAGACCTCCAGGTGGTCCTGGAGGTTCTCCCCGACCCCGGGGAGTTCGTGCACCATGCGGATGCCCAGCGGGGTGAGCTCGCCGGGATTCCCGATTCCGGAGAGCTGGAGCAGCTGAGGCGTGTTGATCGCGCCGCCGCAGAGAATCACCTCTCCGGCGGACACCCGTCCGCGCTGGCGTCCGTACCGCCGGTACTCCACACCGACCGCCCGCTTCCCCTGGAAGAGCACGCGGTCCACCTGCGTGAAGCACCGCACCGTCAGATTCGGCCGCTTCTTCACCGGGTGCAGATAGGCGCGGGCCGCCGACCAGCGCCGGCCCCGCTTGATGTTGCGGTCGAAGCGGGCGAAGCCCTCCTGCCGGTAGCCGTTGACGTCGGGGGTCAGCTGGTGGCCGGCCTGCTGCGCCGCCTCCAGGAAGGCGTGGAACAGCGGGTTGGCCGCCGGCCCGCGCTCCAGCCACAGCGGGCCGCCCTGGCCGCGCCAGTCGTCGGCCCCGGCGACGCAGTGCTCCATCCGCTTGAAGTAGGGCAGGCAGTGCGCGTAGTCCCAGGTCTCCATGCCCGGGTCGGAGGCCCAGCGTTCCAGGTCCATCGGGTTGCCGCGCTGGAAGATCATGCCGTTGATGGAGCTCGATCCGCCGAGCAGCTTGCCGCGGCCGTGGCTGACCCGGCGGCCGCCCATGTGCGGTTCCGGTTCGGAGACGTAGCGCCAGTCGTACAGCGGGTTCCCGATGACCATCGTCAGGGCGGCGGGCATGTGGATGAGGATGTCCCAGATCCAGTCCGGCCGGCCGGCTTCCAGGACCAGGACCTTGTTCTCCCGGTCCGCGCTGAGGCGGTTGGCCAGGGCGCAGCCTGCCGACCCCCCGCCGACGATGACGTAGTCGTACTCCGCTCGGCCCATGCTGTGCTCCTCGTCCTCGGATGGCATTCCACGGCGCTGAAACCTAACGTAGAAAGCGGTGCATTCCGGCGCACAACGGTGGCGGCATTCGGCGCTCCACCGGGAAAGGACTTCCCACGTCCAGTCTCTTCATCGACGGGGTATGGAAAACCGCCGCCGGCGGTGCCACCCGCGACGTGATCAACCCCTACGACCAGTCCGTCGTCCGCACCGTGGACGAGGGCGGGGAGGCGGACGCCCTGGCCGCGGTGGACGCGGCGCGGTCCGCCTTCGACGGTGGCGTCTGGCCCTCCTGGACCGCGCGGCAGCGCTCCGAGCTGCTCCGCCGGGTGGCCGGCCTGCTGCGGCGGGACCGGGAGCACATCGCCCGGCTGGAGACGCTCGACACCGGCAAGACACTCGTCGAGTCCGGTATCGACGTGGACGACGTGACGGCCGTGTTCGAGTACTACGCCGGGCAGGCCGAGGCGGACTCCGGGCGGCTGGTGGACGCCGGCGATCCCCGGATCCGCAGCCGCGTCGTCCATGAACCGGTCGGTGTCTGCGCGCTGATCGCGCCGTGGAACTACCCGCTGCTGCAGGTGTCGTGGAAGGTGGCGCCCGCGCTGGCCGCGGGCAACACCGTGGTGATCAAGCCCAGCGAGATCACCCCGCTGACGACCATCCGGCTGGTCGAGCTGCTGGAGGAGGCCGGCGCCCCCGCGGGCGTCGTCAACCTCGTGCTGGGCGCGGGCGGGACCGTCGGCGCGGCGCTGGTGGAGAGCCCGGGGGTCGATCTGGTGTCGTTCACCGGCGGCCTGGAGACGGGCCGCCGGATCATGCGGTCGGCGGCCGGGACGGTCAAGAACATCGCCCTCGAACTGGGCGGCAAGAACCCCAATATCGTCTTCGCCGACGCCGACTTCGAGGCCGCGATCGACTACGCCCTGATGGCCGTCTTCTTCCACGCCGGGCAGGTGTGCTCGGCGGGCACCCGGCTCATCGTGGAGGACGGGCTGCACGACGCGTTCGTCACCGAACTCGTCGCCCGCGCCGAGCGCATCCGGCTCGGCAACGGACTGGACGAGGGCACCGAGAGCGGTCCGCTGGTTTCCGCCGAGCACCGGGACAAGGTCGAGTCCTATGTGGAACTCGGCGTCCGGGAGGGCGCGACTCTCCTGGCGGGGGGCCGGCGCCCGGAGGAACCGGGCCTCCGGAACGGGTTCTTCTATCTGCCGACGGTGTTCGACGACTGCACCCGGGACATGCGCATCGTGCAGGAGGAGACCTTCGGGCCCATCCTGACCGTCGAGCGCTTCACCGGCGAGGAGACCGCGATCGAGCTCGGCAACCACACCGACTACGGGCTCGCCGGCGCCGTGTGGACGGAGGACGCCGGCCGGGCCGAGCGGGTGGCGCGGGCGCTGCGCCACGGCACGGTGTGGATCAACGACTTCGGCCCGTATCTGCCGCAGGCCGAGTGGGGCGGTTTCAAGCGCTCCGGCATCGGCCGGGAGCTGGGCCACGACGGCCTCGCGGAGTACCGCCAGGCGAAGCACATCTACGAGAACACCGCGCCCACTCCGCAGCGCTGGTTCGCCCGCTGACCCCGCGCCGGACGCGGCCGGGCCGCCGGAGGACCGCGGCACGCGAACGGGCCGGTACCCCGATGGTGCCCGGGGTACCGGCCCGCGTTCCGCTGCGGGTCGCGGCGGGTCAGCCGTCCGTGCGGGCGGCCTCCTGCTCGGCGGCGGCCAGGCGGACGCAGACGGCGACGGCGCGCATGGCCTCGCGCACCTCGTCCACCGACGGGAAGCTGGGCGCCAGCCGGATCTCGCGGTCGCGCGGGTCCTTGCCGTACGGGAACGCGGCACCGGCCGGGGTCAGCGCGATGCCCGCCTCCTTGGCGAGGCGGACGACCTCGCTCGCGCAGCCGTCGGGGACGTCCAGGCTGACGAAGTAGCCGCCCTTGGGCCGGGTCCACTCGGCGATGCCGAGCGGGCCGAGCTCGCGCTCCAGCACCTCGTAGACGGCCGCGAAGCGGGGCTCCAGCAGCGCGCGGTGGCGCTCCATGTGGGCGGCCACGCCGTCCGCGTCCCGGAAGAAGCGGACGTGGCGGAGCTGGTTGACCTTGTCGGGGCCGATGGTCTGCTTCGCCAGCCGCTCCTTCATCCAGGCCACGTTGGCCGGGGAGGAGCCGACGAAGGCCACGCCCGAACCGGCCGCGGTGATCTTGGAGGTGGAGCCGAAGACGAACGCGCGGTCGGGGTTCCCCGCCTCGGCGCAGGCGTCCAGGATGGAGAGGATCTCCACCTTCTCCGCGGTGAGGTGGTGCACCGCGTAGGCGTTGTCCCAGAAGAGGCGGAAGTCGGGCGCGGCCGTCGGCATCGCGGCGAGGCGGCGCACGGTCTCGTCGCCGTAGACCTCACCGGTGGGGTTGCTGTACTTGGGCACGCACCACATGCCCTTGATCGTCGGGTCGGAGGCGACGAGCTCCTCGACGACGTCCATGTCCGGACCCTGGCCGGTGAGCGGGACCGGCACCATGTCGATGCCGTACCGCTCGCAGATCCCGAAGTGCCGGTCGTAGCCGGGGACGGGGCAGAGGAAGCGGACCCTCGGCTCGTCCGCCCAGCGGCGCTCGCCGCCCGGGAGGACGGAGAGCAGCGCCTGCACCACGTTGTCGTGCATGAGCGTGAGGCTGGCGTTGCCGAGGGCGAGGAGCTGCCCGGCGGGCACCTGGAGGGGGCCGGCGAAGATCTCGCGCAGCTCCGGGAGGCCGAGGAGGCCGCCGTAGTTGCGGGTGTCGGTGCCGTCGGCGGCCTTGATGTCCCCGGCTGCGGGGAGGGACAGCAGGCCGTCGGCGAGGTCGAGCTGCTCCGGCGAGGGCTTGCCCCGCGTCAGATCCAGGCTGAGCCCCTGGGCACGCAGTTCGGCGTACTCCTTGCGGGCGGCCTCCAGCCCCACCTCCCCGAAGAGGGGGGCGGATTCCTGTACGGACCCAGACGACACGGTATTCCTCCAGCGCACATGGTGCTTGAGCAGGTCAGCGGCCAATGTACCAAGGGAGCGCGGAGCCCTGCCCGGCTCGGCGTTTACCGCGAACGAGCCCCCACGACAGGTTCATATACACTGAGTATTGCTCTTGAATAGAGAGGTCCAGTATGAGTGTGACGACGATCGATCTCGATGACGACGCCTTGGAGAAGGCCATGCGCGTCGCGGGCGGCGGCACCAAGAAGGATGTGGTCAACGCCGCTCTCCGCGAGTACGCCGAACGCCACCATCGGGCGGCGCTCGTAGCCAAGCACTTCCGAGCCGCCCAGCAGTGGGATTACCAGGGCTGGCAGCGCCGGCGCACCGAGGACAAGCAGGGCAGCGCGTGATTCATTACCTGCTCGACTCCTCGGGCCTGTGGCGCCTTCTGCGCGAGCAGCATCTCAGTGCCGCGTGGCTGGAGACCACCACTCTGCGGGCCATCGGGTCGTGCGCCGCCCAACGAGCCGAGTTCCGGCGCTCGGCGCGCAACGCGACCGAGTACGAGGCCATGGGTGACATGTTCACTGACCTGTACCCCGATGTGCCGCTCCCGAAGAGGCTGTGGGACTGGGTCGACTCGGCGCAGTACGCTCTCGCCGAGAAAGGCGCCCTTGGCGCGGCCGGGCCACTTGACCTGATAATCTGCGCAACCGCCGCGCACCACGGGCTGATCGTCCTGCACGACGACGCCGACTTCGTCACCGTGGCTCGCTTCCTGCCCGACGTCAGCGAGCGCAATGTGCGCAACGTGCCAGAACTCTGAACGATTCGGTGTATCCACGCGGGCTTCCATACGGCCCGGTGCAAGTTCCCCAGTGTGGCGGTCCTATGCCCTCTCACCCGGCGTATCCGAGTCCTGCGGCGCCCGGGCCGGTCGGGACGGCCGGCGCCTGGTGCGGGCCGGCCGTCCCCGTGCCGTCATCGTGGCGGGCGGGTCAGCAGGCCGGGACGCCCGGGAGCCAGGATTCGGGGACGTCGATGAAGATGTTGGAGACGTAGCCGCCGTAGTCCGGCAGGTACGCCCAGGCGTCGTTGGTGTAGCCCTGGTACGTCACCTGCTGGCCGCGCACCTGGCAGCGCACGCGGACCGTGGTCGGGCCGGCGAGGCTCGCCACCCGCGTCGAGTTCGTCGTGGCGGCCTGGCGGATGCCGACGTCCGTGCCCCAGGTGGGGAAGGACTTGGTGTCGCCGCTGCTGCCGCCGCGCACCAGCTCCATGTAGTACGACCAGTCCCAGTGCGGGCCGGGGTCGGTGTGGTCGTTGCCGGGCACCTCGTGGTGGCCGACGATGTGCGCCCGGTCCTTCGGTATGCCGTACTTGTCGGCCAGGTGCCGGGTCAGCGCGGCCGAGGAGCGGTACATGGCGTCGGTGAACCAGGAGGGGTCGTCGACCCAGCCCTCGTGCTCGATGCCGACGGAGTAGGCGTTGCCGGAGCGTGCGTGCCAGGCGGTGTTGCTGTCGCGCACCATCTGGGTGACCTGGCCGTCCGAGGAGCGGACCACGTAGTGGGCGCTGACCTCGGCGGACGGGTTCTGGAACCAGCTGATCGTGCCGGCGTACGAGCCCTGCGTGACGTGCACGACGACGGCACTGATCGGCTGCGAGCGGCCGGTGGCGTAGTTGGCGGAGCTGGCCGCCACCCACTGCGCGGGCGGGTAGTCGGGGCTCTGGGCGCCCGTCTCGCCGGTCTCCCCCGTGACGTCGGCGTCGGCGTACGTGCCGCGCTGGGGGGTGACCTTCCGCGGCTTGACGCGGATCTGCTCGCCGCCGTCCGCGTGGCCGCGGATGCCGGAGGCCAGGAGTTCGTAGACGGTGTCGGCGTAGAGCCGGCCGGCCCGGGCGCCGTCCGTGCCTCCGTAGCGGGCGGTGACCGGGTACCAGGCGCCGAGCCGGTCGCGTTCGGCGGCGTCCAGGCCGAGGTCGTCGGCGAGGGCGCGGAGGACGGCGGCGGCGCCGCGGATGTTGGCCCCGGTGTCCTTCTTGAGGTCGGTGACGCGTTCGCCGGTGATGCGGGCGGCGCGCTCCAGGGTGTGGTGGCCGGGGTTGCTCACCAGGTGCATGACGCCGTAGCCGTTGGCGTGGCTCGGCGCGCCGTCGTGGTCGTCCAGGTGCGTCTCGCCGTAGCCGACGGCCACCAGGAGGTCGCGCGGTACGTCGTACTCTGCCGCCGCGCGGGCGAAGGCCGCGTTCACCTCGCCGGAGGCGGAGGCGGGTCCTTCGTCGGGCGCGGCGGACGCGGGCTGGCCGGCCAGGACCAGCGAGGCGGCGACCGCCGTGCCGATCAGCACGGTCAGCCGGCGGTGACGGGGCCGGGGGACGGGACGGGGGCTGGGGCTGGGGGTGGCCGGGATCAACGAGTTCATCGGATCTCTCTCCGCTCTCCGGCGCGTGGGTGAGGGGGGTGGTGGTGCGGCTGGGTTGGTGCGCCCGTGGGCGCGGTGGTGTGCGGACGGTGGGGGGAGCGGATCCGGGCTCCGGCGCGCGTGCGCCGGTACGCGGGGCCGGAGCCCGGATCCGCTCGTGCGTACACCGGCGGCGGATTCGTACGAACGTCCGCCGCCGGCTTACGAGTTCAGCAGTTCGGCACGCCCGGAAGCCAGGCGTCCGCCACATCGGTGACGATGCTGGAGAGATCGCCGCCGACGTCGGGGAGATACGGCCAGACGTCGCCGCCGCACCCCCGATAATCGACCAACTGACCATGCACCTGACAAGTCCATCCTCCTCGGGGTCGCCGGTGCCCGGGAAGCCCGCCCCCCGTGGGGAGCCGGCCGTCGATGAGGCACGGACGCCGCCGGTTGACCGTCCCCCGGCCCGGCGCCGTACCGGGCCGCGCGGGAGGAGGCCCCGCCGACGAGGCCCGCGCGGCCGGCCGCCGGGTCACGCGTACTCCGGAACGCCCGGCAGTCTGCTCTCCGCGTCGATGTACACCGTGGTCATATAGCCCCCGTACTGCGGCAGATACGCCCACCACGCGCTGCTGTGCGGCGGGTCGGAGATCGGCTCGCCGCGCTTCTGGCAGGAGACCAGGACGTCCGCCCCCGCCGGGAGCGTGCTGACGACCGCCGAGGAGGTCGTGGCCCCGGCCCGGATCCGCACCCCGTCGCCCCAGGTCTCGAACCAGGTCCCGGAGGGGTGCCGGGCGCCGGGGACGTCCAGGGAGCCGACGAGCCGGGTGAGGCCGGAGTACGCGGTGCCGTACGGGGTCCCGTCCGGGTGGAGGGTGAGGACGGCGACGATGGTGCGGTCGCCGGGACCGACCGTGCCGGTGGTGTGCAGGGCCTCGCGGACGAGGTCCACATCGGCGGCGGGGGGGGCCGGGGAAGCGGAGAACGCGGCCGGGGCTCCGGGCGCGCCGGCCGCGTTCGCCTTGTCGGCCTCGTCCGCCGCGTCCGCCCCGGCCAGGGCCCCGTCCGCCGTGCAGCCGCCCGAACGGAAGCCGGACCAGCCCTGCTTGACCGCCCACGGCCCCTCGAAGGCCGAGGGAATGCCGAAGTACTGGTCGAAGCCGTCATTGGCGCAGCGCGTCGCCCGGTGGAGGCTGCCCATGATGAAGTCCCGTACCGGGGCCGGGGATTCGTCGAGGATGTGCCGGTAGATCCGCACGGTGTCGGCGGCGGTGAGCGAGGTGTAGCCCCAGTAGCCGGGATGGGCGGCGGGCGGCGGGGTGGTGCCGGTCAGCCCGAGCCGGGGCACCATCCGGTCGATGATCGCGCTGCGGCCGCCCTGGGCCCAGTAGTGGCTCGCCTCGCCGTCGTCGCTGCTGCGCAGCATCGCTTCGAGGCGGCCGCGGTCCTCCTGCGGGATGTCGTAGCCGGGGCCGCGGTCCCAGAGGAAGTCCAGCGCCAGCAGCAGTTTGACGACGGACGCGGACCGGAAGCGGTGGTCCGCGTTGATCCGCTCGGTGAAGCTGCCGGTGCGGCGGTCGAAGACGGCGACACCGGCCGTGACATCCGCCGGGATGTCCGCGCCGGGCCCGGCGAGCGGCGACTGGCGGGGCTGCGGCTGCGCCCCGGCGCTCGCCGGGGCGGCGAGGAAGGCCCCGAGCATCCCCAGCGCGAGGGCGACTCCGGTCAGCGGCCGCCGGATCCACCGGGCGCGGGCGGCGGCCGGGCGGACGGGCTGCGCGGGCGAGTCCGCGGATGGGGTCTGGGCCGGGGTGGTTCCTGGTGGTTCCGCGTGCATCGGTCTGCCGACTCCTCGGGGCCTGACGGTACGGAAGGAACACGGGCGCAAAGCGGTGAGCAGGTGAGCAGGTGAGCAGGTGAGCAGGTGAGCAGCGCCAGGCTGGCGGAGCGCATCCGCCGGGGCAAGGAATTCGATCCCAGGCGAAGACCCCGGGCCATTGTTGTCAGGTACAAGACGAACCGCTTACGTTTCCGGCGTCCCGCAGCGACCGTGGCCCCACCGGCCGGCGGTCCGTCTCCCCCGACCAAGGAGCATGCGTGAACCCGAGACGCCTCCCTGCCGCACTCGCCACCGCGCTCATCGCGCTGGTGGGCCTGCTCGCCATGCCCGCCCAGGCGGAGAGCTCGGGCGCGGCCCGGGCCGCCGCCCCCAACTTCAAGGCCCCCTACCCCTGCGGCCAGAAGTGGACCTACAGCCATCACTCGGCCGAGGTGCGCCGCGCCCTGGACTTCGTCCGCTCCGACGGCGGTTCCACGGCCGGCACGCCCGTCCTGGCCTCCGCGGCGGGCACCGCCACCCGGCACAGCCAGCCCAGCGGCGCCGGCAACTACATCGTGATCGACCACGGCGGCGGCTGGAAGACCTACTACTTCCACCTGGCGAGCTACTCGGTGGCCAACGGCGCGTCGGTCGGCCAGGGCCGGCAGATCGGCACCACGGGGAGCACCGGCAACTCCTCCGGTGCCCACATCCACTACGAGCAGCTGTACAACGGCACCGGCCAGAACATCGTCATCAACGGCTCCGGCCTGGCCTACCCCGGCAGCTACAACCAGTACCACTTGACCAGTGACAACGGCTGCGGCGGCTCCGGTTCGCCGTTCACCACCTGGGGCACCGACGTCCGCGTCCGCGCCGACGCCCGCCTCAACGCCTCCGTGGTCACCGTGCTCGGCGGGCCCACCAGCGTCCGCGTGCTCTGCCAGAAGCAGGGCGACACCGTCAACGCCGAGGGCTACACCAACAACTGGTGGAGCAAGCTCCGCGACCAGGGCGGGTTCATCAGCAACATCTACATCGACCACCCCGCCGCGAAACTGCCGGGCGTACCGCTGTGCTGACGGCACGTTGACCCGTACGGCGCCGGGAACGGGGGGCGCCGCGCGGATCGCACGGGGCGTGCGGGAGCGAACCGCACGGGATGCCCGCCATACGGGACGCCCGGCACGGCCGCAGGGGCTCCGGATCTCCGGGGCCCCTGCGGCCTCTCCCGGCCCCGGCCGGCCGCCGCGCGCCCTCCGCGGCGTCAACCGGCGCGGCGAGGAGCCCGTCCGCTTCCACCCGGACCAACCAGGGCTCTGCATAACCCCGTTGGGCCGTGCGCTCGTTCACCGCAAGCGCCCCCGCCACTCCCCTGCCGTTCCCCGACCCGCCGCCGGACGGGCCGTGCTGTGACCGTCAACACCCGCCAGGATCCCGTCCGATGGCCTGACGCCGGGCCGCCTACCCGCGTAGACTCCCCGCGCGAACGCAACGGGAGACATTCCGAGGCGGCCGGATCCGGCCCGCCCCCGACCAGGGCGGGCCCGCGACGTTCTCCGGGGGTGCGCAGTGCTGCGGGTGGACTTCAGCGGCCGGGAACTGGCCCGGCTGCGCATGGCGGCGGGCGTCGATCCGCTCTGGGAGATCGCGCTGAGCCTGCATCTGCTGCAGACCCGGCAGGCGGCCCTCGTCTTCGACCCCTGGCGCCGCGAGGTGCGGGCGTCCCTGGAACGCGCGGGGCTGACGGCCGCCGTGCGCGGCCTGATGCTGCTCTGCCCGCCCGCCGCCTACTTCCCCGACTTCCTCACCCCCGGCGGCGCGGCGGACCTCGACACCGGTCTGGAGAAGGTGATGTGCACGCCCCGGCAGCGGCTGGCCGCGGAACTCTCCCGGCTGTACGCGGGCGCCCCGCTGCCCAGCGGCGTGCGGCGGCTGGCCGAGGGCAGCCCGGAGGCGCTGCGCTGGCTGGGCACGGCGCTCCGCCGCTACCACGCGGTGGCCGTCGAGCCGTACCTCCCGGCCATCCGCACCGAGGCCGCCGCCGACCGTTCCGAGCGCGCCGAGGCGGCCCTGACGGGTGGCGCGGAGGGGCTGCTCGCCAGTTACGGCGGGCTGCCGGAGTGGCGCTGCGAGGGCAGCGCGCTCCGCGCCCCGTATCCCATGGACCGCGAACTGCGGCTGGACGGCCGGACGTTGACCCTGGTCCCGGGCTTCTTCTGCGTCCGGGCACCGCTGGCCCTGGCGGACGACGGCCTGCCGCCGGTCCTGGTGCACCCGCTCTCCCCCGCCCCGGGCTGGCTGGAACGCGCCCGGCCGAGCGAGAGCGCACCGCCCGCCGCCCAGCTCATCGGCACCTCCCGCGCCCAGCTCCTCCAACTCCTCGACCGGCCGATGACCACGACGGGCCTGGCCTCCGCCCTGGACCTGGCCCCATCGACGACGAGCCGCCACACCTCTGTGCTGCGCGAGGCCGGCCTGCTCACCTCACGCCGCCAGGGCCTCTGCGTCCTGCACCGCCGGACCCGGCTGGGCGAGGCCCTGCTGGAGGGGGCGCTGCATTGATACAGGCGCCTCGTCCCCGTACTCCGGTCCTGATCCCGGATGCCCAGCGCGGCGGCGATCACCTACCGGCCGGAACTTTCCCGCGAGACACCGCGGAACGCGGGGCTCGAACACGGCCGCCGACCACATCACCACCGCCCGCCTCGCGCTGGCCCAGCTGCCGAAGAAGTACCGGCGCGGGCGGCAGACCCTCATCCGCTGCGATTCCGCCGGCGGCACCCACGACTTCGTGTCCTGGCTCGCGAAGCGAGGACGTTGGCTGTCCCACTCGGTCGGCATGGTGATCAGAGAGACCATCCACAGCCACGTCCTCAAGATCCCGGCACCGGCCTGGACGCGGCCATCGAAACGGACGGCGAGATCCGCGACGGCGCCTGGGTCGCCGAACTCACCGGCGATGTCCTCACCGGCTGGCCGAAAGGGATGCGGCTGATCGTCCGCAAGGAACGACAGCATCCCGGTGCCCAGTTGCGGATCACCGACGCGGACGGCATGCGGATCACCTGCTTCGCGACCGACACCCCCCACCGGCCGATCGCCGGGCTCGAGCTCCACCACCGCCTGCGGGCCGTGGGCCGAGGACCGCATCCGGGCCGCCCGCGCGACTGGACTGCGCAACCTGCCCCTGCACCACACCGCCCGGAACAAGGTCTGGCTGGAGATCGTCCAGATCGCCCTCGACCTGCTCGCCTGGATGCCCATGCTCGCCCTGACCGGCCAAGCCCGCCTCTTCGAGCCCCGCCGGCTGCGGTTCCGCCTGTGCTCCGCGGCCGGCCAACTCGTCACCACCGGCCGGCGCCGCATCCTCCGCCTCGCCCGCCACTTGCCCTGGACCGGCGAGATCACCGCCGCCCTTGAACGGCTTGCGCTCCTGCCCAACCCCGGCTGACCAACCGGTAACCGACTGGCTTCTTCGTTTGACCAGAACTCGCGGGTGCCCGGCAGGCCCGAGAGCAACGGAAGGCTCCGGGAATCAGACGAAGTCCAGCAGTCCGACGACGCCCCAGCCGACGAGTGCCACAAGGACCACGGTCACGAACAGGCAGCCGCCGAACTGGGAGCGGAGCTCCTGCTTCCCCTCGTTCCGCTCGGGTTTCCGCGGGTCGTAGACGACATACCTCGGCGGCGGTTCACCGGTGTCCCGCGAATCTCCGGCGAACCGCCGCTCGGCCGGCACCCGGCCGTTGCACCGGTACTCCCTGCCGTCGACGGTGAAGACGTAATGGCTGGAATATCCGCCCGGTTCGTCGAGGGCCACCACTTTTCCGCGCCGGGCAAGAATCATCCACTTGGCCAGAAACCAGATCGCCACGAAAAGCGTCGGGCCGCACAAGGAAATCAGGAGAAGATACGGAAGAGGGTGCGAGTCGTAATAGATATGCGCCAGCATATCCAGACTCTAGCACTTTCCCGGAATCCCACGAAAGGGGAAATAATGGATCCAGAAGCGTCATCTGCTCCACCCATGTCCGCCGCGCAGATCCGCAATATCGGGGATTCCCTGGAGCCGCTCGGGTTCCAGCAGTTGCCCGGAGCCGTGACCGAGCAGGCATGGTGGACCTCACGGCCTCCCACCAGCAGCTTTACTGGAGTCTCCAAGGCGTCAAGGTCGACCTCGAAGCCGTGGTGGTGACGGCAAACGGGTCAGCCTCCTCGGTGCCCAGCTGATCAAGAACCCGTTCACGACGGTGACCGAGCGAGCGGCGTCCGGCTTCTGGCAGCGCGGGGCCTGCGCGCGTCTGACGGACGGCGCTTCCTCGTACCCCTGGTCCGGTCGGTCGCGCCGGACACCGCCATGCAGGATTCCGAGATCGAGCGGATATATGGAGACCTGGAAGTAAAAGGATGCAGTCCGTTCGAGCCGGCCAGCTGCGCGGATATCACGCTCACCCGGAAATCGGACCTGATCAAGCGAGCTTGTTGGCGACGAACGACGAACCTGCGATCAGGACAAGGACATCACGGACGGTGATTCAAGAAGCCGGGAACGCTCGTGCGCGGCCGGGCCACGGCGGGCAGACTGGTGCGGTGCTTCCGCGTCCGGACGAGATCGCCGCCGCCTTCGGCCTGGGACAGCCCCTCGGGGCGCCGCGTCCTCTCGCCAACGGCGATGGTCCGTCGGCCACTTCCGTACTGGCCACCGACCGGGGCCGGTGGGTCGTCAAGACCGGACGGCTCCTCGGCGATTGGCAGTGCCGCCACGCCCACCACGCACACCGTCTGGAGCAGGCGGCCCTCGCGGCCGGAGTCCCGCTGCCCCGCCCCGTCGAGCCGCCCGAGCCGGCCGTCGGCGCCTGGCACCGGTTCGCCGACGGGCCGGAAATCGTGCGGGTCACCCCATGGGCCGAGGGCCACGACCTCCGGACGGCGGACGCGGCGGACACCTCCCTGCCGGACGCGGCCCGCTGGACGGGCGATGTGCTCGGGCGCATCGCGCTGCTCGGCCTGGACGCCGGCACCGACCTGGACGACAACAGCCCCGTGCACCCGATGACCGACTGGCACGCCTGGGTGGCCGAGGCGGAGACCGGCGGCCACGCGGTGGCACGGCCCGCGCGGGCGCTGCTGCCGGTCATCGACGAGGCGACGGCACTGATCCTCCACGCGCTGGAGGAGCGGCCCCGCACCGTCCTCGTCCACGGGGACACCTCCCGCGCCAACATCCTGCGCACACCGGCCGGTTACCTGCTGCTCGACTGGGACTCCGTCACCGCGGAGGTGCCGTGGTGGGAGACCGTGAGCGTGGCCTTCCGGTTCGCGACGCCGTTCAACGGACCGATGGCCGAGGGCGATCCGCGGGTGGTGCGCCCGGTGATCAAGGGCTACCTGGCGCGTGGGGCTCCGGGCGGTCCGGCCGAGGTCTCGGCCTTCGCGGGCCTGCTGCGCAGCCAGCTCGCGAGCCTCGCCTGGTGCCTGTGGCTGTCCCTGGGGCACCGGGGTGCCGGTCCCGCGCAGCGCGCCTTCGGCCTGCGGTTCGTTGCGTCGGCAGCGGAACACCTGCCGCGGGTACTGGCTTCCCTGGAACGGTGGACAGCGCTCCTGCGGTGAGCACGGGCCCGTCCCTCTGGCCATGAGCGGGACCCGGCCGGGTCCCGAGGCAAGCCGCCCCGCGTTCCGCCGGCCGGAACGGACCGTGCCGCCCCTACGGTGCCCGCTGCGCGAGCGCCGGAGGGGCGGCACTGTGGTTCGGCGGGTGGTCCCGTATCAGAGGTTCGCGGCGAACCTCGTGAACGCCGCCCACTCGGCGTCCGCGACCGAGAGGACGGGGCCCGCCTGGTCCTTGGAGTCACGGACATGAACGGTGCCGGGGACGACGGCCACCTCTACGCAATCACCACCGTTTCCCGCACTGTAGCTGCTCTTGAACCATTCCCGACCGGCTATGTGCTGCGGCTTCTCGTCGCTCATAGCTCACTCCGAAGCTTCTCGATGAAGGTCAGCGACTCACGGGGTGTGAGGGCTTGAGCCCGGATGATTCCATAGGTCGATTCCAGCTCCCGCACCCTGCGCTGATCCATGTACAGGCGGCCGTTGCCCTGCACTTCCGTGTAGGCGACCCTCTGCTGCTCCCGGTCCACCATCAAAGTGAAGGGTCCCCCGAGTCCAGCGTGCTCTCCCCGGCCCATGGGCATGACCTGGATGTCCACCGTGCGCTTCTGTCCGATGTGCAGCAACCACTCCATCTGGCCGTCCATGACCGCCCGGCCGCCGATCATGCGGCGCAGCACCGCTTCCTCGATGACAAAGCTCACCAACGGCGCGGGGTTCCGCGAGAAGATCTGCTGCCGGGCCATGCGTGCCGCCACCCGTTGTTCGACCGTGTCGTCGTCCAGGAAAGGACGCCACATGGTGAAGACGGCCCGCGCGTACTCCTCCGTCTGCAGGATGCCCTTGAGTACATGGCAGTCGTAGGCGTGCAATTCGACCGCCTCCGCCTCGATCTTCGCCGCGTCCTGGAAGAACGCCGGATACCTGGCCTTCGCCACCTCGTCCTTCATCGCGCACAGCACGCCGTGCGCGTCGAGAGCGCGGTCCAGCTTCTCGATGAGGTCCGGGCGCGGGATGCGCCGTCCCTGCTCGACCGATGAGATCAGGTCCTCTCCGTACCGGACGCGCTGGCCCAGCTCCGGCTGGGTCAGCCCGGCACGGTCACGGAAGAGCTGCACCTGCTTGCCGAAGCTCCGGATGAAGCCACCCGTGCCGTCGCCGTCCGGCAGCTCCGGCCGCCGCCCCGTTGCGCCTGCCATGTATCCGTACCTCCCGTGCGACTGTTCGCGTTCGCCGCCGACGGTGCTGTGACCGGCCGGCGGCGGTGACGCTACGCAGACGCAAGAGGTCCGGGGGCCGGAAAGCCCCGGGTCCACCCGTCCGGATGATCCGAACTTTCCGCACCGTCAACTTCGGTGCCTGCCCCGGTCCGGGGCGCGACGCAGCCCGGTGCCGTCGGGCCGTCCCGCTTCCCCGCCGCCTGCGCGGGCTCAGCCCCAGTACCACTCCTCCAGGCCGAGGGCCGGGAGGACGAAGCGGCCGTCGTCGCCGCAGCTGATATCGCGGACCTTCAGGTCGGCCGGGCTCTTGGCGCCGCGGACCCGGGCGTCGGCGACGACGATGCGGGCCAGCGCCGTGCCGCTGCGGCGGTCCGGGTCGGGGAAGGCCGCCTTCCAGCGCTGCCCGATTCGCTGCTGCCAGCCCAACGCGCGCATGGCGGAGGCGTGTTCGGGGCTGTCGTCGCCGTCGTGGTCGTCGACGTACGCGAACAGGCCCGTGCCCGGGGTGAAGCCGACCACGCCGCCGCGGTTGTCCTCGGCGCAGTGGTGGAGCTGGAAGCCCGCCCAGTCGTCCACCGTCGCGGGCAGTTGCTCGCTCCAGGCGCCCAGCAGCATCCCGAGCGACTCCTCCAGCAGCGGCCAGCTCGTGACGGGGGCCGCCACCGGCAGCAGGCCCAGGCAGTCGCAGCCGCCCACCAGCCGTTCTCCCGGGTGACGGTGGAGCTGCCAGAGGTAGGGCAGCATGTCGTGGGACGGCACCTGCTCCTCGCCGTCTCCGACGCCGTGGTCGAAGTACCAGGCGTCGAGGCGCTCCAGGGGCCCGGTGTGGTGCACCGTCAGGTCGGCGCCCGCGCTCCAGCCCTCCAGGACCAGCGTGTGCCGCTCGTCGCGCCACCGGACCTGCGGGCCCTTCGCCGAGCCGCCGCACCAGGCCGGCGCGCCGAGCCGGGCCTCGATGACGGCCGTCAGCTCACGGAAGGCGCGGGCCCGCTCGGGCACGCCGCTGCCGAATCCGAACTCCCTTACGCGTAGGGCGTTGTAGCCGAGGTCGGTCTGCGTCGGCCGCCGGAACAGCCGTTCGGCGAGGTCCGCCACCCTCTCCCGCTCGTCCCGGCTCAGCGCCGGCACTCCGTTTCCGTCCGCCATGCCCGGTTTCCCCGTATCGGTCATGGGGTCAGCCTGCCAGCCCGCCGCGGCGCGGTGACAGCCAGGGCGGCGGCACGGCCGGTGCGGCGGCGGGTCGCTGCGGCTTCCCGGCAGGCGGCCCGGTGTTCGCGCCCGAGGCCGCATCGGGTCACGGTGCGGCCGTGCGCGCGGCGGACAGCAGGGTCTCCGCCGCGGTGCGGGCGTGTCGTGCCGCCGCCGGATCGCCGGTCATGGCGGCGGTGGTGATGGCGCCGTCGGCCAGCAGGACGAGCTGACGGGCGAGCACCGCCGGATCGGCCGGCGTCAAGTCCGCCACCGCAGCGGCCTCTTCCACCAGAGCGGTCATATACGCCAGGAAGGACAGCTTGTGATCCCTGGCCGCCTGCGCGGCGCCCGGGGAGAGCGCGGCCAGTTCGCTGTACGCGTTGATGAACGCACAGCCCCGGAAGCCGGGTTCGGCGAACCACTCCCCCAGCCAGTCGAAGACCAGCAGCGGCCGTTCCGCCTGGTCGCCGGCGTGCCGGGAGACGTGGTCGGCGAGGGCGGCCCGCCAGCGCTCGTCGCGGCGGCGCAGACAGCTCTCCACCAGGTCGCCCTTCGAGGGGAAGCACTGGTAGAGCCGCTTGAGGGAGACTCCGGAGGCGGTGCGCAGCTGGTCCATGCCGACGGCTTGGATGCCGCGCTCGTAGAACAGCCGCTCCGCGGCGTCGAGCAGCCGTTCGCGGGCCTCGTCCGCGTGCACCGCGCCCCCTTCTTCTTCCCTTCTCCCGCCTGGAGAACGGTCGTTCCCTAGACTAGCCGCAAGCCGGGAGAACGACCGTTCTCCCTGTCGTTCCAGTGGAGTTGGGAGAGAACCGCCATGGCATCACGGCCGCCGTTCCCGCCGTTCGACGAGGACACCGCCGCCCGGAAGGTCCAAGCCGCCGAGGACGCGTGGAACACCCGCGACCCCGAACGCGTCGCCCTCGCCTACACCGAGGACTCGGTCTGGCGGAACCGCGATGTCTTCGTCACCGGCCGGGACGCCATCACGGAGTTTCTGCGCGAGAAGTGGCGGCGGGAGCTGGACTACGCGCTGCGCAAGGAGCTCTGGGGCTTCCGGGGCGACCGCATCGCCGTCCGCTTCCAGTACGAGTGCCGGGACGCGGACGGCCGGTGGTGGCGCGCTTACGGCAACGAGCTGTGGGAGTTCACCGGGGAGGGCCTGATGCGGCGCCGGGAGGCGAGCATCAACGACGTGCCCATCACGGCGGCCGAACGGCGCATCTTCGGCCCGCGCCCGGAGTCGGAGCGGGAGGCGCCCCTGCCGGTGCGCTGACCGGGCGGCGGCCGGGGGGCGCCCCCCGGCCGGGGCGCCGCCGCCCGCGTTACGCCGTCCGGGTCCGGCCGGGTGCCGTCCGTGAACGGGCCGACCATCATGGAACCGGCCCGGCCGGGCCACCGGGACGGGCCCGTCGGCGGATCCCGGCCCGGATGCCGGACGGGCCGGAGTTGACGGAGGGTGCCGATGATGCCGCTGTTTCCGCCGATGCCGCTCGCGGAGTGGCGGGGGACCAAGGAGACGCTGCACCGGTTCGCACAAGTCGTCGGCAAGATCCGGCTCGCCGCGAGTGTCCGGCGCAACCACTGGTGGAACGTCCCGTTCCATGTCACCGGGCGCGGGATCACCAGCCGTCCCATGGGGCAGGCCGACGGCAATCCGGTCTTCACGATCGACTTCGACTTCGTGGACCATCAGCTGGTCGTCGCGGCCCTGGACGGCCGGGCGTCGTCCTTCCCCCTCTACGGCCGGTCCGTGGCGTCGTTCCACGACCGGACCCTCGCGGCCCTGGCCGGTCTGGGCGTGCGGACGCAGATCCGTTCGCCCCGGCCGTTCGACCTGCCGGACTCGGGCCGGCTGTTCAGCGAGGACACCCAGCACGCGGAGTACGACCCCGTGCAGGCGCATCGCTACTGGGTCGTACTCAGCCAAGTGTCGCTGGTCCTGGAGGAGTTCGCGGCGCGGTACTCCGGGAAGGCCAGCCCCGTCCACCACTTCTGGCACACCTTCGACATCGCCCACACCCGGTTCTCCGAGCGCCGCGTCGAACAGCCGCCCGAGGCCGACCCGGTGACCCGGGAGGCGTACTCCCGTGAAGTGGTCAGCTTCGGCTTCTGGTTCGGGGACGACACCTTCGCCGAGCCCGCCTTTTACTCCTACACCGCGCCGGAACCCGCGGGACTGGCCGGGGAACCGCTCAGTCCGGTGCCGGCGCGGTGGGTCGACCGGGGGGACAGCCATCTGGCGGTCCTCCGCTACGACGACGCCCGCGCCGAGCGCGATCCGCGCGCCGCCGTGCTCGCCTTCTACGAGAGCGCGTACCGGGCCGGGGCCGGCCGGGCCGGCTGGGACATCGACGGGCTCGCCTGCCCCGGAGGGATCACGGACCCGCTGCTGCACCACGCGTGAGGGCCCGGGTCGTGCGGTCGAGGGCCGGGTGCGGCGACGCCGTTGGCGCCGCACCCGGCCCTCACCCTGCCACCGGGATCGCCGAGCCCGGGGTCTCTCCCCCGCTTCTCCCGCCTCCGCCGCCTCTACCGCGCCGACCGTGTCCCCCCGGGTCGGCCGGATCAGCGGACCGGGCCGTCCATGCGCTTCCGGTCCGCGTGGCCGGTGCCGTTCGGCGGCGGCGGGCCCGGTTCCCGGGGCCGCTCACGGCGGTGCCGCAGCAGGCCCCGTGTCCAGTGCCAGGCCGCGACCGGCGGGATCACGGCGCTGGTGAGCGCCATGGTGGTGATCTCGTCCCGGGTGCGCGGGCCGGGCAGGATGCGGGCCGCGGCGAATTCCGCCGTGCCGGCCAGCCACAGTGCCGCGGACACCGCCGCCGCGCGCGGACGCCGGGCGGCGGTGAGGGCCAGGGCGCCGGCGCCGGCCGCCGTCACCGCCAGGTGCCGGGGCAGCCGCCCGCGCGGCGCTCCGGCGCGGGCCCACCAGCCGCGGCCGTGCAGCCGGTTCATGAGGACGTCGTCGGCGTTTCCGGCCTGGGTGCGCACGGAGACCCAGCGGCCGGCCGGACGCACCGGGTGGGTGGTGCGGCGGCTGCCGATGGCCAGGTTCCAGCCGGCGTCGAGGGCGCGCAGGGCCAGGTCGGCGTCCTCGCGGAAGGCGCGCGGGAAACGCTCGTCGAAGCCGCCGAGGGCTTCGAGGGCGGAGCGCCGGTAGGCCATGTCGGCGGTGATCCACTGGGAGGTGGCGAGCCCGGCCGTGTTGCGCTCCCAGTCGGTGGGCGGGCGGTCCTGCGGGAGGGGGACGGTGATCCGGGCCTGGATCCCGGCCGTCGCGGGGCCCGCGGCGGCCAGATCGGCCGCGAGGTCCGTCGCCCAGCGGGGGCCGGGCAGGACGTCGTCGTCCAGGAAGACGATCCACGGCTCGGGTGCGGCCTCCCAGCCGGTGTTGCGGGCGGCGGCGGGTCCGCCGGCGCAGCCGGGGATGCTCCTCACCAGCGCCTGGAAGCGGTCCGGGATGTCGACGGCCAGGGGGGTGGAGTCGTACGGGGGCCGGTCGTCGACGAGGACGATCCGCCGGGGCGGCGGCCCGCCGGCGTCGACGGCCGCGGCGAGGGCTCGCAGGCAGGCGCCGAGGCTGGGCCGGCCGAGGGTGGGGATGACGACCGCGTACTCCGGGTCCCGCGATCCCCGCGGCCCCCGCGGTGTGTGCGGTGCGGGGCCGCTCATCGGGGCGTCCCCGGGGTGCTCGCGCCGCCGCCCGGGGTACCGCCCGGCGATCCCTCGGGTGATCCGTCCGGTCCCGCCGCGCCGGTGACACCGTCCGCCCCGGCTCCGGTGACGCCCGGGACGGTTCCGGTGACGCCCGCGCCGGTTCCCGCGATGCCGGGGACGGTCCCCGTCGTGCTCGGGACGGCGCCGGCAACACCTGCTCCGGTGAAGCCCGTTCCGGCTTCGGTAACGCCGTGCGGCCCAGCTCTGGTGACGCCCGGGCCGGTTCCCGTGACGCCCGCGCCGGTTCCCGCCATACCGGGGACGGTCCCCGCCGTGCTCGGGACGGCCCCGGCAACGCCTGCTCCGGTGAAGCCCGTTCCGGCTTCGGCGACGCCCGGCCCGGACCCGGCAACAGGTGTGCTCGTGACGCCCGTTCCGGCTTCCGTGCCGCCCGCCCCGGCTCCGGCAACAGGTGTGCCGGCGACGCCCGGCCCGGCTTCCATGCCCCCCGGGCCGGCCCCGGCATCAGCCGCGCCGGTGACGCCCGTTCCGGCGCCGGTGCGGGCCGCTCCGCCGACGGCCGTTCCGGCGCCCGTGCCCGCCACCGGTTCGCGGACCGGTGTCGTCCGGACCGGGCGGGCCGACACGCCGTCCGGCGTGCCGTAGGACGGGACGGAGCCGGCGGCCGCGAAGCCCTCCGCGTCCGTCGCGGACAGCGGTTCGGCGGCGGACGCCGCGTCCGGCCGCCCGCCCGCGAAGAACGTGCCGCGCCGGACCACGAAGGGGCCGATGGCGAGCAGGTCGACCGGCGAGGAGCCGAAGCACTCCAGGGCGTCGCGCGGGTCGTCCACCATGGGCCGGCCGGCCGTGTTGAGGCTGGTGTTGACGACGACGGGCAGTCCGGTCCGCCGTTCGAAGGAGCCCAGCATCCGGGCGACCAGGGGTTCGCTCACCGGGTCGACGGTCTGGATGCGGGCGGTGCCGTCCACGTGCACGACGGCCGGGATGCGGTCCCGCCACTCCTCGGCCACCTCGTGCACGAAGAGCATGTACGGGCTGGGCATCGGCCCGTCGAAGATCTCGGGGGCGCGGTCGGCGAGGACCATCGGCGCCACCGGGCGGAACTGCTCGCGGCCCTTGACGTCGTTCAGCCGCTCCAGATTGCCGGAGCGGCCCGGGTGCGCCAGCAGCGACCGGTGTCCGAGGGCCCGCGGCCCGTACTCCGAGCGGCCCTGGAACCAGGCGACGATCTGGTCGTCCGCCAGTGCCTCGGCCACCGTCTCCGCGACGTCGGCGGGCCGCTCGTAGGGGACGGCGGCGGTCTTCAGCCAGCCCTCCAGTTCGGCGTCGGACCAGCGGCGGCCGAGGTCGGCCCCGGCCAGGGGCTCGGTGCGGTCGCCGCCGCTCGCCGCGAGGTACAGCGCGCCGCCGAGGGCCGTGCCGGCGTCACCGGAGGCGGGCTGCACCCACACCCGGTCGAAAGGGCCCTCGCGCGCGATGCGGGAGTTGGCCACGCAGTTGAGCGCCACTCCCCCGGCCATGGTCAGCAGGGAGTCGTGCGTCCGGCCGTGCAGCCAGCGCGCCAGATCGAGCAGCGTCTCCTCCAGGCATGCCTGGGCGCTGGCGGCCAGGTCCGCGTGTTCCTGCGTCCACGCCTCGCCCGGGCGGAGCGGGGAGCTGAGCTCGGCCCAGGGCACGCCTGCGGCGCGGAAGCCGCCGTCGCCGGTGGCGTACACGTACTTCCGCAGCTCGCCGAGCATGCGCGGGGTTCCGTAGGAGGCGAGGGCCATCACCTTGTACTCGTCGGAGGAGCGCAGGAAGCCCAGATGCTCCGTCAGTTCCTCGTACACGAGGCCGAGCGAGTGCGGCAGCTCCTGCCCGTACAAGGGCTCGATGCGGTCGCCGACACGTCGTCCGGCCAGGTGTGACGTGGCCTCGCCGCGGCCGTCGAGGACGAGGACGGAGGAGGTCTCGGCGCCCGGCGCGGCCAGCGCGCTGGAGGCGGCGTGCGCCATGTGGTGCGGGACGAACCGCACCTTCTCCGGGTCGAGTCCGGGCAGCGCGGTGTGCAGGAAGTTGGGCGCCTCGCGGGCGTAGGCGAGCCGCAGGTGGTCCCAGGGGTCGTCCAGGCCCATCGTGTCGGCGGGCCGGGCGAGATGGGGGTCGAAGGAGTACGCGATCGCGTCCAGGTCCTGCGGTCGCAGGCCGGCCTCGGCCAGGCACCAGGCCGCGGCCTTCTCCGGGAGTTCCCAGGCGGAGAAGGGCAACGGGCGCTTGCCGTGCTTGCGCCGCGAGAAGCGTTCCTCCTCGGCGGCGGCGACGGTGTGGCCGTCGATGACGAGCGCCGCGGCGGGGTCGTGGAAGAGAGCGTTGATTCCGAGGATGCGCATGGGTTTCCGCTCTTTCGGCGGCCGGGGCCGCGATGTTCCGGTGGACGGGAAAGGACGGGGACGGTTGGTGAAAGGGGACGGGAGCTGAGCCTGCGGGACCCAAGGGGCGTGCCCGCCCGGGGAGTTGGGCGCGGGATGCGCCCGTTCCGGGCGGAACCGGACGGGGCGCGGGCCGCGCGCCGGACCGTGCCGAGCCGGGTCTTCCGCGCCGGCACCGCTCGACCGCTCGTCGCGGAGTACCTGCCCGGCGGCCGGTCCGGGGGCCGGTCCGGGGGCCGGTCCGGGGGCCGGGCGGCCCGGGTGGCGGACCCGGCCGCCGGACCGCGGTGCCCGGGCCGGAGGGGGCCGGCCCCGGCCGCCGCCGGCGGGCCCGGTGGCGGGCCGCTCAGGCGGCCTCCGCCCCGGGCCGGGCCCGCTGCCGGTACCACGCGATGGTGCGGGCCAGCCCTTCACCGGCGTCGACGAGCGGCGCCCATTGGAGCTTGCCGCGGGCCAGGGTGATGTCCGGGCAGCGCACGGCCGGGTCGTCCGTCGGCCGGGCGATGAAGCGGACCGTCGACGGGGAGCCGGTGAGGTCGATGATCTTGTGCGCCAGCTCCAGCATGGTGATCTCGTCGGGGTTGCCGAGATTGACGGGCCCGAGGAGGTCCGAGCCGGCCATGGCGAGGATGCCCCGGACGGTGTCGTCGACGTAGGCGAGGGAGCGGGTCTGCCGGCCGTCACCGGTGACGGTCAGCGGTTCGCCGGCCAGCGCCTGGCGGATGAAGGTGGGCACGGCGCGCCCGTCGTGGCCGCGCATCCGCGGGCCATAGGTGTTGAAGAGCCGGACGATGCCGGCGTCCGTGCCGCGCGCCCCGGCCTCCGCGGTGGTCAGCGCCTCGCCGAAGCGCTTGGCCTCGTCGTAGACGCTGCGCGGGCCGACGGGGTTGACGTTGCCCCAGTAGCGCTCGTTCTGCGGATGCTGCAGCGGGTCGCCGTAGACCTCCGAGGTGGAGGCGAGAACGAAGCGGGCCCCCCGTTCGCGGGCGAGTGCCAGCGCGTTGCGGGTGCCGAGGCTGCCGGTGTCCAGGGTGTGCAGCGGCAGCCGCAGATAGTCGGCGGGCGAGGCCGGGGACGCGAAGTGCAGGACGAGGTCCACCGGTCGGGGGACGTATCCGGCGAACGGTTCGCCGACGTCGGCCCGCAGCAGCGTGAACCCGGGGTGGTCCCGCAGGTGCGCGATGTTTCCGGGGGTTCCGGTGGAGAAGTCGTCCACGCAGGTGACGGCGGTCCCCTCCGCCAGCAGGGCCGTGCACAGATGGGAGCCGACGAAGCCGGCTCCGCCCGTGACGACGGCGTGTTCCCAGCGGCGGCCGCCGACCCCCGCCGGTACGGCCCCGGCGGCCGGCTGTCCGGGCCGCGCCGCGGCCGTGTCCGTCACCGCGCCGGCCGGGTCCGTGCCGGGGCCGGCGGCACCGGCGGGCATGTCCGGCCCGCCGGCTCCGGGTATCGCTGCCTTCTCGGCGGCGTCCATGGGAAGGTCTCCTTTCCGCACCGGCCGGCTCACTGCTCCTGGGCCACGGCCTTCTCGACCTGGTCGGGGCCGGTGAACTTCTTCTGGCCGAGGCTCTGGATCTTCTCGACGACCTTGCGGTCGGCCCCGTTGCTCTCGGCCAGCGAGGCGAGGGACTTCCGGTCAGCCGGGTAGTCGGCGCCCTTGAGAGCCTTCTGCAGTTCGATCGGGTTGACCTTCTCAGCCATGTCTCCTCCTGAGGTACGGAGTGCGCGGCGTCACGGGTGACGGCCGCCCGTCCGCAGTACCCGGACCGGGCCGGACCAATCAGCGGTCCTCAGGACATGCCCCGGTCGGCGTACGCGGGCCGCCCCTCCCTCGCTGCTGCTCCGGCTTCCGTGCCGCACGCCAGGTGGTAGACCGCGAAGGCGCGCCGGATGACGGGCTGGGCGACGTTGCGCACCAGCACCCCGCCGCCCGTCATGCCGTGCTCCGTGCCCAGATGGGCGTGGCCGTGCACGGCCAGGTCGGCGCCGGCGCCGTCGATGGCCTCGGCGAGCTGGTAGCTGCCGAGGAAGGGGTAGATCTCCTCGGGCTCCCCGGCGAGCGTGTCGCGCACGGGTGAGAAGTGGGTGAGCGCGATCCGCAGGACGCACTCCCGCCCGGCCAGGCTCTCCAGCTCCCGGTGCAGGCTGTCCGCGCTGAGCCGGGTGGAGCGGACGAACGCCTTCATCTCCGGTTCGCCGAACTCCCCGGCGCTCCGCCCCGCGAAGCCGCCGCAGAAGCCCTTCACGCCCGCGATCCCGACGGCCGTGCCGTCCACGCGCAGCACCGTGCTGCCGCCCTCGAGCACGGTCGCGCCGGCGGAGCGCAGGATGTCCGCGACCTCCTCCGGCCGGTCGTCCTGGTAGTCGTGGTTGCCGAGGACGGCGACGACCGGCACGGGCAGCCCGGCGATCTCCTCCGCGACGACGCGGGCCTCCTCCGGGGTGCCGTGCCGGGTGAGGTCCCCGGCGAGCAGGAAGAGATCGGCGTGGTCGCCGAGGGTTTCGAAGGCCGGGCGGAGCAGCCCGCGGCTGTCCGGGGCCATGTGGATGTCGCCGACGGCCGCGACGCGGATCATGACAGTTCCTCCGGGCGGTCGGGGGCCCTGTGGTCGGTCAGGCCGATGTCGCTGTGGACGGGGACGTCCGGCAGGACTTCCGCGACGATGCGCAGGATCTCCTCCCGGTTCGCGGCCGAGGGGACCGTGCCGGTCAGCAGCAGGCTGCCGCCGCGCATCTCCAGGCGGATGCCCATGTCGCCGCTGCCCTCCCTCGCCAGCCGTTCCTGGAGGTGGGCGAGCCGGTACTCGGTGGTCGCGGTGGCGCCGTCCCGGTCGCCGCCGGCTGCTGCCCCCGCGTGGTGGTGCGTCATGCCCGGTGTCCTTCCGGCCGTTGCCGCCCTTCGCCCGGCGGCGTCGCCGCCCGCGGCGTTCCGTGCGGCGTTTCGTGCGGTGTGCCGTGCGGTGTGCCGTCGGGGGTGGGCCGGCTGCCGTCGCCGTCTCCGCTCCCGTCTTCGCTCCCGCTCGCGTCCGCGGCCGCTGGGCCCGGGCCGCGCGGGGCGATGACGCCGAGGCGTTCGAGGAGGTAGAGGAAGGCGTCGGGCATCGGCGCGGTCCCGCAGACGCGGCGCACCCGGACCCAGTCGATCTTCTCCCGCAGGGTGCGGGCCAGCGGCAGCACGGCGCTGAAGTCGCAGTGGTGTTCGGAGAGGGCGTTGAGCAGCCCGATGAGGAGGTCCGTCGGTGCCAGAACGGGCATCACGACGGAGTCCACCGGCAGGATCTCGGCGCGGCCCAGGAGTTCCGGGGTCACCGGGAGCTGCTTGAGCTCATAGATGAGATCGACGTCCTGGCCCCGGCAGCGGGCCTTGAACAGCCAGTCCTCGGGCGGGTCGTAGACGGGGAGGCCGGCTTTGCGCAGGGTGCCGGCGACCGCTTCGGCGTCCTCGGGGAGCACGCAGAAGTCGGCGTCGTGTTCGAGCCGGGCCATGTTGCCGTGCGCGTACGCGGCCACGCCGCCGGCCAGCGCGAAGGGGTGCCCGGCGGCCTTCAGCAGCCCGGCCACGTGCTTGGTGGCGTCCAGGATCGCCTGCATGCGGTCGGGGGCCGGGGCCTCGTAGCCGCGCGACTCCCCGTACGCGTGAAGGTGCCCGTACGGGCCGCCGTGGCCGGCGCCCGGGCCGTCCGGGCCGTCGTGGCCCGGTTCTCCGCCGGGCCGGCCGTACCCGGCGCGGCCGTATGGCTCGCCGTACCCGCCGTACCCGCCGTGGCCGGAGGGGTCGCCGCCGCCCGGCAGCGGCCCGCTCCACGGCGGCCCGCCGTTACGGGCCCGCGCCCCCGGGGCGCCGGGGGCCGCGGGGGCGCCCGAAGCGGCGGGGGCCACCGGGGTCCGCGGGGCCTCCGACGCGCGGCGGGGGCCGGAGGCGGCCGTGCCGGCGCGGCCCGTGCCGGAGACGTCGCGCGGTTTCCGGTCCACCGTCACTCCGCCTCTCCTCGCTCGCCGTTCCGCTTCCCGTCCCGCTTTCCGCTTCCCTCCCGCCGCCCGCCCCTCGCCCCGGCCCGACGGCCGTCCGGGTCCCGGCGGACGCCGTGCCGCCGCTCGCTCTCGCCGCGCGTCACGGCCAGGAGGTCTCGCAGCGCGGGACCACCACCAGTTCGGGGATGACGCTGCCCGACGGCACCGACAGGGCGTAGAGCACCGCGTCGGCGACGATGTCGGGGCTCTGCAGCTTGGTGGTGTCGGCGTCGGGGAAGCGGTCGAGGACGAAGGGGGTCTCCATACCGCCCGCGATGACGCCCGTGACGCCGATGCCCAGGCAGTCGCGCTGGGCCTCCTTGAACAGCGTGTGGGTGAAGGCGCGCAGCCCCGACTTGCCCGCCGCGTAGGGGCCGGCCTCGGTCCAGGTGCGGTTCGAGGCCGTGGAGAGGATGTTCACGATGTGGCCGCTGCCGCGGGCCACCATCCGCCGGTAGACCTCCAGGCACAGGTACATCGGGCCGAGCAGATTGGTGCCGATGACCCGGGTGACCTCCTCGGCGGACAGATGCTCGATCGGCTTGGAGACGTCCACGGCGGCGTTGTTGACGAGGATGTCGAGGGGCCGTCCCACCTGGTCGAGGTCGCGGAAGAACCGCGCCGCCACGGCGGGTTCGCGGACGTCGAGCTCGGTGTAGCGGGCCTGGTGGCCCTCCGCCTTGAGTTCGCGGCACAGGTCCTCGGCGAGTTCGCGCCGGACGTCCGCCACGTCGACGGCGGCGCCCGCCCGCGCCAGCGCCCGGCTGATCGAGGCGCCCAGGCCGCGGGCTCCGCCGGTCACCATGGCGTTCTTCCCCGCCAGATCCACCGGTGCGGTGGCGTGCGCCGCTGTCTTCTGCGCTGTCGTGCTGCCCATCGCGGTCCTCCCGGATGTGCTGGTGCTCGGCGGCTGCCCGGCCGGGTGGGCCGGCGGGCCCGGCTCTCGGGGCCTGCGGTTCGCGGTAACCCGCACAGACCAGGACAAACCGAATGTCACTGATATGCCGGGCGGACGTCACGGAGGGTGCGGCGGCCGGACGCCTCCCCCGGGCTCCTCCCGGAGGTGCCTCCCCCGCTCCCCGGCGGGCACCGCCCGCCCGGGGGCACGGCCGGGGAGCCTATATTCCGGTCATGGCCCGTGACACCGAAGAGGCGTACCGAGCGGCGTGCGCCGCCGAGCCGACGTATCCGGAGACCGGCGCCACCCGGGGCGGCCCGCTCCCCGCCGGATACCCGCTGCGGGTCCGGCGCTCCCTGCGGATCGGCGGCGGCCCGGAGGTCTTCGAACGGGCCGGTGCCTTCGTCCTCGGCTGGGGACCGCAGCGCGCCGCCGGCCTCGCCCCGTACCCCGGCACGCCCGCCGAGGAGGGCGGCACGGTGCTGCTGCTCCCCCGCCCCGGCGGTCTGCCGCTGCCGGGGCCCCTGATCCCCTGCCGCGTGGTGTGGACAGAGCACGGGCCGGACCGGACCGGCTTCGCCTACGGCTCGCTGCCGGGCCATCCGGAGTGCGGGGAGGAATCGTTCACCGTGATCCGCGACGCCGACGGCGCGGTGCGCGTCGAGATCGCGGTCTTCTCCCGCGCCGCCGCCTGGTACACCCGGCTCGCCGGGCCGGTCGCCCGCGGGGCCCAGCGGCTGGCCCTGGAGCGCTACCTGCGATCCGTCGCCCGGGCCGTCCGCGCGGGGTGAGCCGGAGCCTCCCGCCGCCGTCCGGTGGCCGGCCGCCGGGACGGACGACGCCCGCGGGACGGGGCCGTACCGGAAGGGGGCCGCGCCCGGAGCGGCCGTGCCCGGGAGCGGGCCGCGCCGGAGTGGTCCCCGGACCGGGGCCCGGCTCTCGCAGTGCCGGGCCCCGGACCGGGATGCCGGGGAGAGGAGTCCGGCATACCGGCCCGGCCGCCGGGGCCGCCCGGAGACGGCCGGCGGGGCGGGGCCAACGGCGGCCATCCTCACAGACACCCCGCGCCCGGCGACAGCCGGACCACCGCTCCTCGCGCCGCGCACGGCCCAACTCCCGCCGGGCGCGCGGCTCCAGCGGCCGCGGTGGCTTTGCTCACACGGCCGGGGCGGGACGCCCGTCTCCCCCGCCCGGGCCCGCCCTCGCGCACGGCCGGCGACGCGGCCGGCGGACACCGCCGTGACCTGCGTAAACGTTCGCCGCTCCGGCCCGTACGGCCGCCTCCGCCGCATCCGCCGCCGCGAACCCGTCCGGTTGACGGCGGCGGACCGGGGGACCCGGAGAACATGCGACCAACGAACGATCATGAGAAGGCCCACGGGGCCACCCCGGGCGGTCCGTCAGCGCACGCCGCCCCGGAGGGACCGGGCGACCTGCCCTCCCGCTCCTGGAAGGAGGTGCTGCGCCGGACCCTCAAGGAGTTCAAGGACGACGACCTCCAGGACCGGGCGGCCGCACTGACCTACTTCGGCGTGCTGTCGATCTTCCCGGCGCTGCTGGTCCTCGTCTCGCTGCTGGGAGTGGTCGGCAAGTCGGCCACGGACAAGATCCTGGACAATCTGCAGTCCCTGGCCCCCGGCGCGGCCCGCGACGTCCTCGACAAGGCCGTGACCCAGCTCCAGGACAACGGCTCGACCAGCGGGATCTTCGCCATCATCGGCCTCGCGGCCGCCGTGTGGTCGGCGTCCGGCTACATCGCGGCGTTCATCCGCACCTCCAACGCGGTCTACGACCTCCCGGAGGGCCGTCCCGCCTGGAAGGTCACGCCGCTGCGGCTGGTGCTGACCGTCGCCCTGATGGTCATGCTCGCGGCCAGCTCGCTCATCGTGGTGTTCACCGGTCCCCTCGCCCAGCGCGCCGGGGACATGATCGGCCTGGGCGACACGGCGATGACCGTGTGGTCCATCGCCAAGTGGCCCGTCCTGCTGCTCCTGGTCGTGCTGATGATCGCCCTGCTCTACTGGGCGGCGCCCAACGTGCAGGGGCGCGGCTTCCGCTGGGTGTCCCCGGGCAGCCTGCTCGCCGTGGTGGTGTGGCTGCTGGCCTCGGCCGGTTTCGCGTTCTACGTCGCCAACTTCGGCTCGTACAACAAGACGTACGGCACCCTGGCCGGTGTCATCATCTTCCTCGTCTGGCTCTGGATCTCCAATCTGGCCATTCTGCTCGGCCTGGAGTTCGACGCCGAGCTGGCCCGGGAGCGGGCCGTCAAGGCCGGCCACCCGGAGGAGGTGGAGCCGTACGTGGAGCCGCGCGACACCCGCAAGTGGCCGGACGACCTCCAGCGCGAGCACGAGAGCCGCCGCCCGCGCGAGCACGAGAGCCCTCAGCCGGAGGGCCGCCGGCCCGGCAGCACCGACGACAGGTCGTAGCCGACCGGCTCCTCCAGCTGCGCGTAGGTGCACGACTCCGGCACGCGGTCCGGCCGCCAGCGGCGGAACCGGGCCGTGTGCCGGAAGCGTCCGGCCTGCATGTGGTCGTACGCCACCTCGCAGACCCGCTCCGGGCGCAGCGGCACCCAGGAGAGGTCCTTCGTGCCCGTCCAGCGGCTGGGCGCGCCCGGCATCCGGTCCCGCTCGTGCGCCTCCGCCTCGGCCCAGTCCGCCCAGGGGTGGCCCTCGGCCGACTCCATCCGCAGCGGCGCCAGCTCCTCCATCAGCTCCTTCCGCCGCCGCATGGGGAAGGCCGCGCAGACGCCGACGTGCTGGAGCCGCCCCACGTCGTCGTACAGGCCGAGCAGGAGGGAACCGACGACCGGTCCGCTCTTGTGGTGGCGGAGACCGGCGAGCACGCAGTCGGCGGTCCGCTCGTGCTTGACCTTCACCATGACCCGCTCGCCCTGCCGGTAGCCCAGGCCGGGCGGTTTGGCGACGACCCCGTCCAGGCCCGCGCCCTCGAACTGCTCGAACCAGCGGCGCGCCAGGCCGATGTCGTACGTCGCCGGGGCCGTGAAGACCGGGTCGCCCGCCCCTTCCAGGGCCGCCTCCAGCGCCACGCGCCGCTCCCGCTGCGGGGTGTCCAGCAGCGAGTCGCCGCCGAGGGCGAGCAGGTCGAAGGCGACATAGCCGGCCGGGGTGCGCTCCGCGAGCAGCCGCACCCGGGAGCCGGCCGGGTGGATGCGCTCCAGCAGCGCGTCGAAGTCCAGCCGCGGGCCGCGTGCGACGACGATCTCGCCGTCGAGGACGCAGCGCCCGGGGAGCCGCTCCCGGAAGGCCGCCACCAGCTCGGGGAAGTAGCGGCCCAGCGGCCTGCCGGAGCGGCTGCCGATCTCGATCTCGTCGCCGTCGCGGAAGACCAGGGCGCGGAAGCCGTCCCACTTGGCCTCGTAGAGCATCCCCTCCGGGATGCGGGCCGCGCTCTTCGCCAGCATCGGGCGCACGGGCGGCATCACCGGGAGGTCCATGGGCCGATTCTGCGGCCCCCGGCGGCCGCCCGCGCGCCGGCGGGGGCACCCGTGGCGCCCCCGGGGCGGAGTCCGCCGGGAGGCGGGGCGCGCCGCCCCGGCCTACCGTGGCGGCATGGCAGAGACGGCGCAGCTCACGGTCGGCGGCCGGGTCGTACAGCTGTCCCATCCGGACAAGGTGTACTTCCCGGAGCGCGGCTTCACCAAGCTCGACGTCGCCCGCTACTACCTGGCGGTCGGCGAGGGCATCACCCGGGCCCTGCGGAACCGGCCCACCACCCTGGAGCGCTATCCCGACGGGGTGGCGGGCGAGTCGTTCTTCCAGAAGCGGGCCCCCGCGAACCTCCCCGACTGGATTCCCACCGGGCGCATCTCCTTCCCCAGCGGCCGGTACGCGGACGAGATCTGCCCCACGGAGCCGGCCGCCGTGCTGTGGGCGGCCAATCTCGGCTGCCTGACGTTCCACCCGTGGCCCGTGCGGCGCGGGGACACCGAGCACCCCGACGAGCTGCGGATCGACCTCGACCCGCAGCCGGGCACCGGCTACCGGGAGGCGGTCCGCGCGGCCCAGGAGCTGCGGGACGTCCTCGACGGGCTGGGCCTGCGCGGCTGGCCGAAGACCTCGGGCGGGCGCGGGCTGCACGTCTTCGTGCCCATCGAGCCGCGCTGGACGTTCACGCAGGTCCGCCGGGCCGCCATCGCGGTGGGCCGGGAGCTGGAGCGGCGCGCGCCGGACCGGATCACCACCGCCTGGTGGAAGGAGGAACGCGGCGCGAAGATCTTCGTCGACTACAACCAGACCGCCCGCGACCGCACCATCGCCAGCGCCTACTCGGTGCGCCCCCGGCCGCACGCGCCGGTCTCCGCCCCGCTGCTGTGGGAGGAGGTGCCGCACGCCGTGCCGGAGGACTTCGACCTGGCGACGATGCCGGTGCGGTACGCGGACCTGGGCGATGTGCACGCGGACATGGACCGGCACCCCTGCCGGCTGGAGGCCGCGCTGGAACTCGCCGAACGGGACGAGCGCGACCACGGCCTGGAGGACCTCCCGTATCCGCCGGAACACCCGAAGATGGCGGGCGAGCCGAAGCGGGTCCAGCCGAGCCGGGCCCGCCGGTGAACGCGCCCGGCCCCCGCCCCCGCCGCGTTCGCGGACGGCCGGCGCCCGCTGGTGCGTCACGGCGCGCCCTCACGGCCGGGATGGCACAGTGGCGGACGGGCACACGGCCGGTGCTCCGGGCGGCACCGACGGCACCAGCGGCACCCCGAGAGAGCGAGGCGAGCCGGAATGTCGGCCACAACCCCCGTGGTGCAGGGCGCACCCTGCTGGGTGAGCCTGATCACGAGTGATCTCCGGCTTTCGCTGGACTTCTACCACGCCCTGCTGGGCTGGGAGTTCCGGCCCGCCTTCCACCGCGAGGAGTACGTGGTGGCGTACAAGGACGGCGCACCCGTCGCCGGCATCGGGGCGCTGGCCCGCTCCATGGGCTTCCCCGTCGCCTGGTCCCCGTATTTCGCGGTCGAGAGCGCCGACAAGGCGGCCGATCGCATCCGGGAGCGGGGGGCCACGGTGGCCGTCGGGCCGATTCCGTTCGGCCCGGGGCGGGTCGCGTGGGCGTCGGACCCGATGGGCGCCCCCTTCGGCGTCTGGGAGGGGTACACCGAATCGGAGTGGCCGGTCCGGCGGGGGCCGGGCTTCCCCTCCTGGATCGAGCTGCGCACGCGGGACGTCTTCGCCGCGACGATCTTCTACAGCGAGGTGCTGGGCTGGGACACCGAGCCGCCCGAGCGCTGCGACGTGCGGTTCGCCGACGACCAGGTGCTCGTCCGGATCGAGGGCCGCACGGTCGGCGGCCTGCGCGGCGGGGCCCTGGAGTCGGCGCCGGACCCGCGGATCCGGCCGCGCTGGCATGTGTACTTCTGCGTGGAGGACGTGCCCGCCGCGGCGGAGCACGCTGCGGCGTTCGGCGGGGAGGTCGTCACTCCGCCGGAGCAGTCCCAGCACGGGTTGGAGGCGACGCTGCGGGACAGTCAGGGCGGGCTGTTCACGGTGACGTCGAAGGAGAACTGACGCCCGGCGGACCGGGGTCGCGGGCGGGCCGTGGCTCGGCCGCGGCGGCCCGGGCCCGGCTCAGCCGCGACGCCAGGCGTCGCTCTCCAGATGGGACCCGGCCATCGGGCCCATCCGCAGCATCCCGCCGTCCACGGCCCAGGAGGCGCCGGTGACGTAGCCGGAGTCCGGACCGGCGAGGAAGGCGATCACCGCGGCGACCTCGCGGGCGTCCCCGGGCCGGCCCAGCGGCACCCCCGGGCGGGACTCGGTGCGCACATCGGTGTCCTCCTGGCCGGTCATCGGCGTGGCGATCTCCCCGGGGGCCACGGCGTTGACGGTGATGCCGTGCTCCGCCAGTTCGAGCGCCATCACCTGTGTGAGCAGACCGAGCCCGCCCTTGGCGGCGCAGTACGGGGCGGCGCCCACCCGCGGCTGGTGTTCGTGGACGCTGGTGACGTTGACGATGCGTCCGCCGCCGCCCCGGCCGATCATCCGGCGCGCGGCGCGCTGCCCGCAGAGGAACGGGCCCACGAGGTCGACGTCGAGGACCCGCCGCACCGTGGCGTGGTCGATGTCGAGATAGGGAGTGGCGGTGCCCGTACCGGCGTTGTTGACGAGGACGTCGATCCGCCCCAGCTCGTCCGCGAGTTCGTCGATGACGCCGGCCGCCTCCGGCAGCCGGGTGAGGTCGGTCTGCCGGAGGGCGGCGCGGCGGCCGAGGCCGCGCACCTCCTCGGCCGTCTCCCGCGCCCCCTGCTCGTCCTCGTGCCAGGTGATGCCGATGTCCATGCCCTGCCCGGCCAGGCGCACGGCGGTGGCGCGCCCGATGCCGGAGTCGGCGCCGGTGATCACGGCGACGGGGCGGGCGGCGTCCGCGGAACTGGTCTGCGCTGTCATGGGAAAGACCTCCTCGGGCGGTGCGCGGGGGCTGGGAAGCCGGGCTGTCAGAACCGGATATCGGCGGCGTCGCAGATCTCCGCCCCCATATTGCGCTCCATCATGCGCAGCGCGGCGTCCGCGAGATCTCCGTGGATATGGGCGACCGCGTCCCGCGGAACGGCCACGGTGAGATGGCGGATGTGCGCGTCGAGCGCGGAGTACAGCACGCACTGCTCGGTGACCTGGCCGCAGAGCACGATGCGGCCGATCCCGTACTGGGTGAGCAGGTATTCCAGCGGTGTCTGGAAGAAGACCGAGTGCCGTGCCTTGAGGACGAACAGCGATGTCTTGTCGGGCCGGACGGGCTCCACCAGTTCGGCGTGCGGACCGGACAGCGCCATGTCCAGGATTTCGTCGTGGTGGGAACGCCATCTGCCGAAATTGTCATTGACGTAGATGACATCGACGCCCTCGGCGCGGGCCCGTTCGATCAGTTCTTTCATCGCGGGCAGGGTTTTCCGTACCGAGGGAATGAGCCGGTCGGCGTCCGGATGGTCGTAGGTGTTCACCATGTCGATGACCACGAGGGCCGATTTCCGCATGCGCGATTCCCGATTCCTGTCGTCCGGCCGGTGCGGATCAGCGTATTCCCCGGCTCACGGCGGGCAACCGCTCGGCGCGCGAACGGACGCGGTGTGGGCCACGGTGGGGGGAAGGCGTCCACGCGGGAACGCGCGCACGCGGAACGGATAAAGGATGCCGGAGGGCCGAGGACGGAAGGGACGCGCTATGGAACCGGTGGCGGCACTGGACCGGATCGCCTTTCTGCTGGAGCGCGCCCAGGCCCCCACCTACCGGGTGCGGGCCTTCCGCACCGCCTCGGCCGTTCTCGCGGAGATGCCCGGCGAGGAGGTGGCGCGGCGGGCCGCGGCCGGTTCGCTGGAGGCGGTGAAGGGCATCGGGCCCAAGACCGCGAAGGTCGTGCGCGAGGCGCTCGGCGGCGGAGTGCCCGGCTATCTGGAGCGGCTGGAGGCGGAGTCGGCCGACCCGCTCGCGGCGGGCGGCGCGGACCTGCGCGCCGCCCTGCGCGGCGACTGCCATCTGCACTCGGACTGGTCCGACGGGGGCAGCCCGATCGAGGACATGGCGCTGACGGCGGCCGCCCTGGGCCACGCGTGGGCGGTGCTCACGGACCACTCCCCCCGGCTGACGGTCGCCCGCGGCCTGTCCGCCGAGCGGCTGCGCGAACAGCTCGGCGTGGTCGCGGAACTCAACGAGCGGCTGGCGCCGTTCCGGCTGCTGACCGGCATCGAGTGCGACATCCTCGCCGACGGCTCCCTCGACCAGGAGCCGGAACTGCTGGACCGGCTCGATCTGGTGGTGGCCTCGGTCCACTCCAAACTGGCCATGGACGAGGCGGCGATGACCCGCCGGATGGTCCGCGCGGTGCGCAACCCGCTCGTCGACGTGCTCGGCCACTGCACGGGGCGGCTGCTCTCCGGCCGGGGCCGCCCGCCCTCGCGGTTCGATCCGGAGAAGGTCTTCGCCGCCTGCGCCGAGTCGGGCACCGCCGTCGAGATCAACTGCCGCCCGGAGCGGCTGGACCCGCCGCGCGCGCTGCTCCGCCGGGCGGTGGACGCCGGGGTGCTGTTCGCCGTGGACACCGACGCCCACGCGCCCGGCCAGCTGGACTGGCAGCCGTACGGCTGCGCCCGGGCGGAGGAGTGCGGCGTCCCCGCCGGGCGGGTCGTCAACACCTGGACGGCGGACGGCCTGCTGGAGTGGACGCGCACCCGGCGGCCGCCCGGCGGGTGACGGGCGGCCGCCGCTGTTTCGGACGGGGCACGGACGGTTACCGACACCCTGTCCGGGGCGGGGCGGACCGGGGACGCCAGGGTTCCGGGTCCCGTGATCCGGGTCCCGGCGTCCGGCGTCCGGGTTCCGGGTCCCGTGATCCGGGTCCCGGCGTCCGGCGTCCGGGGTACGGGGTCCGGGGTCCGGGGTTCCGCGCCCGCCCGTTCCGCCGGTCCGTCCCCGCTCCCCCCGCTTCCCCGTTCCCCCCGTCCCGTCCCCGTCTCCGTCCGTCCCCGTCCCATGCCGTCCGCCCGTCCGTCCGCCGGCCGGGCGACCGGGAGGCCCCATGACCGCACCGGCGCACACCACGCCCGTGACCACCCCCATCACGCTCCACGTCAACGGGGAGCCCCGGGACCTGGTGGTCGACAACCGCGCCACGGTGCTCGACGTGCTGCGCGAGCGGCTGGACCTCACGGGCGCCAAGAAGGGCTGCGACCACGGGCAGTGCGGCGCCTGCACGGTGCTCGTCGGCGGGACGCGGATGAACAGCTGCCTGCTGCTGGCTGTCGCCCACGACGGCGCCCGGATCACCACGGTCGAGGGGCTGGCCTCCGGCGATCCCGCCCGGGGCGGCCGGCTGCACCCGCTGCAGGAGGCGTTCCTCGACCGCGACGCCTACCAGTGCGGCTACTGCACCCCCGGCCAGCTCTGCTCAGCGGCCGGGGCGCTCCAGGAGATGGGCGCGGGCCGGCCCAGCGCCGTGACGCCGGCGGACCATCCGTCCGGCCTGCCGGTGCCGGCGGACGACGCGGAGATCCGGGAGCGGATGAGCGGCAACCTCTGCCGCTGCGGCGCGTACGGGGGCATCGTCCGCGCGGTCCGCGACGTGGCGCACACCGGGACCGCGCCCGGCGGCCGTGCCACCGAGGGCGGCGCCTGGTGAAACCGTTCCGCTTCGAACGCGCGACCGACGCAGAGGCGGCCGTGACCGCGCTGGGCTCCTCACCCCGCGCCCGCTATCTGGGCGGCGGCACCAATCTCGTCGACCTGATGAAGCTCGGGGTCGAGCAGCCCGACCTGCTGGTCGACGTAACCGCCCTGCCGCACACCGCCGTCGAGCACACCTCCGCCGGCGGTCTGCTGATCGGCGCCGCCGTGCGCAACAGCGACCTGGCCGCCGACCACGCCGTGCGCACCCGTTATCCCGCCCTGTCCCAGGCCCTGCTGGCCGGCGCGTCCGGTCAGCTGCGCAACGCGGCGACGGTCGGCGGCAATCTGCTCCAGCGCACCCGCTGCCCGTACTTCCAGGATCCCGGCAAGCCCTGCAACAAGCGGGAGCCGGGGACGGGATGCCCGGCACGCGAGGGGGCGCACCGCGAGCTGGCCGTGCTCGGCGCCTCGCCGTCCTGCGTCGCCACCCACCCCTCCGACATGGCCGTCGCCCTGACCGCGCTGGACGCCCGGGTGCACGTGCGGAGCCGGGCGGGGACCCGTACGGTGCCGGTGGCCGGGCTGCACCGGCTGCCCGGTGACAGTCCGGAGCACGACACCGTGCTGGAGCACGGCGACCTGATCACGCATGTCGAGCTGGGCGCGGTGCCGGAGGCGGCGGACTCCGTCTACCGCAAGGTGCGCGACCGGGCCTCGTACAGCTTCGCTCTGGTGTCCGTGGCGGCCGCGCTGCGGGTGGACGGCGGTTTCGTCCGCCGGGTGCGGCTGGCCTTCGGCGGGGTCGCCGCCCGGCCGTGGCGGGCCCGGACGGCCGAGGAGCGGCTGCTGGGGGCGCCGGCCGGCGCCGAGTCCTTCGCGCGGGCCGTCGACGCCGAACTCGCCCCGGCCGAGCCGCTGCGCGACAACGCCTTCAAGGTGCCGCTGCTGCGCTCACTCACCGTGCGCACCCTGGCCGAACTGGCCGAACGGGCCGAGCCGTCCGGGCGGGCGGGCCTCCGGCCCGGGGACGACGGGCCGCACCCCGAGGGACCGTGGGAGACGCCATGAGCGGAGACCGAAACGCGCACGGTGACGGGAACGACAGGCGTCTGCCCGGTGACGCCGGACCCGTGCCCGGGAACGCCGGACCCGTGCCCGGTGCCGCGCCCCGGCCCGGGGCACGGCGCCCCGGCAGAACCCCGCTCGGCGAGCCCGTGGCCCGGCTGGAGGGCCGCGAGAAGGTCACCGGCTCGGCCCGGTACGCCACGGAGCACCCCGTCGAGGGCTGCGCGTACGCCTGGCCCGTGCCCGCCGCCGTCGCCCGCGGCGAGATCACGGCGGTCGACACGGCCGCCGCCCTGGCCGGGCCCGGTGTGCTCGCCGTGCTCAGCCATGAGAACGCGCCCCGGCTCGGCGACCCGGGCGACGCGACGCTGCTCGTCCTCCAGTCGCCGCGGGTCGCGCACCGCGGGCAGTACGTGGCGCTCGCCGTGGCCGAGACCCTGGAGGCGGCACGTGCGGCGGCCGCCGCGGTGCGCGTGGAGTACGCGGCCGAGCCGCACGACGCGCGCTTCGCCGCGGACCACCCCGGGATGTACGCGCCGGAGCGGGCCAACGGCGGTGTCCCGGCCGACCGGGTGCGCGGGGACTTCGGCATGGCGTTCGACGCCTCGGAGATCCGCTTCCGGGCGACGTACCGCGTTCCGCCGCTGCACAACCATCCGCTGGAGCCGCACGCCGCCACCGCGCTCTGGATCGGCCCGCGGCTGCGCGTCTACGACTCCAGCCAGGGCGCGGCCCCCGTACGGGAGGCCCTGGCCGCCCTCTTCGGGACGGACGAGGAGATGGTCACCGTCGTCTCGGAGCACGTCGGCGGCGGCTTCGGCTCCAAGGGCACCCCGCGCCCCCACGCCGTGCTGGCGGCGATGGCCGCCCGCGTGACCGGCCGCCCTGTCAAACTGGCGCTCCCCCGCCACCAGTTGGCGGGCATCGTGGGCCACCGGCCGGCGACGGAGCACCGGGTGTGCCTCGGCGCCGACGGCATGGGGCGCATCTCGGCGCTGTCCCACGAGGTGTTCACCTACAGCTCCACCCTGGTGGAGTTCACCGAGCAGGCCGCGACCCCCGGCCGCTTCATGTACGCCAGCCCGCACAGCCGTACGACACACCGGCTCACCCGGCTCGACGTCCCGACGCCGTCCTGGATGCGGGCCCCCGGCGAATGCCCGGGCATGTTCGCGCTGGAGTCGGCGATGGATGAACTGGCGATCGCCTGCGGGCTCGACCCGGTGGAGCTCCGGCTGCGCAACGACACCGCGAAGGAGCCGGACTCCGGGCGCCCGTTCAGCAGCCGGCTGCTGGCCGAGTGCCTGCGGGAGGGGGCGGACCGGTTCGGCTGGCGGGACCGCGACCCGCGGCCGGGCACGCGCGTCGAGGGGCGGCTGCTGATCGGCACCGGAGTGGCCGCCTCCGGCCACCCGGCGAGCGTGGCCCCCGCGGCGGCGGAGGCCCGTGCCGACGCCGGGGGCGGCTACCGGGTGCGGATCGACGCCACGGACATCGGCACCGGGGCCCGTACGGTGCTCGCGCAGATCGCGGCCGACGCGCTGGACGCGCCCCTGGACCTGGTGCGGATCGAGATCGGCAGCAGCGATCTGCCGCAGGCCCCGGTGGCGGGCGGCTCCTCGGGCACCGCGTCCTGGGGCTGGGCGGTGCACAAGGCCTGCCGGGAACTGCGCCACGAGCTGGCGCTGCGCGGCGGGACGCCGCCGGAGACCGGCCTGACGGTGCGCGCCGACACGGCGGAGGAGATCGCGGTCCGCACACGGGAGTACGCGCGGCGGGCCTTCGGAGCCCAGTTCGCCGAGGTGCAGGTGGACATGGACACCGGGGAGACCCGGGTGCGGCGGCTGCTCGGCGTGTTCGCCGCCGGGCGCATCCTCAACCCGCGCACGGCGCGTTCGCAGCTCGCCGGCGGGATGGTGATGGGCCTGTCGATGGGGCTGATGGAACACAGCACCCTGGACCCGGAGTTCGGCGATTTCACGGAACGGGACCTGGCGCTGTACCCCGTGGCCACCTGCGCCGACGTGCCGGACATCGAGGTGCGCTGGCTGGCGGAGGAGGACGGCCGGCTCAACCCGATGGGCTCCAAGGGCATCGGGGAGATCGGCGCGGTGGGCACGGCGGCGGCGGTGACCAACGCCGTACACCACGCCACGGGAGTGCGCGTCCGCGACCTGCCGGTCCTCCCCGAGAAGCTGCTGCCGGGCCTGGCCGCCCGGCAGCGCGGCGCGGCGGTCTGAGACGGGCGCGATCTCCGCGGAGCGGTGGGCGGTCGCGGATCAGCGGTGCCGGGCGCCGCGGATCCGGGGGAGGCGGCGGAAGCGCCCGGGCCGCGAGGCGGTGGGGGCGGGCAGAGCGGTTGGGCGGAGCAGAGGGCGGTGCTCGATGGGAGAGGGACGGCGGTGCGTGCCCGCACCGCCACCGCCCCCGGTTCCGTCCGTGCCCCGGCCGGACCGCGCCCGGATCAGATCGCGACCCCGCGCCCCCGCAGATAGGCCAGCGGGTCGATGTCCGAGCCGTAGCCCGGCCCGGTGCGGACCTCGAAGTGCAGGTGCGGTCCGGTGCTGTTGCCGGTGGAACCGGAGCGGCCGAGCTGCCGCCCGGCGGGAACCTGCTGCCCGGCCCGCACGGAGAGCTGGGAGAGATGGGCGTACTGGCTGTACCGGCCGTCGCCGTGCCGCAGCACCACCTGGTAGCCGTACGCACCCGCCCAGCCCGCGGAGACGACCTGGCCGGAGGCGACGGCCCGGACCGAGGTGCCGGTGGCCACGGGGAAGTCGACGCCCGTGTGGTAGCCGCTGGACCAGACGCCGCCGGAGGCGCGGTACGGGGTGCTCGGCGAGACGCCGGCGACGGGGGCGGAGGACGCGCCGGTACCGGAGCCGGAACGGGTGGCCCGGTCCTCGCCGGTGCTCTCCTTCTTCCGCTCGGTCCGCTGCTCCTCCGGGTCGGCCTTCTGCTTCCCGGCCTTCTTCTCCGCCTTCTTCTCCGCCTTCTTCTCGGCCTTCTTCTCCGGGGCCGGGGCCGTCCGGCGTTCGGAGGTTCCGCGCTCCGAGGTCTCGGGCGCGCCCCCGGCCGCCCCGGAGCCCTGCCCGCCGCCGCGCAGGGAGAGCCGCTGGCCGGGGAGGATCAGATCGGGGTCCCCGCCGATGACTTGGCGGTTGGACGCGTAGAGCCGCTGCCAGCCGCCGTCGACGTCGTGGCCGCGGGCGATGCCGGACAGCGTGTCACCGCTGACGACCCGGTACGAGTCGGTGGTGCGGGAGCCGGGGGTGCGGGTGGCGGAGGCGGTCTGCGCCGGGTCCTTGGCCTTGGTCTCCGCGCGCTGCTGCTTCCGCTGCGGCGCCCCGGCGGCCTTCTCCTTCTGGCGCGTGTCCTCGGCGCGCGGGCCGGACCGGTCCGCCGCCGGCGCGGTGCCCGGGCTGTCGCCGCCGCGGGCGAGACCGGCCCGCGGCCCGCAGGTGGGCCAGGCGCCGGGACCCTGGCCGTCCAGGACCTTCTCGGCTATCGCGATCTGCTGTTCCTGGGAGGCCAGGTCGGCGCGCGGCGCGTACCGGGTGCCGCCGAACGCCTCCCAGGTGCTCTGCGAGAACTGGAGGCCGCCGTAGTGGCCGTTGCCCGTGTTGATGTCCCAGTCGTTGCCGCTCTCGCACTCGGCGACCCGGTCCCAGGTGCCGGCGGAGGCGGCGCTCGCGCCCGAGGCGGCCACCAGGGGCAGGGCGAGCCCCGCGCCTCCTGCGGTGACGGTCAACGATGCCTGGGAGATACGGCTCGGCTGGGGCCGGCGGTGCCGTCCGCGGGTGGGGGGCATCGGCTGGGTCCTCTCCTGCGCTGGGGCCGAAAAAGGCAGCCGCGCAAGGGAGTTCGCGGGCCGAGCCCAAGATAGGCGGGCACATTCCGCGTCACAACCGATTCCGGGAATCCGCGGGACGATTATCGGAATCCGAGAAGTGAATCTTGAAAAGGAGTGACCGGGGGAGAAGTCTGTTTCCCGGTGTAACCCCTGCGTATCCGTGGTGCGCCGCTCGCGCCGCCCGCACGCGCCGCCCGCGCGCCCCGGCCCCGCCCCGGCCCCGTCCCGGAAGATCGAATTCCGGGTGGGTTCACGGCGGTTCCGGTACGGAAAGCCGCGGGCGCCCGGCCGGAAACGGGCGAGGTGCCCGTTCCCGCCGGAGCGGGAGCGGGCACCTCGGGTGGTGCCGTGCGGTGCGGGCGTGTCAGATGCTGACGCCCTTGCCCCGCAGGTAGGCCAGCGGGTCCACGTCGGAACCGTAGGCCTGGCCGGTCCGGACCTCGAAGTGCAGGTGCGGGCCGGTGCTGTTGCCGGTGGAGCCGGACAGGCCGAGCTGCTGGCCGCCCTGGACCGTCTGGCCGGCCGAGACGGACAGCGAGGACAGGTGGGCGTACTGGCTGAACCTGCCGTCGGCATGCCGGACGACGACCTCGTTGCCGTACGAGCCGGCCCAGCCGGCGGAGACGACCGTGCCGGAGCCGATCGACTTCACCGAGGTGCCGGTGGCGACGGAGAAGTCGACGCCGGTGTGGTAACCGCTGGACCAGCTGCCGCCCGAGGCCCGGTACGGGGTGCTCGGGGAGGCGGCGACCGGGGCGCTGAAGCCCGCGGCGTTCGCGGCCTGCTGGACGGCCGGCTTCTCGGCGGCCTTGGCCGGGGCCTCGGCCTTGGCCTCGGACTTCTGGGCCTTCGGCGCGGCCTTGGGGGCCTCCGCCTTCGGAGCGGCCTTCTCGCCGTCCAGCGAGTACTTCTGGCCCGGGAAGATCAGGTTCGGGTTACCGCCTATGACCTCGCGGTTGCCCTCGTAGATGCTCTCCCAGCCGCCCTCGACGCCCTCGGCCTCGGCGATCTTGGCGAGGGTGTCACCGCTGACGACGGTGTACGAAGAGGTCTTCGCGCTGTCCGCGTCCGCCGGAGACGGCTGCGCGGCCTTCTTCTCGGCCTTCGGCGCGGCCTTGGGGGCAGCGGCGGCGGCCTCCTTCTTCGGAGCCTCGGCCTGGCCCTGCTGCTTGGCGCCGGTGTCGACGGCGGGGGCCTCACCACCGCGGGTGAGACCGGCCTTGACGGAGCAGACCGGCCAGGCGCCCGGGCCCTGGCCCGCGAGCACCTTCTCGGCGATCGCGATCTGCTGGTCCTTGGTGGCGAGGTCCGCGCGCGGCGCGAACTCGGTGCCGCCGAAGGCCGCCCAGGTGCTCTGCGTGAACTGCAGGCCACCGTAGAAGCCGTTGCCGGTGTTGATGCTCCAGTTGCTGGTGCTCTCGCACTCGGCGACCTTGTCCCAGGTCTCGACCGAGGCGGCGCTGGCGCCGGTGGCGCCGATGAGGGGAAGGGCCAGGCCCGCGCCACCGGTGGTGACGGCGAGGGCGGCGATGGAAAGACGGCTCGTGCGAGTACGGCGATGACGTCCGCGAGACATAGGGGTATTTCCTCTCCTACGCCTACGAGGTGAGCTGTCGGGTTCGGGCTGGAGTTGCCCGGACGCATTCGCATGATCGGCTCGGCCGCCCTGCGCGTCTTCACCCCGAGCCGCACCGTGCGGTGTGTCACACGGTCCGGCGACTTACCTGTGGGTCCCCCGCTCCTGCCGTGGTGCGTCGTGGTTTTCCCCGCTCCGGCGGCAGGATTCGGCGTTCCGGAGGAGGAATGTCCGCCAAGCGTTCGGCGGAACAGCGGCAAACGTAAGCGCTCTGATTTCACCGAGGCAAGGAGAAGTCGGACAGCCCGGTGTTTACCGGCGGTATTCGCGGGGATGGCGTGACGCGGTGCGCACGCGCCCCAGCAAAGAGCGACGAAAAACCTCGCGGTTCGGCGCCCGGAAACAGCAGAGGGTTACATCCTCGACGGAACAGCGGCATCCCGATGCAATGCGTCACCATTCCGCCGGGCATTCTGTGAAGCGCGTCACCGACGGGCGTTTTGTCCGTTTTGACGGGGTCCCGGGATGCGGTGAACCGGTGGGCGGAGTGATGACCGGAGCGGTGGGCGGAGCAATGGCCGGTGTGGTGGCCAGGCCCCCCGCCCCGCCCCCGCGGCCGCCGTCTACGATCATGGTCACCGGCCGCCGGGACCCTCCCGGGCCGTCTCCCGGACCCGGCCGGCGGAGGAAGGGCGCCGTGACCACCACACCCCTGCCGCGCGCCGCGGCCGGCCCCGCACCCGCCCTGCTGCGGGCCGAGCGGCTGGCCCGCACCGAGGACGGAGCCTGCCGCCATCTGCTGCTGTGGCGCGCCGGGCCGGGCTGGCGGATGGCCAGCAGCGCGGTCCTGGGCGGCGGCCTCGGTGAGCGCGGCTGGGTGCTCAACGCCCAGGTGCGCCCCGGCTACACCCGGACCGACCCCGGCCGTCATCTGGCCGGGCTGGCCCGGGACGCCGGGCTGACCGGGCCCGGCGTGGGTCTGATGACGGCGGCCGAGGTCGACGCGTGCACGCGCGCCGCCGACGGCGGGGTGGAGGCGCTGGTCACCACGGGCATCGGCGTCTCCGGCTGGGCCGCCTCCCCCGCCCCGGGGTCCCCGGCCGCGCCGCCGCCGGGGACGATCAACATCGTCGTCGCCGTACCGGCTCCGCTGAGCGACGCGGCGCTGGTCAACGCCGTGGCCACGGTCACCGAGGCCAAGGTCCAGGCCCTGCTGGAGGCGGGCTTCGACTGCTCCGGAACCCCCTCGGACGCGGTGTGCGTCGCGGCCCGCGCCGCCCGGCCCGGCGAGGAGGAGGAAGCGTTCGGCGGGCCGCGCTCCCTCTGGGGCGCCCGGCTGGCCCGGGCGGTCCACGCCGCCGTGGGCGAGGGCGCCCGGCGGGAGCGGGAGCGCGTGGCGGGAGGCCGCGAGGGGCCGGCGCCGCATCCCCGCACCCTGCCGGGCTGCCGCGCGGAGATCTGAGCCGCCGCCCCGGGAGCCCGGAAGCCCTCCGCCCCGGAAGCCGGTGGTGACGGTGGCCGTGCCCTTCACAGCGGGGCCAGCATCTGCCGGCGGGCGGCGGGGTCCACGTCGTCGATCCAGCGCGCGGCGCCGTCGAGCACGGAGGAGCGCGGCGCCCCGGCGAGATGGACGGTCATGCCGATGGCCCGCCCCAGCCGGTCCGGGAGTCCGTCGAAGAGCGCCCCGCCGCCCGTGACGACGAGCCCGCGCTCCACAATGTCGTCCGCGACGCCGCCGGGGCAGTTGCCGATGGCGGCGACGACCAGCCGGGCGATGCGCCCGATCTCCGGCTCGATGAGGTCCCGCAGCTCCCCCGCCGCGACCGAGACGGTTTTCGGCAGATCGGTGACGCGGTCCCGGCCGCGGACCGGAAGCCGGGTGCCGGGCGCGGTCTCCGCCACCCGCCCCAGGCCGGTCTTGACGGCCTCGGCCGCGACCGTGCTCAGCGCCAGGGTGTGCTCGCGCTGGAGATGGGTGACCAGCGCGGAGGTCACGGCGTCGCCCGCGACCGGCGAGGACTCGGCGGCGACGAGGGTCCCGAAGGCGAAGGCGCAGATCTCCGTGGTCCCGGCGCCGATGTCCACGATCATGGTGCCGCCGGAGTCCCAGAGCGGCAGCCCGGCGCCCAGCGCCGCGAGCATCCCCTTGGGCAGCAGCCGCACCCAGCGGGCCCCGGCCTGGAGCAGCACCTCCTCGGCAGCGATCCGCTGCACCTCGGTGGCGGAGGCGGGGACGCCCGTCACGACCCCGGGCGGCAGCAGTCCCCGCCGGGAGGGACCGCCGCCGCCCAGCGCGTGCCGGAGCAGCAGGGCGGCCGCGTCGAAGTCCGTGACCACACCGCGGCTGAGCGGCACGACGGCCTCGATGTCGGGCGGAGTGCGGCCGAGGATGCGGCCCGCCTGGTCGCCGACGGCCACCACCTGGCGGGACGCGGCGGTCACCGCGATGACGGACGCGCCGTCGTAGCGGTGGGTTCCCCGCGGTCCGCGGACACGGATGCGGGAGGTGCCGAGGTCCACCGCTACGGGCGGTCCGCCGGAGGTGCGGGACCAGCGCATGGGGAGTCCTTTCCGGACGGCTGCTCTCCGGTCAGACTCGCGCGGGCGGGCCCGGCGGCGGGCGAGGCGCTCCCCGCGCTCCCTCGAAAGTGTGATGATCAGCCTGCGCCGACTGCCCGCACGGGCACGGCGGGGCCCCGGCCCGGGAAACCCGGGGCGGGGGCCCCCGCCGCGGGCCGTCCCGGACTCAGCCGGCGACTTCGGAGCGGTCGCCGCCCCAGAGCGTGTGGAAGCTGCCCTCCCGGTCGACGCGCCGGTAGGTGTGCGCCCCGAAGTAGTCGCGCTGCCCCTGCGTGAGCGCGGCCGGCAGCCGGTCGGCGCGGAGCGCGTCGTAGTAGGCGAGGGCGGCGGAGAAGCCGGGCGTCGGCACCCCGTGCGCCACGGCCGTGCCGACCACCGTGCGCCAGTCCCGCTGCGCCGCGCCGATCTCCCCGGCGAACTCCCGGTCGGCCAGCAGCGTGGGCAGCTTGGGGTCGGTGCCGAAGGCGGCGCGGATGCGGTCGAGGAACGCGGCCCGGATGATGCAGCCGCCGCGCCAGATCGCGGCCACCGTGCCCGGGTCGATCGTCCAGCCGTACTCGGCGGCCGCCGCGTCGATCATGTTCCAGCCCTGGGCGTAGGAGACGACCTTGGAGGCGTAGAGCGCCTGTTCCACCTGGTCGGCGAAGTGCCGGGCGTCCTCCGCCCCCAGCGTGGCGCGCTGGGGGCCGGGCAGGCCGCCGGCCGCCTGCCGCAGCCCCGCGTGGCCGGAGACGGAGCGGGCGAAGACGGCCTCGGCGATGCCGGAGACCGGCACGCCCAGGTCGAGCGCGGTCTGCACGGTCCAGCGTCCGGTGCCCTTCTGGCCGGCGCTGTCGGCGACGACGTCCACGAACGGCAGGCCGGTCGCGGCGTCGGTGTGGGCCAGCACCTCGGCGGTGATCTCGATGAGGTACGAGTCGAGGCGGCCGGTGTTCCAGGTGCGGAAGATCTCGGCGATCTCGGCGGGCCGGTAACCGGCGACCTGGCGCAGCAGGTCGTAGGCCTCGCCGATGAGCTGCATGTCGGCGTACTCGATGCCGTTGTGCACCATCTTGACGAAGTGGCCGGCGCCGTCCGCCCCGATGTGGGCGCAGCAGGGCGTGCCGTCGGCGGCCTTGGCGGAGATGTCCTCCAGCAGCGGGCCGAGGGCGGCGTAGGCCTCGGCCGAGCCGCCGGGCATGATGCTGGGCCCGTTGAGCGCGCCCTCCTCGCCGCCGGAGATCCCGGCGCCGACGAAGTGGAGGCCGCGCTCGCGCAGCGCGGCCTCCCGGCGCCGGGTGTCCTCGAAGTGCGCGTTGCCGCCGTCGATGATCATGTCGCCGGGTTCCAGCAGCGGGACGAACTCGTCGATCACCGCGTCGGTGGACATGCCCGCCTTCACCATGATCACCAGGCGGCGGGGCCGCTCCAGCGAGGCGACGAAGGCGGCCGGGTCGTCGGACGGGAGGAAGGTGCCCTCGTGCCCGAACTCCTCGACCAGGGCCCGGGTCCGGGTCGCGGTGCGGTTGTGCAGCGCCACGGTGTGCCCGTGCCGGGCGAGGTTGCGGGCCAGGTTGCGGCCCATCACCGCCAGCCCGGTGACCCCGATCTGCGCCTTCGTCCCGGTGTCTGCCATATCTCAAGACTCCCTCGGTGGCGGGGTGGCCCCGCGTCTGTGCGTCTGCTGTCGTTCGCCGCGCCGACGGTCCCCGCCCCCGAAAGGACCCTAGCCCCAGGTCCAGTCGCGGATCTCGGGCATGTCCTGGCCGTGCTCCCGGATGTACGAACGGTGCTCGTTGCGCTTGTCCTTCATCAGCTGGCGGACCCCGATCGCCCGGAGTGCCAGCCCGGGCACCCGGTCGATGACGTCCATCACCAGCCGGTAGCGGTCCATGTCGTTCAGCACGACCATGTCGAACGGTGTCGTGGTGGTGCCCTGCTCCTTGTAGCCCCGGACGTGGATGTTGGAGTGGCCGTGCCGCCGGTAGGTGAGCCGGTGGATCAGCCACGGGTAGCCGTGGTAGGCGAAGATGACGGGCTTGTCGGCGGTGAATACGGCGTCGAACCCGTGATCGTTCAGCCCGCTGGGATGTTCCGTGTGCGGCAGCAGCCGCATCAGGTCGACGACGTTCACCACCCGGACGGCCAGATCCGGCAGATGCGCGCGGAGGAGGCCGGCCGCGGCCATGACCTCCTGGGTCGGGACGTCGCCCGCGGCGGCGAGGACCACGTCCGGCTCCCGCCCGGTGTCGCTGCCCGCCCAGTCCCAGACGCTGACGCCGCGCTCCACGTGGTTCACGGCGTCGTCGAGGGAGAGCCAGTCGAAGCAGGGCTGCTTGCCGGCCGCGACGATGTTGATCAGGTCGCGGCTGTCGAGGGTCTTGTCGGCGACGGCCAGCAGGGTGTTGGCGTCCGGCGGCAGGTAGACCCGGATGGTCTGCGGGTCCTTGTTGACCATGTGGTCGATGAAGCCGGGGTCCTGGTGCGAGAAGCCGTTGTGGTCCTGCCGCCAGACGTGCGAGGTGAGCAGGTAGTTCAGGGAGGACAGCGGCATCCGCCAGGGCAGCTGCCGGGAGACCTTCAGCCACTTGGCGTGCTGGTTCGCCATGGACGTGACGATGTGGATGAAGGCCTCGTACGAGGAGAACAGGCCGTGCCGCCCGGTCAGGAGATAACCCTCCAGCCAGCCCTGGCAGTTGTGCTCGGAGAGCATCTCCAGCACCCGGCCGTCGCGGGTCAGGTGCTCGTCGGTCGGCAGGAGCTCGTCCTGCCAGCCCTTGCCGGTCGCGTCGTAGACGTCCTGGAGGCGGTTGGAGGCGGTCTCGTCGGGGCCGAACAGCCGGAAGTCCCGGCTCTTGCCCGTCCGCCGCATCAGATCGCGCAGCAGCCCGCCGAGGACCCGGGTGGGTTCGTGCAGGGTGGCGCCCGGTGCGGAGACCTTGACCGCGTAGTCGCGGATCGGGGGCACCGGCAGACTGCGCAGCAGACGGCCGCCGTTGGTGTGCGGGTTGGAGCCGAGCCGCCGGTCCCCCGCGGGGACGTGGCCCAGCACCTCGGGGCGCGGCCGGCCCTGCTCGTCGAAGAGTTCCGCGGGCCGGTAGGAGCGCATCCACTCCTCCAGCTGCCGCAGATGCTCGGGGCTCTCCCGCAGGCCCGACAGCGGCACCTGGTGGGCGCGCCAGGTGCCCTCGACCGGCTTGCCGTCGACGGTGGCCGGCCCCGTCCAGCCCTTGGGAGTCCGCAGGACGATCATGGGCCAGCGGGGGCGCCCGGCCGTGCCGTCCTCGCGGGCCGCCCGCTGGTGCTCCGCGATCCGGTCCAGGCAGTGGTCGAGGGCGGCGGCCATGGCGTGGTGCACGGCGGCCGGGTCGTCGCCCTCGACGTACACCGGTTCGTGGCCGTAGCCGCGGAGCAGCTGGTCCAGTTCCTCGTGCGGAAGGCGGGACAGGACCGTCGGGTTGGCGATCTTGTAGCCGTTGAGGTGGAGGATCGGCAGGACGGCGCCGTCGTGCACCGGGTCGAGGAACTTGTTGCCGTGCCAGCCGGTGGCCAGCGGGCCCGTCTCGGCCTCGCCGTCGCCGACGATCGCGGCCACGACCAGCCCGGGGTTGTCGAAGGCGGCGCCGTAGGCGTGGCTGAGCGCGTAGCCGAGTTCACCGCCCTCGTGGATGGAGCCGGGGGTCTCGGGGGCGACGTGGCTGGGCACCCCGCCGGGGAAGGAGAACTGCCGGAAGAGCCGGGCCATGCCCTCGGCGTCGCGGGAGACATCCGGGTAGACGTCGGAGTAACTGCCGTCCAGCCAGCAGCAGGCGAGGGTCGCCGGACCGCCGTGGCCGGGGCCGGTGATGTGGATGGCGTCCAGGTCCCGGGCCTTGATCACCCGGTTGAGATGGGCGTAGATCAGGTTGAGGCCGGGTGTGGTGCCCCAGTGCCCCAGCAGCCGCGGCTTGATGTGCTCCACGGCCAGCGGCTCGTCCGGCAGCGGGTTGGCGAGCAGATAGATCTGGCCCACGGCCAGATAGTTCGCGGCCCGCCAGTAGCGGTCCAGTGTGGCGAGATCGTCGTCGGACAGGTGCGCTGCCTGTGCCGTGGCCATGTTCTTCGCCTCTCGAATCAGCCGTGTGCGGTCAGCGGTACGCGACCGGCCGTGCCGGCCGGACGTGCCCGCTCGGGCGGGGCGCTCCGTGCGCCCGGCCCGGCGGGTGCCCCCGTCGTCACTCCGTACCCTCCCGTCCATACTCCCCCGTACTCCCCCGTTCCGTCATGAACGCACCGCCATTCAGCCGGAGTTGTCCGCCACGGCCTCCACCGCCGCGTCGAGCTCCCGCCGTTCCCGGCGGGCCCGCCGGCGGTCCTCGACGGTGGCCTCGGTGATGTCCAGGAAGATCTGGTCGACCATGGGCCAGGCGCCCTCCATGGCGTTCTTGATCCGCTCGGAGACTTCCTCGACCTCCTCGCTGTCGAGCCCGCCGATCAGGTCGACCCGCGCGGCGACCAGGGTGGAGTCCATGCCCAGCCGCATCGTGAGGAGCGTGGTGACGGTGTCGATCTCCGGCTGCTCGTCCAGGAAGGTGTGGATCTCCTGCCGCAGGACCGGGTCGAGCGCCACGCCGATGAGCTGGTCCCGGTTCTCCCGGCCGAGCCGGTAGGCGACGTAGACCAGCAGGACGCCGATCAGCAGCGAGGCCCACGCCTCGTACACGATGTCGCCGGTGGCCATGTGAAGGCCCATCCCGGCCGCGGCCACCAGGACACCGAGGCACGCCGTGCCGTCCTCCGCGAGGACGGTGCGCAGCGCGGGGTCGGTGCCGGCCCGCAGCTGGGCGATCATGCCGCGTCCGTTGCGGCGGGCGTGGCCGCGGAGCTGGTGGAGGGCCTTGAGGAGGGAGGTCCCCTCGGCGAGCAGGGCGATGCCGAGGACGACGAGCCCGGCCACATAGCCGTCGAGGCTCTCCGAGGAGCCGGAACTCATGGCGCTGATGCCCTGGTAGAAGGAGAAGCAGCCGCCCATCACGAAGATGCCGACGGCCGCCAGCAGGGACCAGAAGAAGCGCTCCTTGCCGTAGCCGAAGGGGTGCTCCGCGTCCGGGGCCTTGCGGCTGCGCCGCAGGGAAGCGAGCAGGAAGATCTCGTTCATGCTGTCGGCCACCGAGTGCGCCGCCTCCGACAGCAGGGCGGGGGAACCGGCGAAAAGGCCGCCCAGCGCCTTGGCCAGCGCGATGACGAGGTTCGCGGCGAGCGCCACGAGGACGGTCATCCGCGTCTTCTTGTCCTCGCTGCGCCGGCTGTCGGCCAGCTTCTCGCGCCGCTTGTCCCGCAGTGTGCTCATGGGTGGGCCACTCTCCCCGTTCGTAGACTGGCCGGTCGCCTACCCTGCGTGGCGTTCATGACGCCCGGTGACCGTCGTCACCCGTGGGCCCTCGCACGGCCCGACCGGAGCCGGGGGCGCGGGAGACGCGGGAGGTGGGGGCGGGGGCGCGGGCCGGAGGCGCGGGGCACGGAGACACGGGGCACTACCCGCCGGGCGGCTGCTCCCGGCAGCTGAGCTCGTCGCCGGTCACGGGTGCCCCTTCGACACCGCTCCGGTCGTGGACGACCGGGACCACCCGCCCGGCGATCGGGCCGACGGTCACCCGGAAGACCCGGCCGAGCCCTTCCACCTCGCGCACCCGGGCGTTCGGCAGCGCGGCGGACAGGGTCGGGGCGGCGCGCCGCAGCCGCGGGTCGTACGCGATCTCGGTCGGTCCCGCGTGCGGGGTGCCGCCTCCGGACCCGGCCGTGACCCCGACGACCGTGAAGCCGGTGGCCCGCAGCTTCCGCGCCAGCCGGGCGGCGCTGCCCGGCTCCGCCCCGGGCCCCTCGGCCACGCTCACCCGCAGCTTGCGCGGTTCGATGGCGACGGGCACCGGGCGGACCTCGCCGGGGCGGGTCTCCGGAACGAACGGCCGGTCCGCCCGGACGGCCGCGAAGAGGGCCTCCGCCCGGGGCTCGTCCCAGAGAAGGGTGGAGCCCCAGCCGGGGACCCGGTGGTCGAAGTCCCTCATGGGCACGGTGGCGAACTCGGCGGCGGAGCCCGGCAGCTTCCGCAGGGCCCGGGCGAGGCCGGCCAGCTTCGGCAGGGTCAGGCCCTCGTCGGTGCGGACGGATTCCAGCAGGGCCCGCGCGCCGCGGGAGAACTCGTCCCGGCCGGAGGCCGCCCGTTCGCCGGAGAGGAGGTTCTCCATCACCGAGAGCAGGAAGCGCTGCTGCCGGCGGACCCGGCCGAGGTCTCCGGGGGGATCCAGCTTGCGGGCGCGGACGTACTTCAGCGCGCCCGTGCCGTCGACGTGGTGGGTGCCGGGCGGGAGGTCGAGGCCGGAGTTCTCGTCCCGGAGGGGCTTGTCGGTGCAGACCTCGCCGCCGCCGAGCCGGTCGACCGCGCGGACGAAGCCCGTGAAATCCGTCTCCACGTAGTGATCGATCCGGATACCGGTCGCGTGTTCCACCGTGGCCACGGTGAGGGCCGGGCCGCCGTGCTTGTGCGCCGCGTTGATCTTTCCCCAGTGGCGCCCCGGCCCGGTGCCGGACCCGGAGGGCGCCGGCGCCGGTGCTTCCGGCGGGGAGGTCTTCGGCCCGGCGGTCCCGGGCACGGGGGAGACGGTCCCGGAGGAGACGCTCCCGGAGGGAGCCGGTCCGGAGGGAGCCGGTCCGGAGGCTCCGGTGGAGGGAGGGGCGCCGGTGGTGGGCTCGACGGCGGCGGGCTCGATGTGCGGGGGGAACTCGGCGTAGGAGTCCCGCGGGATGCTGATGACGCCGACCCGGTCCCGGTCCGCCGAGACGTGCAGCAGCATCATCACGTCCGTGCAGTCGCACCCCTCGCCGCCGACGAACAGCCGCCGCTTCTCCTCGCGCGAGATGCCGGTGCGCCCGTCCAGGCCCACGAGCAGGAAGGTCGTGCCGGGCGTCGGCCGCGGCCGCTCGGTCAGTCCCCCGAAGGGCGAGACCCGGTGTGCGCCGGCCTCCGGACCGGGCCGTGCCGGGGGCTCCGGGGCCCCGGACCACTGGGCGCAGCCACCGGCCAGCAGGGCAGCGCAGAGGACGCCGACCGCCAGTGACCGGGCCCCCGGCGTGCGGACGGGGAGGACTGGACGGAACATGGAGGACACCTCCGCGATACGGTGACCTCCGCAGGCTAGGCACGGCGCGCGGGGAGGTGCGCGGTGCGCACGCCGCGCCCGGCGGGCCGCCACCCGGAAGGCGGAGGCGGATCCGTTCCGTCCCGCCCTCGGGTGACAGCTCGGGCGGGGAGTACCCGGATGACGCGTGTTCTCACATCATCCGCGCATCCTCTGCCTGATCGTGTCCCATGTTTGGGCGGCCGCTGGGCAAGAGGGGTGTAATGAACGGTGAGGAGGAGGTGCAGCCGCATGGTCGTGGTGGAGTCCAGCCGTGCCAGCACCGCTGATGCCAGGCACGCGGCCGCGGAGTACGTCTCCACCGCGTGCCCCGGAGTGGATGCCGACGCGGTCGTGCTCGTTGTCTCCGAGCTGGTGGCGAACGCGACCCGGCACACGTCCGGATGGTGGCGGCTGCGCATCAGCGCCTGGGAGGACGTACTGATCGTCGATGTGGACGACCGGAGTGAGATCACCCCGGCCATCCGCCGGACCTCGGATCTCACGGGCGGCGGCGGGCTCGGGCTGATCATGGTCCAGCGGCTCTCCGACGAGCTGGAAGTCCTCCGCCGCCCCGGCGGCAAGACGGTCCGCGCCCGCTTCCCCCTCCACGCCAAGGCTCCGGCCTGAGCCGAGCCCTTCGTCTCCCGTCCGCCTCCGCCCCGCCACTCGCCCCCGGCCGATCGCCCGCCGATGGGATCGGTCGCGGCCCGGGCGCCCCGCAAACCGCCTGGGGACCACCCCGTGTCCCCGGCGCACGCGCGTGTCCGTTCCGCAGCGACCGCCGGCGGCCCGGACGGACACCCCGCCGCTCTCCGCCTCCGCCCGCCCCCTCCCGGACCGCTCTGTCCCGTATCGGGGCAGATGTCGCGGACCGGTTGCGGCGCCGGCATCCGCCGCACGGCGCGTCGCGGCCGGAGCGGCCGTACGGGGGCGGACCATCGGCTTGAAGCCACCCGCATCACAGGAGGGATCCAACGTGGCCACCACACGCACCGCGCACACGGTCTGGGAAGGCAATCTGCTCGAGGGCCGGGGCACCGTCGCCCTCGACTCCTCCGGAGCCGGGGAGTACCAGGTCTCGTGGCCGTCCCGTGCCGAGGAGCCCGACGGCCGGACGAGCCCGGAGGAGCTGATCGCAGCGGCGCATTCGAGCTGCTTCTCGATGGCCCTCTCCAACGGCCTGTCGAAGGCCGGCACGCCCCCGACCCGGCTGACGACCCGGGCCGAGGTCACCTTCCAGCCGGGCACGGGCATCACCGGGATCCACCTGACGGTGTCGGGCGAGGTCCCCGGAACGGACGCCGAGGCCTTCACCGCGGCGGCCGAGGACGCCAAGGTCAACTGTCCGGTGAGCCAGGCCCTGACGGGGACGACGATCACGCTCACCGCGTCCCTGGGCTGACCGCGTCTCCGGGCCGCCCGCGTCCCCGGGGCCGGCCCGGCCCGTGCGGCCCGGCGCCGCCGCCCGGCCCGCGGGCGGCGGCGCGTCCCAGGGGGACCGGGCGTCAGAGCCGGACGCCCTTGGAGGCCAGATACGACCGCGGGTTGATGTCGGATCCGTACTCCGTGCTCTGCCGCACCTCGAAGTGCAGGTGCGGCCCGCTCGACCGGCCGGTGTTGCCGGACAGGCCGAGGAGGTCTCCCGGGCCCACCCGCTGCCCCGCGGTCGCGTCGACCCGGGAGAGGTGGGCGAAGAGGAGGTACTGGCCGCCCGGCGTCCGCACGGTCACCAGGTGGCCGTAGTCCCCGCCCCAGCCGGCCGTCACGATCTCGCCCGGTCCGGGCGCGCGCACCGGGGTGCCCACGGGGACGGCGAAGTCGACACCCGTGTGGTGGCCGGCGAGCCAGCCGCCGGGGATGCCGTAGGCGGCGGAGACGTCGGCGTCGGCCACCGGGTGCGTCCACCCGTGCGCGGCGCCGGTTCCGGTGGATTTTCCGGAGGCCGGGCCGTCCGAGCCGTCCGAGCTGGCCAGGCCGTCCGCGCTCCCGGTGTCCTCCCGCGCCCCGCGGGCGGCGTCCCGCCGCTCGCCGGGGGCCGGCGGGCCGCCGCGCGGGCCCGGGCTGCCGTGGGTGCGGGCGCGGTCGTCGCGCTCGGACAGATACCGGTGGCTGATGTCCACGCCCGCGCCCCAGGTCGGGCTGGCGGTGAGCAGCACCCCCGCTATCCCGGCCGCGCCCCCGCGCAGCAGCCGGGGCATCACGCGGGGCTTGCGGCCCGCGACGGCGCCCTCGGCGGATCGGTTCGCGCCGGATGTGCGTACCGGGGTCATGGACGTTCCTCTCCTACCGGTCTCCTGCTGTGCGGTGTATCGGGAAAAGGGGGACGGGGAAGGGGTGCCTCTATGTCTTCCGTCAAGACACCCTGTCGGGTTTGGGATGGTTCGGGGTGCTGAGGTTATGCGGCGAGCTCGACATCTTTCGGTGTCCGGG